>NZ_JAHESD010000068.1 GCF_018598585.1 Chryseosolibacter indicum
CTCGGAGATCTCTATAAGTGACAGGTACGAGTATATTCAATTTTTTATCTCTTGTACCAACTACAGCAGTTAATTGCTCGTACGTGTTTTTCATAAGTAATGTAAGCCCCGTAAAAGGTTTTCATGTTAAAACAACTACCGGAAGCGGGAGAACCGGTTTACTCTGCTGGGGGATTAACGAAGATAACATTCTCAATTAGAGAAGAAAACAACGTTTCGGTTAGCGTAAATCTTGTCTATCGTTTTCTTGTAAACAATGATGCCACTAAACGGCTATGGCACAGTTTTTAACATGCAGTTTTAAAGTAATTTCAACTCCTTTCAGATGAAAAGGCCTGCTTCTAATCGCTGAGGAAAAAAAATTAAAAAAAAATCACTTCAACACAATAATACTTGGAAGAGCTTATAGGGTAACGCCCGGCCTATACTTTCGGTACTTTTCTTTTTCATGTTTCAGCCTGATATCCCACATTTATAACTCCACAAACCATGTTGTATAACCAGGTGGGTTAGCAAATAGGGTTAATACCAAAGCATTCAACTTTTCCTCCGCTTCACGCGTCCTTAGCACCGCAACATCCCCTTTTTCCAAAAATTCTCCCTTTTAAACCCTGTTTTTTCCCTGGTTTAATCCAGGGTTTAACCAAGGTTCAATCCTTGTTTGCCCGCCGTTTTACCACAGGATAACCCGTAGATAACCCGTATATAATCCGTATATAACCCGTAGATAACCCGTACCTTAAAGAGACGGGTTATCTACGGGTCAACTATAACTTACCTATTGATTACATTTAGTTCGCTGTAGGGTTAAACAGCCCTTAAAAACGGGTTTGAAGAACCTTTAGGGTAGGTAAAATGCATGGCATTCCATAAAGGAATACGCCAAGACAGAGGTAATAAGGGGTCTATTTTAAGGACAGAATGACTTTTTCAGGAAATGAGGACAAACGGATCGATCATCTTCTAATTGGCCGTTATTTTAAGGTCTAAGACTAAAAGGAGCTTCAAACTCTGAGAGAAGGCGGGAAATACCATGGTTTAAATCAATGATTACATTTTTTTCAGGATATTGAAACCTTTAATCGTAATATTACGATAATGTGAATATCTATGGGATTGACAAAAGCAGAAGAATTTACAAAAGCGCAAAATGAACTCGCCTCCATTGCAAAGGCGTTGGGGCATCCTGCAAGAATTGCAATACTTCAATTCCTAATAAAGACAAAAGCCTGCGTATGTGGCGATATCGTTGACCAACTACCTTTATCTCAATCAACGGTTTCTCAACATTTAAGTGAATTAAAAAAGGCGGGCCTTATAAAGGGTGACATTGAAGGGCCAAGTGTTTGCTATTGTATTGACGAAAAAAATTGGAGTAAGGCCAGCAAGGTATTGCTTGAGCTGTTCCAAAGCTATAAAGGCAACAGTTGTTGCTGATATTTTTTTACCCTATCTCATCGCAATATTACGATAAACTCAAAAAGTAAATTATGAACACAGAAACATCAGAACAGTTAAAGGAACTTGTCAAGGAAAAATACAGACAGATTGCTGAACAAAGTAAAGAAACTAACAGTGCGAGTTGTTGTGGTTCAGCTTGTTGCTCTACCATAGACTACAGCATTATGGCTGATGACTATGCCGAACTAAAGGGATACGTGCCCGAAGCCGACCTTGGCCTGGGATGTGGTTTACCAACGGAATTTGCAAATATAAAAGAAGGTGATACAGTTGTTGATCTCGGATCCGGAGCTGGCAATGATTGTTTTGTTGCAAGGGCTGTTACTGGTGATAGCGGAAGGGTTATCGGTATAGACTTTACCGATACAATGATTGAGAAAGCAAGGCTTAACGCGCAGAAACTAAATTATACGAATGTTGAGTTCAGGCAGGGCGATATAGAAAACATGCCACTTGCCGGAGAAGTTGCTGATGTAGTTGTAAGCAATTGTGTATTGAACCTGGTACCCGACAAGAGAAAAGCTTTCTCAGAGATATTCAGAATTCTAAAGAAAGATGGGCACTTCAGTGTTTCTGATATTGTATTGATGGGAGACCTTCCTCATGGCTTAAAGCAGTCTGCTGAAATGTATGCAGGTTGTGTAGCAGGGGCCATTCAAAAAGATGAATATTTAGGAATAATTAAACAAGCCGGGTTTACTAACATTACTATACAAAAGGAAAAGCCAATAATTCTGCCGGAAGAGATTTTACTAAATTTTGTTACACCAGTGCAAGCCAAAGACCTCAACGCAGGTAAAACAGGAATCTTTAGTATAACGGTGTATGCTAAAAAAGAAACATGTTGTAGACCTGGTTGCTGCCAATAACTGTTAAACACTACTTTATATACACCAATAATGACATCAATAAAAAAATCGGTATTACTACCATCCCTGGTGCCGACTGTAGAAGGTCTTATAAAACACTTCGATGAGATTTCGGTCGAACGAAAACAAATACTGAAGCAACTTACGTTGTTTATTGAAAACAAACTTCAACAGAGCAAGAATATAGATCTGAACTTTATCTGTACCCATAATTCACGCAGAAGTCATCTTTCACAGCTCTGGGCACAAACCGCAGCCTACTATTACTGTATACCTGGGGTAACTTGTTACTCGGGAGGCACAGAAGCCACTGCTTTTAACCATCGTGCTGTGAAGGCCATGCAGGAAGCAGGCTTTGCAATTTCCAAGGTTAGTGATGGCGAAAACCCTGTGTATACTGTTATCTTTTCAGAAGAAGCTCCAGGCATAGAGGCTTTTTCAAAAAAGTACAGCGACCCGATAAACAATAGTAATGATTTTGCTGCGGTAATGACCTGTTCTCACGCTGATGAAAACTGTCCCTTTATACCAGGAGCCTCTGCCCGCATTGCCATTACCTACGATGATCCCAAAATATTTGACGATACCCCCCTGGAAGCAATGAAATATAAAGAAAGAGTTGACCAAATAGGTACAGAGATTCTGTTTGCTTTTTCACAAGTTAAATTTCCTGCTTGAATATGAGTAAACAAAAGCAACTTGGTTTTCTTGACCGTTTTCTTACGCTCTGGATTTTCGTAGCCATAGTTACTGGAGTAGCATTGGGAAATTTTCTACCTGTAGAAAATTTTATGAGCAGGTTTCAGATGGGCACAACAAATGTTCTTATCGCCGTCGGCCTCATTGTTATGATGTACCCTCCGCTTGCGAAAGTGCGATATGAATACATCTGGAGGGTATTCAAAAATCTTAAAGTAATCTCCCTGTCATTGGTTCTTAATTGGATTATTGGTCCTATCCTTATGTTCATCCTTGCAATTACTTTTCTCGGGGATAACCCAGATTATATGATAGGGTTGATCTTAATTGGATTGGCACGTTGTATTGCTATGGTATTGGTATGGAACGACCTGGCAAAGGGCGATAAAGAGTACGCAGCAGGCTTAGTTGCTATTAATAGTATCTTCCAGGTATTGTTCTATAGCTTTTTTGCCTGGCTTTTTATCGCTGTATTACCTCCCTATTTTGGTGTTGAAGGATCAATAGTGAATGTAAGTATGCGTGACGTGGCAGAAAGCGTATTCCTGTATCTTGGTTTCCCTTTCATTGGCGGCTTTCTCACGCGATACATACTCATAAAAGCAAAGGGTGAGAAATGGTATACGGAGAAGGTTATACCTAAAATCAGTCCCTTAACCCTAATTGCGCTACTCTTCACTATTGTCATCATGTTTTCCTTTAAAGGAAAGATGATTATACATGTACCAATGGACGTCTTAAGAATTGCGTTACCACTTGTTATCTACTTTGTTGTGATGTTCATTTTAAGTTTTATGCTGGCCAAGAAACTCGGCGCGAACTATGAGGAGAACGCCTCTGTATCTTTTACTGCCACAGGCAACAATTTCGAATTGGCCATTGCTGTTGCTATAGGCGTGTATGGTATTAACTCTGGACAAGCCTTTGCAGGAGTTGTTGGTCCTCTCATTGAAGTGCCTGCTTTAATCCTCCTGGTTAATCTTGCGAATTGGTTCAGGAAAAAACTTTACAAAGGGAATACAAGTCGTTAAAATACGGATTAGAGAAAGTATCTAACAATTATTAAATAAATTACTGACACGTAATACGTATACTGCACAACTGTATTTAAGAAGTGTGTTACTAAAGAACAATCAACTCACCAAAGGAGGAAGGTGGGATCCTTAACGGGAATTTGTAAAGTACTGCTTTATCTTCAGTGGGTTAGTCACTGCAGTTACAACAAACGAAACAAGAATAATCAATGAAACAACAGACAGAATTGTATAGTTAATGGTACTATCCTTCCAATGCTTTCTCATGTAAATAGTGGGGACTAGTGGGGTTTACTGTGCCATACTCATCAAACTGTTTTACAGAATGACTATGTCAAAGATATAGTACTGTACTTTGGCTACCAGACGATACGTAGGTGAAACTTCACACATGTAATATGGAAGTCTTTTCTGAAGAAAATAAAGAATGTCTGGTTCGTTATGGATTCCAGCGCGTACTGCATAACCCGTGTATTATCAGGGAATTCAAATCAAAACCACGAAAGAACAGGTATTTAGATGGTAGCGCAACATCCGGCCCTAATACATTTTATCTGTTAATACAGCATGTTACAGCCACTTTCAGAAGCAACACTATTGGATGGCACTAAGTTTTAAATCCAAGAGGCAGGTAATAAAACGAAAATAGTCATGAATAAAAATGGAATATTACTTGCTGCCGTAGGTGGAGCAGCAATAGGTGCAGCAATAGCTTACTTTCTTTACAGCGATCAGGGAAAGGAATTTGTAAGCTCTGCCGGTGAATCACTTAAGGACCTTACTGATAAGGCTACCGAATATGCAAAGAAGAACATTCCAGGCATAAAAAACATCAATGAGGTTCAAACTTCATAGTATTGATGTTATTACAAAGTAAAGGGGGCAGAACATGCCCCTTTTTTTATATTTATAGAAGGAAACAACAGTTATCATCACTAGTAATCCTTCTACTTTATTATTACGTTTAATGGTAGCAGTGTAATACCTTCGTCCATAATATTCCTCACGTAATGATGATAAGATCCGCTAATATTTTCTTGTTCGTAATAGCGCTTACGCGTTCTGCCTTTGCACAGGAATCGTTCTTCATAAACTACGATTACGGTAAATTGTACTACCAGAAGTATGGAAAAGGTGAAGTGATATTTCTTCTTAGCGGAGGGCCAGGAAATGATTGCAGTCAACTGCGCGATGTAGCAATAGCGTTGAGCAAGCATTACACCGTTATTCTCCCTGAACAACGCGGAACGGGAAGAAGCATACCCAACAAACTTGACTCCACTACCATTAATGTTTCAGCCCTTACCACTGACTTAAAAAATTTAATCGATCACCTGAATGTAAAGAAGGCAAAGATTATTGGCCATTCATGGGGAGCAATGCTTGCGATGAACTTTGCAGCACTAAACCCGCAAAGGGTAGAATCACTTTACTTGCTATCGCCCGGCCCATACAATCAATGGAGCAAGAACTTCGCTGTGCTGCAGGCTAACATTTCGTCAAGGTTGGGCAAGCACGAGCTAGAAACTCTAATGACACTATCCGAGAAGCGTCAAAAGGGAACTGCCTCTAAAAGCGATTCAATTACCTTCAGAAAAACAGCACGCCTGGCTTATATCTATGATAAAAATAAGCTGGATTCATTATTCAATAAAATTGAGGTAAAGCAATATCCACAGATGCAACAACTCATGTTAAAGGATATGCAAAAGAATTTTGATGTATCTGCATCGCTTAATAATTATAAAGGTCCTATTCACATTGTTTGCGGAAGACAGGACGTGCTTGCATTTTGCACCTATGAACTGCAACTACTCCGACCATCTGTTAAAGTAATTTGGATAAATAATTCAGGACACTTTCCGATGTATGAACAATCTACTGAATTTTACGCACAGCTTACTTCAGTGTTGAAGGATTGAACTAAAACCCCGGAGAAACAGTGAGCCTAAGCCCACTGTTTTTTTTTAATTTAGACATTAGCAATGAACGGAGCGCTTCTTATGTAAGTCTTATCTTTCAATTGACTAATGAGGAAAAGAGCCAGTGAAGTCGCACTTACCTTTTGACCAGGGCAATCTTTAAGGGAGACAGCTATTTCCGATTCTACATCAGTCTGTTCAATTATCGGAAGCCTTACCAAAGTCCATTCAACGCTGCTATCTCGTAACAAGTTGTACTCAAGCTGTCTATCTTTGGTGGAGTCAGGATAGTGGCTATACATCCATTGCGTCGCAGCCTTTGTCTCAGGTCCTTTATTGTCTCCCGGCGTATCAACATTTAAACCTGCAATTGCAACATACCGCTTTACTCCAGTGCTAGTCATTGCCCGGAGTATGTTTCTTGTTGCCTCACTAAAAACAGTAGCCTCACTTGGAGGAGAACCCAGCCCTAAAGTACTGATAACAGCATCACATCCTGTGATCAGACTTTTCACATTCTCGTAGCTTGTAACATTTCCAGTAATCAAATCAATATGACGATGTTGATAATTGAGCTTTGCTGGATTTCGAACAAGTGCTTTAACAATATAGCCTTGTTGAAGAAGATATTTGATCAGGAACACTCCTGCTTTACCTGTGCCGCCGATTACGGCAATTTTATTGATAGGGTTCATTTAAATCTTTTATAAAATTGACAATATTATGTTCAGCTCTCTTGGTCAGAGCGGTTTATTGCACGGAGCTGCTCCGGCGTTAATAGATCAATATTTATAAAGAGATTTTAATGGGTTAAATGTAGTGATATTTACAAACGAACCAAAAGTCTATCACCTATATCTATACCAATAGCTAATTGTATTTCTTGTAAAGAAATTTGCTTATATCTCTTTCAAACTCCTTCCATGGAGATTTTAATTTGATACCTACAAAGAGCAAAAGCAAAACAACAAATTCAGTCATACTGACAAACGACACAAAGAAAGCTGCTGGTAATGTTGGCGGCGTAGGTTGTATGGTAACCTCATTTTCATGTATAGAAATTTGCGCTCCAACCAAAGGAGATTTTCCTACTATAAGAGTCTTTTCTTTTCCGAGCCCAAACAGCCTGTAAGAATAATCAGAAGAAAACTCCTGCCTGAGAATGTCTTTTAACTCTGCTATTGATGGTAGTCCTTTAGATGTTGTAAGTTTCATAGAGGAAAGAATAATTTATATATACGAAAAATATAACAGGCTGGTTTACAAGCTGCTTCGGTATTAAAATTACTTAGACAGTCTTTATTCCGAAAATTATTGAAACACTGTTGTGGCAAGATTGTTATAGAATCAACATTATAAACGCAAAAGAACAATAATGGCAAAATTATATACAGCGAAAGCCACAGCAACAGGCGGCCGAAGTGGCCATGTAAAATCAGCAGATGGCACACTTGATATCGATGTCCGTGTTCCAGAAGAAATGGGTGGCCCTTCAGGAAGTTATCTCAATCCTGAGATTTTATTTGCAGGAGGTTATGCGGCCTGTTTTGATAGTGCATTGAGTCATGTAATACGTGCCGAAAAAGTACAAGCTGGCACAACATCCGTTGCGGCGGAGGTAAGCCTTTTGAAACAGGAAAGCGGAGCCTTTGGTCTTGAGGTAACACTGGAGGTTGAAATACCTGGCGTAGACAAAGCAAAAGCAGAAGAGCTGACGCAAAAAGCACATGCTGTTTGTCCTTATTCAAATGCTACGCGCAACAATATTGTTGTAACTTTAGTAGTGAAGTAATTAAAAAATGTAATAACAAAACAGAGGATAGCATGTTATTAGAATGTGTTAGTAGACTTCGGAATTAATAACACCATTTCTCCTTGTCTAAAAGACATCACCAATCATTAAACAAATAAATTTTCCGAAAGCCATTTGAAGTGAACTCTTAAGCGGGCTACTTGACTATTTAGACTTGACACTACAGGATCTGGAAGAAATCGTTAACCAACATTTAAATAAAAAGCTGCTTTATTAATTAAGGCTATAATTTTTTCGATATTGCGAGAATGTTCTCTATTTAATGGACTTTTGAAGAAGGCGTATTTATGACAATGGAAACAATGGATGAGAAACTAATCTCACAACTCTTTAGTCATCAACCTGATTCTGTTGTATGGTTTAGTCCCATTTTTAGCGATGCCAATGAAAGTTTAGTTATAGACTTCAATGTTAGATACTGCAATGCTGCAGCAAGTAAAATTTTAGGTCAGGAGCGATCTAAAATTATTGGCACTACCCTGCTCACTTCCGGCCTGATGGATAGAACATCTATAGAACACATTTTTGAACAGTGTTTAAAGGTTTGGAATAGCGGTGATCCTGTTGAGTTTACTTATTATAGCCCAGGATTTGACAAGTATTTTAACGTTCAAAGAAGCAAAGTAGTGAACGGTATCCTTAGCATTACTCGGGACCGCACGACAGAAGTAAGGGCTGAACAAGAAAGAGAACAACAAGCTGTTTTACTTAACAAGATCATTAATAATTCTCCTACCTGCATTGTGTTTTGCCAGGCTTTGCGGGACATGAATTCTAAAATCGTAGACTTTGCGCTTTTAATGGTAAATGAGAAGATCGCAAATGATTTGAAAAGGCCAAAAGAAGAAATACAAACATTGACTTATTGTACATTACATCCGGCGGTGCGTACAAACGGATTAATTGATGTCCTTGCTTCTGTAGTTGAAACAGGTGAACGATTTAACCAGGAAATTTACCTGGAAGTATTTGGAGGTTGGTTCCTGCTTACCGTAGATAAAGTAGATGAAGATAAAATTATTGCGACGTACTTAAATATTAATGAAACAAAGCAGTTCACAGAAAAATTAGCCGCACAAGCCGCATGGTATAACCGCGTAGTAAGACATTCTACTAATGGAATTATGGCTGCAACAGCGGTGAGAGATATGGATGACCAAATAACAGATCTAAAGATTGTACTTGCAAATCCACCGGGAATACAGATTGCTGATTTACCAGATGACATTGTAGGTAAAAATTTATGTGAGGAAGTACCAGATTTAAGGTCATCTGAATTTTTTAAACTGCATAAGAAAGTAATTGAAACAGGTAACATCTATACTGATACATTTCTTCTTAACAAGGGCAAACGAAATGGATGGTTCCAAGTATCATTATCAAAATTAGATGACGGGCTAGTATCAAATTTCGTTGACATAACTGTTTTAAAGGAAAAAGAGAAGACAATCGAGGAACAATCTCACCTTTTAAACCTCATGTTAAATTCTTCTATTAATGGGGTTTATACATTAGATGCAGTAAGGGATGAAAATGATAGGGTTGTAGACTTTATTATATCTCATGTGAATGATATATTCTGCAGAATGTCAGGAAAACAAAGAGAAGAACTCGTAGGAAAGTCATTTATTCAAACTTTTCCCAGTACAGTACCATTGGGGTTATTTGCAAGAAATTGCAGGGTATTACATTCCGGCAAGGCTATAAGGGAAGAACTTCATTATAAAGGGGATAATATAGACCGGTGGTACGATACTTCAGTTAACAAAGTAACAGCAAACCAAATTGTAATTGCTTTTAATGATATCACGCCCCTAAAGAACGCAATTCATGAACTTCAAGCATCAAACGAACGATTATCTGGTTTTACATATGTTGCCTCGCATGACTTAAACGAACCTTTAAGGAAAATCATTACTTATGGTAATTTAATACAAAACCGTTTTGGCAATGAAATTGGTACGGGAATAAACGGTTATCTGGAAAAGATTAGCGTAACTGCAGGTCGGATGCAGGTATTGATTAACGATTTATTGATTTATTCGCAAATCAGTAATGGTAAAAAACAATTTGAAAATGTGTCGTTAAATACCATAATAAGCGAAGTACAAAATGATCTTGAACGTTTAATCCAAGAGAAAAAAGCAACTATTGAAGCAGACGTCTTACCAATTATTAACGCAGACAAAACGCAACTAAGACAGATATTCCAAAACCTGATATCGAACAGTATCAAATTTCAAATTCCAAATAAAGCTCCAATAATAGAAATCAGGTATAAAAGAACTAGCAGGGCAGGAAAAATGTA
The DNA here is from genome assembly GCF_018598585.1 of Chryseosolibacter indicum. Taxonomy (GTDB): domain Bacteria; phylum Bacteroidota; class Bacteroidia; order Cytophagales; family Cyclobacteriaceae; genus Chryseosolibacter; species Chryseosolibacter indicus. Next base: position 10,107 of record NZ_JAHESD010000068.1, read on the forward strand.
TGAGGCTATTGCCGTTAAGGATAATGGGATTGGATTTGATCAGCAACATGCAGAGAAAATTTTTCATGTTTTTCATCGGCTGCATCCTAAACAGGAGTATGAAGGCACGGGGATTGGGTTAGCCATTGTGCAAAAAGCAATGGAAAACCATTCAGGCATTATTGAGGTGCATAGCAAACCATTAATTGGAACCACATTTGAATTACTATTTCCGCTGCCTGATTAAATCCAAATAGTTTATAACTTTATTCGTATTGTTTCCATATACGACATTGAGATGCTTTTCTATAAGTAGAAAAAGTTATTAATTCATGATATGGAATCAGTTGTTCTCTCAAAATCACAAGCACGCAAAATAATTCTTCACGCTGCCGGACTATCAAAACGGGCACAGTTTGGCAAGGGCATAGAGGCAGTGTTTAAATTGATAGATCACCTTGGTTTTGTACAGCTCGATTCAAACTATGTTATCGAGCGGGCACATCATCATACCATTGCATCACGCGTACCTGATTATAAACCCGAGTGGCTGGATCAACTTCAAACCGAAGGGCGAATTTTTGAGTTCTGGACCTACGCCGCAGGCTATCTCCCCATGCATGATTTCCGTTTCTCGTTACCCGTAAAAGAAAGCTTTGCGGCGAGAAGAAAATCGTTAACTCAGGCAGAAATAAACCTCATGAGAAATGTGCTCGACAGAATTGGGAGAGAAGGACCTCTTATGGCAAAAGACTTCGAAAATGATCGCGTTACCAAAAGTACAGGTTGGTGGGATTGGCGTCCATCAAAGGTTGCGTTGGAAAGGCTGCACCTTGATGGAAGATTGATGGTTGTACAAAGAAAGGACTTTCAAAAAATATATGACCTGCCGGAAAATGTACTGCCACCTGATGTAGATGCGACAAATGTAACGATAGAAGCATACTCCCGGCATTTAATCATGAGATCATTAAAAGCCCTTGGTATAGCCTACCAGAAAGAGATTGCCTTTCGGGGGCGATACGTAAAGCATACTGTAAAAACCGAACTGCAGAAACTTGTTGAAGCAGGAGAAGTTTGTAGCGTAGATATTAAGAATTTTAAATCATCACCGCTCTACATGTTGCCGGAATATGTAAACAAGAAGATTGCTTTATCAGAGGAGGTATTTATTCTTTCACCGTTTGATCCCTTAAATGTTTACAGGCACCGACTGAAAGACTTCTTTGACTTTGACTACCAGGTAGAATGCTTTGTACCGGAGGCAAAAAGAAAGTATGGATACTTCTCTTTACCCATACTTGCAGGAGACACCTTTATTGCGCGTATGGATTCTAAAGCAGACCGAAAGAAATCAGTATTAATGATCAATAACCTGCATTTCGAATCTGTCGATATAGCAGGAACAACATTAAATAAACTTATCAAAGCAATTATAAAATTCGCTGAGTTTAATCGGTGCCAGGCTATTACCATAAAGAAATGTAACAACAAAAAGCTATTAAGAGTGCTTCAGGAAGGGTTAAGTGTATTGACGTAATCATTTTAAATTATATCAACACAATTAAACATTGTTCATTAGGTTATTTTCATAAAACCTAAATGAAAAGCATACTCTCAATCCTTACCCTTTTCACAGGAATCAACACGCTGCAGGCATAAACACAAACATTTCTTTTACAGCCGATCCTCAGCAATTGATCCTGCAAAACGAAATCGCGGTGGCAGAAACTAAGAATACAAAGCATTTTACAGTACAGGCAGAGTTGCACTAAAACAGTTTTCAGGAAAGGATCTGGATCAAAAGATTGATAGAAGCAACATTATAAACATTTCCAGAGAACTAAAATCTATACGAAGAACAAGTGAAGACCTTGTGTATGTAATAGGAGAAGAAGTTTTAATGAGCTCCGGGCGGCGAGAACCAAAAGAGCATTTGCTCATCTTTAGCATAAATCTGATGACTCAGGGGAATTGCGCACAACGCATACCTTCCCTCTTAAGAAGCAAGTGCGTACACGTTGTGAGAGATTAAAGCACACACAACACACACCCTCCTTATACCAGCTTTAACATTGCTTGAAACATTGATGTAAACCTCGTGTTTTGCCTTCCGCGATTAAATCGTTTGCAAACCTAAAGTATTTCTCTAACTTCGAATTACCTAAACCAGTTCAAGTTTCGTGGAACCTACGCTTAAATCGGAAGAACATCTTCAGGCTTCGTCATTGCCTGAGTCTCCGTATTTATATAAATCGGGGACCAGCCAGGAGAAAATTGACAGCGACATATGGAAGTTGTTTAAACAGGGAGATAAAAAAGCCCTTGACTATGTATTTGAAAAATACGTTCGACTGCTCTACGCATACGGAGCTAAAATCACAAAGAATACAGGAGTAGTTGAGGATTCGATACAAGATTTATTTGTAGAGCTGTGGCATAGACGAGAATCAATATCAGATGTTACAAGTATCAAATTCTATTTACTAAAAAGCTTACGCAGAAAGATTGTTAGAAACCTTGCCGGGATAAACGAAATTATAGTAGATGAGAGCACACTTGAAGACTACGAACTGGAAGTAGAGTTTTCACAAGAGTTTAAAATAATTCAGGATCAGGTCTCGCTCGAGCAAAGAGATAAGTTATCTAAGGCGTTATCGTTGCTTACCAAAAGACAACGAGAAGCCGTCTATCTTAAATTTTACGAGAAAGTATCTTACGAAGAAATCGCAGAGATAATGAATCTGGGGATCAAATCAGCCTATAATCTTATCGGAAAAGCCATTGATATTCTGCGGAGTAACATCAAATTGTAAAAAAGTAGAAAAAAAATGGTGTAAAAATCAGCGCGACTGCTTCTAGCTGTATAGAGAGGCTCAAAGCCCCTGCAGCATGAAATACCAGAACTACAAAGCCGGCGATTTTATCAAGGACGAACTCTTTCAGAAATGGGTGTATTCTCCTGACGGGAACCTTAACACTTTTTGGAATGAGTTTCTCGCGCAATATCCCGACAAGCAGCCCGAGATAGAAGAAGCCAGAAAATTTCTGAGAGTATTGGAGTTCAGGGAGGAGGATATCTTCGAATCCCGCATCAGCAACCTAAAGAAAAGAATAGATCAATCTATTTCAGGTCGTCCTGATGGTTCACATCTCACAGTGATTCCATCTTCCCCGCCCTTATCCGAGCCCGCAAACAGAAAGCGATGGTGGAATATTGCAGCAGCATTAGTTCTGTTAACTGTTAGCACTTACGTGATTTTTTATTTTGCTGGCAATTCAGGCTTAATTCCCGGAAGTAACGACTACAACCACCAGGCAACAGGTAAAGGACAGCGCACCATTATTACGCTTGAAGACGGAACGAAAGTCTGGCTCAACGCCGAAAGTAAATTGTCATTTCCCAATTCATTCGACGACAAGAATACACGTGAGGTTTTCCTTGAAGGTGAGGGATTTTTTAGTGTCACTAAAGATCGCGCAAAACCATTTATCGTTCGCACCAATGGCATCATGGTAAAAGTATTGGGAACTTCCTTCAATGTAAAATCATATAATAATGACAACTTCATTCAAACTACGCTAGTCGAAGGAAAGGTTACACTGAGTGCCAATGAAGAATCATCTGAAGAACTTACACTGGCACCTAATCAAGTAGCGGTGTTCGATAAGTCTACCCACAACATTTTACTCGACAATAAAAAAAATACAGATGCTTACGTGGGTTGGACTAACGGAAAGTTAGTATTTGAAGATCAGCCTTTATCTGACATTATCGTTGCCCTTGAACGATGGTATAATATAAAATTTGTTGTTGAAGATAAGAGGGCACTGAAGTGCAGATTCTTCGCGAAGATAGATAACCTGACATTGGTAGAGGTGCTTGAACTTTTTAAAGCATCTGACGGAATTGAATATGATATCAGAGGAGACGAGGTAATCTTATCTGGTCTTTTCTGCAACGATTAAAACCTAAACCAAAATCTAAACTTTATGAATAATAAGATATAAGATACAGTTTAAAAGTCGGTAGTGTTCGCAGCACGTACCGACTTCCGCTGTCGGCATCAGGGATAGATGTCACAGCCGATTAATAATTTTTCTACTCATTATTAACCAATTGTAAAAATATGAAAAAAATTTTACGGTTTGGCCCTGGCCATGCCATGGAAGGATTTTCGCGCTTAAAATCTAAAATTGCCATGCTACTGTTGTTAATCACATGTCTGCAAGTAGCGCAAGTTCAAGCCGATACCACTGGAAAAGCCGAGAAAATAACCCTGAATTTTGAAGGAACGATGCTGAAAGATGTTCTCAATACCATTGAGGACAGAACACCTTATAGGTTCTTTTATAACCACAAAGCAGTTGACGTTACGCGCAAGGTGAATCTCTCATTAAAGGAGGTATCGATTAATATCGCGCTGGAAGAGCTGTTCAGAGATACGCATGTAACCTGGACCATCAAAGGAACACAAATCGTGCTAAAGAAAATAAAAGGACCATTTCCCAATAAAGATGTTTCTGCCATAAATGTATATGGAGAGGGAGACGCAACTGATAAGGAGACTAGGACGATTGGCAGTGCTACTTTGGAAACAAGAGTTTCAGGAAGGGTAACAGATGAAAACAATGTTCCTCTTCCTGGAGTTAATGTACTCGTAAAGGGCACTACGATAGGTACTACCACAGACAGTGAGGGGGTGTATGCTATATCCGTACCTGACGGAAGCACTGTTCTTGTATTTTCATTTATTGGTTTTGCCTCTCAGGAAGTAAGCATAAATAATCAAAGTGTTCTCGACGTGCAGCTTCAGTCAGATCTGGTCTCGTTACAGGAAGTAGTTGTCGTAGGATACGGAACGCAGGAAAAGAAAGATCTGACCAGTGCCGTTGCTACAGTAAGCAACAAAGATCTTTTGCCTGGTGCCTTCAACAGCCCATTACAAATGATTGATGGCAAAGTACCTGGAGTGACCATATCAAATCCCGCAGCAGGCGATCCGAACAGACAAACTGATATTCAGGTACGCGGAGCTGCATCCATTGATGCAGGTAATGGCCCGCTGATTATCATTGACGGCATGCCAGGTGGAGATTTAAGAAACGTTGCACAGCAGGACATTGAATCGATCACTGTATTGAAAGACGGCTCCGCAGCTGCAATCTATGGTTCGAGAGGTGCCAACGGGGTTATCCTCATCACTACTAAACAAGGGAAGGCAGGTAAAGTAGCGGTAACCTATGATAGCTTCTTCGATCATGATAAGGTAGCTGCCAAACCTGATATACTTTCACCTGAAGAGTTTGTTGCTAACAACAGAGATATTGATCGTGGCGCACGAACAAACTGGTATGACGAATTGATTCGCACCAACAACTTTGGTCAAAATCACTCACTGGCTGTGGGTGGCGGAACAGAAAATAGTACATTCAGAATCTCGGGTAATTATCGCGAGAAGTCCGGTATCGATATCGCTTCAGATAGAAAAGAATATGGTATCAGAACCAACTTCCAGCAAAAAGCTTTAAAAGGACTACTTCTGTTTAACGGAAACATCTCCTATCGCAATGCTAAAGAAGAATACACAAACTATGGTGTATTTCAGCAAGCTGTTAAGCTTAACCCAACATTACCTGTATATGATCCAAATAATCCTTCTGAGTATGCACCGATGTTTGGATATGATGTTTATAATCCTGTGCAAAATTTAAAGACCCGGGAAAATGGTGCAGACCAGGAATACACGATCATCGATTTAAACGTTCAGCTCAACCTAACCAAAAATCTTAACACACAACTAAAGATAGCAAGACAAGGCCACGATGAACTAAAAAGAGAATACTACACCTCAGACGCTAAGGAATCGATAGACAACAACCGAACAGGACGCGCCAGACTTGAAAATGAAAAGTGGACCGATTACACACTGGAATGGTTAGGTAATTACAACTTGCAACTCAATCAGCATGACATTAAGTTGCTAGGCGGATACTCTTACCAGGAGTTTAACAACGCAGGCTTCTATGCTGAAAATGCTGACTTTCCCTCTGATGCTTTTGGTTATAACAATATAGATGCAGGATTATGGAACCGTGAGGAAGGAAGACTTGGTATGGATTCATGGAAAAGCAAAGAAAAAGTAATTGCCTTTTTCGGCAGGGCCAATTACAATTTTAATGACACTTACCTGCTCATGGCTTCGCTGCGCTATGAAGGAAATACCAAGTTTGGAAGAGACAACAAATGGGGTGTTTTTCCCGCTGCAGCATTTGCCTATCGTTTATCTAACCTTCCTTTTATCAGTAGCGTAGGTTTTATCGATGACTTAAAACTGCGCGTAAGTTATGGTGTTAATGGCCGTTCCGGGTTCCCTCGCTATTCATCACTTTCTCGTTATACCGGTTACGGCCGTTGGCAGAATGACGAAGGCCAGTGGATACAAGTTTATGGACCAGCCAATAACCCTAACCCTGACTTGAGGTGGGAGAAACAAAAATCGTATAACATTGGTCTTGACTTCGGTTTGTTCGGCAGTAAAGTAACCGGAACCATTGATGCCTTCATTCGCAGAAGCGAAGATGTAATCACCAATTACGATGCACCGGTTCCTCCATATTTGCACGATCAGATCTTTACCAACGTAGCAACTACAAGTGCCCGTGGCATTGAGCTTGGTATAAACTGGGTTGCCATAGACAAAAGCGATTTTCGCTACACCACTAACCTTACAGCGTTCTATGTAAAATCCCGTCTGGATAAATTCTCCAACGGAACATTTACCAAAGGATATATGGAACGCCGCGGACTTCCCTCACCCGGAAATCCTGGTAATGCACAACGTCTCGAAGATGGTATAGAGATAGGAAGCTTTTATGGCTACCGATATGCAGGCGTAGACGAAAGCGGAAACATCATGATATGGAAAGATGCAAGAGCAGGTGGCGATAAAATTCTGGCTTCTAACGGAACCTCTACTGATAAAACATACCTTGGCCATGGTGCACCACATTATGAAATCGCCTGGGGAAATAACTTCCGCTATAAACAATTTGATCTCACGCTCTACTTCAGAGGTCGATTTGATTACAAGATTTTGAATTTGTATCAGATGTACTATGGCCTTACCGCCGAGCCAGCAGTGAACTTACTTCAGGATGCCTACGGCAGAAATGCACACATCAAGTCTGGCAAAGTAATCGCCGACTATTTCCTCGAAAACGGCGATTTCTTTAAACTCGACAATTTAACGCTGGGTTGGTCACCACAATTTGGTAATGGTGTTATTTCCAACCTGAGGTTATATGCTACTGTTCGAAATGTTTTCACCATTACAGACTACACCGGTCTGGATCCTACAACTGTTGAGATTACAGGACTCGAACCTGGTATTGGAGACCTCAATGTTTACCCTGTGGTAAGAAACTACTCATTGGGCGTTCAGGTAACATTCTAAGTTCATATCACTAAAGAATTCTGCTATGAAAATATTTAAATCGTTAATTACAGTATTGTGCTTATGTACAGTAGCCTGTACAAACCTGGATGAAGAGGTGTTTGACACGTTAACTTCAGATACTTACTACCAGGATAAGAACTCCGTTATTGCTGCAGTAACAAGGCCGTATGAACATGGCCATTGGACCGGATGGGACGGTGACCGTTGGTCAATTAGTGAACTAACTGCAGACCAATTTGTATGGACACAAAAAGGTAAACATGGTTTTGATGGCGGCGATTGGCTAAGACTCCACCGTCATGCTTGGAACGCTGACGATAGTCATATCTACGGTGGGTGGATTGGACCTTACCAGGGAATCGGTCAATGCAATCTCATTATTGGTGACCTGCAGAAACTGGATTATTCATCTCTTAGCTTAACTGAAACAGATAAAGCACAGCACCTTGCTGAACTCAGAACATTGCGCGCATGGTTCTATCTCTTCCTCATCGACTTCTTTCGCGCCGTGCCAATTGTTGAAAACGTGGGTGAAGTAAAAGCACAATCGTCACCCGAAGAGGTATTTGTATACATCGAGAAGGAATTGAAAGAATCATTACCAGGCTTACCCCAAAATGGAAGAGCCGGTCGTTGGGATCAGGGAGGAGCCGCTGCCTTACTTGTTCGACTTTATTTAAATGCTGAAGCATGGATCGGCACGCCGAGATATACAGAATGTTCACAAATAGCACAGGAAATTATCGATGGTGTTTACGGGACTTATAACATCGACCCTGATTACCGTGGACCATTCCGCTCTGGAATTAATGGATATCGTTCACCAGAAAATATTCTTGAGTTCCCTCACTCAAAGAACAACTATGAATTCGGTTGGATGTACAATGCCATGATGCATTACCAGGCACGGTACAGCCTGGACAACGACTGGGGTGGATATAATGGAATTCACCTTACACCATCACTCGACCTCCAGGGCAACGAGTACACGTACAAATTAGGAAAGCCTTTTGCAAAATACGTTGATGGCGATAAACGAAAACAACCATTCGTAACAACCTCCACCTCTGGTGACTACGAAGGCTTCTTCCTTGTGGGGCCACAATTTGAATTTAATGAAGCACAAGGCTACGGTTACACCACTACGCCTGTTAACGGAACCGAAGAATACAATGAAGAACCATTAATTTTTGTCGATCAGGTAGGAAGATTTTCTGAAGGAGCAGAAGGACTAGCTAAAGGATCTCAGGTTACAACCGGAGAGGAAAATTCAGGAATCAGATTGTTGAAGTTTCCGTGGCTTCCTTTAACACACAACTTATTTCAATTTAATTCAGCACCCGAGATCAGACTGGCAGAAATTTATTACGCCCTGGCTGAATGTAAGTATCGTGCGGGAGATAAAGGTGGTGCTGCAGTATTGCTTGATGCTGTCAGGAAGAGAAATTATCCTGATGCGATTTGGCCTGCGAACAGCTACGAAGCCAACCTTGCAAAACTTACTGACGATGAGTTTGTGGATGAGTTGGGAAGGGAGTTTCTTGGAGAGCGCCATCGCAGAACGGATCTTGTGCGCTGGAATCGTTTTGGCGATGAGTGGTGGGATAAACCACAAGATTCAAAAGACATGACGATCTTCCCGATTCCTAATCGTGTATTAAATGCCAATCCGCTGCTGAAACCTAACGCAGCTAACGAATAATAATGTTTGGGTTAGTTAAGGGCGACTCGAAAGGGCCGCCCTTTCTTTATATCATACTTCCCAACTGTTGTAAGACAGCACGGATCAGTATTTGTGATTTCACAACGCACTAGCTATCGTGAAATATGCGAGCGATTCCTATCTCGCGTTCCGACTCCTCTTATTTCGAATCAGTACGCGTGATAAAAGTGAAGTCTCAAATAAATTACTTCATCAGGTTGATATTGGTGAGTCCGCCATCACTTAGGATTTCTGTGCCCAATATAAAAGCTGAATCATCAGAAGCTAAGAATACGGCAGCCTTTCCGATATCTGAGGGAAGGCCTTGTCTTCCCAAAGGCGTAATATCTATCCAGGCTTGTTTTGCCTGTTTTATATGTTCCTCAGGTACAAGTTTTCCAAAAACAGGTGTATCAATAGAGCCAGGAGAAAGCGTGTTGACCCGTATTTTCCTCGGCAACAAATCCAGCGATAAACCTTTAGCCAATGAAATGACTGCAGCTTTTGCAGCTCCGTAAATCGTCATCCCAGGTGCAGCACGATGCGCTGCGGTAGATCCGATAAGAATGACAGACGCACCATCATTCAAATACGGTAATGACTTCTTCACCGAAAAGTATACGCTTTTCAAATTCACCTCCATATAACGGTCATAATTCTCTTCAGTAACTTCCGTGATAGAAGCCAATGGAACACCATCAACATAACCACCTGCATTTACTACCAACGCATCAATCTTTCCAAACTTATCAGCAGTCTTTCTAAATATGTTTTCCAGGTCATCAAACTTCGTTACATCTCCTTCGATACCAATAAAGTTTTCACCCAGCATCTTTACTGCACTGTCTAACGTAGCCTCGTTTCTTCCGGTAATTGCACCTATTGCTCCTTCATTTCTAAAAGCTTCAGCAATACCTAATCCGATACCACTGTTTCCGCCTGTAACTACAGTTACTTTATTTTTCAATTTGCTCATACTAAATCAATTTAAACGTCACAAAATTTTACACACCATAAATACCTCCTGAAACAGAGAGCATCTCTCCTGTTATCCATGCTGCGTCATCAGAAGCAAGGAACACGGCTGCCTTTGCAATGTCCTCGGGCTGTCCGGTGCGGCCAAGCGGAGTATTGGCAACTAACTTTGCTTCAGCCTCGCTACCAATAAAGCCTGCACTACGCGAACCTTCCGTTTCCACCACGCCGGGTAAAAGAGAATTGATACGTATTTTTCTACCGCTGAATTCTTTCGATAACGAAATAGTGATGGCATCTAAAGCTGCCTTTGATGCAGAATAAACTGATCCTGTTGCAAGAGGTGTTTTACTGGCTCCTGAACTGATATTGATAATATTGCCTCCCTTATCACTAAACAGTTTTAACGATTGCTGAATCGTAAGCAAAGACCCTAAAACGTTTATATCAAATTGCTGATGAAAAGACGCAGCCGAAACATTTTCGACAGGTTCATACAGATAAATACCTGCATTGTTTACTAAAACATCCAAAGTACCGAAAGCACTTTTCGTTTCTTTAAACAGCTTGATTACATCTCCTTCTTTTGATACATCGCCCTGCACAGCTATTGCAATGCCACCATTATCAGTAATGGCTTTTACTACCTCATCTGCGCCTTCTTTGCTTGAAGCATAATTGACAACTACCTTCGCACCTTCTGCAGCAAAATGTTTAGCAATAGACGCTCCTATTCCTTTTGAAGCCCCCGTTACTACTGCTACCTTGTTTTTTAACTTATTCATTTCATTTTTTTATTGTCTGATGCAAACCTAGATATGTTTTGTTTACTTTTGATACAGAGTAACAAAAAGTAACAGTAACCTTGAGGTTACCAACTACCATAAGCATGAATGAGTGTAAAAAGGAGTTTGATGAAGATCGCAAAAAACAAATGAGGGCAATTCATGATGCAATGGACGTGCTGAATGGGAAATGGAAGATTTATATCCTTTCATCGATCTGCCATTACAACAAAAGGAGATTCTCAGATATTCTGGATGATATACCGGGTATATCCAACAAGATGTTGAGCAAAGAATTGAGGGAACTGGAAACCAATAAACTGATTGCACGAACTGTTTTGGATACCCACCCAGTTACTGTTCAATATGAACTAACCAAGCACGGCCTAACCTTAAGAACGATAATCAATAACCTTACCGACTGGGGAATTCAACACCGAAAGGAAATTATTGGAAAAAGCTAGCATGCGAAGGATTGCCAACCTAAACAGAACATTACCTTCAAACACATCGAAAAGCTTCGGAATACATTGCGAATCCATCGTAGAAACAGCGTAAATACAGCGTAAACACGTTGTAGGATCGAGAAAATGGCCTTTTCTCGTACCTACATCGAACCTACATCGAATCTACTACGAATGTATGATGTTATCAACATGTTCTCCGGATGGATATAGCTTGATGAAGAGAGAATGTGAAGTTGTAGAAATAAGTAATTAAGGAAGATATTCCCGATCAGGAACATTTGAGTTGGAACCCGGGGTTTCTTATGTCAAAAATTCCTGATCGGGAATAACACATCACCTTTGTTACATAAAAGCGATAAAAGGATCTTTTTAGTTCTGTGATATATGTACAAGCTTATGATTTTCCCTTAAACAGTAGGTGATGCGCCTCCATCAACGGAATAATTAGCACCGGTGATATAATTTGCATTAGGGGAAGCAAGAAACGCAACGAGGTCCGCAATTTCTTCAGGTTCCGCCATTCGGCCCATGGCCACACCTACTTTATCCATTACAGCTTTAAAGGCAGCGTCTACCGTTATCTGAGAAGATGTTGCTAAGTTTTCAATAAACTCCAACATCAATGGCGTTTTAACCACACCAGGCGACACTACATTTACACGGATACCTTTTGAGCCTACTTCGCTCGCCAGCGCTTTACTATATACATTCAAAGCTGCTTTTGCTGATGAGTAGGACATGGTCATTTCCCAGATGGGTTGTTTTGCAGCACCTGTCGAAATGTTTATGATTACACCATGCTTTTGCTCAATCATGGCAGGTAGTAACGCTTTGTTAATACGCACTATAGACAGAAAGTTTAGTTGCCAGTCGTTATACCAATGTTCGTCTGATAGGGTACTGAAGCCTCCACCAGGACTTAAATTAGCGCCTGCATTATTCACAATAATGTTAATTCGGCCATATTTATTCAAAATCTCTTTTGCGATCCTATCAGCCGAGTCAGGTTGAGTAAGATCTGCTGCTATAAAGTTTTGTAGGCTTGTGTCTGTTGGTGCTGTTCGTGCAGTAACCACCACCTGGGCACCTGCGGCGGTTAATTTATCAGCAATGGCCTTACCAATGCCTTTTGTTCCTCCTGTTACTAGGGCAACCTGTCCTTTAAATGAGTTTTCCATAATGATTACAATGAGTTGCAAAGCAAATCAGGACACTTTACTTTTGAAAGTAGGAACACGGATGTAAAGTAATACCACAAAGTAAAGTCTTACTTATAGTCAAGTATTTATGAGCAATAAAAAAATGGAAAAAAGTGAAGAGAAATGTGCTCTTCAGGAAATTTTAGGTGTAATAGGAGGAAAATGGTCTATGTCGATCATCTATGCTTTGTTTCCGGGTAAGAAGCGTTTCAGTGAGTTAGAGAGGCTTGTTCCTAATATTAACACCCGAATGCTGGTGAAGGAATTAAAAAATATGGAGACGAACGGCATTGTGGTTAGAAAGGTTTATGCAACGGTGCCTCCTACTGTAGAGTATACCTTAACCCCGAAGGGTCAAAAGTTAGAACCAATTATTTCTGAACTATATAAGTGGGGACTCGAATATGTAGGGTGACAGGGAAATTGAGACTCAATAAAAAAGCGCCTTCTGATTAAGAAAGACGCTTGAGGTAGCCCCGGCAGGGATTGTAAATCTTTTGCAACAAGTTCATTTGCAATTGAAAACAGAAGCGAAGAAAATCAAACTCACCTAATCGTTCACCAGTAAGTAAGTCAATGAAGTAATCACGCACCTTGTGATTTCTGATTCAATTTAGTTAGTGGTTCGAAAACGGCAAGCGAGGGATTGAATCTTTGATCCTTCTACTTCACAAGTAATTACTCTTCAAGACGTTATTAAAGCATGCTGGTGAGGAGAAAAATTGATGAGGTGTTGACAGGAGCAAGCAATGTTTTCGCTACGCTCAACCTAATTGAAAGGGTCACTTCGTTGAGAGTTTCCAAAATTCCAGAACCCGACTTCGGAGGGTTTTTGTGCACAGAAATACATCTTGCCATCGCTGCGGATCAGCTAAATACCATTTCAATCAAATTCACCTGAAATGACATTTGATTTCCTTTTAAAAAAGCTTGATTAGAATAAGTTCCAAATGAATTTATTGAAAAATGTTATCAGATGTTGATGCTGTTAATTATCTGCATAATGCATGTAAGTTGCGATTAAACACGTTAAAAAATTGTATCTTAGCAGGGCTAAACTCCCTATGAATATTTCGAAAGCTCTGCGTTTTTCCCCTCTTGCTTTGATTTTCCTGCCGTCATTATGCTTGTCACAAGTTACCAGCCCTCAACCATCATCATTCAATACTATTAAATTACATGAATCCGGATCTTATTACACCAACTCTGCTTTGCAAGCAGGTCATTTAGATAATCAAAGACGTTCCATGCCGCTCGGGGCAAATTCCAGTGACATCATTGCGCAACAGAATGTACGAGCAATGCAACAAATGGGATATAGAGGAAGGCCTCAGGTGCCTCCAAGTGATCCAACACTTCTCCACCAGTTCATTGTAAATGGCGCTGAAGTTAAGTACAATAATACCAATCACCTGATTGAAGAAGTACTTATTGATTTGAATCAAATAAGAGCTGATGAAGAGGGACGTTTTAATTCAATAAATTTAAACCATTCTAAGAGCGGAATAGAAAAGTATGAAAAGGCTAAGCTCCTATTATCCGACATGCTCACTGGTAAGGTTGGGCTTTCTTTAAAAGATGCGTTTTTCATCTTGGAAAGCGCTTATGGCAATTGCCACTTGACGTACAACGAGTTTAATCTGAACCTTAAAAGGTCTGCGGACTTCATTAAACAATGGCTGACGGAAAACGGGTATGACAATAATAATAACACTGCAGTCCATCTAGGTATCCAGGCGTTCATGCGAGATACGCTTACAATCTCTAAAATAAACACCGAAAACTCTGCCTTGTCGAAAACGCAACATCTTCCTTTTTCATACGATTATGTGGACTTCAGGGCGGAGGAAGACTTTCGAAATTACTTCGTTACAAAAACACTGGCAACAGGGTATGGGCAATGTAATTCGCTACCAGCAACTTATATCCTTCTCGCTGAGCAGCTAGGCGTAAAAGCATACTTGTCTTACGCACCTTTACATTCTTTTATAAAGTTTCCGGACAGCAAAGGAGTTATTCATAATTACGAAGTAACAAGCCACTACCAAATTACTGACCAATGGTACTCTGATCACTTCGGAATCACAACAACGGCAAGAAGAAGCAGAATTTACCTTGATACTCTTAATTCACGGCAAATTGTCGCTGGAGCACTTATGGATTTAGCATTTGGCTACTTGAGGAAGTATGGAGTCTCAGATGGTCACTTTATCAATGAGTGCGTAGCTATTGCAATGAGGCACTTTCCAAATCAGGAAGGGAATATACAAGGATGGTTATTGCGCAGCACTGTGTTATCAGCAATGCTCCATCGCGTTTTGCAACGCGAACAAATTCGTGATTTAAATGAGATAGAAAGATCACCAGAAGCCAGCAAATTGTATAATCAGCTATTGGCAATTCAAAACAAACTTCAGGCGCTCGGTTATCAGGAGCTTCCAACTGAAATTTATCATAAGCTGATTGGGGAGCAGGATAATAAGGCCTTACTCCAAAGGAACACTTATGAAACAAAAACGAAACGAGATCTCTTCACAACCCTCAAATAATACTTCCGCTTTATTATGAAAAAACTGATTCTCCTCTTATCAATCGTCTTAAATACAGGCGCTATTCATGCCCAGCAAAACCAGAAAGAATATTTTCAGGCCGCCCTGATGGAGTTATCTGGGATGCTCGAAGGATCCACGCCTTTAGATTTCGAACGAGCCGTGTTTGTAACAGAAAATGCGTATCATGGCAACCAATATAATTATGCGGATTTTAAAACTACTATTGATATTCATGCAGACATCATTTCCAGACTGATAACTGCTAACGACAATCATGATTGGAAGAAATTTCAGAATAATGCTTTAGGTGTTTCAGTTCCTGAGCCTGTCGTAAAACAAAATTACAAAAACGGATTGGCCAATTGGGCCATCTATACCTTTATCACAGACACAACGACTGTAAATATTCAAAACGTAGCTTTCAAGCATCTACCGTATGAGTATAATACTGATGATCCATTTGGTACAGGTGATTGGAAAAACACGCAGGTATTAACTCTTCTTCAAACGCAAAAGGGAAACTGTTATGCTTTAGTCGCTTTATTTAAAATTTTTGCTGAGCGCTTTAAGACCGAGGCAAGTATAGTAATTGCCCCACAGCATATTTATGTTCAACATGCCGACCCTGCGGGGAACCTATTTAATGTAGAATTAGCAACCCGATCATTTCCAGGAACTGGATCAATTCAGACGCTAACACATACCACATCTGAAGCCTTAATGAATGACATCTCGATGCGGAGTTTGGATTTAAAGCAATCAGTTGCTCTATGCCTCGTCCAACTTGCAAAAACGTACGAACATAGGTTTAAGACGAAAGACGACCCTTTTTTACTCCAATGCGCAGAAACGGCCTTAAAACATGACGACAAAAATCTGAATGCCAAACTTCTTAAATCGCAGGTGTACGAGCAGCGGGTAATGAAACAACAGATGCAAGCTTCAGAATACATTACGCTGTTGACTGAATTATATGAGGCAGGGTACAGGCAAATGCCAGATGAAATGAGAAATATTATTTTAGCAAGCATCCAGAATTCTCCAATAGCAGCTGCCAACAATCATACGCCAAATCCATATGAAAGCATTGGGGGACAGACTAAATATGTATCCCTATCTAAGGGAGTATTTCCAGAAATACATAGTGATCAAAGGATTGTAAGATACAGCAATACAATCTTCGATGCGGAGAAGAAGGAGATACTTGGATTTCTTCCGCCCGATACAGTAAGCTACGAAGTTGATCCGGTAGTTTTTGCCTTATCAGTCGATCCTCTCACCAAAGCTTACCCTGAACTAACCCCATACCAGTTTGCGAGTAATCGGCCTATTGAGGCGATAGATCTTGATGGACTTGAGGCGAACGATCTTTCGATGGAGCTTGAGCCTGTTCGTAGCCTGAGAGAGCAGGAACGTAAAAAGGGCATAATTCACGAAGAGTCGAGCGGTGCAAAGGCAATTAAATATGGCGTGACAGGAGGTCTAGGACTAGTTATGGCAGCACCGGCTATTTCGCTTGTTAGCGCTGAAGGTGTTACTCTACTCTTTTATAGGACGCTCGGCTTAGCGTATTCAAATCCAATGTTAGCGGCTGAGGGGACTGCAGCCATTGCTGGATTCTTATACGAAGGAGCTGATGACTTATGTCCTACGTGTAAAGGGGATGAAGTGGCAAAAGTTTTTCGAGGTGCGGGAAATAAGGTTCTTGATTTTTTCGGGGGTAGAGTAAGTAAGTATGCTTCAGCGTTAAATATAGATCCACAAGCCGAGAAGGGTTTTAAAGGAACCATTCAAGACTTTTATGGCTTCATGAAGGACAATAACTTATTAGGGACAGTCGATAACATAATCGCAGATAATCCATACGGTTATGCGGATTATCTAAACGAGGCTTCTGGCCTTCTAAAGGAAGGGGGAACAATTACGATAAGGGGTACAATGGGTAACAAATTTTTTAATCAGATACTTAAAGGTACGGCCGCTGGATTAGATAATTTTGATGTGATGAAGCAAGCGACCAAAGTTTCGGATGAAGTTAAGGCTACTATGACACAAACAGGCGGACAACCAATTATTAATGACGTGTACGAAGTTGTTTTGCAAAAGAAAAACTAGAACATGGTTTACGAGAATAGCTTTGAACAAATTGTTACTTTCGAAGGGTACTATAAGAGTTACCTTTTGAATAAAGAAGCGATGGTTATACCGTATGTTAATATAGGGATTTCAAATCATCCGTTAAATCCTTCTAACCAACTAAAACACCTTAATTTTGGCTATATCATTTACTTCGATATTGCTTTAGTGAAGTACAACAACACGATAATTTTTGACAATACAGAGTTGAAGTATGGATCTTATACATTCTATTATAGCGGCGGTATCAATCTCGACCTACATGCCGGAACTGAATTTCAAATCTTGGCAAAAAAAGCACGGTTACAGACTACTGATAAGATGCAACTCAGTGATTCGTTTTGGGTTCCGTATGATACGACAGCCCAAAAGTCAAACATGAGCAATAGTGATGTAGATCATTTTTTTGACCCTAATTCATTCCGTAACGTCCTAAAGTGACTACTTGGCTTAACGATGCCACTGCATATTTTAACATCTACAGCAAGTTCTTTTTATAGCGAGGATAATTTTCATTTTTACCTGTGGAATGCGTTAATAAAAGAACTAGGGTATGGCTTAAGTGAAGTTGATACAAACCTCCTTGTACATATTCGTAAAGAGCTGAAAATGGTAATAGATAAATCATTAGCTAGCAGAGAATCTATAGGAAGTAGGCTAAAGCAAGTAAATTATGGTGATTCTACAATTTCTCTCGATCTGTCTTCCTTGGCTGAAAAACAGGCTTTCTTTCTTATACAAACCTACAACAATATTAACCAGGCTTTAAGCAGCAAAAACAATGTTGCCGTTCTCATTTTACCAGATCACTATGGGTACGATCATGAAAAGCTTTTTACGCTATTAAAAACAAATCATAAGTCATATCTCATTGAAGAACTCGTAAACGAGTTCGGGATGGCGTCTAAAGCAATCATTGATGACTTTATTAAACTTGGCGTTTTCTTACGAAGTAAGAATACTGTGGAGCTCGATAAACGATTGTATGGAATACCATTTTTATTAGGAGTTGGTTTCGCCTGACTTAAGAACAAGATTACCGCTTGAAAAAACTGTTAAGCTGGACTAAATTATTGACGCTTCACAATTACTTCGTATTGTATCTCTCCTTCAAAGCCCGCATATCCTCACT
Source organism: Chryseosolibacter indicum (assembly GCF_018598585.1). Lineage (GTDB taxonomy): Bacteria > Bacteroidota > Bacteroidia > Cytophagales > Cyclobacteriaceae > Chryseosolibacter > Chryseosolibacter indicus. The sequence goes on from NZ_JAHESD010000068.1 coordinate 28,494, forward strand.
CACCTTCTTATCTACAATCTTCGCATAGTGCTGTGTCGTCTTCAGGCTCTTATGACCTAGCATCTTGCTTACCGTCTCAATCGGAACACCATTCGTCAACGTGACGGTTGTCGCGAAGGTGTGTCTGGCGCAGTGGAAGGTCAGCTCTTTGGTGATGCTACAGAGGTCTGCCAGCTCTTTAAGGTAGCTGTTCATCCTTTGGTTGCTCATGACAGGCAGTAGCTTACCTGATCGTGAGGCAACCGGATGGTCAGCATACTTGTTTACAATGGAGTGTGAGATTGGTAGCAAGGGAATCTTTGATGCGGTGTTGGTCTTCGCGCGGTTGGTGAAGATCCATCGGTCACCATCAACTCCAATAACAACATTTGCTTTGGTCAGTTTGGCAACATCACAGTACGCAAGACCGGTGTAGCAGCTGAAAAGAAAAATATCACGCACTTGTTCGAGCCGCTTGATCGCAATCTGCTTTTCAGCGATCAGCAACAATTCTTGTTCGTTCAAGAACGTTTTATGCGTTTCATTCACTGACATCTTGAAGCCAGTGAACGGACTGCGTTCAATCCATTTCTTCGCGATGCACTGATTCATAATTTTCTTGATCTTCTTCAGGTAGTCCATCGCTGTGTTGTGACAACAATGCTTAACCGATTTGAGATAAATCTCAAGGTTCTTGATGAACTGGTAATCGATCTGATTTAATTCAATATCATTTACTTGGTATTGGTACTTCAAGAATTCGGCTACATACGCTTTGATTGTTTTGTACTTCTGCAGCGTTCGGTAGGATAGGCCTTTGCCGACAAGCGCTTCAAATTCTTTGTTGTGTTCTTCGTAAACTTCCAGGAACATTCGCGGCTTCTCAACATCGAAACCGAGGTAACGCGCTTTTATCTTTTCACCGTCAAAGTCAACTCCTGTTGAAATGAAAGATTGGAAGATGTCGTAAATCTTTAACTGTACTGCATCGAGGTACGCGTTGAATGATTTCACTTCTTCAGTTTTGCCGCTCAATCGTCCTCTGTCGGAATCCCAGCGGTCAGGATCACATTCGCGTTGTAGTGATAGCTCGGTTCGTGCACCATCGACTGTGATTCTTAGATACACTAAGGTTGTAGCCCTACTTTTTTGCTTAACCTTTCTGATAATGAAATTTTGATTGAATGTCTTCTTCATCGCTCACCTCCACGTGGTTTAAGTTACGGTGAATGATTACTTCTAATCAAGATGTCCATTTAGTGGACAGGTTTGATTCTCATCGAGTTAGCCGATTTCCGGTGAATGAATTTTAAAAATATTTTCACTCACCGAATCGCTCACCAATGAATTGACTTTTGATGAATATTTTGGGTAGGGCACAAAAACAAAAACCGCCCATCCTTTCAGATTAAGCGGTTTTGATTTCTTTTGATTGTTCTGTTG
>NZ_JAHESD010000069.1 GCF_018598585.1 Chryseosolibacter indicum
CCCCCATAACTTTTTGTCCGGGAATAAACTCCGCTGAATCTGCAGCCAACACCTCACCACTAAACTCAAGCCCGGGGATGAAAGGACCTTTTGGCGTGGCACTGTATAATCCCATAATGGCAAAGATGTCGGCATAGTTCAACCCCACGCTTTTCACGGCTACCAATACTTTGCCTTTCTCCAACACCGGAATTTCTGACTGGATATATTTCAGATTTCGTAGTGAACCTGTTTTCTGTACAAGATAAAATTTACGCATGAGACAAAATTAGTCATTAGTCCCTATCATATGCTACCGTAGTACAACTAGTTATTATTTTATGCCTAACTATTCAATAGGATACTTCACCTTAACCAATCCTTTTACAATCTTCTTTAATTTTCCTTCCAGCAGTTTTCTTGTCAGCGGTTTCAGGTAGTCAACATAAAGGATTCCTTGCGTGTGGTCATATTCGTGCTGGATCATTCTTGCTGTAAGGCCAGTAAATGTCTTCTGATGTTTTTGTAAATCTCTATCAAGATACCGAACTGTAATTGACCACGGTCTTGTTACTGTTTGTGAAATACCGGGTATGCTAAGGCATCCTTCATCATCTTCCCATAATCTTTCTGATCGTTCAATAATCTCCGCATTGATAAACGTTTCTATAATGCCTGTATCTCCTTCTTCGAAGAAAGAGGTTCTGTCTTCCGGATCAAGGTTGTTGTATGTTGTTTTGCTATCGACAATAAATAAGCGCAGCGAATGTCCTACCTGCGGTGCGGCAAGTCCACATCCGTCAGCGTTGTACATTGTTTCCCACATGTCATCAATCAGTTGTTGAAGATGGAAAAGATCTTCAATAACATGTACACATTGTTTTCTGAGTATGGGATTGCCATACGCCACTATTGACCTGATCATATGCGGTAACTTTTATGCAAAGTCTTAAGCACGATCAGTATGTGCAATGAACCTATGTTAACAAATTTGCCTGCGAATTCTGCTCAGGGCCTGTGGCGTAATACCAATGTAGGAAGCAATGTATCGCAGGGGAATCTGCCGGATAATATCGGGTTGTTCTTTAAATAATTGAAGGTAGCGCTCGGTTGCATTATATTTTAACAGCGAAAGCTCTCTTTTGCTTTTGGCAAGATAGAGTTGTTCAGCGGCAAAACGACCAAGATAATTACCTGCCTGTGTATTGGCATATACGCTTTGAAGATCGTCATAGGTTATGCTCCAAATCATGGTGTCAGACAATGCTTGCAGCTCATACGCAGATGGTGTTTGCGTGAGGAATGAATCATAGGCACAGGTAAACTCCCTGCTGAAAGTAAAATTAAATGTCAATTCATTTTCTTCATCAGGAATGTAAAAACGTACCATTCCTTCTTCAATAAAAGAAAGGTATTTTTCGGTTTCACCTTTTCTGGTAATGGCTTGTCCTTTCGCAAACACCCGCTTCCGAAAATGAGAGGCTATGTAAGCCCAATCACTTTCTTTCAGGTTGATAATGCGTTCGTAATATTCTCTGATATGACCCATGCTTTTGGTTTTCCCGTGAGGCTACCAAGTTCCTCTGTTTTGTAGTTAAAGTTTGGAAACAGTTGCAAGATTTGCAAGACGTGTTTCAATAACTATATGAATCTATACCGGCATACCATCTTAGGCACCAACCTTTAACCTTAAACCTGTAATTGTAACCTTAAACGTTCCAACAACCCAGAACGCAGAACATCGAACTAACATAACACTTCAACTCACCCAAGCTTCTGAGCCAATGCATTTGCCCTGTCAAGCAAGCGAGGTTCATCCCATTTTTTACAGAGTGCTGCAAAGGTTGCGGTAGGACCATGCCATTGCAGTTGATCCACATCGTCAAATAGTTTGGCATCCGTACGCAATGTAGCTAGGCGTTTGAAGAGCAAGGCTTCTTCACGTTTTTTGCCGAGCACTTTCTCAGGAAAAGCTTCAATGGGTCCATACTCATTCAGGAGGCGGGCTGCACCAACGTTCCCAATACCTGAGATGCCAGGGTAACCATCGGCACTATCGCCAACCAAAGCAAGGAAGTCGGGGATGAGTGACGGACTTACACCAAACTTTTTAAGGACTGTATTTTCATCACGAATTACTTTTGCCCTTCGATCGATCTGCACCACCCGATCTTCACGTACGCATTGACCAAGATCTTTATCGGGCGTCCAGATGCATACTTTTAATACACGAGAATCTTGTGAAGCCAGGTGCGCTGCAGATGCCAAACCATCATCCGCCTCCAGTTCAACCATAGGCCATACAACAATTCCCATAGAAGCAAGCCCTTCTTCCAACGGATGGAACTGCCGACGTAGCACGGGATCAATTCCTTCACCGGTTTTGTAACCATCCCACAGCTCATTGCGAAAGGATTCAATCACATGGTCTGTTGCAACACCAAGATGGGTGGCACCTTCTTCGATCATCTGTAATATGCCATTTAACACACCAACAACAGCACCCAACGGCTTGTCTTTTCCCTTGTTAAAACTGCGCTGGCCGTAGAAATGCCGAAAGAGTTCGTATGTACCGTCAATAAGATGAATGATCATGCAGTAATATAGAAGTATCAGGCATGCAGAACAAATAAGACTAAAGGGATTAATTCTGTAACATTTTTTTGCGCGAGTTCGTATTACTAATGTGTTTACTTTTAGATTAAAAGTACTTTCTATATTTGAATAAATAGCATACATTGTCAAAATAATAAACAAGCCATCGAGCCATGGTAGCACAGATTCTCTATGCGTTAAGTAAGAAACACACCGCCAATCGGGTGGCTAATTACGTGAACGAACTCATTGCGTTTGGATTTAAAAATGTTTTAGCATGCTTTTTTCCTGCATTCATCTTTTGTATGCTCATCCTGTCGAAACTAATTGAAGTTCCATTTATTCCCCGGTATGATTTCTTGCTCATGGCCTGCGTGGCCATGCAAGCCTTTATGTATTTCTCAAAACTTGAATCGGGAATGGAATTGCTTGTAATTACCATGTTTCACCTTCTTGGTCTATCCCTAGAGATCTATAAAGTTTCCATGGGCTCGTGGGCATACCCGGAGTTTGCCTACTCAAAAATTGCAGGTGTTCCTTTATACAGTGGTTTTATGTATGCCAGCGTAGGTAGCTATGTATGTCAAGCCTGGCGTTGGCTAGATCTTAGGTTGGAGAAGTGGCCTGGGATAGTGCCTGCAGGTGTAATTTCTGTTGCCATATACATGAACTTCTTTACCCATCATTATATCTACGATATGCGATGGGTTATTACCGTTCTGCTTATTCTGGTCTTCTGGAATACCAGGTTTGTGTTTACAACAAGCAATGTACAACGGAAAATACCTATGGTGTTGTCTTTTCTTCTGATCGGATTTTTTATTTGGGTCGGGGAGAACATCGCCACGTTCTTCGGCGCATGGAAATATGCATCGCAGCATGATGGTTGGAAAATGGTGAGCTTGGGTAAGATTTCGTCGTGGTTTTTGCTCGTGGTGTTAAGTATTGTTATTGTAGTCCAGCTGAAGTTCTCCAGGAGTAAAATCGAAAACTTTAAAACTTATTTATCGTGAGCTTAACGTCTATGGTAAGATTTCATAAAAGGTATTTTGGGCTCACTATTGTTATCTTCATTTTCGAAGTTCTTATAGCACTCTTTGCCAGAGACCGATTTGTTCGTCCTTACCTTGGCGATGTACTCGTTGTTATCCTCATTTACTGTTTCATTAAATCATTTCTTGACGTGCCGGTTTTTCCCCTGGCGATGTTTGTACTGGTCTTCGCGTTTACAATAGAATTTCTTCAGTATCTTAATATTGTTGAAAAGCTTGGTCTCGCGCATTCAGCTCTGGCCCGAACAGTAATCGGAACTTCTTTTGTATGGAATGACCTCGTGGCTTATACTTCAGGTATTGCAATTCTACTTATGGTCGAAAAATTTATCTTCGGAAAGAACCTGTATAGGGTACAGTAATTCTTATGTCTTTGCACGAGATTAGCAGAGCACAAGCGGACGCTTGCGCTGGAGGTGATTTTTTTAGACTAAAAAGATATTAAAATTTAGTTGGATCGTCTTCATAACCAACTCCCTTTATATCTAGCTGTTTTAGTGTTTTTCTATTGAATAGTATTTTGTCTTTTGCCAATGCTCTAGTTGTTCGAATGTCGAAATAGTAGTCATAAACACAATTACACGTCGTACCTTCAATTTCCAGTTTATGCCCCTTAGTTTTAACAATTTTTCGTTCGCATTTAATGATAAAATTTAAGGTGTCATTTTTTAATTCCTCAGCCAAAGCCTTAAATTGTCCAAGGCAACTTCCTGTAGCCCTTAAATGAACAACAATTTTATTGCTTCTCTTTTTCATTAAGTCAATGCTTGAAGGAGCATACACGTCTTGACATTCTGAAAAGTGAAAGTTAACTAATTTGTACTTTGGTACATCTCGCAATACCAAGCTAAAGATTGCAATTACAAGTATAAACTTCATTTATTTGGCATTATGTTTCACGATTCGCAGTTACCTTGAAGCACTATTCCTACTTCCAAATAAACCTATACCTACCAGCCTCGAGCTTCATTTCTTTTTCTTTCACTTCCTTTTTCTCCATGTACAGTTTCAGGTTCCTGAACTGAGGAATATGAAAGGTTGCCGTTGTATTTGCCGGAATAGTTACGGTGTAAGTAATGGTCTTTCCCTTGCGGGACCACGATGATTGAATCAACCCGCTTACGCTGTTGTAACTGCTTTCAACATGTTGAAGTGTAGTGGGAAAGGTGGGGTTAAGTATGATGTTCGAGAAGCCAGGATTTTCAGCATCGGGTTTAATGCCTGCAAGTGCCTTGTATATCCACGCCCCAATTTCACCAAACATAATATGATTTAAGGAGATGTCATGTTGTGCGTTGATGTCCCAGTTTTCATATAGTGTAGTGGCTCCGTTCTTTATCCACCAGCCCCAGGACGGATATGTTTCCTGTGCTGCAATTTTGTAGGCAACATCGGCATAGCCATTATCGGCCAACGCATTGAGAATAGCTTTCTGGCCAAGCAGCCCTACGTCTAAATGAAAGTTGTCTGCTTCAACACGCTTGGCTAGGTTGGCAGCTACGTGTTCTTTAAACTCATCGGGTACAAGTCCCCAGTAAAGCGGTACGCTTAGTTCTGTCTGTAATCCTGTAGCATATATTCCCTTCTCTTTGTTAAGATATTTTTCGTTGAATGCTTTCTTGATCTTCTCCGCTAAGGCGTTGTATTTGTTATGATCATCTTCCTTGTTCAGGATTCTCGCAATCTTTGCGAGGATGGAAGCATCGGCATAGTAGTAGGATGTTGAAGTTAGTTCTACGGGTGATACTGATTTTACCGGAACCCAGTCACCCAGGCCCCACGTAGTAAGACTGGTAGGGTAGGTGTAATCAATGTAATCGACATACCGCTTCATGTTCTCGTAGTTGTCTGCTAATATTTTTGTGTCACCATAGAAGAGGTAGATGTTCCAGGGGATGATGGCAATGGTGCTTGTCCAATCAGGACCGTTACCCCACTCGTAACCCCATCCACCGGTAGGGATGATAGAAGGAAGTACGCCGTTGGGTTGTTGCTCATCGCGATGGTCTGCCATCCATTTCTCATAGATGGTAATGCCATCAAAACTGTAAAGGCCTGTTTCAATGGCTATCTGTGCATCACCTGTCCAGCCGTTCTTTTCCCGTTGAGGACAATCAGTAGGATAGCCAAACAGATTTGATAGGTAAGCATTGTTGGTGGCAGCTAATATTTTGTTTAGTGTTTCATTCGAAGATTTAAAAGTCCCTACGGGAGGAACATCACTATGCATGAAATATCCGGTGAGGTTCTCTGGCGTAAGTTGCAATGGAGTGCTGCTTGTTACTTCAACATACTGAAAGCCTTTGTAGTTGAAGTGTGGCATAAAACGTTCTTCTCCTTTTCCGCTCAGGATAACGATGTCCGTTTGAAATGGATCAGAGTTATCACGGGGCCGGTAGTGGGGGTCGATGTTAGAGATATCAACATGGCCATTAGCATAAAGTCTTTCACCATGCTTTAGCCGGATAACAGTACCTGAAGGACCGGAGACTTTCAGTTGACTAACTCCGGAAATATTTCTACTGAGGTCAAACACATACGTGGTGTCATTCAATTTCCTGATTTTTTTTGTCTTTATTTCTTCAACGTTTCTTATAGGATGTAACACCTGGGCTACAATGTTTGGTGAAGGTGATGCTCTGTAGATTACATCTTTCCATGCTGATGCGTTGAAGTCGATGGTATTCCATCCAGGCTGTTCCTGGCGTGCGTCGTAATGTTCAGCGGTATAGATGCTATTGAAAATAACCGGGCTCAATGAGGTCTTCCAGGTCTTGTCGGTGGATATGGTTTCTGTACTTCCATCGTCATAGGTTATGCGCAGGTCCATACAAAATGCAGGACGATTACGCCATGGTGCTTTATCGAAATACCACACTGCGGTAGATTGGTGATTATACCATCCATTTCCGAGCAGAATGCCAATAGCATTTTTTCCCGATTTTACCCGAGCAGTTACATCGTGTGTTACATAAAGCGTGCGCCTGTCGAAACGCGTATACATTGGATCAAGGCGGTGATTCCCAACCTTTTCGCCGTTAAGAGAAAGTTCATACAATCCTGCTACCGCGATGTATGCGCGTGCAGATTTGATTTTGCGTTTCGCTTCAAATTCTTTTCTGAAGTAGGGAGCTGGCTTTAGATCGACATCATGGCCATCAGCAATCCAGGCACCTTTCCAGTTCTTACTATCGATAAGTGCTGTCTCAAAACTGGCAACTTTGCTTTGCACAGATTCTTTTCCGTTCTGATCCACCACTTTTACAGTCCAGAAGTATTTAGTAAACGGTTCGAGACTTTTGCCTTGGTAGGTAACAAGACTCTTGGAAGATTTTACCCAATCAGAATCCCAGGCATTGGCTGTTGCTGTTAAGAGTTGAGAAGAGTCAGTGCCTACCAAGATGCGGTAAGCAGTTTGCCTTGCGCCTGTGCGCTTATCTTCAAGGCGCCAAAGCAGTCGCGGATGTATTTCATCTATGCCTATCGGATTTTCGATAAACTCCGTACGTAGATCTGCGGCAACCATCGGACTTTGTGCGAAAGCTTTATTACTTACTATGGAAAGGAGAAGAGCTTGAAAAAGAAGGAGAGACAGCTTCATTAACATTGCGTTTTAATTACAGCAGGTAACTTAGCAATTTATGGTGTTTATAAAAATTATGTTGCGAGCTAACCGATACTTTAGTTTTGATGGCTATTAAGCATTGTAAGTTTTGATTAAGGAAACTAAGGAGACTTACTTGTATTTAAAATAAAAGAGCACAAAGAATCTCTTCCTTGTGCTCTTTAATGTATCGCTTCTGCGAATTAATAATACTGATAATAACTTATCACCAATATAATATTAGTATTTTGCTAGTTTGATTTTTTCCTGAGAACCTTTAATACTGATCAGGTAAATTCCAGCAGGAAGTGTTGTAATATCAACCGATGTTCCATAGCCGGAGGCCACTTCTTTACCGGAGATGTTGAGTACCTTCCAGTAACATGCCTGAGAAAGGGTGTACTGACCATGTGATGGATTGGGATAGGCATGAATGCTTTCTTCGCTACGTGTATTGGTGTTAAATACCTTTCGATCAGTTGATGTGGCATGAACATCGCCTGATAAGGCAAAGTCTACATAGTCGAAATTGATGTCGCTCGCCTCGAAAAATACACGCAATTCACCAACACCTTCGTGCAGGTGGATATCATGAACAATAACAGATTGCCAGTTTTGAAATCCTCCAGTATTGGGCACAGCAATAGGACCGGTGATGTCAATACCATTTTGCTCTAAGTGAAATCGCTTATTGTCATAAGGCGTACTTACCCTGAAAGCAATGTCGTAATCGCGGTGCTCAGTAACATTAACAGTATATTCCAACCACTCGCCGGCACTAACCCAACCAATATTGTAATTACTACCTGCGGCAGGCTGAATGTCTACATTATCAGTTCGAAAACTTCCTCCTGCATTACCTGTGCTTAGATCGTGGTAAGCAATGCCTTCTCCGTCAAGATCATATTTTTCGGCTTCAACTCTGCCTGGTATAAGCGCGGGAGATCCTTCGTAAGGTGTCTGAATACTTCCGCAGCTGTCAACTTGTATGCTCACTGTTTTGCTATTACTACCCACGATGTTGCTTACCGTTAGCGACACATTTTTGGTACCAGCACCTGTAGTATAACGTACTGTATGAGGGCCGGCACCTGTAGCCGTAGCCGGATCTGCACCTGAACCAAAGTTCCAAACATAGGTATCTACCTGCCCTAGTGAAACAGAGGTATATGTTACAGGCGCACCAATGCACGTTGTAACCACGCTCGCTTCAAAGTCAGCAATAGGAGCTGATGAAGGATCGCCGGTAAAAGTAAACTCAATGTAATTTATGTTCACGTCGTTCTCTTCAAAAGCAAGCCTTATGATGTGACTACCTTTTGTCAAATGGATATTGGCTACTGTTGGCGTTTGCCATGCCTGGAAGCCTCCCGTTGTAGGAAGGTTCACGGTTCCGGTAACATTTACACCATCTACTTCCAGGTGTAACTTTCGGTTAGCGTAAGGTGAAGCTATCCTGAAGCTTATCCTGTAGTTTCCGGTATGTGCTATGTTTGATGTATATTCGAGCCATTCGCCTGCCACTACCCAACCAATATTGTATCCGCCTTCACTGCAACCTTCGGTGCCTACACCATCGCCAGCGCGGAATCCACCGTCACCGCCCTTGTTAACATCAAAATAAGCATCAAGACCTTCATCATAGTGTTCCGCTTCTATCTTTCCAGGTATCTGTGCTATAATACCTTGGTAAGGACGTTGACCCACGTCGGTAGCAGTATAATAAGCAGTGTATGTTACGTCTGTAGTAGGCGCCGTGAAGAGCTGGTTTGCAGCCCCACCATGCTCCCAATGATCAAAGTCATAGCGGGTGTTGCCTACAAATTGTGGTGTAGGGGCATTCAATGCCTGCAGGCTTGCGTTCTTCACCATCCGCTGAACTACAGGGGAAGTGCCCGGCTTCAGGTTAAGCTCTATGTTCAATCCGTCAGGTACTGTTCTGACGGTAGTTGTAATGAGGTTTGGATGAACATCGACAAATGCAGTTGATGGTAACCCGTTACTGTCTTTTACTGTTACCGTGAAGCGATACCAGATATTGGGAGTTTTCTCTCCCTGGCTACCCGCACTAAAGTTTCCTGACTTTACGCCTGCAGGATTTGCTCCTGGATGGGAGTGTCCTGCGCCTGGCACATCTTCATGAAAGAGGTCGATGCTCCATGAATATGCGCTGGCAGGAAGCTCGCCATCTTCTACATCATTAGCAATAGCTTCGAAGTAAATGTTATCATCTGCATTCCATGTAAGCGTTGGTGAGGGTGCAACAATGCTCACGGTAGGCCTGTTGTTAAAGGGAAGCACAGTGAGGGTTGCACTTCTGCTTTCTACTGAGCCTGCTGCATTTGAAACAATACAACGGTAGCTGCCAGCATTCGCTGCTGACACTGCTGCGATGGTAAACGATGAACTTGTGGCTCCGGAAATATTGGCATTGTTGAACTGCCACTGGTAATTAATTGGGGGAGCGCCGGAAACATCTACGGTAAACGTAACAGGGCTTCTTTCAATAATACTTTGTGATATCGGATGGTTGATAACCTCAGGGGCAGGGCTTTGTTCATACTTGAGCCTGATGAGGTTACCATTGTTGCCATACTGACAATAGTAGATGTAACCATCGTTGCCAACAATCATGCCCAGCACCTGGTTGTGAGGTGAAGTATAGAATACAGTTGATGGAGGATTAGGCTGGGTCCAATCAAAATAGCGCATGTCGTTACGCAGAAAATCTTTTATAATAAAGCGGTTGAAAAGCTCCGCGGGGTACCTTGATACGTCGGGATTATAAAGTAATCCGTTGGTAAGTGCGTTTCCGATAGAGCCTGTAGCGAAGGTAAATATCGGGTTGACAAACATGTTTGTTTCTGTTTGCATGCCGTCACCGCCTTGTGGGTGCCCCCACCCGTAATTATATAATGGTGCAGGATTGGTGATGTCATTAATTTCTTCCCATGAAGTGCCTACATCCAACACAAAAAGTTTGTTGGCCTTGATGTTGGGCACCAAACGGAATGGATTTCTAAATCCATATGCAAAGATGCTTTGACGCTGAACGCTGCCAGAACCAAAGAAAGGATTGCCCGGGGCTGGTTGTCCGTTCTCGGTGACGCGAAGAATCTTTCCCCGGGTATTATTGAGATTTTGCGAGTTGGCATTATTCTGACTATCACCTGTGGTGATATACAAAAAGCCATTAAAGAACTTCAGGTCGCCACCGTTGTGAAAGCCATTCTCGATAGGATCTAATGTAAGAATCTGCTGGCGGCCGACTTCCTGGTTACTGCTATTAATTTGTACACGCTCGATGATGTGGTTGAACTTGTCGCTGCGTGTATAGAACACATAGATGTACCCGTTGTTCATAAAATCAGGATGCAGGGTCAGGCCGAGAAGCCCCTGTTCGCTATCGGTAGTGGTGGATACAGTAAACACAGTTGCAATGGAACCGTTCTGGTATACCTTCACCCTGCCTGCCCTTTCGGCAATAAAGATGCGGCCATCGGCAGCTTGCTCCAATGAGAGACCTTCCTGGATTACTGCGCTTGGGGTCAGGTCTTCTACAACATATTGCGCAGCAAGGGGTTTTTGGATAAATAAAAATGCGAGGAGAAGCACAGCGGACAACAGGCTTCGTTTAGTGAAAGCAGTAGCTTTCCGTATGATGATATTATCATCGTAGCGTTTCATGATTAAAAGAGATTTTGAGTTTAAAAATTAATGTTGCTGTGGGAGACACATGCTATGGAGTGAGCATGCTTTTGATGATTGGTCTTTGTTTGTTACTTCATTGGTTACACTTTAAGTAATACATTTATTAACTGTATGTTAAGTTTTTTTATATATGACTTAACATGCGTTAAAGCGCAACGATAGAACAAAGTTCTATTAGACTTATAGACAGGTTTTAATACGCCTATGCGTATAATGTAACCCGTTATCAGCTGTTGTTTGTGCATTGTAAACTTTGAAACGATGCAATCTTCCGATGAAATGAAAGACACCTTCGATGTTGTAGTGATTATGTGATACACACATGGTGGAAAGAGAGCTTAGCCACCTGAAGAGCCGATCCAGACCAATATGGATACTATAACTAACGCAGCCCAGGAAGGATGTTTGGCTTTTGAACATATTAATGAAATAAGAAACGCTACGAAATAGGTAAAGGATAATGTCTTCAGTACGAAGGTACCCTCAGGACTGATGTTGACTTCCGAACTATAATAGAAGAAGATTGCAGCGGAACCTAAACCAAGAACGCTTGTTACATGCCATGCCAGTCGCAATGTTTGTTTTGTTGCCAGGATACTTCCGAGCACTATAGGGAGGTTGTCTAATTTTTGGATAGGTCGTATGATTTTAATCTCGCCGAATACGGAGTGAGAAAGGCATATAACAGCTGCAACTATAGAAGCGATAAGCAGGTAGTAGTTCATTGTATGAATATAGGGGAAGGAGGGAAGAATTGTGTGATTTAAATGCACTTAAATTCATTTGCCATTTTTTATCCTCTTTAACTCTGCCTCAATCACCACGATAAAAGTTTAGGTGTTTTACCGGGTTAGATAGGTGTATAAATAAATGTATCTTTAAACTGACCATAAACAATCGACAGATGAAAATAGCGTACCTGTTTTTTTCTTCTCTGCTATCCATCACGGCCTTTGCACAGCCATCACAAGCAGTAATGGATTCAATCAATGCCATCACCCAAACCGATTATGAGAACATGCTTGGACAGCTCGGGTTAAAACGCAGCGCTTTACGTCCGGGCCCATCTGGGAATCCTTCTGCTCCTAACGCTGCTAACAGATTTGAGGACAAGGTCAATAAATACAACTTACCTAATCCGTTAATTTTTAAAGACGGCAGAAGGGTGAAAGGTTCTTCAGATTGGAATCGACGAAGACAGGAGATCATAGACGAATTTGAAAATGAAATTTATGGCAGACTTCCCAGTCAACTTCCGTCTGTAAAGTGGGTAACAATTTCGGCCACTGATACCGTTGTAGGCGATTTGCCTATTAAAGAAAAACGATTAAAAGGCATAGTTGATAACACTGCTTATCCTGCGATAAAAGTAGAAATAGAATTGTTGTTGGCAACGCCGGCGAAAATAGAAGGTGCTGTACCTGTTGTAATAGAATTTGGATGGATACAAAATCCCTTTAACAGGGCGCCTATTCAACCCATAGGTCTTGGTTCTTCAACGGAGCCATCGTGGAAAGAGCAATTGATCATGAGAGGCTGGGGTTACGCGATCATGGTGCCGCATAGCGTACAGGCTGATCATGGCGCAGGGTTAACACAAGGTATTATTGGCCTGGTGAACAAAGGTAAACACCGTAAACCGCATGATTGGGGGGCATTAAGAGCATGGGCGTGGGGAGCAAGCCGCACAATTGATTACCTCGAAACAGACAAAGACGTAGATAGCAAACGTCTCGCCATTGAGGGACTTTCGCGTTATGGCAAAGCTGCGATTGTAGCTATGGCCTTTGAGCCGCGGCTCTCATTGGGGTTTATCGGATCATCAGGTGCTGGTGGCGTAAAAATTATGCGCAGAGTTTTTGGAGAGCAAGTTGAAAACCTATGTTCATCTGCCGAGTATCATTGGTTTGCGGGAAACTTTATTAAATATGCGAGTAAGCTGACGCCAGATAATTTGCCTGTTGATGCCCATGAGCTGGTGGCACTATGTGCTCCTAGGCCAGTGTTTATTAGTTCAGGCTCACCTCGCGTTGAAGGGCAGTGGGTAGATGCCAAAGGGATGTTTCTTGGTGGCGTGCATGCAGGTGCTGTTTATCGTCTTTTAGGGAAGAAAGACTTAGACACGACTGAGTTCCCGGCCTTAGGTACAGCATTAACAAATGGTGAAATTGCCTATCGGCAACACGCAGGGGGGCACAGTACTGGCCCCAACTGGAGCACGTGGATAGCATGGGCATGTAGGTATTGGGGCGATTGCAAATATTGAATAAATCAAAAGGCTCGATGCGGGTCACACGAAGGATTAGTGAAGGAACAAGTACATCGACTATGTCAGTTGTTTAAAGCGAACAGAGCAATAATTAACACAAAGTAAAACGCTGCGCCAGTTGATAGAAGAATTACAAATTTTTTCTCTGAATTCTTATTATTGTGGTAGAAAATCTGATATCCATTAAAGCTCACGAATATGAAGAACAAAAACGGTCCCAAGAAGAAAACGATCAAATCCTTCTCAAGTAGTCCCTTTTTATCCTTATTGTTTTCTATTTCCTTCATTGTCTAAATGAGCAGCAATTTGCTGCCATTCTCTTTATTCTCTACTTTCTGCCTTGTTGCAAGTTGAACACTGTACCTGCCGGGTCCATAATCCAATGCATATTTTCAGGTAACTCTTCAAGTTCGTCGCACGTTTTAACTCCGTTGGATTTTAAATAGTTCGTTGCTTCTTCTACATCCGGCACTGTTAAGGTTTCTCCTGAGCATCAAGTTTTAGAATGTCACGGTAAAATGTAACCGTTTGATCGTATTTACTTTTCGGTATCTTGATTGCAATATTAATTCCTGCTTCGAATTTCGTTTTCATCGAGACTACTTTTGGTTTATCCTTTGATGTCGGTTATTAATCTTGTGTTATTAATAACTCATCTCTCTGTTTATCTCTTTTCGTTTTTATTAGCCCATAGACCATAAAGGCTAGTCCAATAAGTATGTATGGTAGGCTTAGTAGTTGGCCCATATTTAATGTCATACTGTCTTCAAATCCCACCTGATTTTCTTTAAAAAACTCAATGATAAATCGTGCTGTGAATATTAAAACCAGTAATAACCCAAATAGGAATCCGTTTCTAAGTTTTGCTCGTTTAGTTTTATAAAGCCGGATCATAACTGCAAAAATCAGGAAATAGCAAATTGCTTCATATAGTTGAGCCGGATGTCTCGGAACATTATCCACCCTTTCGAAAATAAATCCCCAGGGTTTAGTTGTAGGGCTTCCAATTATTTCAGAATTCATCAAGTTTGCAATCCTGATAAATGCCCCGCTTAATGCGGCAACAACAGCAATTAGATCAACAGTATTAATCATTGATTGCGTGGTTGCTCGCGAATAGAAAAACAAGGCAATTATCAATCCTAATGCACCGCCATGACTGGCTAATCCCTGGTATCCAATAAATTTAATCCCGCCATCAGGAACAAAACTGATTGGTAAAATAATTTCCCACGGGTGTGACAGATAGTAAGAGGGTTCATAGAACAGACAATGACCTAATCTTGCGCCAACAAAAATTCCTAGTACTCCGTAGATGATCAGAGTGTCTAATTTGTCCAACGGAATATTTTCATTTTTAAAAATCGATTTTAAAACGAAAATGGATAGGAATATCCCTCCGGCAAATAAGATCCCGTAATATCTTAATGAGATCCCCATGATGTTGGCGATCTCAGGATTAACATTCCAAGGAATGAAATTTATTTCCATCTGTATTAATCTTTATTCCCCGATTTTGTCTGCTACTTTGGTTGCTAATCCTTGTGTGATTTTTAATTGAATAACTTTATTGTCTCGAGAAACGAATTCAAGAACTGTATCCTCATCATTAATAAAGAAAATACCATCTCGTTCTGCTAATAACTTTATTTTATTGTCTCGGTTAACTTTCATAAATAATGCTCCAGCTTCTTTTGAAATTTCTACTTTGTAATTCTCGGAGACCTCATATGTGCCAACATATTTCAGGAGTGTGGTTTCGTCGAGATGAACTTCCTTTTTTGGTTGAGGAACATCGTACGGCATGTTTTGCCATGCAGCATACATCGTGTTTCCTATTTTTTCTAATGTGTTTGAGGTAATATTATTCAAAAGTATAATACAGACTTGATGCTCAGCTGCCATTAGAAAATAACTCGTCGCTCCCGCCACGTTTCCCCCGTGACTGATAATCTTATCTCCATGAATGGAATCAATAAACCAACCATAGCCGTAATCGCCTAAAAAGGGAGTAGTAGCTTGCTGAAACATGTCTTTAGAAATGATTTTAAACTCAGTTAGGCCCGTATAAAACTTAAGGAGGTCACCTGTTGTACTATACAAAGCACCAGACGCATAGGTAAGAGTAGGATTCCAAAATTTAATTTCTACCTGCTTCGTAGGTGATATAAAGGAGTAACCAGTCACTTTGTTCTTATCTTTGAGTTCCTGGAAGTTAAAGCCACTCTGATACATTTTCAGTGGATGAAAAATATATCTGCTTAATGCCATTGGATAGGAGATCCCTGTTACTTTCTCAATAATGATACCCAGTAGATCATAACCAGAGTTCGAATAGCTGAATTTACTGCCTGGCTCGAAATCAAGTGGTTTATTGATAAAAAAGGCCATCTTTTCTTCAGGAGGAAATGCACGGGTAGTATTTAGTTGTTCTAAATATTTCGGATTACGGAATGACTCATAAAGGCCGGCGGTATGTGTAAGCAGATGTTTTATTTTTATTTCATTGCCCCTTGGGTAGTCAGGGATATACTTGATAATTGGATCATCTATTGATAGTTTACGTTCTTCAGCAAGTTTTAAAATTAATAAAGCAGTAAAGGGCTTAGTTAATGAACCAATTGGAAATATGCTATTCTTAGTAATCAGGCTTTTAACTGCTGCATTTTGATAGCCTAAACTTTTCTCAAATACTTTTTTTCCATCCTGGATTATTAACGCCGATCCATTGAATTTATGAATGGATACATATGCGTTTAGTAAACTATCAATCTTGGCCTGTTTACTTTGTGCGTTTAGGGAAAGACTGGCAAATAATACAATTGTTTGTAGTGGTCTTCTTAATAGAAGCATGTGAGTTTTTAAGTTTAGAATTTAACTAACGTTCTATACCTGGTTGATCTTCAAGTGCAATCCGACACAGTTAGTATTGTTTCAAACTTATGAATAAGCTTCTTCATTTCCTGAACTTTCCGCTTTCTTTTTAGCCCGGGACCCGTAGTTTGACTTTAGCAGACAGCGATGTTTTAGCGTTCCGGCAGGATTGTAATTGAAGTCGTCTTTTTTTTACAATTACTACAGGATACCAGTTCATTTTATACTGAAAGACCTAAAATCTTTATTAAAGGTTTGTGAAAAGCAAGCCAGCATGAAGCAATACCATTATTATTCCATTACTGTCTTATATGTCCAATATTCTTAATCCTTTTCCCGACAAATGTCAAACTTTTTTAGCTTGCGTTGCGTCCTTAAGAGACTAAATAAAACATAAGGTGTATACGTTTTTGCGTTATATTCTCATCACAACTGCTTTTCTGTTTTTTATTTTCATGGAAGGGTACAGCCAAAAATCATTGCCTGTTTCCGCTAATTTCAAGAATAGTTATCGGCATCAGGTGAGAGATACAAGTGGTTTGCCTGGACATAACTATTGGCAGAACCGTGCTGATTATATTATTGATGTTCATTTTTCTCCGGAAACAAGAGTGATATCAGGAAGCGTTTTAATCCAATATCAAAACAATAGTCCGGATACCCTTACTAAAATTGTTTTTAAACTCTATCCTAATTTATATAAAACGGAGTCAGTAAGAAGTAAACCCATTAGACTTCAGGATCTTGGAGATGGCCTCATTATAGATTCAATGCTATTAGATAACCTTGTGGTTGAGCCAAGCCGGCTATCGGTTAGGGGAACGAATATGACTATAAAGGAAGTAGTTGTTCCACCGGGAGGGAGGCTTCAGGTGAAAATGAAATATTCTTATACGCTTAATCAAAGTTCTTTTATACGAACAGGTCAGGTTGATACAGGTGCATTTGTAATCGCTTACTTCTTCCCGCGTATAACAGTGTATGACGACATCGACGGCTGGAACGAATATCCCTACTTAGGTTATGAAGAGTTCTACAACGACTATGGTAATTTCGATGTGAACATTACAGTGCCAGATAACTATCAGGTTTGGTGCACAGGAAGCCTATCCAATACCAACGAAGTTTTTGATGAGCATTACGCCCAGCGCATAGCAGCAGCGGAAAGAAGTGATAGTGTTGTTGATGTCATTACAAAAGCAGATTTGACGCATGGTTCTATTTGCAAACAAAATGGATTTAACACGTGGCGCTTTCAGGCAGCGGATGTTCCTGATGTAGCTTTTTGTGTAAGCAATCATTACGTATGGAAATCAGCCAGCGTTGTAGTTGATTCAATGAGTAATAGAAGGGTTAGAGTCGATGCCATCTATAACCCAGATCATAAACAGTATAATCCTGTTATCAACTATGCCGTGCGAACAGTAAAGGCGATGAGTTATACGTTTCCTGCAGTTCCGTTTCCGTACACTCACATCAGTATTTTTGATGGCCTTGATGCCATGGAATACCCAATGATGGTGAACAACCTTCCCTGGAATACAGCGCAGGAGGTAGTTGAGCTTACAGCACATGAAATATTTCATACGCTGTTTCCTTTTTATGTGGGTACAAATGAAACAAAGTATTCTTTTATGGATGAAGGGTTAGCGACGCTCGCTGAATTCACATTGCATCCCCTCATCGCACCTGAAGTTCCTTTAGTGTATGATATCAGTGTAGTAAACGAAGTATCCGGTACGGATTATGACTATCCAATCATAACACTTACACCCCAGCTTCATGCAAAGTCGCGGTATGTGAATAAAGATTTGAAGCCCGCGTTGGGATTCTATTATGTAAAGGAAATGCTCGGCGAAAAGAAATTTTCTGAAGCATTACGATTCTTCATCATGCATTGGAAAGGTAAACACCCATCTCCTTACGATTTATTTAATTGTATAAATACAGCCACAGGAGATAATCTAAATTGGTTTTGGGAAGATTGGTTTCTTAATAAAATCTCTCCGGATTTAAGCATTGGTTCAGTGAACAGAAAGAAGGATGAATATGCAATAGAAATACGCAAGCTGGGTAATGGAATCGTACCGATACATTTACGACTCTATTTTGAAGATGGGTCAGATAAATTTGTTACCAAACATATATCATGCTGGTCGAATAAGAACGATGTCTATACCATGAAGATCCGTACTAAGATACCCGTCACAAAAATAACTTTGGGTGGCGATTATGATGTTGATATTGATAAGACAAACAACGTTTGGGAAGCCAAAGGAAGGATGAGGTGAAGTTAAGTATCAGCAAAATAGAGGTGTGATATCAGGGCTACCGCCTGGATACATTCTCGTTAATGTTTACCCCTTTAGTGTTGCACGTTTGTTATTGGTGAAGAACACCCAACCAAGGCTAGAAGTAATGCGGCATATCAATTATTAATTGTCAAACTCTTTGCGTATAAATTATTATTAAGTCGTGTGTCAGCTTACTTCACTGCTGTTCCTGTGTTTTGGAGGAAATAGTGCTATCCCGGCAAGTGGTACACCAATAAGGTTTACCAGGTAACCAAAGAAGATGAACACAGCAGCACCCGTCACACATTTTGGGCTATCCGCTTCGAAACTGTAAACTAGCCCTTGAGCAGAAAGGAAAGTTGCTACAATGGGAACGACTAGCCCGAGTAAAAAACATCCAAGAATGGCAACAACAAAGTTAACCCGATCAATTTTGTTTTTCCTTCTTCCGATTGAAATCAGAATAATCAATGGGGTCAGTATCGTTATAGTTGGAATAATCAGTACAAGGAGAAGCCTCATATCAATAATTTATTCTTGTTCTGTTAAAAATTCTTTTCATCGTTTGCTCGTGTTAGAGTTTCTTCACCAGCAAGAGTGTGAGTTGGGATTGCGACAAACCGAATGAAACACGTATTCTGCAAAAAGCTGAGCAAGAGCAATAAACTGGCTGTGGTCATTTTAGCTTTTTCCGCAACCAGGCGCGCACAGGTTCGTCATACCATTTTAGGCTTATATAAGCTAATATTATTGAGCCAATAAGAGTAAGCAAAGCATATGGCCATGCTTGTACAAGCGTTATTCCTTTATGATCACTTACCCATGCCACATAAAAATAAACAAGTGGGTAATGGACCATATAAAGCGGATAGGACAGGTCACCTAAGAATTTGCAAACTTTACTTTCCGCCTGCTTTTGTATCACACCGCTTGCACCAAGATAAACTATGCAAGGGAAAATAAATACGATGCATATTGCCTCATACAAACCATTCATCCATAAATGATTTGCGCCTCCTATGCGTGGCATAAGAAGCACGGCGACAATAAGAAGGCTGCACCAAAGAAAAGCGTTTCTAATAGAAACAGGTTTGGCTACCCGAGATAAAAGCAGGCCAGCAAAAAATGGATAAATAGTTCTTGTTAGTCCAATCCGCATATGCTCCCAGTTGAGGGTCCAACCACCGGCGACATCTCCTCTGGAGTTGGTAAGCACAAAATGGAAAAGGACTACAGCCGCGATAAAAACAAAAATAAATAGCCCTTTAATTGATAATTTTCGAAGTCCAACTGCATATAAAATATTTGCGATGTACTCGAAGAATAAAGACCATCCAACGCTGTTAAGCGGATGCATTTCCTGCCAGCCTCTGATATCCATTGATAATGGAATAGGTAGGAGCGTATATCCAATAAGCGTAACCAGGAGCAATTTCCATAGGGGTATGGTATGAATCAAAGGCCATATAGAGGAATCAGTAAAATAGAAACCAATGGCACCGAAGGTCATGCCAAGTACCACGAGAGGCTGAAGGCGTTCGAAGCGACGCCGGAGAAACCCACCAATAGTAAGCTTATTCCACCTGTCATTATAAGCGTAGCCGATAACAAAGCCCGAGAGCAAAAAAAAGAAATCAACAGCCAGGTAACCGTGATTAACAAGTTGAGTAAGATGACTTGTTGCGAGTGGTTCACAGAGGTGAAAACATACTACGATCAACGCAGCAACCCCACGCAGTCCATCCAATATTGGGTAGTGAGGTTTAGTTGCAAGTTTGTTGTTGTCCATCGTCGTCTAAAATAAATGATTACATTCTTGACGTGACAGTAAAATATGTAAAGATATGGTTGTTGTTTATAAACGGCGTGAAAGCACCTTGCTCTTGGCGTCTTCACCAACAACGTCTAGGCGCTAACTGTTACCTACTGTTTTCAAAGTTTTTAAACATGATAAATTAGTCCTCTACCTTGATCCAAGGATTTGATAGTTGTCATGTCATCGGAAGACAACGCAAAATCAAATACATTGAAATTTTCAACTATCCTTTCGGTATTCGATGATTTTGGAATGGCCACAACTTCTCTTTGGATTACCATCGCAGAACCACCTGGGCGATGCTCTTGTTATATTTGCCTGAAAGCGCTTTTAAAATTTCATTATTAAAAAGATTGTTTTTTCCCTGAGCAAAGGGGGCCCATGACTCCAACTGGATGCCTCGAGCTTTCAGCGCTTTCTGTATTTCTGTTTTTTGAGAAAATGGATGTGTCTCTACTTGATTGACTGCAGGTATCACACTATGCTGCGTTAGTAAATTCTGAATCTGATTCATGTTGAAATTACTTACACCGATGGCCCTTACTTTACCTTCTTTATACAATTCTTCCATGGCTGCCCAGGCAGAATTTACATCACCCTGCGGGAGATGAATCAAGTACAGATCAATATACTCAAGACCTAAATTTTTTAGCGATGCTTCAAAGGCGCGCTTTGTTTTTTCATACCCGAGATCATCGGGCAAAAACTTGGTGGTCACAAAGATGTCATCTCGTTTCACGTTACTTTTTTTAATCGCTCTGCCTACCGATTGCTCATTATGGTACGCCGCAGCTGTGTCGATCAGTCTGTAACCAATGCTTAAAGCATTAACCACAGACTGCTCGCAAGCTGAACCATTCCCAAGCAAGTAAGTGCCAAAACCAAGCAGCGGCATTTTTATGCCGTTATTTAATGTTATGTTCATTGCTTTGTAATTGTCTGTATGCTTACCTGCCTTGCAGGCCTGCCAGGCTCGCCGGATATCGTTCTCCGTGAAGGTTGATGCTGTCCAAAGCTTTATTGATGTTGACTAAATCATTATTGCTTAAGGTGATGTATGCACCACCTATGTTCTCTTCTAGACGCGCCATTTTTGTGGTTCCCGGAATCGGTACAATCCATGGCTTTTGCGCCAGCAGCCACGCCAACGCAATCTGTGCTGGCGTTGCGTTATGTTCTCCCGCAATCTTTATTACAAGGTCAACAATACTTTGATTTGCTTCGCGGTTTTCTTTGCTAAAACGCGGCATTACATTTCTCCAATCGGTCTTGTCAAATTCAGTCTCCGCATTCATCTTCCCCGTTAAAAATCCTTTGCCTAACGGACTAAACGGAACGAAGCCAATGCCCAATTCTTCAAGCAATGGAA
Organism: Chryseosolibacter indicum; assembly: GCF_018598585.1. Lineage (GTDB taxonomy): Bacteria > Bacteroidota > Bacteroidia > Cytophagales > Cyclobacteriaceae > Chryseosolibacter > Chryseosolibacter indicus. The sequence goes on from NZ_JAHESD010000069.1 coordinate 21,564, forward strand.
TGATTTCCTTTTCGGGTTCGCGCCAAAACATAGAGTATTCACTTTGCAGGGCTGCCACGGGTTGTACGGCATGCGCTCTGCGTATACTTTGCACGCCTGCCTCACTCATACCGAAGTGTCTTACTTTGCCTTCGGCAATCAGATCTTTTACGGTTCCCGCAACGTCTTCAATAGGTACATCCGGGTCAACGCGGTGTTGATAAAATAAGTCGATATAATCGGTTTGCAGATATCGGAGCGAGTTTTCCGCCACCTGCCTGATGCGCTCTGGCCGACTATTCAAACCATCTGTATTCCTGCCGTTTTTAAATCCAAATTTGGTGGCGATGATTACTTTATCTCGTACACCGTGCAGTGCTTTTCCTAGCAATTGTTCATTGGCGCCTTGTCCATACACTTCTGCTGTATCAAAGAAAGTAATGCCTGATTCATATGCTTTTTGAATGATTGCAATGGCATCTTTTTCGTTTGTTGCCGGACCATACCCATGGCTTAATCCCATGCAGCCGAACCCAAGTTCGGACACTTCTAATCCCGAAGTCCCTAATTGTCGTATTTTCATTTTGTATGTTTTTTGTTGCCCAAAATTGTGAAGGAAACGCAAGCGGTTTTGTATACAGATTACGGGTTTTCTTACCACTATTACTGATTGACAGGACTGTATTAAAAAGGCTTACTCTAATTTTTAATTTTGTAATGATAAATGAATAGGGTATGGAAGAGATTGTAAAAATTGACAGTATTGCGCAATATAACACCATGCGGGGCTTGACTACCAAACACCCTTTGGTTGCCGTGATTGATCTTTCGAAAGCGCTACCAATGCCCGCCAGGTCGTTCAACTTTGGTTTGTATGCTGTGGGGCTTAAAGAGTTGAACTACGGCCACCTGCGCTATGGAAGAAGTCATTATGACTACCAGGAAGGGAGTCTGATATTTGTAGCGCCTGGACAGGTGATAGGCGTTCAACCCGGTTTTGAAATATTTGCTCCGAAAGGTTGGGTATTACTCTTTCATCCCGACCTGATAAACGGCACTCCGTTGGGCAAACACATCCACGATTATTCTTTCTTTTCGTATGATGTAAATGAGGCACTTCACGTGTCGGACAAAGAGAAGAGTATTGTGATTGATTGCTTCTCGAAAATTGAGCACGAACTCGATCAAAATTTAGACAAGCACAGCAAACGGCTCATCGCATCTAACATCGAGTTGCTGCTTAATTACTGCATCCGTTTTTATGACCGCCAGTTCATTACGCGCGACAATGCAAACAAAGGAATTCTGGAACGGTTTGAACATTTATTGAAAGATTATTTTTCATCTGATAAACCGCAGAACGAAGGCTTGCCTTCCGTAGCGTATTGCGCCGAAGCCCTACATCTGTCACCCAACTATTTTGGTGACCTGGTGAAGAAAGAAACGGGCAGGTCTGCTCAGGAATACATACAATCAAAAGTGATAGATCTGGCGAAAGAGAGGGTATTTGACATGAATAAATCTGTGAGTGAAATCGCTTACGAATTGGGCTTTAAATACCCGCAGCATTTCACTCGTTTATTCAAACAAAAGACAGGCGTTACGCCGAATGATTACCGGATGATGAATTAAACCAAAGGGTTGTATTACTCTTGTTGGTGTTAACCAACAAGCAAGGTTAGGTTGGGATTCAGGCTGATTGGATGCATGGTTCCATTAACACATGCCTTTAGTTTTTACAGGTAGATTAGTATTGTACGTTTCTTGGTGAAGAACACCAACAAAGGCTAGAGTGTTGTATTGCTCTTGTTCGTGTTCACTTTCGTTAACGTATGCCTTTGGTTTTTACAGTGACTTAGTATTGCTCGAGTGCCCTGAAGAATACCAAAGGTTTTGGTTAAGAGCTTATTTGTGGCTAAACTTATCGCCTTCGTTAATAATCATTTCCAATTCTTGAGGATTCATATCTTGTATTTGATTATTAAATCTCCACCAAGGGTACCAAAGTCGTGTAATCATTGCTTGTGTGGAATTTGGAATTAATTTGGTTAGTTGTGTAAGTTCTGATTCGATTAACTCTTTTTGTCTTACTGCAATTCGCCTAGGTATTGCAATTATAAGTCCTTCCTGTATTGATTTAAATCCGAGATTATATAACTTAATATAAATGTCTGGAGGTACATTGCTTCTATCCACCTCATTCCAATCAGGTGCCCAAATTTCCGTATCGTAGAACTGTAGTCTTGATTCATTTTCACTAGTCCGATACTTAGTTGTCCATTTTATATTACTCTCTTCACTCCATGGCATCCTTCCGAATGCCAACCATTTATTTTCAAACTTGAAACTTTGGGATGTCTTTATGAATGCCTTTTCCTTTGTTAGCGTTAGAAGTTTTTCAATCGAAGGCATTAATAACTTCCAATTGTCCCATTTGTATAAGAACGTTTCTTTGTCCGTATTGATAACCCAAAGTCTATATCGCCTATAAGTCCACCACCTCATGTTGAGATTAAATTAATATTCTTCTGCCAGCATTTTTGAAAACTAAACTACAATTCACCTAAATACAGCCATAAGGTACGCAGTTCTAATTCATTTCGTCTTGCCAGGCCGTACTTTCTTCAGTAGGGTCTTCTTCAATAGACGATATAATATCGTTAATAGATTGATTGTCTTCAATTATTTACTGTTGGAAGATAAGTACCCATAGGCCTGCGCATGACGGCACATAAGGTGTGTCAGTACATTAATTTATTAATTATTTTTCTAATTCTCTTGCTCCTTGTTGTTAATAAATAAGTGAAGTGAGCGCGCGTGATATTATTTTATTTAACAATAAATGGCTTAGTATTGCAGGTTGTTGGTGAAGAACATTAACAAAGGCTAAAAGTCGAAGGTTGTTTGGTGGAAGTTCAATTTTCAAGTATTCTAAGAGAATACATTCATTGACACAAAAAGCGGTTAAGGATTTTCCTATATTTCCGCAACTGTCTATCCTAATCAAACTGCAATCAGAAGGTGTTAAACAGATGAGGGAAAAATTTGATTACACGAAACTAGTTAACCGATTTGCGTCGAAGTTTCCGCTTATATCCTATGTAGGGATCCAAATAAATTTTTGGATCGTCGCCAATGTATTGGTTATGTATATAATGCATACCACATCACGTTTCATTGGTCAGACGTTTCAAGTATCTGTCTCCGGACCCTTAACACCGCTTCTGCTAATTGCATTGTTTATGGGCGTTGCATATGGCCTGATCCTCGGCCCAATGCACTATTTTTTAGATCAGAAATACTTCAGGAACCTTGCGCTTGGAAAAGTTATCGTCCTAAAAGCAATCACCTCCCTGGGGGTTCTTATACTTATCTTCTTTCTCTTAAAACATGTATTATTTGCCTTGGTTATGTCACCTGCTATACCCGAAGATTATAAAGTGCTGAGTGATGAATCATGGGGCTTACTTTTCCGGCTCTTCGTCATTTACTATTTCCTTATGACACTGCTGATCAGCTTCATCAATCAAGTGAATAAGAAATATGGTCCTGGCATTCTTCTGCCGTTGCTTCTTGGTAACTACCGAAATCCAAAAGAAGAACATCGCATATTTATGTTTATGGATTTGAAGTCTTCGACTTCTACAGCCGAGAGGTTAGGGCATTTAAAATACAGCTCATTTATCAGAGACTGCTTTTTAGACATCAATAGTGTGCTCCATCGTTTTCGCGCACAAATTTATCAATATGTCGGAGACGAAATCGTTGTGACCTGGCCTGAGAGTGATGGACTAAAAGATCACTTTTGTGTTCAATTTTATTTTGCTTGTCAAGAGGCATTTCAGAATCGATCAGCATACTACATGACAGTATACGGTCTTCTTCCTGAATTCAAAGCCGGAATCCATACGGGTGTTGTTACAACCGTGGAAATTGGCGATGTTAAAAGAGACATTGCTCATCATGGCGACACGCTAAATACAACGGCAAGAATACAGAGTATTTGCAATGAAAAAGAGAAGCGTTTCATCGCTTCAAAAACGTTACTCGACAAACTTGGCCCCCATCATAAGATGCAAACACAGGATCTTGGTAAGGTTCTGTTGAAAGGTAAATTGAACGCGGTTGAGTTGCTTAGCATCGATGGGTGGAGTTAAGCTAGTCGTGATTACAGCCCGTATGAATTATTGTAGTAGTCACACTCCGAGGTTAAATCCGGATTTCAAATAATTAGCAACGGCAACCTTTTCACCGCTAGTTGAAAGATCGTCGAAAATCTACTGGCGACGAGTTCGTTTTGAGTTTGAAGAATTTGCTGAATGATTGCGGATGTTCGAAGCCCAGTTCGTAAGCAATTTCGCTCACTGACAATTTAGTTGTTGACAGTCTTTCCTTCGCTTTTTCAATAAGTTTATTATGGATATGCTGCTGCGCATTTTGGCCCGTGAGCGATCTGAGCATGTCACTCAGATAATCTGGGCTCACGTTCAAATGATCTGAGAGATGTTGAACGGTTGGAAGTCCATGCGTTTCCTCAGATTTGAAATAAGCATCAAGTAACTCTTCTACCCTTTGTAGCAGGTCGTTGCTAACTGCCTTGCGCGTGATAAACTGGCGGTTGTAGAAACGGTTCGCATAATTTAAAAGCAATTCAATTTGTGATATCACAACATCCTGGCTGAAGTGGTCTATTCTTGCTTTTAATTCCTGCTCTATAATTTTGAAAACCGAAACAATTGTTTCCTTTTCTTCTGTAGATAAATGCAGGGCTTCGTTTACTGAATACGAAAAGAAACCATATTCTTTTATTTTCCGTGCGAGCGGATAGCCGAGCAGAAAGTCTGCGTGAAAAAGTAACGTATAACCTGAGTGGTCAGCAATGTGACCAGCGTGCCCGGTGATTTGATTTGGCGCAACGAAGAACATACCTCCTTCATCAAAATCATAGAACTGTTGCCCGTATTTAAACTTTCCATGAAAATTCATTTTGTATGAAATCTTGTAAAAGTTTAAAACGTGAGGACTCGGCAGTCTTTCTAAGGGAACATTGCCTTCCGCGTTGTTTACCAGGGTTACGAGAGGGTGGTTAGGTGCTGGCATACCCAGCACCTTATGCACCTTTGATAATGATTCAAATCGATTGTTCGATGTTTCATTTTTCATACTACTGGGGATTACTTGCTGTCGATACGACCCTTAGCACCGGCTACATTATTAAGAGCTTTCTTTGTCTCCTCCCAACTGTTGTCTTTTGGGTCGAGTGCACTGCGAAGATACGATAAGATTGTTTGGCAAACGAAATCAACGCGTTCGGGATTCTCATCGGATGTTTCGAGCGCATCATAACCTGAAATCCCTCCAAAGATGTGTTCGGCTCCGAATACTGTGAACAAATCTTTGGGACCAGGACTTAGGTGGTAGGCATCTTCACGCCAATTATCCAAATCGGAAAACATCGGATTTTTGTCTTTGTCTCCGTTTACTATGAGCGCAGGCAAATCCATTGTGGTGTAGTCTGTTCCTGCTAATACAGGAAAACGTTGTCCTGCAGAAGCGTTTAATCCTTCCGGACCACCAGGTGCTCCGATAAGCACCCTTGCCTTCAGCCTTGGTTCGGCAAAGTTGACTTTCTTTCCGGTAGCAGGGTCAGTGACTTCCATACCTGCTAGCATGCCCATTGTGTAACCACCTAATGAATGACCTATTGCAGAAACTTTGCCCTTGTCGACACGGCCGCTTAAGCCTGGTACTGCGGAAATGATTTTGTCTATATTATCCAGAATGAATTTCATATCATTTGCTCTTGAGCTCCAGAACAACGGTGCTTCTGGCAAAGAGGGTGAAAGTTTTAACGCCTTTGAATTTTGATGCGTTGGTTGAATAACTACAAAGCCGTTCGATGCAAAGAAATCTACCATGGGTCCATATCCTCTGTAAGAAGAGAGGAAATTCGAATTGCCGTGGCCGTGAGAAAGAAGAATCACGGGTAGGTTGTTGCCAGTTGATGGAGCGGAAACTTTCATTTCAAGATTAACGTGACGTCCGGGTACAGATAGTACAATAGGACTGAAAGAAAAAATGGGAGTTTGTGTTTTCATTTTGTAATGTGTTTGTTGTTTTGGCCGGATGCTAACGTTGCATGATGCTGCGAAAAAAATGCAATGAGCGCATGCAAAAAGCAGTGATCCAGAAACCTGCTTTTGTGACTGAGAACATCGATGCTACTGGCCGCGATGTTCATTTTTGGTGGCGCTTTAGTTTGACATATTTTCTTGATTTAACTATGACAAAGTTCGTTGCACCACCGCGGCGCTGCGTAGCCAAAGCAAGGCAATGCGTAGCCAAAACCAGTCACTGGCCATTTCGCTATTGAAATTGACAGGCTCTGCTTAATTTGATAAGTGCCGGGTTTGCAGGATTACGTTTCTCCCTTGCTATTTTATTGAAAAGCTCAGGTTTGCCTAGTGGAAAGTCAGTTCAGGTATTCGGGCAGGCTGGCGATCTGCTACTCGGTGGTGGCAGGAGCTAGGGGATTGCTGTGTTGCTCTTCACTGTTCATACCAAACAAGCAAGGTGAATTTGGATATCGGAGCCGACCTCATGAAAGTACTTTTATCTGATTGTTGATACGGTTAGATGCTATGTACGTTTGTTGGTGAAGAACACAATAAAGTTTAAGGGCTAAGAGTATATACCTGATGCATTAGAAACGGGTATAATTGTGAACTTGTTAACGCTAGCATATAAAGCGTGCCGGCAGACGAAATTAATAATCAAACATCAAAATCTGCCGGCATGATTTATATGCATTGTTATGGGCTGCGCGTCTCAGTTATCTATGACTAGTATCTT
>NZ_JAHESD010000006.1 GCF_018598585.1 Chryseosolibacter indicum
TATCTACACCGTGCTGACTCGGCCCCCTAGATCTTAATAACCACACGTTTACCATATTCTTTCACGAAATTGCACACTTCCGACTTTCTTTATAGACCTTTAACTTGGGTCTTTCCCCAATATTTCTTAATTTAAATGCCTTAGTTACAGCATTTTCTGTAACCTTTTCATAATTTTTTAGTCTTACATGCAACTATTCACCCTTTATGGAGTATCTATTGTTGTGTGGATCAATGACCGAACCTTTAAAGAATAAAATATGGCCTTCTTAGAAAAACTACTCGGAAAAAAGAAACCAGAATTGAAAGCGCGTTGCCCGATTACCAAAGAGCAGATAGAAAGTGGTTTCGGATACCTGCTTACAACAGCACAGGTAGTAGCCTCGAAGAAATACTGGGATATGATCATGACTGAACCTGAAACTATATCATATTCTGTTTCTCACTTTAAAAATCAGCAAAGTGGAACACAGATGCGTACACTGATATTTGAAAAGTACAGCAACATTGAAAAGCCATGGATGATCTCAGATTCATGTATCAACCTGTTTGAAAATATAGATCGCAAGTCAGCAAAAGAAATGGCAAAGAGATGGTGGGAAAGCGCTGGCAACTTCGCTCCCGAAAATTCAGGTCCTGCTTTTAAAGCGCTTGAGCCTTCTGACTTCCAATCCTGGAAAGATTACGCTGTGTTAGAAGCAGGTAGAAGTAAAGTAATTTTAAGTTAAGAAAGCATACACTAGAATTTCTCATAGATTTAGGTTAAGAAAAGCCGTTTCTGTCCCCCAGAGCGGTTTTCTTTTTTTATAATCCACCTGCGCATTTTCCTTCAAATTCCGATGGCCTTTTGGCTACCATTATCCAACCTATAGAAGATAAGTTATAGGTAGACTAATCCAGTTCCGGTTCTTAGAGGAGTTACTTCTATAAAGTATTGTACTATAATTGGGTGACGAGAACGGTTAAACTACGCTGCACTAACTTAATTAGTCCTGTCTATAGTAAACTGCACTAACTGCTCAAGAGAGTTACGATAGGGAGACTCGGGAAGTGTTCTTAATATAGCTATCGCATCCTGGTGGTAGCTTATCATTTTCTGAACGGCATATTCAATCCCGCCCGACTTCTTCACATAAGTGATAACCTCTTTTACTTTTTTAGGCTTATTGCTTTCGTTTTTGACAATGCTGATGATCCTGCGTTTTTCAAACCAGTTCGATTTGGAGAGCGCATATATCAGCGGAAGCGTCATTTTCTTTTCTTTGATATCTATGCCAACAGGTTTTCCAATTTCCATTTCACCATAATCGAAAAGATCGTCTTTGATCTGGAAAGCCATCCCTATCTTCTCACCAAATTGTCGCATCTTCTCAATAACCTCATCACTTGAACCTGCCGAGCTTGCTCCTACAGCACAGCACGAAGCTATCAGTGATGCCGTCTTCTGCCTGATGATATCGTAATAAACATCTTCAGTAATATCCAGCCTGCGCGATTTCTCCATTTGCAACAATTCTCCCTCGCTCATCTCACGAACAGCATGAGTTACAATGGTAAGTAAATTAAAATCTTTATTTTCAACTGATAAGATAAGCCCGCGAGACAAAAGGAAGTCCCCGACCAGCACAGCTATTTTGTTCTTCCAAAGGGCGTTTACTGAAAAAAAACCTCGTCTGTAATTGGCCTCGTCAACCACATCATCGTGAACGAGTGTCGCTGTATGTAGTAACTCAATAAGCGAGGCCCCTCGAAAGGTAGATTCATTAATTCCACCACATGCACCCGCACTCAAAAAGACAAACATCGGTCTCATCTGCTTTCCCTTGCGCTTTACGATATAGCTCATAATCTTATCCAGCAGCAAAACCTTGGTTTTCATGGAAGCCCTGAACTTAGGCTCGAATTCCTCCATTTCTTTCGCTATTGGTGCTTTTATGTCTTCTAAACGTAACGGCATGCAGCGCAATAATACACAACGTTTTTTAATCCACTATAATTTTTTGCTCAGTTAAGGCTTATATATTCATTAAATTCCTGTTACTTATTGCCCATTTTCATTTCGTGTTGACTCCTACTATACCTTTATTATTTTAGAACCATGAAGTTACTTGGCAATAACTGGGATTATGTCATTTTCGCGATTATTGTCCTCATCATTGCAGTGATTGTAGGTCGTGTTCTACGATACATTATAGGTGAAGGTGTTAATGGAGCCTCCCGTAAACTAAAAATTGTCGACCAGACACAGTTCAACTTTCTGAAAAACGCTGTTGAGTTTATAGTCTATATCATTGCCTTCATTGTTATCTTCGATTCCATCCCTCAACTAAAAAATTATGGAACAGCACTTTTTGCCGGTGCTGGTGTTATTGCCGCTATCGTAGGCTTTGCTTCTCAGTCTGCGTTTTCTAATATCGTAAGCGGAATTTTTATTGTAATGTTCAAACCTTTTAGTGTAGGAGATCGGGTTAGAATAGGCCAGCTCTACCAGGGTGATGTTGAAGACATTACTTTAAGACATACAATTATTAAGGATTTTGAAAACAGAAGAATTGTTATCCCCAATAGCGTAATGAATAATGAGACCATCATTAACTCAACGCTTACGGAAGAAAAAGTGCGGATGTTTATTGAAATTGGAATCACCTACGAAAGCAATGTTGACCATGCCGTAGAGATTATGAGAGACGAGGCACTGAAACATCCTGAATGTATTGACAACAGAACCGCAGAAGAAAGGAGCAATGATAAACCACAAGTAGAAGTACTGCTTATATCATTTGCTGACTCGGCACAACAATTACGTGCCTATGTGTGGGCCAAAAACCCATCAAGTGGTTTCAATATGAAGTGTGATTTGCTTAAATCCATTAAACACCGGTTCGATATAGAGGGTATTGAAATTGCTTATCCTCATCGCATAGTTTATTTAAGAGAAACACCCACGGCTGATAAAGTACTATGACTGCAAAGCATTTGCACCTCGCTCACGTAGATGAAGTGCCAAAAGATAAGGTAATACTGGAACTCATTACCTACAATAAGGAAAAGTATAACAAAGTTGAAAAATTTTCAGTAGAAGAGCTAAGTAACAATATACAGGAAGATTGTATAAACTGGATTAACCTCGACGGTCTTACCGACACTAAGATAATTGACAAGCTTCAATCCCACTTTAAACTTCACTCACTGCTTGTTGAAGATGTCTTGAATAATCAGCGTCCCAAGTCCGAAGAGTATGATGATCATCTCTTCGTTACCATGAAAATGTTATACAAGATCAACGGACCTGACGTAGACTATGAACAGATAAGCTTTGTATTAGGAAAAAACTACCTCCTCACGTTCCAGGAAAAGGAAGGTGACTTGTTTGATACTTTTCGCGAAAGAATAAGACTTGACCAGGGAAGGGTAAGAAAAAAGCAGGCTGACTATTTGTTGTACAGGCTGATGGAAATTATTGTAGAGAGCTACTACAACGTTCTGGACAATATCGGCGAACAGATTGATGATATAGAAGATGATATTCAGCAGGAAGCTTCTCAAAATACATTTACAAAAGTTCAACTCATCAAACGAGAATTAATCTACCTTCATAAAGCACTCTATCCATTGCGGGAAGCCATTAGCCGGATTATTAAAAACGAAAGTGATTTCATCCGTGACGAAAACATCCGCTTCTTCTCCGACATCAACGATCATGTTATTCATATGATTGATCTCCTGGATACGTATAGAGACCTTGCTGCCACACTTACCGATCTGCATATTAACATGCAAAATCAAAAACTAAACGAAGTTATTCGCATACTCACCATCATATCCACCATCTTCATACCCCTAACGTTTATTGTAGGTGTTTACGGTATGAACTTCGAGTATTTTCCTGAGCTTAAATGGAAATACGGGTACTTTGCTGTATGGGGAGTAATGGCAGTAATAGCAGCCTCCATGGTAGGATACTTTAAATACAAAAAGTGGTTGTAGGTCAATATCATTCCAGATGCTATTGCTCACAACCACTTTCAATGAGTAAAGAAATCTTAGTAAAACTTAATCTACAGGTTCAGCAACATACCTGTCTATTACATCAACAAGTATTATCTGGTTCTTTATTCTTTTTACTACCGTAAATGTGTAATCATCAAAGTTTATCGTCTCACCCACGTTCGGTATCCGACCTACAATGTCGATTAACATTCCTGCAAGTGTAACATAAATATCATTTTCAGGCAGGGGTCGTGGAAGCTCCTCATTTAATGCCACCAGTGTAACAGATCCCTGAACGCGGAATTTCTTATCATCTACCCGCTCTATTAAAGGTGTTTCTGAATCATACTCATCCTGTATCTCACCCACTAGCTCTTCTAGTATATCTTCCATGGTAATTACACCTTCCGTACCACCAAACTCATCAACCACTATTGCAAATTGAATGTGCTGCTTCTGAAAATCCTTCATTATATCGATAAGCTTCTTGTTGGAAGCGATATAGTGCGCGGGGCGCATAATATCCTCTATCTTCATCTCCGAACCGTTTATCAGTTTAGGAAGAAGATCTTTGGTAAAGATAATACCAACAATATGGTCAATGGTACCTTCATATACCGGTATACGGGAGTACCCATTCTCCAGAATCTTATCTATACTTTGAGCTATCGGCAACGACTTGTTAATACCAAATACATGCGTACGTGGCACCATTGCCTGCCTTGCAGAACGTTCTGCAAAATCAAACGCATTTCTGATGATCTCATACTTTCTCGCTTCAATAACACCGCTTTTCTTTCCCTGCTCTACCATCATCCTCAGCTCTTCAGGTGAGTGAACCTCTGCTTCCTTTAGAGGAGTAATACCTATTAACCGAAGTATAAAGTTGGAAAATCCATTAAGAATAAATATAAAAGGTTTGAACAACCAATAGAAAATATTCAGAGGAGCTGCCAACCAAAGCGTTGTACTTTCAGGTCTTTGTATTGCAAAAGATTTTGGGGCAAGTTCTCCGAAAACAATGTGAAGTATAGTGATAAGAACAAAAGCAGAAGGCACTGCTATTTTATGTGCAGTTTCGACATCAAGCTCAACCCCAAAGAAATGCAAGGTTCCTATCAAAATATCAGCAACAACAGACTCCCCTACCCATCCTAATCCAAGACTTGCTATAGTTATTCCTAATTGTGTAGCAGAAAGATAAGCATCAAGGTTATTTACTATGTTCTTCGCAAGGCTGGCCATCCGATGACCTTCTTTTGCTTTCAGATCCAGCTGCGAAGATCGCACCTTTACTATCGCAAATTCTGCCGCAACAAAGAAAGCATTGAGTATAACAAGAAATAATGTAAAAAGAATACTAATTAACATATAGCAAAATAAAAAGGGCTGCTAATAAACAGCCCTATAAATATCATCAAAATCTGAGAATATCAAAGACGCTTCTCAAGCTCATCAATTTTAGCCTGCGCTTCATTCTTCCCTAAAGAAAGAGCTTTCTTATACAACTCAACCGCCTCTTTAAATGTTTCCTTCTTCTTTCTAGGGGCAAGTTTTGTCCGGTTAGCCGCTTCTTCTACAGCCTGAGCCCGTGTGTAATAAGCATCTGCTTCGCTTACTTTAGATTGAATCATTAACTCTTGTACGCGTGCTTCAATAAGCGCAAGCTCTTGCGCCTTTGCATCAATCTGTGCCTGCTTGTCTGCTATCTCTGCTTCCTGCAAACCAACTGTATTGATTAGGTTTTCATTCTCGCTTCTGTATTTCTCAACTTGCTCTTGCAGCATAGCAATCTCCTGCGTACGTGTTTCAAGATCAGCTTTTAGTTTCTTGATAGTTTTAGAGAATACACTGCTGTTTGCTTTTGAATCCTTTAACGATTTCTCTAATTCAGCAATCTTTCCTTGTGTTTCTTTCACATAAGAGTTAAGGTCTTTCATACGGGCAGAATAGTCGCCGTAGGTTGTACCTTCTACCATATTAACACGAAGTAGCTGACGGCTGGCATCAATGGAATCCATCAATGTGCCTACTTCTGTTAGCGTTTCAGCCATTCTCTGGCTAGTTTCAAGTTGTTGTCTTAGGGAGTCTACCTCGGTACGTAATTGTTCTTTTTCCTTAGTATCGCAGCTTACAATCATTCCAGCTACTGAAAGCGTTAAAACAAGCTTTTTAAGCATATCCTATTTGAATTTGGGGTTATGAAAGGCAAAAATACGGGATTTTAAGATAACGAACGGTTAAGTCATCTAAAATAATAAGTAACCGTCGCTTAAGTGCATTTCGTTTCTGTTAGAGCCTCAAAATCAACATTCTAATGAAATCATTTTGCGATTGATTAAACGCATTTAAATTTGCCACCGTTTAACAACTAAGTATTTAGTATACTGAATGCCCAACTTAATTACCACGCGTATTGCTGATCTGGGCAAACCTCGGGTTATCGTTATTGGAGGAGGTTTTGGAGGATTAGAAGTAGTTAAAGGACTACAAAAAACTCAAACTCAAATCGTACTTTTCGATAAGTACAATCACCATACTTTTCAGCCGCTTCTTTATCAGGTTGCCACTTCAGGGCTGGAAACAAGCTCGATCGTCTTCCCATTTAGAAAGCACTTTTCAGGAAATACCAATTTTCATTTCAGGTTGGCGGAAGTCCAGTCCATTGACGCTGAGAAAAATTGCATAGCTACCTCTATAGGTACTATAAAATATGATTACCTGGTGTTAGCTACCGGAGCAGAAACTAATTTTTATGGACTTAAAGATGTTGAGCAGCATGGCTATCCCATGAAAACCATCATTGACTCCATAAAACTTAGAAACATCATTATCAGAAACGTTGAAACAGCACTATTGATTGAAGATAAGGAGTTAATGAACAGTTACCTCGATGTAGTAATTGTTGGAGGGGGACCAACAGGTGTAGAGCTGGCAGGTGCTGTTGCTGAATTAAAAAAATATGTATTTCCTAAAGACTATCCTGAGTTAGAGCTCGGCCACATGGACATTCATCTGATTGAAGCAACACCCCGTTTGCTCAATGGAATGTCAGACATTGCCGGAAGGAAGTCACTTGAATACCTGCAGGAGATGGGCGTTAAAGTTCATCTCAACTGCGCCGTGAAGTCTTACGACGGCCATCAGGTTGTTTTTAATACAGGCGAGAAACTCATCAGTAAAACTTTAATCTGGGCAGCGGGTGTTAAAGGAAACCCTGTTGATGGGTTAAACGCCGAGAGCCTGGGAAAAGCATCACGTATAAAGGTAGACGAATTTAATCGTGTAAAAGGTTATAACAACATCTTTGCTATTGGTGACGTGGCCCTGATGGAAGGCGATCCCCTCTATCCAAACGGACATCCGATGATGGCACCTCCTGCAATGCAGCAAGGTAAACTGGTCGCCAAAAACATTAAAAGGCTAATGAATAATCAGTCTTTAAAAGCATTCCGCTACAAGAATAAAGGAGCAATGGCTACCATTGGTCGAAATAAAGCTGTAGTCGACCTTAAAACACTCAAGTTTCAGGGCTTCTTTGCCTGGTTGGTCTGGATGTTTGTACACCTCATCTCAATAATTGGATTTAAAAATAAATTCTTTGTTTTTATGAATTGGCTGTTAAGCTACTTCTCATATGACAAGAGTAACAGATTGATTATAGCGCGACCCAAAGACGGAGTCCAGTAAAATGAATGAGGCAAATAGTTATAATAAGCATCTAACACCACTTTCAGCTGCAGGTGTTTTAATATCCCTGGGAATAATTTACGGGGACATTGGGACATCTCCAATTTATACTTTCCGCTTTATTGTCGGAACGCAGGTCATTACCAAAGAATTGATCTATGGAGGTCTTTCCTGTGTCTTCTGGACTTTAACCCTCATCACAACTGTAAAGTACGTCTACCTTGCATTAAGTGCTGACAACAAAGGCGAGGGTGGAATCTTCGCTTTGTATGCGTTGGTGAGGAGATACAAAACTTCCTGGGTTATCTATCCGGCGATCATTGGCTGTGCTACCCTCATTTCGGATGGGTTCATCACACCTGCGATGAGTGTTACTTCGGCTATAGAAGGACTTAAAGTTCTTTACCCTACAATTACCACCAATACGATTATAACAATCGTCATTATTATTCTTGTGCTGCTGTTTGTTTTCCAGCAATTTGGAAGTGGTGTAGTAGGCCGCACCTTTGGCCCCATTATGCTGTTGTGGTTCGGTTTTCTCGCCGTAACAGGACTTGCCCACCTTGTTCATAAGCCTGAGATATTAAAGGCGATAAATCCTGTTTATGCTTTCGATCTTCTTGTAAAATATCCGGGTGGTTTCTGGATTCTCGGTTCAGTGTTTCTTTGTACTACGGGTGCTGAAGCAATGTATTCAGATCTCGGCCACGTAGGGAAAGGTAACGTAAGAATAAGCTGGGGTTTTGTAAAAGTAGCGCTTCTTTTAAGCTATTTCGGCCAGGGTGCGTGGTTGCTTGAACATGAATCAAAAGTGTTAGGTAATGCCATTCCATTCTTCGAAATACTTCCGCAAACAGAAGCATTTCTTATTTTCAGTGTTTTACTGGCAACGCTGGCCACAATAATTGCCAGCCAGGCTTTGATATCCGGAACATTTACGTTGGTGAATGAAGCCATGAAACTCAAGCTATGGCCTGCTAGTCGTGTTCGCTATCCAAGCCAGGTAAAAGGACAAATCTATATTCCAGCCATTAACTGGATCCTCATGCTGGGATGCATTGGTGTTGTACTCATCTTTAAATCTTCACCACGCATGGAGGGAGCTTATGGTCTCGCCATCACCTTTGATATGCTCATGACTACATCTTTGCTGATGTATTATTTCTCGATATCAAGAAAGTCTACATTCCGGGCGCTCACACTCGCAATTGTATTTTTTTCCATTGAAGGCGCGTTTCTCATTTCGAACCTTAATAAATTTCCTCATGGTGGGTGGTTCACCTTCACCATCGCTTTCCTGTTCTTTGTAATGATGTACATTCTTGTACACGCACGGAAGCTACGCGATCGCCATACAGAATTTGTTGATTTGAAGCATTACGTAGGAATGATTCAGGATCTGCAAGCCGATACAACGGTACCTAAAGAAGCAACGAACCTTGTATTTCTTGCAATGGCAGATACCAAGCGTTATATAGATTCAAATATCATTTACTCGATCTTTAAGAAAAGGCCAAAACGAGCCGATGTTTATTGGTTCCTGCATGTTGATACAGTTGATAGTCCGTTCACCAGTAAATATGTAGTTGATACTATTATCCCGAAGAGGTGTTTCTTTGTAAGAATAAAACTAGGTTTCAAAACAGATCATCGTGTTAACCTCATATATAATAAGGTTTTACACGAGATGGCCGACTCAGGAGAAATAGATCTTACAAGTCCCTATCCCTCACTACATAAGTACAGTATGATGGCCGATTTTAAATTTATCATACTCCATTCGTGGGCTTCTTCAGACAGTGAGATTTCTAATTTCGATCGTCTTATTATACAAGGTTACAGGGCACTAAAAAAATATAGCCTTTCAACAGAAGAATTATACGGTATAGAAGCTGCCAACCTTGAACTTGAAAAGGTTCCTATACAGGTTGGGCCACAGGCAAAAGTAAAGATAAAACGAGAGCGCGAGGGTTAATGCTAGAACAACCTAATCAGCGGCCTACTCGTAAACGGCGAGAATGCCCATGGGATAGAAAGAAATATGATCACCAAAGCAATGGTAAACCAGATGGCCATGGTCTTAAACTTCTCCTTATCCGTTTGCCTGCGTTTGGTTTTAGAAGAGCCTATTGTAACAATTATAATGGCTATGACCATCATGGTAATATGTTCCATTCCAAAAAACCGGATATGGCGCTCGTGCACTGCGTGACTAAAGTTATGCAGGAAGTAGTCTACTACAGGACTCACCAGGTACAACCACACTCCTATTCCAACCTGGATATGTGCAATAGTTACCGCTGTTATTCTGATTGTATCATCAAACTTCAAATATCTGCGATTGGATAACCATCCTCTATAAGCATTAATAACAGCAATAAGCAAACTTACTAACACCAGCCAGCGAACCAGGGAGTGCGACGCTAAAAGCGGTAAATACATCATGACAATAATTCTTCAATAAGCAAATTAACTTTCAATATCATTAAGAGAAAAAACAAAACGCATCATTTCTGATTTTTTATTGTTACACTTACTCCCTTTCTTAATGTATTATGTATTTCTGCAATGGTATCCACATAATGGATAAGATCATCTATCTCCTGCTGCGAGTTACCTGATGATTTTACTTTAGTTTCATATACAATATTAGAACCTGGCTCTCCCTCTTTACCAAAATTGCCCGACACAAAAACTTCTACTGAGTCAATAATCATTTTTCTCTTTGCAGCCTCACGGTAAATATCATTGCAAAAGCACGTGGCGAGTGACAAGAACAATAGCTCACCGCCATTCACAGAAGAACCGTAGCCTTCTGTCTTTCCGGGTATTGTTATCTTTTTTTCATTATTATCTGTAGAGACAGTTATGTTGTTCTCGCGATAACTATTTTTAATGGTTGCAGTGATAATCATGGTAAGGGTCTTTGTTTTGATGATAGCTAAGGTCGGCAATTAATTGTTTCAAAACCATGCTGATACAAAAAAACCGATGCGGATTGCATCGGTCTTATTAAAACATCTTTCTAAAGAATTACCTATTGGCAATCAAGGCACATCCATTCAACAACACCAGAGCCTGAACCAAAACGTTGCATGGTGTATTTTTCAATATCAATAAGGAAACCAATGCCCCCGGCATCTGCATTTTGTGTACAGCATCCGCCGCAGTCTGAGTCAGCACACATGTCATATACTTTTACATCGATTTGCCGTGTTCCCTGTCTTAGACGTAGAGTCTTCAACCGATACGCTCCGGCATCTCTTGAATGCACTGCTGCAATGTTGTTTGCCATTACCCAGCTCTCTGGTTGCTTACCTGACACAAACGCGAACTGGCCTGCCCAAGTACATCCGTTGTACTTAATACACTCTTCACTATTAGGATCAGGGTAAGACTCAAAGTTGGTAAGGTTAGCACGGCGCCATGTTCCATCTACCGGAGGTTGTGTAGTAGTTGTACTGGTTGAAAATTTCTCCCACGCGTCTGCAACGGTTCTGTTACATGTCATGGCGGTAGTTCCATTCTCTGACGAAATGTACCTGTTGTTATTACCTCTGAATGAAACGGTATTATCAGCATTGTTCACTAACGTGAATTTCTCCCAGTCTCCTATGGTTGTGCGATTACACGTAATGGGCTGTGTTCCGTTCTCTGATGAAACATATTTACCCATACTCCTAAGGGCTACTTTCCCATTACCTGCGTCAACAATCGTGAATTTCTCCCATTCATCAGCTACTGGTCTGCTACAACGCATAGGCTCTGTTCCGTTTTCACTGCTTACATACAATCCATTTGGACCTTTCAGGGTAACTGTTTCATTAACAGCTACACGACCAGCTGCCTTAAACTTCCCCACATTATCCTTCGTGTAGTCACTACCCTCTTCCAGTTTAATTGCATCATCAGGATTTACCTTTTCATTACAGGCAAATAAAACGGACAGGATTGCCATGAATGCAAGTCCCTGCCATGAAATCATAAGTTTCTTCATAAGTTTGATAACGTTATTGGTGGCTTACTAATATTAATTACAGTTTCTCACTGTATGGGTAATTAAGATGTGGGAACCGTTGTTGTTTATCAAACTACTTTCGACTATTGACATCAGTCAATTATTAAATGGCAAGGTAAAATTATTGAAAGGTAATTCAGGCAGCTATTATGTATATACCATGCGTTGCAACACTTAGTTCAGCTCACAGCTTACCTTACTATTTTGCTATTTACGTTGAGCAATCATGTAAACATGACTTAACGGATATTGATCAAGTTCAAGGTGCCTACACAGGCAATCATTATCAATGATCACCTTCTGGTTGCCTTCTATTCCTATAGTACTGTAATAAAACTTGTCGTTGTGCCAATCGCTCTCATGCTCTCCATAATCATCTCCAAAGGTATGGATGAGAATACCTCCTCGTTCGAGCATATTGCATAGCTTTGTGAGAACAGGAACGTGCATCTTAAAGGGTAAATGAAAGAGGCTGTCCCAAGCAACAATCAGATCATACTTCTTTTCGGACTGCCAGGTACAAATGTCTCCTACAACAAAATCAACATCGGGATGGTTTGCTTTCGCGATGCTGATCATGCTTTCCGAAACATCAATCCCTGTTATCTTAAATCCCTCTTTCAGCAACTCGGTAGTAATTCTTCCTCCGCTGCCACAGCCCACGTCTAAGGCAGTACCGTGATTTTTGCAATAGCGAATGGCCCTCTTCACCTGTGCAAGACCATATTCTGAATGAATATGTGTGCTACTCCACCAATGGGCAATCTTGTCATATTTTTTACCTGTAAGAAGAGGCTCCATACACTAGGCTTCATTTTCCTTTAAGGGATGTCTAAAAAACACAACAGCAAAGCATACTGCAAAAACAATGTAAGCAATTGTCGGGATAAGAAAATAGCTATTATTGATTGAGGTATAGCCTTTGAGTAAAGCGAGACTACCTATAGTAAAATGAGCAAGGTTACCGATAGCAATAGGCCTTCCGTAAATCCCTCCAATTAAATTTGCCTTTGCTGTCCAGTTCACCATAGCAAAAGCAAAATACAAAGCTCCTAGTATTTGTACAGTGAGCACTTCTGTTTGAACAGGTGTTGTTTTATTAAAATACCCAAGTAGCTCTTGTGGCAAAAATGAAAGAACAATTCCTGCTACTCCCATTACCACAGCACTTAAGGTCATCAATATTTTTGTATTCATTATACTTGCTAATCAATAATTTAAAATTCACCTATATCCACGTGGCTGTCCAGGCTAATATTTTTGAAGCCGGAAGAAAGAGTATCTGGGCCAGCAGCGTACCAAGCAGCCGTGCAATCATTGTATAAACAATGTGTTTTTTGAAAGTATCCTGAGAACATGTACCCAGAATAACATCATCCGTCATTGAGGACAGATATGGATCAATAAAGGTAAACAGGATGATGGTGGCAAACCCATTGATGAATGCTGACAGGTTGCTGGCTGTTGTTCGGTAATCAGGATTTGAATAGGAGGCATATACAGCTGATAAAACCCCTATGGTAAGAATGCCTACGGCCACTACATTTAGAATAAATATCTTCCAGGGAAAATCACGATCGAGCTTTATACCGGTGATATTCTCCTTATTTGGCATCGTAAGATTTTCTCTGAAATAAATGATTCCGCCTTTGGATAGTCCGTGAAGTATCAACTTCGGGATTGATCTATGTTGACTAAAATTCATTACTGCTTTGGATAAAACACGTTGAAAGGTAGGCACCAGTAAAGCCCCAATGATGGTTCCTACAGAACAGGATAAGATAATAAGCCGAAAGAGCTCTTCATTGTGCGATACACCATTCTTTATATCATTCTCTACCGTCTTGGCAAGCAGAGGTGCCTGAAACCCGTTGGCGGTTCTTGATATAAGGACAAGAATGTTAAACAACGCAAATGAGATGGCTACCCGTCCGGTGCGCACGCCTACAATTCGCACTGCATACGAAAGGGTACTTATAAGGTTAATTACAAACGTTAAGACCAGTACGATTACTACCTGAGTACTCATTTACTTCTTTTGAGCTATAAGTTTAACATATTTATAATGCCCCTACAATTATAATATTGCCTTATCCTGGGCAGAGGCCTGTTTTCCCCTAGCTCAAAAATAGAATAGCACCAGGCAACCAGTCTGCCTAGTGAAAAATATTTCTACCTTTTTTAGGTGTTTTTAACCCGTGTTTTTCAATTCATCTTTTTGAAAAGTAGCGGTTATCCTCGGGATATCTACGGGATATCCTGGGGATATCCTGCGGTTATCCTGCCAACAAGGTGGGAATATTGTCTGAATAAGGGTTAAAGCGGAAAGAATTAGGAATATACTATTCGCGGATAGCGGAGCGCTTTCCTTCAAGCTATATGGAAGCTGTGAAAAAACAAAAGCTTTTAAATAGCATGGCTGTTCGCAGGCACTATTTAAAAGCTTTTTAAATTAAGCTAAATACGATTAGTTATCGAGGATAGTAAACTCCACCCTTCTGTTTTCTGCTTTACCCGCCGCTGTTTTGTTAGAAGCTACAGGTTTGTTAGAGCCATATCCTTTTGCAGACACACGGCTCTTGTCAATTCCTTTACTTACGATAAAATCGGCCACAGCCTGTGCCCTGCCTTGCGACAGCTTCTGGTTCGAAGTTGCATTTCCAACATTATCAGTATGCCCAGCTATTTCAATTTTTATCAGTTTGTTGTTGTCCAGGAAGTCTGCTACCCTTTCAAGTTCTGCATATGACTCCTTCTTCAATACTGATTTTCCTGCGTCGAAGAAGATGTTCTTAATCTTGATTGACTGCCCTACTTCAACGGGAATAACAGCCAGGTCTTTTGAAATCTTTAAATTTCCTGACGCAGAGGCCAGGTCAATGGTTTCGAAGACAGGATAGAATCCTGGTGCTACTACGCTCACTACATAACTTCCTTTAAAAGGAAGACGAAGCTCATAAATCCCCGTAAGGGTATCAATTTCAGGTACTGCAGCTTCAAATCCTTCAACCACAATTTTTGCGTTCTTCAGGTTTTCTATTTTACTCTTTGTTTTGGAATTGATAACTACACCAGAAATAATCGCCATCTTTTCTTCCAGAACAAATAAGTCTGCGTTGATTTCTTTATACTCATTTACAGAAGATAAATCTACTGTCTTTGCAACCGACTCATGCTTTGCAGCTTGCAATTTAAACTGATAAGAAGTACCATGATTTAATTTAACTTCATAAGTACCCTGTTGAATATCGGTTTTTAATGAATCTACTACGGTATTATTAATCGTAATCTTTGGATTAAATTGGCTGTCAAGAGGCTTGCCTGTATCCTGTACAAGCAATTTACCCTTCACCAACACATAAGGGAGTGGTGTAATCCTTAGGTCAGCGTTCTGCTTGGAGAACTCTTTCACTTTAGAAACATCAATAACCGTTGCTGATGATGTATAGTTATCAACTACTGCCTTTAGCTCATATACCTGACCAAGTCGGAGTTGTATTTTGTAGGTACCTGACTCGTTATCAATAACCAAAGAATCTGGTTTACTTCCGTTGACTGTTATAGAAGCATCATGCCCTACTAACGCTGCATCTGTTTTTGAATTTCTAATTGTTCCTTCTATAACCACAACTGGGTTTTCCTCAAACAATTTGATTTGAAACAGATCGGCATTGGTTCCGCTTTTAGCAGTAGATGAAAAATATCCCCAGCTACCGGTGTTGTTCGTTTTAAAATAAGATTCCCATCCCGGTGAGTTAATGGTATCACTCAGTACAACAGGTTTCGACCATTTCTTCATCTCGTTTCCAGTACGGGTAGCCCTATAAATGTTATAATTACCTTTCTTTGCCCTGTCGCTGGAAAAGAAAAGTGTTTTGCCATCTACAGAAAGGAAAGGTGCTTCTTCATTGGCGCCACTGTTAACACCCTTGAGTTTATGGGGTCTGCTCCATCTGCCACTCGTCTTCAGACGTGTATAGTAAAGGTTGTTCTTATTGCCATTAAAAGCTTTTGAATAGCTTAACAAAATAAACTTACCATCGCCTGACATTGAAGCGCTGCTTCTCATCCCTCTGTTCTTCTTAGAAAGTTTACTCACTTTAAGCTTCTCCGGTGAAGACCAGCTTTCTCCGTTTTTGCGTGAAACAGATAAACCGCGCTTCTTCCAGATATTTCCTTTCTTATTATATATTCCGTTTAAAAGAAGCGTATTGCCATCTGCTGAAACAGACAAAACAGAATTATACCTTCCAATATTCAACTCATGAATTCTTGATGGCGTGCTCCAGATGCTATCACTTACCCTAGACGCATACCATATATCCTCGCTGTCATCACTTCCAAACTTATTCTCCGGATGGTTTACACGAACAAAGTATAATGCTTTTCCATCGGAAGAAATTACCGGGTTAATTTCATGATAATCAGAATTAACAGACGGCCCCAGGCTTTTAGGCATAAATGAAGACTGTGCGTTTGCAATGCTAACAAGCAAAACAAATCCAATTAATAGCGTAAATCTCATCTCTATTTATTTTTAGGATAGGGTTGTTTTTCCTGTACCTTGTCTCTTCCAAAAACGAAGTTGATACCGGTGCGAAAAGTGAAGTATTGTAAACTGTTAACATAGCCATTTAAATTCTTATCAGCCATTAACATAAAAGGCGCACGAAGAAGATTGTCACCAACAAAGTAAATCTGAATTGGTGCAAAGTTTAGAGATAGCCCTGCCCCAATATTGTTAAATGAATTATTGGTAATCGTATAACTCAAGGATGTAGCAACCCTTCTACCAAATTCTTTGTTTAATGAAGCAGTGAAGCCTGTCATAAGTCTTCCTCTGAAACGCTCTGCAAAAATTAACGCACCTGCCGTCAGTGTCTTCTTCAGCTTGTAAGTACCTGTGATATACATTTTAGCGGGTAACGGAGTACGATAACTTCCGATACGACCTTCTTCGAAATCAAACTTAGCTTCCAGTGAATCTGATAATTGACCTTCGTAATCATCATCGCCATCATCGTCGTTAAACAGCCTATCCAGGTCCAAACCTTCAAAGGTATATTGTGCCTTTAAAGGGTCCAGGCTGTAACCATACAAATCGTTCTTCCATTTAATAGCTCCAAGGTCCAACAAGCTAAGTCCAACAGTAAGTTTATCATTTACTTTGTATGTAGCACCCAGATCAACTGCAAAGCCGTTGTTACTTGTAAAGTCTCTCCAATTGTCTTCTACTTCGTAATCAATATCAGAATCTTCAAAGTTATGAATACCTGACGTGCGGATATCGGCATCTCCTGTAATTGTCATCGCATACTCTTCCGACATCGAAAGGTTAAATGCTGCGCGTTGTGTAGTAGCGTTTGCAATACCCTTAAGAAGTTTAAATCTCGCGCCAACGGTAAGATCTTTATTAACCGTATACGCTGCCCCAGCACCTATTTCTACATAACTTGTTGTTTCCACCTTAGGTGATAGGGTAGCAGTGCTGTTCACGTACTGGTTTGTGCCTTTAATGATGCCGAAAAAATCTTTCGGCAACATAAGTCTGTTATAGACCTTCGATGATACATTAAAGGTGAGGTAAAGCCTTGCATTAGCTTTCAAGCTTACACGCAATAGCTCTGCTGAAAGATTCGTGTTGATATAATTCTTTTCCCGTAGTGATGAATTCAATTTATCAAGATCAGCAACACGGGTGTCACCCTCTTTCATCACCACATCGTTATACGAAAATCCGTTATTGGAGTACTGCATGAACACTGACGAAAATGGCAACCCAATAGAGAATTTGTATTCCGGTTTAAAGGCAGGGTTATAATAAGTAACCTGTGGCAAACTAGACATGAAGGGCATTGTGCCTTCAACCTGTGCATAGGAAACACTACCTAACGGAAGTATAAAGCACAAAAGAAAAACAAGCTTTAGTAAATTGTATTTCATAACTCTACCTCCAGTTTCAACTTGGCTTGTAAACCAATGTTGATGTTAAGTTTATAATCGGACTTGAACTGAACATAATTTTGTGAACCGTTTGCTTCTTTAGCAGTGTTCATTACTGCCTTAATAATGAGTTGTTGCGCATCGAAGAGCTTCTTAAGTTTTGTATCGCTTAGTGGAATGTTGGTATCTGAAATACCCGCCTCTTTTAACTCGCCTGTTGCTGTTACTGTACTAGGTTTTATGACTGATGTTTTTCCCTCTGCAAAAAGTGAATCGGTGATGATGCCGTGGTCATTTGCGAGGTAGATCTGAAGCACAGCGTCGAGCGGTAATTGATTTGTTGCCTTAATGCGCATTGAAGCGCTTTCTATCTCCGTCTCCTCTGCATCCCCCAGGTCAATATCCATGGTATCACTGATGATGATGTTGTTCGCTTTGGCATACAACGGCAATTCTGCACGTACATTGATGCGCAGCTTGCTCGTATCGGCCAGGAAATTTAATGGAAGTAACGGATCAAACGGATTTTCGATGTTTCCATAGCTAATACCGTATTTGATAGACTCAGGAACAAAGTCAAATATTTCTTTTTCATTTGATACATTTGCTTGAGTAGCTGCAGACCCACCTAAAAACGGAGCGCTTTTAATATTAACCGTACTTCCGTTTACATCTCCACCTTGGAGAAATAGAATAGGCATTTCCTGACCATCATTGCTTATTGCTTCCAATGGACTAAGAAAAATTTTGACGGGTAGTCCATAATCTGACGTAACAGTAAAAGACAACCTAGGATCTCCAAAAGCTACCTCAGCGTCATTTAATGAACTACCAAAAGGTGTAAAACTTATGGTCCGTTCACGTACAGTGTTCGATGGTGTTATTTCACCTAAATAACCTTTAACATATTCGTAATCAATAGAACGGAAACCTGCTTTAAAATTAATGTTTGTTGATTGGGATATTTGCGTTGCTGTTGGATGCGGTCTTTCAAGCAGTTTGACAGTTGCATTAAACTTATTATCATTAAGAATAGCAATATATCCTTGCAATGATATTACTACTTGTTCTGACGCGTTTACTCTCTTCACCAGAGACACTCCGTCTTTTTTGAAATCAGGAAGTGTGACTTCAAGTTCGAGGTAGTCTGTCGCCGGGCTGTAAGGACTGAAATTAAGATCAAGCACTAGTTCAGTACCTTGTTTAAATTTGATTTCTTTTATTAATCGTGGATTGAAATTAAAATCAAAGGGAACATTTTGAGAACGTATCTCTCTTTCTGTTGTTCTTGCAGCCATCGTCTGCACGGGAAGGGACGGAGAAAGCTGTTGTGAAAACTCCTTATCTGGAAATGTTACATGGTCGCGTATGTCCGATAGCTCTTGTGTATCATCGTACAACAGATAGACCAAACCATCGGGGTATACACGAACATATTCAGGTTGTGTAAGCAGATCGCTGATTGAAAGATCGCCAGAGGCTAAAGGAAGCGCCATATCTGACGTAACTTTTACCTGGTCGAGTTCGTATTCATCAGAGTTCAAGATTTCATCTCCGCAGCCGACAAGCAGGGAGGCAAAGAAAAAGACGGACACGGCAAAGAAAACCGGCCCCTTCATTGTAGGGTTCTTCATTCTCTAGTGGGGTTCAATAAATAATCAGGCTATAATATAACCTGAATAACTCAACCACAAAGAACCAGAATAAATGCTATTAGCCCAAACGTTTAAAATTCGTTTTGTCTCAAATCCTTACATAGAAAGTAAAATTACTCACTAATGGGTATTTAAGAAGTAGGGTAATTTGTAAGAATTTCTTATAGCTGCTGTTTTACAGCTTTTAAAAATCTGGGCAAGGAATCATGAGCTTATCTGCAGGAGGTTTACGTGGATTACGCATTGGCCATGTATACACGAGGCTGAACTCATGCGCGCCACCACTGCCAATACCTAATCTGGATACTGTATAGTCGAAGCTATAACCGATGTTAATTGCATCCTTTGCTCCTAACTTTGTAAAGCCAAGTAGTAGTACGATGGATTCATTGTTCACGAAACCTTCTACATTTTTGAAAGGAACGCCGCGATACCATGTTCCGAGGATGAGGGGTTCAAAAGTAAAGTAAAGTCCTAAGTCCATCTGATCAAACTCTCCCTGATGCCTGTATTGAAAGGCAGGTGCAATACTTCGTTCTGCTACACGGGAATAAACACCGCTACCTACTCTTCCTGGTGTCATATAAAATTTGAAACCACCATGCAATGATAACTTCATTGGCAATCTGCTATCCTCGTCAATGAGTGATTGATTCGGTCTGTTCAAATGGCTTGCTGAAATTCCAAGCCAGGCTACTTTGGTAAAGAATACACCCCCGAAGGTCAGATCAAGAAATGTCTTGCTGAAATTGGTATTAAATGCTTCTGCCGTAACAGGATTGATAAACTCACCTGTTTGCGGATCAAACTGATCACCAAAGGTTAATTTATTGAAATTAATGTCTCTGTTATAAAGTGCTACCTGAGCACCCGGTCTGAAACCCAGGTATTCGGTTAATTGAAATTCATATGCATATTGTAAGCCAACACTAAGAGAGCGAAGCCCGGCGAGGCCCTCCATATCTCTCATGAGCAATACCCCAATCCCGCTTTTCTTATCCTCGATAAAGTAGTCGAAGTAGGCCGACATAGTGGTGAAGTTTGCATCTATTGCAGGCCATTGCGTGCGATAATTAATACCCGCGCGCGCCTGGCCTGTAGCGCCTGCAAAAGCAGGATTTAAATATAGGGGAGCTGCATAAAACTGCGAAAATTGTGGATCCTGTGCAGTTACCGCACTTTCAGTCACCAGTATTAATAAACATATCGAGAGCAGTCGCGAAAACAAAGACCACAGTTTTGATATAGACAGTGCCGGATAAAACGGTGCGCAGTCAGCTAGAGACTGTGGACTCTTAAAATTGTACATCAAGTTGAATGACTTTAAAGTATGCAATCAAAGCAAATTAACGGTTTTAGAGAAATTCAAACAAAAAATCATTGATTAGTTTAACACTTCTTCGTTGATTGGGAGGAACAAACATGCGAAATTCCTGTTCCTTCCAAGCCCTGATTTTATGTTATTCCCAATCCGTGAGGTTTAGTATCGATTACAAATCAATAACGGATAATTTTAGGCAAATTGTATACTTTAGATGAACTTGGGCGTTTTATTATAAGGTGGTGTTTAGCAAGTAACGTTTTTTTATTCTGATAATCACAATGCAACGAAATTTACTCAGTAGATTATTTTTTATCCTGGCAATTGTTTCTATCTCAACGCCTGAACTTCTCGCTCAGGATCAGACTGATCAGAACTGGTTCTTTGGCAATGGGGCACAGGGAATTCAATTTACGCGGCCGGGAGATACAGCAAGACTTGTAACCAGACCTACTGCCGCTATAGGGAGCTTTGGAGCCAATGGAAGCGCAGTTGCCTCTGATCCTGTTTCAGGTGCATTATTATTTTATACCGATGGCGTTAATGTTTATGATGCTACGCACCGACTTATGCCAAACGGGAGTGCCATCGGCGGCAATGCAAATGGAAATCAACCCGTTGTAATAACAAAGGCACCAGGCCAGCCAGGCAAGTATTATATCTTTACGAATACTGCAACCGCCACAACCGCAGGTGACATCCATTTAACCATAGTCGATTCTGCAAGTAATGGTAATACAGCATTTCCTAATACACTTCCTTTAGGAGACGTTGAAAGTAAAAACCAACCAATAACTCCTACCCCTTTGGTCAGTCAATCTCAGGCAATGATAGCTATACCCCATGAGACTGATAAAAATGCGTTCTGGCTGATAACACAAGACGCCAATACTTCAAGTTTCAGAATAACTACAATTAACGCATCAAGCATCACAGTAAATGCTGCTGTACCCATGCCTACAGGGTTTAATTTTTCTGCTGCAAACTTCACCTACCACCCTGCAACAGGAAAACTGGCAGTTGTACCTTCTGAACCGGGAAGAAATGTAATGATCATGGATTTTGATCCCGCTACCGGAAATCTGACTTTTGATCCTGCTACCGGTTTTGTTTTTAATTCAGCAACAACAGGCACTGCTGTGCCTCCAATTTATGATGTTGAATTCAGCAATACAGGAGATTATTTATATGTATCCCGGCAAGGGGATGGTGTAACGCCAGGAGGTATCTTACAATTTGACCTTACTAATCCTTCAGCTACACCTATTGCTGTAAATACCGGCACTACAGCACGCAGTTACGGATTACAGATTGCACCTGACAGTTCTATATATCATATTTATCAAACTACGGTGGGTGGTCCTTTTCTTGTCGGGCGAATTACTGATCCGGATACCGTCGCCACGGCTGCTAACTATGAGCCTACCCCTTTTGGTACGGTTAATTTTAATTCAAAGCAATTTCCGTCTTTCTTAAAGACATCGCCGCCTGATGTCGATTTGGATTTTACGTATTCCGGAACATGCGCTACCCAGCCTACTACATTCTTTCCTGAAGTAGTGCCTGGCGCCGACAGCCTCGTTTGGAGATTTGGAGACGGCACAGGAACATCGTCTAACTGGAGCCCTACCTACACCTATCAACAAGGTGGCACCTTTGAAGTTACGCTTTCAGCATATGTAAATGGCGTAAGGGTAGACTCAGTTAAAAAGCCTATTACCATAACACAATTTGATCTGCAACTGACTCTGGTGCAAGACACAACAGCTTGTAGTTGCGAGCTAAGGTACCCCAAAGAAAGAACGCCCCCTCCTCCTACTGCATACCCCAATGGACAACCATGTAATCCGTTTACACTAACAGCCCAGGCGAGCGGGCAAGCATCAGATATTCGTTGGTTTGGCCCTGCAGGGGAAATAACCGCGCTACGTGGCAGTCTTACATTAACAAACATAGATTCAGCTGGCTTTTATTATATAAAGGCAAGTGATCAAACAGGGCAGTGCTTTGCATACGCGGGTGTCAACATCAAAGAGTATGGTGTTGAAGACCCGAGAACTAACATCTGGCACTTCGGAAACAGCGCCGGGATAAATTTCAATCCTGATTTCAGACCTTCAACGGGTGCAGATGCAATACAAGGGTTTATTACTGATGGGCCGGAGGGAGTTGCTACTATAAGTGATAGAAACGGACAAGTGATTATCTCTACCGATGGCGAACAGGTTTATGATAGAGCTGGCAATCCTTTATTACCACCAACTCCGCCAGGACCAGGTTTGGGAGGAAGTAAACAATCAACACAATCTTCTTTGATTATTCCGGTAGCTTCGGATCCTACGTTGTATTACATCTTTACAACACAAAATACAGATAACTCTGTTTCAACCACAAATTACGAACTGCGCTATGCCATCTTTGATTTAAAAGCAGGAACCACAAATCCTAATGGAGCTATTATTGATCCAGATAATGACCCTTCGAACGGCGTCAGCAGTGTTCTCTTTACCAGAAGCACAGAACGAATCACAGGTAATGAGAACTGGTTGATAGCACATGAATTTGGTACTAACAATTTCCGAGCGTACCGTATTACGGGAGATGGCTTAAGTGCTCCTGTTATCTCAAGCGCTGGTTCTGTACATTCTATATCGTCAGAAGAAGAGGGCCAGGGTTACATGAAGTTAACTGCAAGTGGTCAGTTAGCTGTGGCATTAAAGAAAGATGGCAGAAATTACGTTGAGATTTTTGATTTTGATAATGCAACAGGTGCGATAACATTAAAGGAACGTGTTGATTTGAATACAACAACCGGACAAGTTTATGGTGTTGAAATATCGCAAGATGGCCAAAAGCTTTATGCCACAACACGCGGGCCGGGATCACTCCACGAATTCTATTACGACAGTACATCATCAAGTTATGTAAAAATAAATCCAGTAATAACACACAGTGCTGATTTAGGTGCTATTGAACGAGGCCCCGACGGACAAACTTACGTGGCGATTAATGGAAGCAATTCATTAGGAACAATTTCTCCAGGAGCAACTCCTCAATCTCCATCAACGTTTAATCCCTCTGGCTTCCCATTGTCACCTACAGTACCTCCTGGTCCAGTAAATCCCACCAGCACACTCGGTTTACCAAACTTCATTCAGAATATTGGCGAGCCAACACAGGCACCTACGATAGATGCTACTGGTTTATGTCATGGATTGCCAACACGTTTTACTGGTTCTGGTTCTGATCCAATAGATACTTTGATATGGGACTTCGGTGACGGTGAAGGTATGCGTGGTGCTAACCTTACAGAGGTTGAACATACGTATGATACGGCGGGCACTTATTACGTTACCTTAACTATCAGAAACCGTTGTATTGGCCCTGTGGATATTCTCAGAGATACGGTAATTATTAATCGTAACCCTGAAGCACTGAGCGGAGCAGCTCCATTGTGTAATGCAAGTGACGCTCCCCTGCAAGCCGTAGCTGCGGGAACTGATCTTTCTGATCTTACTTTCTTATGGTCACCCACCGGCGACACAACTGCAAGCATTATACCTACTATAGAAGCTACTTATGAAGTGATTGTCAGAACCACAGCCGGGTGTGCTGATACAGGTAGATACTTCGTCGGTGACCTGAGGCCTCACGTGAACCTTGGACCCGACTTGACATTATGTGAAGGCGCAGATCCACAGACTTTCAATGCAAACAATCCAGGTGCTGTTTTTGAATGGCGTATTAATGGCACAGTACAACCAGGAGAGACAGATGGTATTTTTACTTTCAATCCTAATGCACCAAGTCCTCCTAATTATCAAATCACTGTAACAGTAACGGACCCGTTTACCACCTGTGTTGCTAATGACACAGTAAATTATATTGTTAACCCCAGACCGGTATTTACAGCAATAGGTGCAAATCCTACAGCGTGCGGACTTCCCAATGGTTATATAAATTTAGACATTACTTCTCCTGGCGATTATTCTTATACAATTGGTGGTACTCCATATTCTGGTACGCTGACAGGACCAACTGGTGTTGTACCTATACCATCACCTCCAGGATTAGTCGCCGGCGCTTATGGTGTCGATATATCAAATCAAACTACAGGTTGTACCAGTACAGAGCTTGTTGCGCTTAATGATACAGGTTTTGACGTAACCATAGATGCTGTTGACGCCTGTGGTGACAACATTCAAATTGATATCACCACTGCAAACCCAGCCCAAGGAAATTATACATATAGAATAATAAACGCTGTAACATCCGAAGAGGCTACATCGGGTAATGAAACAAATGATCCTACTGCAGCGGTTCCTATCGGCACTTATGTTGCTGAAGTAAGAAATAATGCGGGGTGTGTTATTGTATCTCCTGAAACAGACATTGACGAGCAGTTTCCTCGTCTTCAAATTTCCAACTTAACTATAGATGAATGTACAGCAACTGCATCTGCTACTGCAACAGGAGCTGATACCTATCAGTGGGCAGTAGCAGCTCCAATTAATTTTAATAGTACGGCTAACCCTGTAACTCCACTACCTAATGGTGTATATGACCTTATTCTCACAGTGTCTTCCACCGTGGGAAATACTTGTCCGGCGGACACAACAATTTCAGTTGATATAAGTCAAGATCCACCTGCTGATTTAACGCAGGGAGATGCTTGCCAGGATCAGGTAACTCTTTCTGCATCACCAACAGGTGATTATGTTTACAGATGGCTGAGGAACGGTGTGCAGGTAGTAGGCGGACAACAAATCACGGTGCCTTTAGCTGACAATGGTGCTTCTTACCAGGTTGATGTTAGAAGAAGAGATCGTACTTGTTTTTCTTCTGATACCGAAACCATTATCGTCCTCGGCCTACTCACTGTAGACATCTCCAACCCTGCCACCTGCTCGGGACAAAATACACCGTTGACTGCTACTGCAAATCAAACCCCGGACTCCTATCAATGGGCTTATAACAGAGTTGCAATTCCTTCTGCTACTTCCAACACATACACTATCACTGATGGGCGCAGCGGTGTTTATCGCGTGGTAGTGCAACGATCAGCTGCGGGTAGAACATGTGTCGCCCGGGATTCTGTAAGCGTTATTGTTAACCCTAGCACGCCGGGAGGTTTAACTGATACCGGAATAATTTGTCCTGAACATACCGATCCAAGGTTTAGCGAAATAACATTAGATGCAGGTGCAGGCTTCATTGGATACAACTGGTTCAGAGGAGGACGTAATGACCCGGGCAGAACGCCACTAGGTGTAACTGACCAAACCTATACGGCGACAGAAGCTGGCGTTTACTCCGTCGACTTGCTTAATGTTTATAATTGTCCGATCAGTGACGAGACTACATTGGTAGTGGAATGTGATCCTTTAATTGTAGGACCAAATGCATTTCGCCCAGGAGGATTGAATACGGAGTTTTCACTCTTTACATTCTTTATCTCTGACCAGGATTTCGAGATCTATATTTTCAACCGCTGGGGCGAGATGGTTTACTACTCTACTCAAAGAGATTTTAAATGGAATGGCGGATATAAAAATGAAAGCGGTCGTCCTGTTCCTCCTGATACGTACACGTACCTCGTAAAATTCAAGAGTTCGTACAGACCAGAGAAAGGCGTTCAGGAAAAACGTGGTGGTGTGGTCGTACTTCGATAAAGTAATTTTTCTCTTCATTTTAAAATGTCACCCATCGTGGTGACATTTTTTATTTATGTGTGTGCGGCCACATAGATAAAAATTGCTAATTATGTAGCAACCAAACTACTTTAGAAATGCGACGACATATCTACTTACTGGGCTTCTTGCTTGTCATAACTTCGTGTGCAGTAAAGGAACCCGCAGTATCAACACAACCTTTAAGCATAGTACCCCAGCCTGTTCATCTTACACAAGGCAAAGATGAATTTGAATTTGAAGAAAATGTTCAGATTGTTGCAGTAAATGATGAGAGCAAACAAGTTGCATCCCTTTTACAGGATTATCTTAAGAGCAAAAATGTAAATACAAGCATCATTGAAAGCGGAGGAGATGAAGGATCCATCAGACTGAATATTATTCAGGCCGATTCTCTTACCAGAGAGGGATATACATTATCCGTCAACAATACAGGCGTAAGCATCAACGCCAACACAGGTGCAGGTCTCTTCTATGGTTTCCAAACACTTATGCAGATTTTATCTGACGATGGAAAAACCGTTCCTTTTGTTGAGATAACAGATTATCCGAGGTTCTCTTATCGAGGTTTACATCTTGATGTCGGTAGACATATGTTCCCAATTGATTTTATTAAAAAATACATTGATCTTTTGGCGCACCACAAGATGAATACATTTCATTGGCATCTTACTGATGATCAGGGATGGAGAATAGAAATTAAAAAATATCCAAAGCTTCAGGAAGTAGCGGCGTATAGAAAAGAAACCATCATCGGCCATGCCAGCACGGCAACAAGAGGTAATGGCGAAGCCAAATACGACGGCCAACGCTACGGTGGCTTCTATACCCAGGAAGAAGTTAAAGACGTAGTGCAGTATGCAGCAGCGCGGCACGTTACAGTAATACCTGAAATAGAAATGCCAGGGCATGCACAAGCAGCGCTTACTGCGTATCCTAACCTGGGTTGTACAGGAGGGCCATACGAGGTGGCAACAACGTGGGGTGTATTCGAAGAAGTATTTTGTGCAGGTAAAGAAGAAACATTTGCTTTCCTTCAGGATGTACTGGACGAGGTAGTGCCGTTGTTCCCTGGCAAATATGTTCACATTGGTGGTGATGAGTGTCCGAAGACACGCTGGAGAAAATGCCCGTATTGCCAAAAAAGAATTAAAGAAGAAAAACTTCAAGACGAACATGCGCTGCAGAGCTATTTCATCCAACGTATGGAGAAATACCTTAATGGTAAAGGCAAGCAAATTATTGGCTGGGATGAAATTCTTGAAGGAGGTCTGGCTCCAAATGCTACCGTTATGAGCTGGCGCGGAGAAGAAGGTGGAATTGCTGCTGCCAAACAAAACCACGATGTAGTGATGACACCAGGCCCCTGGTGCTATTTCGACAAGTATCAGGATACCACAGGAACTGAGCCCCTTGCCATAGGAGGTTTCCTCCCTGTACGTAAGGTGTATTCTTACGAACCGATACCACCATCTTTAAATGAAGATGAAGCAAAGCATATTCTGGGTGCGCAGGCTAATGTATGGACCGAATACATTAAGACATCTGACCACGTGGAGTACATGGTATATCCAAGAGCATGCGCTTTGGCTGAGGTAACCTGGACAAAGAAGGAAAATAGAGATTATGATGACTTTGTGAGACGAATGGAAACACACGTAAAGCGCCTTAGCGATTGGAAGGTGAACTACGCAAGGCATATCGAAAAAGAATTTACGTCAGAGCCTGTCGAAGCTACTGCGCAATAGACGATGAAAAGCAATTTCTGGAACAGGAGTTGCTTTTCCATTTAACCGGTTATTTATAACTTAGATGTAAATTAAAACTATGAAGTCTACATTAAAACTTTTGGTCATCGTTCTTTTCCTTGTTGCTACAACAGCAGCACAACTTATTAAGACATCACTAAACGTTACCGTTCGCGATGAAACAGGAAATACTGTTGAAGGCGCAACCGTAATGCTGTTTGAAAATGAAGAAGACTATACAAACGAAGCAAATGTTGCAGCCCAAGGTGTTACAGATGCAAAAGGATATGTAAAGATCAAAGAACTGAAGTCAATCCCATATTTTATCATTGTACGTAAAGATGATAAAGACAACGCAGGTGGCGGAGAGAAGACTGAAAAGCTTGAAGCTAAAAAGATCAACAAAGTTACTGTAGTTATTCAGTAATAACAGTCATTTACCGAAAGTGCCAGTATGTTGCGATACTGGCTCTTTTGTTTTTATAACATTACGCATTCCGCAGTCTGTTAAACTGACAAACCCTTCTCTTTAAGTTTCTCTCGCATAAGTACGCTTTTCGAGCACCTATTAACGACCAATAGTCATGAACCAGAGTAGCATCGGTCTGGCATCGGTAATGATTCTGTGAAATTTCACTGTAAATTCAATGATTCTTCTATAAAAAGGCCTTTTTCAGTAAGTTGATAGAAGGATGACAGAAGAATGGCAGAAGCAGTACTGATGCTACTCCGTTCCTTCTCCGGAACAGCCCGGTAGCGATCCTGATTCCCTTGTTCGGGAAAGACCCTTAGCCATTTTCACTCATTCTCAGGCAGAAAGACGGTTTTGTATTTTCCAGGAGATATAATTTACCGCAACTGAAGCTTGATTCGTGATTTTTTCAGACTTTCAGGCGACGTTTAGTAAAGGTACATAATAATCATGAAGACCAGGCTGGAACTTATACAAGCTGTTAAATTATATCGCTCTACATTTGAAGAAGAACTTCTTTTCAAAAAGCTGTTTATCGATCTATTAAACAACCCTCGTGCGTATCATCGCGACCACCTGCCTGGCCATATCACCGGATCAGCCTTTATTGTTGATTCATCCCGTAAGTATGTTCTGCTCACGCATCACGCAAAGTTAAACAAATGGCTTCAGCCAGGAGGTCATGCTGATGGAGACGAAAATGTTATTAATGTAGCTCTGCGCGAGGCCGATGAAGAGACAGGCTTGAAAAACCTAAGATTGATTACCGAAGAGATATTTGACCTGGATGTTCACGCGATTCCTGCAAGAAAAGATTTCCCTCAACACGATCATTACGATGTAAGAATACTTCTTGAAGGTTCAAGAGAAGAACAACTTATTATCACAGAAGAATCAAAAGACCTTGCGTGGGTTTCCATTGATGAAGCAGTGGCTTTAAGTGGCAACAACCATTCTATTGCAAGAATGGTTGAAAAAGTAAAACTGATGTAAGCTGATCTACTTAGAGCTTATCAGCAACAATCCGAAAGCAATAACTACTATCCAGAACTTATAAATGCTTATCGCCGGGATGGCAATCCATCCTAATTGCATCATTACACATAATAAAACCAGGATAACAGCAATGGCTTTAAGAATAGATCTCGTTTTGTTACTCATATTGTGGGGTAATTGAAATTTGTATTCCGTTATTGAGTTAGCTGAAGTACATAAACAGACGGCCAGTATTTTCCTGTCACCAGAAATAGTTTAGTAGTAGGATGATAGGCAATACCATTCAATACGTCGGCACGCGGGTTACGCAAAGATGCGTTCTGTGCAAGAGAAGTAAGGTCCAGACGGCCAATTACTTTTCCTGTTTTTGGATCTATCTTTAAGATACGATTTGTTTCCCATTGGTTTGCATATACATAACCATCTACATACTCGAGTTCGTTTAATTTTTTTGCGGGACTGTTCTCTTCGGTTACGTTTATAGTTTTAACAGTCTTGAGAGAAACTGTATCCACAAAGGTAAGTTTATCAGTACCATCACTCATAATCAGGTGTGTACCATCATGCGTTATACCCCACCCTTCTTTTGTTGGTAATGGA
Source organism: Chryseosolibacter indicum (assembly GCF_018598585.1). Classification (GTDB taxonomy): domain Bacteria; phylum Bacteroidota; class Bacteroidia; order Cytophagales; family Cyclobacteriaceae; genus Chryseosolibacter; species Chryseosolibacter indicus. The sequence continues at coordinate 30,123 of NZ_JAHESD010000006.1, forward strand.
AATTCATTTATTTGTTTAAAGGTTTTAAGATCATAGACAAAGCCAACTTTACTAGTCCAGGTGAGCTGATAGATTTTATTGTTGAGAATGGTTATTCCCTCACCAAAGAATTTATCATCAAGTACAACCTTTTTGTCCGATGTTCCTGTGTTAATATCTACGATACCAATCCACGATTGTTTTTGACCTGTGCTTTCGTAAAGTTTTCCCTCGTGAATTACTAATCCTTGTGTAAAGGCATTTACATCATGCGGCCAGGTAGTTTTTACTTTGTAGGATATAGAAAGAGTGTCAACTTCGGGCTTTTCTTCTTTTTCTTTTTTACACCCTGATACCAGCAGTAAGAGGAATAAACCCGATAGTAAACCAATATTTTTACGCTGCATTATCTTTGATTAAAAACGATATCTGAGATTAAACTAAATACAAAAATGATAAAACATTCGGAAAAAACCTCGATTTACTATTCGAGCGGCGCTTAAATCCATTTTATTTATATTTGAATGCAAGAAGTAATTCTGCGTTTTTTTAACCCAGTTACAGAAATCTATTTCAAGGAATAATGGCTATACAAGTCAGCACCTTTCACGTAGCTTTAGAAACGTTCATATTCGGCATACCGTTAACCCTGCAACATGGCTGAAATTGGCAATGATATTGAAAAGGCGAAGTATCTTCTTGAACAGGGAGAGCTTGTAGCAATTCCTACGGAAACGGTATATGGCCTTGCCGCAAATGCGCTTAATGTTTCGGCTGTCACCAAGATTTTTGAAGTTAAGAACAGACCGCATTTTGATCCGTTGATAGTTCATGTTCCGCATGCGGGAGCTACGCTGCGATATGTTACCGCTATTAATGATAAAGCGAAGCAATTAGCAAACGCCTTCTGGCCTGGTCCGCTAACACTGTTGTTAGAAAAACAGCCTGTAATTCCTGATCTTGTAACTTCAGGTCTGCCTAATGTCGGAATCCGTTGTCCGGCACATCCGCTCACAGGATCATTGCTTGAGGTTTTAGATTTTCCGCTCGCAGCGCCGAGTGCTAATCCATTTGGTTACGTAAGTCCTACCAGGCCTGAACATGTTGAAGAACAACTGGGAAGTAAAATTGCGTACATACTTGATGGCGGGGTTTGTGAAGTTGGTCTTGAATCTACTATAGTCGGGTTTGACAACGGAGAGACTGTCGTATATAGAATGGGCGGGCTGAGTATTGAATCCATACAAAAAGAAATCGGAAACGTCAGAGTACAAGTACACTCCTCCTCCAACCCAAAAGCACCGGGTCAATTGCAAAGCCATTATGCACCGGGCAAAAAGTTAGTAGTCGGTAAGATTGAAGAATTGCTTCAACTCTACCCTGCGCACGAGAGCGGACTGCTTACATTTAATAAAGATTTCAATTCTCCTTATCAGATCATACTATCACCAACCGGAAAACTGGAAGAGGCGGCGCAAAACCTCTTCACTGCTTTACGAGGTTTCGATAAAATGCCCATCGAAGTTATTCTGGCTGAGTTTGTGCCCGACGTTGGCCTGGGAAAGGCCATTAACGACAGGCTTAGAAGAGCATCTGCCGGGCGGTAGTTTCACGAATATCTTTGTAGTTTGCTAAAGTAGTTCTAAACTTAGCACGTAATTGAGCGGGTTTTATAATCCAGAATCAAGTATATATTTACCGGACTAAAGAAATAAAAGTAACATGGAAAAAAAGAAGAAGGTACTTGTACTTACCGGAGGTGGTGATTGCCCTGGCCTGAATGCTGTTATACGAGGCATTGCCAAACGAGCAAAAAGAGAAAAAGATTGGGAAGTATACGGAAGTATTGAGGCTTTTAATGGTGTGTTTAGTGAACCAACAGAAATAATAAAACTGACCAGCGTAAGCACAGGAGGCATCCATGTAAAGGGTGGTACTATATTAAAAACAACCAACAAGAACAGTCCGGTTAAATATCCTGTAATCCAAAGTGATGGTACCGTGCAATTTGTTGATCGCTCTGATGAGTTGATACAAAAAATAAAATCACTAGGGTTTGATGCTGTGATAAATATTGGTGGCGATGGTTCACAAAAGATCTCTAAAGTACTTTACGAAAAAGGTCTGCCGGTTATTGGTGTTCCTAAAACAATAGACAATGATCTTTCAGCTACAGATCTGACCTTTGGTTTTCAAACCGCAGTACAAATAGCTTCAGACAGTTTTGACAAGTTAGTGACTACTGCAGAGAGTCATCATCGGGTTATGATTATGGAGGTAATGGGTCGTGATGCCGGATGGATCGCCCTTCATACTGCCATTGCAGGAGGCGCAGAGGTGTGTCTTATCCCTGAAATACCCTACGATATCAACAAAATCGTAAAGCGCATTAACATGCGTTACAAGAAAGGAAGAGGCTTTGTGAACATTGTTATTTCAGAGGGAGCGAAGCCCAAAGAAGGCACCATTACTTCCACTGCGGGGGAGAAAGGCTCTGAACACGTAAGGCTTGGTGGTGTAGCATACGCATTATCAAAACAATTAAAAGATGCAGGGTGCCAGGCAGAGATCCGCGAAACAGTTTTAGGCCACGTACAGAGAGGCGGAAGTCCTATAGCATTTGATCGTGTGCTTGCCACGTTATTCGGTGTAAAGGCTTTTGAACTGGTATTGGAAAAAGGGTTTGGACGAATGGTAGCATACAAAAACAACAACATCACATCGGTTACGCTAGAAGAAGCCACTAAGGAGTACAACTTTGTGAGCAAAGATTCTTATTTGGTGAAAGCAGCAAAAGGGCTTGGCGTTAGCTTTGGTGATTGAGCCCCATTCCTAACAGCTCAAACGTTTCCGGTAAAAAAGATTGAGATCTTTATGAACTGATTAATGATTTACTAAATTCGTCCCCGCCCAATTCAAATTATACGCTTGCATACTTGCTAAATGAAGGCATATAAAAAGGATGAAGGCGAAACAGATCAACCAAACAAAACCAGATGAAAACAATAAACGACATCAATTTCAAGGGCAAGCGAGCACTCATCAGAGTAGACTTTAATGTTCCTTTAGACAAAAGTTTTAATGTCACAGATGACAACCGCATTCGCTCTACCATTCCTACAATAAAGAAGATTTTGAACGATGGCGGTAGTTGCATTTTGATGTCGCACCTGGGTAGGCCAAAAGAAGGTCCTGAAGAAAAATCATCGTTAAAGCATGCTATAAAAACAACTGAAAAGCTTCTTGGTACTTCTATACAATTTGCTTCCGATTGTATCGGTGACGAAGCAAAGCAAAAGGCCGCGAATTTAAAACCTGGAGAAGTTCTTCTGCTCGAAAACCTTCGCTTTTATAAAGAAGAAGAGAAAGGTGATGTAAACTTTGCTGAAAAACTTTCTAAGCTTGGTGATGTTTATGTAAACGATGCATTTGGTACAGCGCACAGAGCTCACGCCTCTACAACTATTGTTGCCCAATTTTTTAAAGAAAAATGTGCAGGCTATGTAATGGCAGCTGAACTTGATAACGCGAAGAAGGTGATGGAAAAGGCTGATAAACCTTTTACAGCCATTATGGGTGGTGCAAAGATTTCGGATAAGATTCTTATCATAGAGAAACTGCTTGATAAAGTAAATCACCTTATCATTGGCGGAGGAATGGCGTATACGTTCTTTAAAGCACTTGGTGGTAATGTAGGTAATTCTTTGGTTGAACAAGACAAGTTAGATCTTGCAAAAGAACTTATACAAAAAGCAAAAGCTAAAGGTGTAGAGCTTCATTTACCTATTGATTCTGTTGTTGCTGATAAATTTGATGCGCAGGCAAACAGCAGGGTAGCAAATAATAATTCTATTGATGCAGGATGGATGGGACTTGACATCGGCCCACAGGCAGTTCACGTTTTCTCTGATGTTGTTGTAAACTCAAAGACTATCCTATGGAATGGCCCGATGGGTGTGTTCGAAATGGAGAAATTTGCTGAAGGAACAAAGAAGATAGCTGAGGCAGTTGTAAAGGCAACTGAAAAAGGAGCTTTCTCTTTAATAGGTGGAGGAGACTCAGCTGCCGCAGTTGCACAGCTGGGCTTTAGTGAGAAAGTCAGCTACGTATCTACAGGTGGCGGCGCATTGCTGGAGTACTTCGAGGGTAAAGTACTGCCAGGTGTCAAAGCACTCGAATAATTATTGAATGATATTTTAATAAAAAAGTCAGGTTGGATTCAATCTGACTTTTTTATTGCATAAGCTGCATGCCCATGACCATAAGCAAAATCGTAAAACCTATAATCATACTTATTATCTTCCTCGTCATTCCTTTCTTGATTTTAAATGGTTTATAATTCATCTAAGCAAAGCATCATCAGCTTAGATATTATTTATTGTACTGAAGGCACTGCGGTTCTTCCGCTTCTAACGCGCTTAGCAGTTGATGTAGCTTTTTTCTTTTCTTTAGATACAAGAGATTCGAGTTGCTTTACCAACTTCTTTGCTTTCTTATTAATGTTTTTTCTGGTGCGGGCACCTGTTAAAGGAGCAAACAAAAAACCTGTAGCAGTGCCAATAGCAGTACCTATAAAAAATCCTATTAATATTTTTGCAGTTGTATTCATAATTTTCGTTTTGCTCGCAAGGATATAATTATATGCCTGTTGCTGCTTAGACGATATCCATCGATGGAAACGCTGAGAAAGCAGGTGTATACCAGAGGATGTAACTGTTGTATGGGAAAAATCTCTACAGATTTACAGAATTTCTTAAAATTGCTGTCTAAAACTTCTTTCTGGAGTTACTCGAAGTAATTCGTTGATTATTAATTTATAATCAACAACTCAAAGCCCATTTTTTTCATTTTGTCGATGATTCGAATAATCAGAAACGGGCATGGCACGTCTTTCCATATTAAACTGACAAAAGGAAAAATCTAACTAAATTAAAAACAAGATTTAATATGAAAAGGAATTTGAGAAAACTTTGTTTGATGTTTTGTGCAGGCGTTGTTTCAGTGTTGGGTATATCAGAAGCACAGGCACAGGAAAGTCCGCGGGTAGGGTTTAAAGGAGGTTTAAATCTTAGTAATTTATATGTTGACAATGTTGATGACGAAAATGCAAGAGTGGGATGGCATGCAGGTATTTATACACAGCTACTATCAAGTGAAGCCTTTGCTATTCAACCAGAGATTAACTACTCAACAAAAGGAAGTGCAGTTACTTATGTAACTGGTGGAACTAACAATTTACAAATTGATCATGATCAAAAATTCAATTTAGCTTACCTTGATATTCCTGTGTTGGCAGTATTCAAATTAGGTAAAGTTGCTGAGATCCACGCTGGTCCATACTGGTCTTACTTGTTAAGAGCTGAGATTAAAAACAACAACCGCAATCCTAACAATGAATTTACAACTGTTGATCGTGACAACTTCGACAATTGGGATTACGGATTAGTAGGTGGTATTGGTTTTAACTTAGGCGATTACGCACAACTTGGTGTACGTTATAACTACGGCTTAAATAAAATTGCTGAATCAAGAGGTGCAAGAGCATTAATGGGTGATTCTAAAAACCAGGTAGCTCAATTCTTCTTAGCCTTTAACTTAAACGGCGGAAGAAGCGATGATGATTACACCGACTAATTAAAGCAAGCTGAGAAACTTAAAACCCCCTGACGATGAGTCAGGGGGTTTTCTATTTTAATACATTTAAATTATTCAACAGATAAGTAGTAGTAAGTTAACCAACCATCTATCGCACAGCGCGCGCAATTCTTCTTTGTCTTGCTCTGATTAATCTTGATTTTTCTTCGATGTCGTTTACTTCAATTTTAGGAAAGAGAAGCTTTGCCAAGAGGTAAGACGCAGAAACAAAAAGTACATAAGCACTTATTAGGGACAACACGATCATTAGAATGTTCATGGGCTCAAGGATTTGTTACTTCCAACCTTGTAAAATTATGCCAGCAATAGCAAGCGGCCTTATTTGTATTGGATTCGATTCGTTTATGTGTATCCAATCTACAGTTCCTGTAGAAAATTCCACATTTAGGAAGACTAACGAATTCGCGGTCTGCCAGCCATTATAATTAGCAACTGGCACTAATTTTTGAAATGTATTTAAAATTAAAAACCAAAAAAAGCATGAGCGATATACTTTATATTCTCGCAGTAATCCTCATCATCGGATGGATACTTGGGTTCTTCGTATTTAGCGTAGGAAGCCTTATTCATATTCTTCTGGTGGTAGCTATTATAGCTATCTTGTTAAGACTAATCAGAGGAAGAAGTGTATAACAACCGTGGGGCATTATATGAAGACCTTGTTTTAAAAAGACAAGGTCTTTTTAATTTATATCTAATTGAAATGTCTGCATTTATATTCCTTCTATTAAATAATTGAAAGAATAGTTACATTTGAAAAGAGCGACAGTAACTATTTTTCATGCTTAAATCCTTTCATGCAGGTACTAAAGAAGTAAGCTTTATTCTTGGACCATTATTATTTGTTCTCATATTATTATTCGTCCCTTCAGGCTTTGTTTCAGAGCACGCTTACAAAGTACTCGCACTAGCTGCATGGATGATTACCTGGTGGATTTCTGAAGCTGTGCCGATGCCTGTAACAGCTCTCCTACCTTTAGTGATGTTCCCCTATCTGGGTGTAATGAAAATGAATCAAGCCTCCGCCCCTTATGCTAATCCCATTATCTTTCTTTTTATGGGTGGCTTTCTGATCGCATTAGCTCTTGAAAAACATAAGCTTCATTTACGCATCGCCCTTAATCTCATAAAAATAACAGGCACATCAGGTAATGGAATAATACTAGGCTTTATGTATGCTACTGCCTTTATCAGCATGTGGATCAGCAATACCGCAACTGCTATGATGATGTTACCCATTGCTACATCGGTAATCAAGTTATTGAAAAATGAATCTGCACCTGAAAGTGAACTTACCAAAGCAGAAAAAAATTTTGCTCTTGGGCTGATGTTAATGATTGGCTACGCTGCTACTATAGGTGGGCTTGCCACTATCATTGGTACTCCGCCTAATGTAGTTTTTGCGGGACTTCTCGATGACTTCTACCATATCAAACTGGACTTTGGAAAATGGATGCTGGTAGGAGTTCCTGTTATGATCGTACTTTTGTTTAGTACCTATTTTATTATCACCAGGATTCTGTTTCCGAATAGAATTGAGAACATCAAAGGATCGGAAGAATTAATTAAGGATCAACTACAGCAATTGGGAAGGATAACAACAGAAGAAAAACGTGTAATGATTGTTTTTGCACTAACATCATTCTTTTGGATTTTTCAACAATCAATAAACTATCTTTTAGGAAAGGAATTACTGAATGACACAAACATTGCCATGAGCGGCGGGCTGTTGATGTTTGTTATTCCTGCTAAAAACGGAAAAGACAAATTTCTTTTAACATGGAGAGACACGCAAAACATGGCGTGGGGAATCCTTATTCTTTTTGGCGGGGGTTTATGCCTTGCGCAAGGACTCGAAAGCACCGGTATTATTCAGGTTGTTGGTAAAACCATTGCAGCCCAGAGCAATTACAGTATCTGGTTAATATTTATTCTTATTGTTTGTTCTGTTCTGCTTTCTGAAGTCATGAGTAATGTAGCCCTTGTTCAGATATTTGTTCCCGTCATATTTGGGATTGCGAGTGGTTTAAACGTGAATCCGATCTTGTTGGCAATGCCAGTGACATTGAGCGCTAGTATTGGTTTTATGTTTCCTGTTGCAACACCACCGAATGCCATAGTATTTGCCAGCGGCTATATTCATGTTAAGGACATGATGCGCGCCGGATTTCTACTGGATGCTGTATCCATTCTGATTATCTTATTTGCCTCTACCACCCTTGTTGAGTGGGTTTACGGTTAGGTTTTAAGAATTTACAGATTGATTAAATAATATAACGAGCATAAAGTCGTCTTAGCTTTTGAGAGGATTTAAAATTTAATATTTTTAGTTATGAAATTGGCATAAGAATATTTATGCTATAGTCGGTTATCTCTAACTATAAAAATCCAGGTGAAACGTAAAATCCTTGCTGCCCTAGTACTTGCGTTTGTCGCTGTTGTAATGGCCCTTAGCATTACACATTTCTCTTTTAACGAGATGATGAGTACTGTTAACCAACTGTCTACTCCAAATGAGAAATTGGCAAAATTAAATGCAGCGTTCGAGGAGATCACAATGCTCGACCAGCAGCAGAGAACAGAGGCGATTAAGAATCCACTAAAGCCCTACAAATACTTTCTTGATCAATCCGGATATCTTCATTCGATGATTGACACACTTCAAATGCTTCCTTGGGATACTGCTCAACTTATTCGCATAGGCAGCATGAAAGAGATTCTTGATCAACGCAATCAGCTATTTGTGTCTTATCTTAAAGTAAGAGCAGAACTTTCTGACAACCGTGAATTCTCCAAGCAACTGGATACTCTTTCTACCTTGCTTAAGCAAAGCCAAATCGCAGACAGCAGCATTATAACGACGCAGAAGAAAACCATTACCACCTACTTAAAGACAGACAGCGCAGCTGATGACACAAAGGCAGAAAAGAGCTTCTTAAAAAAACTTTTCAGCAAAAAGAAAAGCAAGCCAGCAGGGCCACCTCCGGTTAAGGTACAGGAAGAAACAAATGTTCAGATTGACACGCTAGCTATAGCACACCAGGTAATCGATATTGAGGAGATAGAGCGATTAATGGATGAGCTTGAAACCGATCAGCGCTTGCAACGTCGTAAACTTCAACAGAAAGAGCTTGAACTTATCAATGCAAATAGTCTTTTTATTAACCAATTGTTAAACATTCTGCATGAAGTCGAAAATGAAGAAGTGAGAAATATGCGCGCAAGTAATGCGGACGCTGCCAAAGTATTTCATAATGGTATCTCCAGAATGAATATTCTGATGCTCTCATTTTTTCTTGGCGCCGCCATATTGGTATATCTAATACTTGTTGATATCAGCAAAAGCAATTACTATAAAAAGCAATTAGAGAAGGCAAGAGATCACGCAGAAGAACTTAGTAAAATCAAGCAGCGTTTTCTTGCCAATATGAGCCATGAGATCAGAACACCGTTGCAATCTATTATAGGATTCGCAGAACAATTAAGGAGTCATGCCAATAAAGACCATACTGAGGCTGTAAGTGCTATTCATAGCTCATCCGAGCATTTACTTCATATTGTTAATGAAGTTTTAGACTACTCCAGAATTTCTTCAGGTAGCTTTACATTGTCTAAAGAAAAATTCAGACTGATTCAACTTGTAAAAGAAGTTGAATCAGCAATGCGAATACAGGCAGACCGCAAAAGCTTGAGTTTCATTCTTGACACTGAAAAAACTTCGGATTACAACCTTTTAGGTGACCCCTTCAGATTAAGACAAATCTTATACAACCTTTTGGGTAATGCTATAAAATTTACCCACCAAGGGTTTATAAAACTCACGGTTAAAACCATCGAGATTGATGACTGCATCCAATGCATTTTCGAAATCAAGGACACCGGAATAGGGATGACAAATGATGAGTTAAAAACCATCTTTAACCAGTTTGAACAAGCTAATTCCCAAATTACAAAAACATACGGAGGAACAGGCTTAGGTCTTACTATTGTAAAATCACTAATAGAAGTACAGAATGGTGAGCTTGAGGTAATGAGCGAACCAGGGGTTGGCTCAACGTTCAGAATTTCTCTTGGCTTTGATAAAGCTACTGAAATTCCACAACAAAAAGCACAGCACGCAGAAGCCCACTCAATTGCATTTAATGGTAAAATACTGGTAGTGGATGATGATGCCATGATTCTGAAGTTGTGTGGTTTAATACTGAAGAAGAATAACATTTCGCATACAGCGTTTAATGAAGCAGAAGATCTCTTACGCACTGTAAAAGATCCTGAAGTCAGCCACATATTAATCGACATAAGAATGCCTAAAATGAATGGTGTTGAACTATGCAGGGCATTGAAGAAAGTCTATTCGGAGGGAGTGAAGTTTATTGCGCTTACTGCGCACGTATTACCTGAAGAAAGACAGAGCTTAATCCAACAGGGATTCAATACTGTACTTGCAAAACCCTTTCATGAAAATGAATTACTTACTGCCATCGGCGTAACACCAATTGAAAAAAGATTTATTGAAGAGATGCCAGACTTCTCATCCCTTAAGAAAATGACGATGGGAGATGATGCGTTGTTTTACTCCGTCATGCAACAATTTGTTGAAGAAAGTGAATATGATATTCAGAAACTCCAATCACAGGTAGAGCAGGAAAACAAGAAAGGAATACGTGAAGTAGTCCATAAGCTTGCCGGAAGACTTGGACAACTCGGCGTACATAATCTGTCCACCAGGTTTCGTGACCTGGAACTCAGAATTGTTGAAGGAGCTGGCTATAACGAGCTAACGGATGACCTGATTGATGTTATTCAGGGCACTAAGGAACTATTGAATAGCATCCGCATGAATACGCTGGCGCATTCAAACTAATTCTTGCTATTCAATACCATACTTTTCCATTTTAAGGTAAAGAGTCTTCCTGTCAATATTTAAAATACGCGCGGCCTTTGATTTATTATAGCGTACTTCCTGAAGTGTCTTAATAATCACTTCCCGTTCCTGTGCTTCCTGCAGTGCCTTCAGGTCGTAAACCGGAGCATTTGTTTCCTTATTCTGTTCCATCGTTTTAACCCCATCAACCATTTCCGGAGGGATGACACTCATATTAACTTCATCACCTGTGGTAAGCAGTACAGCACGTTTAATTACGTTACGCATTTCGCGTAAGTTTCCAGGCCAGTCGTATTGCTGAAAAAGTGCTAATACCTCTTTATTAAACTCCTTTACTTTTCTTCCTAATTCGCGATTAGCTTCTTCCCTGAAGTAATTAAGGAACTCATACAGATCCTCTCCTCTATCTCTAAGAGGAGGTACGTCCAATTTAAATTCATTTAACCTATGATACAGATCTTCTCTGAACGTACCCTTTCTCACGCTTTCAGCGAGGTCGTCGTTGGTAGCTGTTAGAATACGAACATCAACCTTTATCTCTTTTGTACTGCCTATAGGTTGAATGATACGCTCTTGAATAGCACGGAGCAATTTCACCTGAACATCGTACGATAAGTTGCCCACCTCATCAAGGAATATGGTCCCCTTATGTGCAGCTTCAAACTGTCCCATCTTATCTGCCATGGCTCCCGTAAAAGCTCCTTTTACGTGTCCGAAAAGCTCACTTCCCGCTAACTCTTTAGAAAGTGCCCCACAATCAACAGCTACAAACGGACCCTTTGAACGTGAGCTTAATCGATGAATAGTTCGTGCTACGTTTTCTTTACCTGTGCCGCTTTCTCCTTGAATAAGTACAGACATGTTAGTTGGAGCCACAAGTCTGATGAACTCCGTAAGCTGTTTTGCGACACTACTTTTGCCTTCAACAAACGTATTATTGCTGGTAACAACAGTATTACCGTTCTCTGCAGGCTTACCCTTGTCAAGTGCCTGTTTAACCACCATGAGTAGTTCATCAGGATTAACAGGTTTAGTAATGTATTCCAACGCACCTGATTTTATAGCTTTAATAGCAGTTCTGATATCATTAAAGCTTGTCATTATTACAACAGGAATATCAGGATTACTATTTTTCATCTCCATGAGGAGATCCATTCCTGTTGCATCCGGGAGTCTGTAATCGAGAAGTACGAGGTCGTATTGCTTATTATTAAAAGCTTTAAGGCCATCCTTTCCCTTGTTTTGAACAGAAACATGATGACCGTGTTTAGAAAGGAAACCGTCAAGTATCCTGGAAAATGTTAAATCGTCTTCTATTAATAAAATGGCCGCCATTGGGCTCGAAAATAAAAAGAAAAGCTGGAAATATCCCAGCTTTTCTATATCGATTGATGTTAATTGGGTTTAACCCTGTGATTTTATTTTTGGTCGTCATTCATACCTGCATCATCCAGCTTCTTACCGTCTTTGTCAAATCTAACGGTTTTTGTTTGAGCGCCATTCTTCAGTTCAACGATGTAAATCTCCTGTGCATAAGCACCTGTAGTACTAGCACTTCCGCTCACACTTGTGGTATCGCTGTTAGTAGCATTTGTTGAACCATCAGTGTTACCAGTAGCATTTGTCGAAGCACCGTCCATTTTATAAGCGCCGCTTACCAACCAACCACGATATTCTTGACTTTCAAGTGAGCTCTTCACTTCTTCTGGCAAGTCTTGTGATTTAATTTTAACTCTGCCATCTTCCTGCATACCCATCGTTGAAGTTGGCGCCTGAGAAGACGTTGGAGATTGCGAAGTAGGGTCAGCTGGAGAAGTAGTAGATGTTGTATCTTGAGCATTTACTACCATCACTCCACCAACAAACATGCTAAGGGCGAACACTAATTTTTTCATGGTTGTATATTTTTAATATTGTTAAAGATTAATTCTCTTCTTGGGATAGATGGAATGTTATGCCACAGGGCTATTTTTAAGTACATAAGTGTTTTAGGCTTAAAACACACCCTTCCTGAACAAGACGTGTAGAATCATTCAACAACCATGTTGATAAAAATTCACGCTAAGGTTATGAAAAAGCAGCTGTTAAATATCACGCTCTTTCTTATTCCGTGCTTCTTCTATAAAATAAGCCGCACCTAAGCCGATGCCTCCGAAGATGAATATCATTGAGAAATAGCCCACTTCTTCCATGTCAAGGCTTCTGTCAAGAAGATAGCCAAGAAGAAAACCGATCCCTACTCCTATCAGCATCAGGGAGGCACGAAGTGTACCTGACACTGCGTGTGCTTTACTGAAAAAATCGGTGCTTATTCCTTTTTCTATCATTGCCATCCTTTCATCATTTTGATATTTTCTGATAAAGATGATCATGACAAATAATCCTATCGTCCCAATAATTGGGATGGAGAGTGCTAATGTACTTTCTGACATATTACTTTGTTTAATTTTGCAGCTATGACGCTTAGTGGTATTGATCTGGTTACATCAATAAAGAGAAATTGTTTTATATTTAATAATATGTAACCTCAAAAACTTTAACAGCGTCAAACGCCCGATGACGATGGACTCCGAGTATGTAGTTATAGACAGAATACTGGAAGGTGAAGCCGCTCTTTATACTGAACTTGTAGATCGGTATAAAGGATACGTGTTCACTATCGCTTATAAGATTCTGCAACATAAGCCAGAAGCAGAGGAGGCAGCACAGGATGCGTTTATAAAAGCATATCACGGACTAAAAGGATTCAACAAAGAATCAAAATTTTCAACATGGCTTTACAGAATTGCTTTTAACACTGCAGTGAGTTATAAGCGAAAGCAAAAACATCAATTCTATAGCATTGAAAATTCAATTATAACGCACCAGCAGGAAGCAGATGGCATTTTAGAGAAAACGGATAAGAAGAAGTACTTGCAGCATGCAATTTCAAGATTGAGCGAGACAGATCAATTAGCGATTTCATTGTTTTATCTTGAAGAACTCTCCCTTGAAGAGATATCTTCCATAACAGGAACAGAAGCCAATACGCTGAAAGTAAAAATTCACAGGGCCAGGATTAAAATAGCAGATGAGTTAAAGAAAATACTAGATAAGGAAGCATTAACTTTGTAATTATGAAGATGGAGGATTTTGAAATTAAAGTGTTAGCGTATCTTGATAATACAATGAGCAAAAGTGACAGGGATGCTTTTGAACAACTCATAGAATCAGAAAAGCACTTAAAGCTCAGGTTTGAAGAAATTCGTCATGTTGATTTTCTTCTGAGAAGCGAGCCTCTTCAACAGCCTCCCAAAGATTTTACAAGTAATGTTATCTCCAATCTTCATCAAAGACCAGTAGAAGCCTCCGCTATTTCTATTGTCAGAAGTCTGCTTCTACTCAGTGGTATAATCATGGTCGTAGTGATTTGCGTTATTCTTGTTACCAATGGTAGGTTTGATACCATGACCGCCTTAGTTGATCTTGGCGATTTGAATTTAGCTTCTAAATATGTTCATAAAAATCTCCCTGCTATCTCTATCGGAGGCAGATCACTTATCAATGTTATAATCTTGTTAAACCTATTATTAGGATTGCTTATTCTTGATAAGGGTATATTAAGGCCATTGTTTCAAAAGCGAATGCATGCTGGTTAATTTTGCGTTATACAGATAATCTTTATCTTGAGGAAGATTAGGATTTAAACATTGATGCAACCAAACACAGCTTTTAGAAATGCAATTGTAGCCGCGCTAGGCGGTTTTCTATTCGGATTTGACACTGCAGTAATATCAGGCGTTGAGAAATCAATACAACAGCTCTGGCATCTGGATGATTTTTGGCACGGGTTTACCGTGGCTTCGGCGCTGGTAGGAACTGTCATCGGCTCCTTGGTTGGTGGACTACCTGCGGAACGCTATGGCAGAAAAAAAGTACTTCAGTGGATCGGTCTGCTGTATCTTGTCACCTCATTATTTACTGCCCTCACCACCACATGGGAGCTCTTTGTCTTATTCCGCTTTTTAGGAGGTATTGGCGTTGGCGCGTCTTCAGTTGTAGGCCCGATGTACATATCCGAAATTTCTCCGGCGCACAGGCGAGGACGGCTTGTTGCATTGTTTCAATTTAATATTGTAACAGGTATTCTCATTGCTTTCTTATCCAACTACCTTTTGTTTGGCGTGGGGGAAGAAGCATGGAGATGGATGCTCGGTGTTCAGGCAATTCCATCACTTCTTTATTTTATTCTTGTATTCTTTGTTCCTGAAAGTCCGAGATGGTTAATAAAACATAACCGGAAGATTGAAGCTGAAAAGGTTCTTTATTCAATCGGAGAACCAGATGCAAAAGCAGCATCTTTAAGAATTGAAGATTCACTTCACTCAGAAGCCGGGCTGGCCAAAGAAAGTTTGTTTAATGGACAGTATAATAAACCTATCCTTTTTGTAGTAGCACTTGCTATGTTCAATCAGCTTTCTGGCATTAACGCCATCATGTACTATGCACCACGGATTTTTGAGATGACAGGGTTAGCAAAAGATACTGCCCTTCTACAAGCTGTTTCCATTGGTGTTACCAACATGATCTTCACATTACTAGCAATTTCAGTAATAGATCGGTATGGAAGAAAAACGTTACTCATCATTGGCTCTTTCGGAATGGTCATTTCCCTCGGCCTCGTTGCCTGGTCCTTTTACACTAAGGACTTTGGAGGATACGCGGTGATGTTTTACCTGGTAGCCTTTATTGCCTTTTTCGCCTTTTCTCAAGGTGCAGTTATCTGGGTTTTCATGTCGGAAATATTTCCAAATAGTGTGCGGGCTAAAGGCCAAACTTTGGGCAGCTTTACGCACTGGATAATGGCTGTGATTATTTCATGGGCTTTCCCGCTTATTGCAGAATCCTCGGATTTGGGAGGCTTCTACTCTTTCCTGCTTTTTGCGCTCATGATGTTCTTACACGGTGTATTTGTATGGAGGGTGTTACCTGAAACAAAAGGTAAATCATTGGAAGGAATTCAGCAGGAACTTCACATTCATTAGAAATCAGGGGAAACCTTTTGGTCTTTATCCTCTTTTACTTCAGGGCACTCGATCTTCCAATCCTTGGAAAGGGCGAGAGTGCCTTCTTTTGCTTTTTGAATCACTTCATCTTTCCTCTTTTCAAACTTACATGCAATATCTACAAACTTGTATTTTGCTCCATCAACCTTAAAGTTGAAATGACACGTGTTGGATGCCTTGTGTTTCTTCAAACAAAAAAATTCAACATTATCTCCCTGCAAGGAAGAGAAGGAAGACATTAACAATATCAGTACGAGAGCGGGCAGAACTGTGCGTGAAATGAATCTCATCTGGCAAATTAAAATGTGAAATTACAGAAACACGGATAAAAAGAAAAAGCCCTGTTTCCAGGGCTTCCGTGATTAAACTTTATCGAGATTAATATCTGTAATAGTCTGGCTTGAAAGGTCCTTGTACCTCTACACCAATATATTTAGCCTGAGATGGACTTAATTCATCCAACTCTACGCCTATTTTCTTCAAGTGAAGTTTTGCAACTTTCTCATCAAGGTGTTTAGGAAGCATATATACCTTATTCTCATACTTACCGTGATTAGTCCAAAGCTCAAGCTGGGCTAAAGTTTGGTTAGTAAATGAGTTAGACATTACAAAAGAAGGGTGTCCCATAGCGCAACCAAGGTTAACAAGACGACCTTCAGCCAGTAAGATAACCTGGCGACCATTGTTCAGGGTATAAATATCTACCTGAGGTTTAATGGTATCTTTCTGACCGTTCTTATTCAACCATGCCACGTCAATTTCATTATCGAAGTGACCAATGTTACAAACAATAGCCTTATCCTTTAATGAAAGAAAGTGACGATCCACTACAATACTGTGGTTTCCTGTTGCTGTAACAATGATATCTGCCTCTTTAGCGGCGTCATCCATTTTCTTTACAGCATAACCGTCCATAGCTGCTTGCAGAGCACATATAGGGTCAATTTCTGTTACGATTACGCGCGCACCAGCACCTCTTAATGAGGCAGCAGAACCTTTTCCTACGTCGCCATAGCCTGCTACTACTGCTACTTTTCCAGCAATCATGATGTCTGTTGCTCTTCTTATAGCATCAACACATGATTCTTTACAGCCGTATTTGTTATCAAACTTTGATTTTGTTACTGAATCGTTGATGTTGATCGCTGGCAAAGGAAGTTTTCCATTATGCATGCGTTCAATCAGACGGTGAACACCAGTAGTAGTTTCTTCAGAGATACCTCTGATACCTGGAACCAACTCTGGATAGCGATCTAACACCATGTTAGTAAGGTCACCACCATCATCCAGAATCATATTAAGAGGCTTGCCATCTTTGAAAGCAAACAATGTTTGTTCAATACACCAGTCAAATTCCTTTTCATTCATGCCTTTCCAAGCATACACCGGAATTCCTGCGGCTGCAATAGCTGCCGCCGCGTGGTCTTGTGTTGAGAAGATGTTACATGACGACCAGCTAACTTCTGCTCCTAATTCAACAAGTGTTTCAATAAGAACTGCTGTTTGAATGGTCATATGAAGACATCCTGCAATGCGAGCACCTGCAAGAGGCTTTTGTTTACTGAATTCTTCACGTGTTGCCATTAAACCTGGCATTTCAGCTTCCGCCAAGCGGATCTCTTTTCTACCCCATTCAGCAAGGGAAAGGTCTTTAACCTTGAATTTAACTTTTTGATCTACAGTCATTTTACTTCTTTTCTGGATATGATGATTACCTTCTAGGTAGGCACAAAAATAATATAAAGGATTCTAATAATCTAAAAGCGTTTAATTAGCAATGAACTATTAATTTTAAAGCTTGGTTGGGAGGTCAAATATCAAATATGAGTAAGCCGATTATTAAAGTTGCTGTAGTTTCTGACGTGGTTTGTCCATGGTGTTACATAGGGAAAAGGAGGCTAGAAAACGCTGTTTCCAGCCTTTCCGATAAGTATGATTTTGAGGTTGCATACTATCCCTTTGAGCTTAACCCTGACTTACCTTTAGAAGGTACAGATCAAAAAGAGTACTTATCGGCTAAATTTGGCGGAGAGCATGAATACGAACAAAAGACCAACCATGTTTCTCAAATTGCTGCAACAGAAGGCCTTGAATTTAATTACAATAAACAATTGGTGTCTCCAAACACCAGAAATGCGCACCGGCTTATTTTATTGGCGAATGAAGAAGGCAAACAAATAGCGCTTGTTGAAGCGCTTTTCAAGGCATACTTTACTGATGGTGTTAACCTTTCAAAAAAGGAGAATCTTGTTGACATCGCTTCATCTACAGGAATGGATAGAGAGAAAGTAAAAGATTTTCTTGATTCTGATACAGGCTTAACAGAGGTTGCTGCTGCCGAAACTGAACTTCAGAGAATTGGCATTTCAGGGGTTCCGTTCTACATCATAAATGACAAGTACGGAGTTTCTGGTGCACAACCTAGTCATGCATTTATTGAAGCTTTTGAAAACATCGGAAAGGAAATGGTCCTCGCGGGCGAGACTTGCGATGTTGAAGCGAAGAATTGCTAATTCCTATTTTTGGAAATACCGATTGCCTTCTACAGAAGGCATATCGTCAATGCATATAGAACACCAGCCTATCAAATCTAATATATTATTAGTGGTTGGTGTTTTATACTTTCAACGTACTTGTATTAGGTTTCTTACTACACCTTATACACGTTTGGATTGTGCAGCTCCATATATACTTCCGGCTTTGACACTCTTGTAAAACCGTATTTTTCGTAAAGCCAGTCTGCTGTTGATGTTAACAAAATCCAACGTCTTAATCCTTGTAGGTTCGGGTGTCCCATGATAACATCCATTAGTTTTTTTGAAAGTCCTTGACCACGATACTCATCCAATACATAAACATCACCTAAGTATGCAATAGTTGAGAAGTCGGAGATTATCCTTGCGAACCCAATTTGTTTATCCTTATGAAGTAGGCCAAAGTTTAGAGAATTGTCAATCGAAGTCTCTACTCTATCAAAAGGAATATTGTCACTCCATCCGGAATGCTTTGATAAAAAATCGTGAATGGCAACAACATCTAACTTGGTTTTGTCTGTGGTGATTAAAAAATCACCAAAAGCGTGTTCAATGATTTTCATAGTATACTTATCCGTTTTTCCTTCCAGGGTTGTCACTACACATTACTTAGCTATAAGACAGGACGTAGTTAGCTAGGCGGTTTATAATTCCTTTTTTTAGTTATAGGTGTTACAAATCAAGTTGCTTCAGCAATTGCAGTCCGTATTCCCAGCTGCCGAGGTTTGAATCTGAATTAATATGACCCGCAGGGCCAATATCAACAAGCTTACTCCCCCATGCGTCAGCAAATTGCTTAGCACGTTTTACTGTTACGTATCTGTCATCAGTACTCGTCACCGTGATAGACGGAAAGTGTAATTTTTCGAGAGGCATTGGCGTAAAGCCCGTTGTTCCAGGAGGATAAGAATCTGCTTCCGTATCACTTGGTGCGACCAATAAAGCACCTTTGATTTTTCGCTTATATTCACAGGACCAATAAGCGATGGCACAACATGCGAGACTATGTCCTACGAGAATAATCTCTTCGGGTTGATATTTTAATACATAAGAATCTATCGTAGCAATCCATTCATTCTTTACAGGATTATCCCATTCAATTTGTTCGATACGGGTAAATTGCGGAAAGCGCTTTTCCCACTGTGATTGCCAGTGCTTCTCCCCGGAGTTATTAAGACCTGGATGAATAAGAACTTTAGAATTGAAATGCATACTCTTTTATTTTGCCTTTACGAGATCTTCATGACTGATGATGGATGTCCATACGCTTGTAACGCCATTATCGATGCGTGTCCATACAGGTGCGATAACGCCTTTGTGTGCCGATATGCTATTGTAATCTCCGATAGAGACTTTTGTGGAAGGTATAAAAGGAGATTCACTGACTTTCACATTTTTAAATGTAGAACCACCATCAGTTGAATAGGCAATGTAAACATCTGTGCGCTCGTCCTCATAATCTCTTCGATCGTAAAACATCACATAGACATAACCTGAAGCCTGATCTACTGCCATCCACGGAACATATTGATGTCTTTTTGTGTTGTCGTTATTTACCTTAGTGGGTATCGTCCAATTGTCGCCACCATTAGCGGATCGCATAAACCAAATATCAGTATTATCTGCGCCGTTACGTTGGTCGGCCCATAAGAGATACAGTTGTCCTAGCGCATTTGTCTTACTGTTATTAGAAAGGAATACTGGCAAACTATTACATCTTTTATGCCCTGGAATGTTCATGTTACTACCTCCTATCTGATCGCCAACAAAAACATCGTTTGAAAGCCACATGTTTCCGCCGTCATAAGACCTGTCCAAATACATCTTTCCTTTGTTAGTCCAGACCACATACATTTTTCCTTCCATACTAATCGCCGGAAAGGCACCGGTATTGGCATTACTATCATCCAAACAATTGCCTTCTGTTTGAGATAAAGTAACGGGCAAGCTCCATTTTTTTCCATTCTTTGACCGACTCAATAAAACGTTAGAGTGACAGTCAGTACCCTGATCGCCATACTTATCGAACTGAGTCCATGCTATAGTGATATTTCCCTTGCTATCAACAACAGGCCGAGCTTTACGTTGACTTTTGGATTCATCTAATCCTATAGATTCGCCTGGGCTCCAGGTAATTCCTCCATCAGAAGATTCGTGAATTACAATATGTGCTTTAGTTGTATCACCAGAGAGATGAAAAAAATAGAAAGTACCTTTTAAATCACAAACTATTGCCGGATCTCCATAACTACCGGAAGATGAAGTCACGTTAATCTTTTGCCAATTTACTCCTCCGTCTTTAGTAGCATAGACACTACCAGAATTTGAAGCTGCGACAACGTTTAATGTGTTTCTTGGGTTGATTGCAATACAAGGCTGATTTACATGTTCCGTTTCCTGGGATTGCTCATCCAGCCTGATATTTTTAAACTGCGCCAGGGAGGTTGATGTGATGATAAGGGTTATGGAAGTAACAAGCAGTGTCAGTAGTTTCATATTTTACTTCTTAACTATGTACAATACTATATAAAACCCAACCGATCAAAAAATAATATTTCCTTAATCTTTTACAACTTATGGTTTTGTAACCTTGCTTCCCATTTAACCAGTACGTTTATGTTAAAATTATTCTTCGTCCTTATATGTATTGTTTCCTTTTACACTGCATACAATCAACCCCACGCCGACGTTGTTATTGCTTTTGGATCATGCTCAAGACAAAGTGAGCAAGAACAACTTTGGGCGGAGGTGTTAAAGCAAAAACCGAAATTATGGGTATGGGGAGGCGATAACATCTACGGCGACTCACACGATATCAATGTACTGAAACAAAAATATGATCAACAAAAGCATCACCCGGATTATCAAAAATTATTAAACGCATGTGCCGTTACTGGAACGTGGGACGATCATGATTACGGAGTTAATGATGGCGGGAAATACTTTTCTAAAAAAGACGAAAGCAAAAAGCTGTTACTCTCGTTTTTAGGAATAGGTCAGAACCATCCTGTTCACAAACATGAGGGCGTTTACCATTCCTATGTTCTGGGAAAAGGGAAACAAAAGATCAAAGTATTGAACCTCGATACCCGTTATTTTCGTGACACGCTCAGAAGGGAATTCTATTATGACGAAAGTCTAAAAGATTCAGTATCAAGGTATAAACAAAATTTAAATGGAGATATTTTAGGAGAAGCACAATGGCAGTGGCTTGAGCATGAATTAAAGAACTCAGATGCCTCCTTACATATTATTAATTCAAGCATACAGGTAATCTCGGCAGAGCATCGGTTTGAGAAATGGGCAAACTTTCCTACTGCAAGAAAACGCCTGCTTGAACTGCTTAAAAAGTATTCCCATAAAGGAATCTTAATTATCAGCGGAGACAGACACATTGCCGAGTTCTCTCAACTCCAGCAGAATGGAGACAACTACCCACTGGTCGATTTCACATCCAGTGGTTTAACGCATACTTGGAATGTAAAATCCAACGACGGCTCTACCCCTGTCGAGACCAACCGACATCGGATTAATGATATGGTTATTCAAAAGAATTTTGGAATCATCAGGTTGAACTGGCGCCGTCATTCTATAAATGTAATTATGGAGATAAGAGGCAGAAACGATCAACTCTTTCACTCTCATTCAATAGACATCCCCAAAGCGTAAGTGTCAGCCGAACTGACGAAATTTGGAGCAGTAAAGCGGCATTATTTCTCCCCAGTCTGTAGAATAATTCATCATGAATTTAAACACAAATATTGTTTGAAATGCAATTCAACGGTTAATTATCGCACTTTAACTTCAAAAAGAACCGATTAAAAATAACACAAACGTTTTATCCATCTTACGCAAATGATTTGTTCTATATGGACCAAAGGAATACAAATTCGAAAAATATGATTAAAAGGTTCATCTTAGGTTTATCCGTAGTAGGATTAATATTTGGCTGTAGCAATAAAGAGAAGGAACAAGCCCTTCAAACACAAGTAGACTCATTAAAAACTGAGTTAAGAACAAGCCAGGAAACAGCACAATCCCTTCAAGAGGTTGGTGTACTTATCGATTCAATTGATGCAAGCCGTCAGTTACTACGTACTGATATGGTAGAAGGTACATCTTATAAAGATTACAAAAACCGTTTGAAGGATATCAGTGATTATGTGAAACAAACACAAAACAAAATCGCTGAGCTAGAGAAGACTGCTAAAAATTCAAAAGTTTATGCAGGCACCATTAAACGTCTTAAAGCAGATCTTGAAGCAAGAACAAAACAAATTGCTGCATTAGAAGAAGAAGTAGCAAGAATTCGTACAGAGAACCAGTCATTGGCGAGAAATGTATCTGAACGTGATTCATTGATCAATGTAAACTCTCAAACAATTAAGATGAGAGAAGAAAGCCTGGCTGCATTAGAAACACGCGTACAGGAAATGAGCGTAGAATCTAAAAACTCTCAGGCTGAAGCATACTTCGCACAAGCTCAAGCTTTAGAAAAAGCAGCAGATCGTACTAAATTTGCTCCTCGTAAGAAGAAAGATACACAACGTGAAGCTTTAGAGCTTTACAAAATGGCACTTTCTCTTGGTAAGACAGAGGCAGAAACCAAAATAGCTGAACTTGAAAAAGATTTGAGCTAATTAACAACAACAACTTCAACATAAAGTATAAAGACCTGGTGAAAACCAGGTCTTTATTATTTTGTGAGTTAGTCGGAAAAGAATTACTTCGCTTTTTGTAATAGCTTCACGCCTGATTCACCTAAGTGCTTTACCAGAATCGACTTGTATTCTTTTGAATTAAAGTAACCACCATTAGAAGCAAAAAACTCTTCTACTACAGGAGCCCAATCACTATTCATAGGCATGATGAAACCAAATTGTTCTGAAGCCTTATCTCCTACTGGATGACGTTTTACAGGCTTTTTCATTTGAACTGCTTCAATGTAAAATGCTAAATCAAGATACGCGAAACCTGTAGGGTCAGCAAAGACTTTTTCAAGTACTTCCTGACTTGTCGTTTCATTAGACACTTTTACTGAAGGATAGTATTTCTGCTTCAAGTCAGCAATGCGCTTTTCATTAAGTGTACCCTTTGCCGTATAGGCAGTAAAGTTTGCGAAGGTTTTGGGAAGATCTTCCAGTTTTGATAAAGTAGGAACACTGGTTTGTGTTATCAGAATAGCAAAGTTGGTGATGAAGGGCTGCGTAAACTTAACTTCCTTTTTGCGTTCTTCAGTAATAGTAATATTTCCTAAACCAATTACACCACCATTTCCTGCTTTGGTCTTGTCGTACATGCCGCGGAAACTTGTTCCATCTCCTACATACTTAGAAGTAAGTTTAACCCCTTTTGCGGTATTGACCCATTTCACAAAATCATTCATAATATCAATACAGATACCAGTAAGATTACCACTCTTGTCTTTGTAGACAAAGCTCGGAGTCTCTACGTATGCGAGTGATAAAGTTCCGGATTTATTAGATTTAACATTTGCCCAGGTATCTCCTGAGTAATTCTGAGCAAAGATAATTTGGATACTTGCCACAAGAGCAAGTAAAGATGCAAGTATAGGTTTCATGGGTTGTCAATTTCACCATGATTATAGCTGTTTTATTTTGAATAATCTGTACCGCTGGTAAAAAAGGAAGCAACAATTTTATTGCACACGATTTTACCAGGAGATTTTCTCTTTATTCAAGAAAGCAGAAATTCCTCTTTGACAATCATCACTTTGTCTCGCTTTTGCATTCATTTCAGATGCAAACGTTAACGCATCGTCAAGTGATAATGACTGCACTTTTGCTATCATCTGCTTTGTTAAATTCATTGAGTATGATGAATTGGTAGTGATGAGATTAGTAGCAAAATTGAATACGTAACTCTCCAACTCTTCTGATGGCGCTACAGCATTTATAAGATTGATTGCATTTGCCTGTTCAGCAGATATCAATGTTCCGGTTAACAATAATTGTTTTGCTTTTGCCTCGCCTATTTTGCGTAGCAGGAAAACCATAACGATAGCAGGCACAAAACCTATCTTCACTTCTGTGTATCCAAATGTAGCGTCGTGAGACGCAAACACAAAATCACAAACTGTAGCCAATCCGCACCCACCTGCAAGGGCCGGACCATGTACCTGCGCTATTACTATCTTCTTTAATTGATATATCTGAAGGAACAGCTCTTTAAGATGAGATGAGTCAGCATAATTTTGTTCATAAGAAAAGCCCTGGAGTAATTGAAGATATTCAAGATCGGCACCTGCACAAAAAGCTTCTCCATTACCAGACAACACGATAATCTTCACACTATCATCTTCTTCAGCTTGTTTAAAAGCTTCCTTCAGTTCGCTTACCAACTCAAAGCTCAGTGCGTTTCTCTTTTCAGGACGGTTTAAAGTAATGTATGCAATGCGATCCTTAATGGAATATTGAAGTGTAGTCATGACTGTTTATCAAATCTATAAATATAAGCGCCCTCGTGTGCAACGGAATGTACGTCAACTTCTAGCGCTTTGGCTTGTTCCAGTATTTTTGTGCTATAGTAATAAGAATTACTGCTATCTAAAATTACAGGTGTTGTTGAACACCATGGTTGTAAGGAAGTAATTGATTCTACAGAATTATTGGCAATGACAATAAGATCAAATTGTACCGACGGGCGGTTAGTTATAAATTTCTTACTGTCGATTATCAATACCTTTTTCCCATTCCAAACTATTAGTCTTGCACCTTCTGTTTCACGACAGACTTCTTTGTTACTCGCCAGTGAAACAAACTCCGTGGCTGTGATTATACGATTTGGATTGATATGAAATTTTATCTGATCCTCATTCTTTACGAGTGTCGTATCTGTTAGAAATAATGCGTGCGTGCCTTGCTTCAGATCTACTGCTGTATGACCAGGAACCTTGTAAACTACAATAGATGAAGCGTTTAATGTAGTGAAGTAGCTGTGCCATGTTGTAGCGCTGTATACAAGAACAAGCAGAAAAGCTGGGTATATGAAAGAGAACTTTCGGTATTGAAACATAAGAATAATAAAACTTATTATTCCCGTAAGAAGTAAAGCCTGAAAGGGCGTTATGTAAACATCTTCTACCAAACTATATGGCATTAATTCTATTACTGATACAATAACGTTCATCAGCTTAATAAAACCAGTAAGAAGATATCCGAGAATATTAGCAATGGCAGGAATAACACTACATGCCAGCACCGCCAGCCCTCCGATAAGTACTGCAAATGACAGTGGTATTATTAAAAGATTTGAAAGCAGAAAATAGTTTGGAAACTGGTGGAAATAAAGAAGTCCTAATATAAAAGTACCAACCTGTGCAGCAACAGAAACGCAGGTAGCTTTCCAAACACAATCCACTACTAAGGCTGAGGGTTGCCATGCGTTGTATATGAAGGGCTGTAGGTAAACTATGGCAAATACAGCCATGTAAGATAATTGAAAACCTACGGACATGATCAGAAACGGATCATACACCAGTAAGCAAAATGCAGAGGCTGCCAGTGTATTATAAATATTTGTATCTCGCGAAAGCGCTTTAGCAATTATCAGAAAGGAAAACATAACAACTGCGCGTAATACCGAAGGAGATAAGCCTGTTATAAAAGCGTAGGCCCAAAGTATAAGGAGACTCACAACTGCAAGAAGCCAAGGTGCTCTACCCTTCTCAACAACAGGTTTTAACATGAAGAGAAGTATGGCATAGATAATACTGATATGCAACCCCGATACTGCCAACACATGCATAGTACCTGTTGCCGCATAGGCATTGAGCAGTTCATTATCAAGCCCATCGGTAACACCCAGTACCAGCGCCGCGGCTATAGCTTTTTCCTGATCTCCAACTGTAAATCGTTCTAGCGTTAGCCTCGACCATTTACGTGCGGCAATTGCGTAAGACATTAACCACGATGGCGGCTCATGTCCTATCATTGTTACCTGATGTGTTTCAAGGAAATGTTGGTGATAAATGTTTCTGAAAGAGAGGTAGCGTTGATAGTCGAATTCACCTGGGTTTGGAGGCGGTGGTACAGGCAGGGGCTTCCCTTTAATAAGCAATATATCTCCGTAATTAAACGGTATTGAAAAATCACTCTTTTTAAAATAAAGTAGTACGTTACCTTCAGCTGGATACCAACTATCGCTACTCACCTTTATAACTCGACCTTCCGCTTTCCACGACTGGCCTTTCTCCTGCGGAGCACTACTTATAACTACTGTATAAGCATCAACGGGAGTAAGAGATGAGGAAAAATGAGTACCTCGAAATATTTCTGTTTTTAACGATACATTGAGATATCCACAGACGAAAATGAATGAAAGGGCAAGGTATCCGGGATTAAAAAAGTATCCTCCTGAAACCCGGCGAAAGAAGACTAACAGGAAATAGGCGGTAGCTAGAAAGATTAACAGAGCAGACGAATAGGCAACACTTAGAAAAGCAGGAGAATATATACCCAACAGGATGCCCGCAATAAAAAAGGCTACTACTCGGATAAAGGTATAAGGTATCCACCGGAACATGGGAGGAAAGTTAATAAATCGGAATTGATAACTTTCCTCTCTGTATTCAGAATTCTATTTCTCGTCTCTTTTGGGAGCTTCTTTATTGTACGCTTCAATTATATCACGTACTAGCCTGTGACGAACAACATCTTTATCAGACAACTCAACAAAACCGATTCCCTTTACATTATTGAGAATACGCGCTGCCTCCTTTAAACCTGACTTTTGGTTGGGAGGTAAGTCAATTTGTGAAGCATCTCCGGTAACAATCATTTTTGACTCAGGTCCCATACGCGTCAGAAACATCTTCATCTGCATAGGCGTAGTGTTCTGCGCTTCGTCTAACAGGATAAAGGCGTTGTGCAAAGTTCTTCCCCGCATGTAAGCAAGCGGAGCGATTTCAATAATCTCCCGCTCCATGTAGAAGCTAAGCTTCTCAAAAGGAATCATATCGTTAAGGGCGTCATATATTGGTCTCAGGTAAGGGTCAATCTTCTCTTTCAGATCTCCCGGAAGAAAACCCAGGTTTTCCCCTGCTTCAACTGCGGGCCTGGTAATAATGATCTTCTTTACCTGCTTGTTTTTTAAAGCCCTTACAGCCATGGCTACAGAAATAAAGGTTTTACCAGTACCTGCGGGACCAAGCGCAAATACCAGGTCGTTATCTCTTACCGCGTCTACCAACTTCTGTTGATTGACAGTTTTTGGCTTTATAGGAGCGCCCTTGGTTCCGAAAAGAATCACATCTTCGTTAGAACCGTCCTGATTTTCGGGCAGCGAGTTAATTTCCTCTTCTTTCGAAACGTAAGCCTGAACATTTTCTTCCGTAACACGCCCATATTTATGGTAGTGTTCAATCAGAGAATTAAGGATATCATTAATCTGGATTATTTCAGAGGAACTTCCTTTAAGAACAATTTGATTACCCCTTGATACAATTTTACTTTTAGGGAAGGCAGCTGACAAAGAATCAATATTTTTGTTCTCGACTCCCAGAAAGTCTATGAGAGATATGTTTTCAAGGTTTACTACTTTTTCTATCAATGATATATTTTGGTTTAAATGAATCTAAAATCTTTATTTTTAGCACTCGAAACTAAACATAATAAAAGCACGCCAGCGTGCAAAAAAATTCCCTATTTACTTAAAATTTAGCTTTCAGGATGGCCATTGTTACGCTTTTGACAGATTCGGGGGAAAGTGACCATTATGTAGCATCTATAAAAGGGAGAATTATAAGCTCCAATCCGGAGATAAGAATCATTGATATATCCCATAAAATACAGCCTTGCGACATAGGACATGCGGCCTTTGTATTGCGGTCTGTCTTTAAAGACTTCCCTAAAGGTACCGTGCATTTAATAGGGGTCGATGCAACAGGAAACAAAGGAGACGTTTTTGTGGCCTTAGCATTGGAAGATCATTTCTTTGTTGGGCCTGACAATGGTTTTTTCGGGTTGTTATCCGAGCAGCTCCCTGCTCAAATTATTCAGCTTGGAGCTGATAACGCTAAAGCCACTACCTTTCCGGAAAGGGAAGTATTTGCTGCAGCAGCTGCAAAGCTTGCGAACGGCACGCCCTTAACTGAGCTTGGCAATCCGCTGCCTGCAGTAAAGAGACTTATCGATAGGCAGGTTAAAGCCACTAAAAAGCAGATCACGGGCAATGTTATACGGGTTGATAACTTCGGCAACCTGATAACCAATATTCCTAAGGTCGCTTTTGATGTATTGAGCAAAAACAAAGCCTTTACCATCCAGTTTGGGGGAGAGAAGTTCAGAAGGATCCATACCGGTTACAATCAAACTGAAGAAGGAGAATGCTTTATTCTCTTCAACAGTCTTGATCTTCTTGAGATTGGAATATACAAAGGCAATGCTTCAGAACTGCTGGGCCTCGCTTACGACAGTGTTGTTAATATCATTTTTGAAGATTAGCTTTTACCATGATCATCAGAGTTGTAAGAATGTATTTCAAAGAAGAAGGTGTCGAAAGCTTTCTCGCCACCTTTAATCTTCATAAAGAGGCTATTCGTTCTTTTCCAGGTTGTACCCATCTTGAACTTCTAAAAGACGCCAAAGACCCAAATGTATTTTCTACTTTAAGCTATTGGATTGATGAAGATAGTCTAGAAAATTACAGGAAATCAGATCTCTTTAATTCCGTATGGGGAAATGTAAAGAAGTTATTTTCAGAGAAGCCCCAGGCGTTTTCGTTGATGAAGTTTATCAAGGTGTAGCATCCTATTCCTTTTTCTTCTCGAAACTTCTGTCTCACATTGCTAATGTTAAAGGAGACTTTTGTTCACAATCTTAAACTTATAGCTTGCACTGCATGTTGAATATAACAAATGATTATGGAAGCTACCTATAGAGTACCTGCGCAAACAAGAATAGGACATGTTCATCTGAAAGTTTCTGATCTTCAACGATCTTTAAGTTTCTATTGTGATCTGCTCGGCTTTGATCTTATTACTATGTATGGCACACAGGCTGCGTTTGTCTCTGCAGGTGGCTATCACCATCACATTGGATTAAATACATGGTACAGCAAAGATGCTCCTCCTGCACCTGTTCATGCTGCAGGTCTATTCCATGTGGCTATCGTATACCCTACCCGAAGAGATCTGGCCGTAATATTTGACAGGTTAAGAAATGCACACTACCCCTTTTCCGGTGCTTCTGACCATGGCGTTTCTGAGGCGCTCTATCTCAACGATCCTGACGAGAATGGTCTTGAACTGTATTGGGACAGGCCCATGGACCAATGGCCAAGAAATGAGGCGGGTAATATTGAAATGTATACACGACCTCTTAACCTCGAAAGCCTTTTAAAAGAGCTATAATCAACATTAAGTTTACTTAACACTAAGTATTCTTCATAATTTGATAACATTGATAACACCAAATAAGCAATAGCATAATTGTATTTTTGAATAGGTAAACATCTTCGTAAATAATTGTTTGGGATTCCCCGGGCTTTTCCCCGGGGGATAGTTTTGACCTCTTCATTACTACTACCTGACAACACAGACAATACTTGCGCAAGAAGGTCTTATCACAATAAACGAAATGACCTGGGATAAATAAATCCATGGGCAGAAAAAAGAAAAGAGAAGTAGATCTGGTTATTCTTTCCGATGTTCATCTGGGCACGTATGGTTGCCATGCTGGAGAACTTCTTCGCTATCTGAAATCCATAAATCCAAAAAAACTTGTTCTTAACGGAGATATTATTGACATGTGGCAGTTTAGTAAACGCTACTGGCCTAAAACACACATGCAGGTAGTAAAGCACATTACAGGTTTACTTACCAAAAATTCAAAGATCATTTACCTTACCGGAAACCACGACGAGATGCTGCGGAAGTTTGCAGGGTTCAGGCTTGGCTCTTTTCAGATAGACAATAAGGTTATCATAAAACTTAATGGCAAGAAAGCCTGGATCTTTCATGGCGATGTTTTTGATGTAACCATGCAACATTCCAAATGGCTCGCAAAACTCGGTGCCATTGGTTATGATACGCTAATCCTTCTGAATACAATTGTGAACTGGCTGTTGACGAAGATAGGTCGTGAGCGGATTTCGCTTTCGAAACGGGTAAAAGACAGTGTGAAGTCGGCAGTGAAGTTTATTAACAACTTTGAAAAGACCGCAGCTGACATTGCCATTGAAAATGGCTATGACTACGTTGTATGCGGTCACATTCATCAACCAGAGCTGCGCAAGATTCGCACAGAAAAAGGTGAGGTATTGTATCTTAATTCGGGTGACTGGGTAGAGAATCTTACTGCCCTTGAGTATCACAATGCTACCTGGAAGATTTACCGATACCATGAAGATACATTAGCCCAATCTATAAAACTTCCGAAGAGGCTTAAAAATGATATGGACAACAATGCTATCTTTAAAGATCTTGTCACACAGTTTCTAACCATAAAGAAGTGAAAATACTGTACGCGATTCAAGGCACAGGCAACGGACACATTGCAAGAGCTGAAGACATTATACCCATTCTGCAAGAGTATGGCGACTTGCACTTATTTGTCAGCGGTGCGCAGGCAGACATCAAACTCTCCTACCCTGTTAAGTATAAATCCAAAGGGCTAAGTTTCTTCTTTGGCAAATCCGGCGGTATAGATCTTTTAAAGACTTTCAAGAACAACAGCTCCAAAGACGTTTATAAGGAGATCAAGAAGTTTCCCGTAGAGAAGTATGATATAGTTATCAACGATTTTGAACCCATCTCTGCATGGGCTTGTCGCCGGAAGGAAGTACCGTGTATTGCATTAAGTCACCAGAGTGCATTGCTGTCTCCCAAAGTACCCAAGCCAAAGTCTTATGATCCTGTTGGCGATTGGATACTGAAGAACTATGCACCTGCTAACTACCATGTTGGTTTCCATTTTTCGCAATTCGACAAAAATATTTTTACGCCGGTTATAAGACCACGTATTAAAAATGCAGAAGTTAAAACGAAACCTCATTATACGGTTTACCTTCCTGCGTATGACGACAAGAAGCTTGTTCCTTTACTGATGCGGATTCCCATCCGGTGGCACGTGTTTTCAAAACATGCCAAGAAGTCGTACCATGTAGACAAAGTATCTGTTTACCCCGTAAACAATGAAGAGTTTACTGCAAGCATGGCAACGGCAACAGGTGTATTATGTGGCGCCGGGTTCGAAACGCCGGCAGAAGCTTTATATCTACAGAAGAAGCTTATGGTTGTACCAATGAAAACACAATACGAGCAGCACTATAACGCCGCAGCGTTACAACTGCTTGGCGTACCCGTATTGAAAAAAGTTAAGAAGAAGAACATTTACAAAATCGAAGAATGGATTGAGAGTAAACAAATAATTGAAGTGGACTACCCCGACCAGACGCAGAAAGCCGTTGACATTGCTTTGAACTTTGCCAAAAAGAAGTAGGATCGTCATTACACCACTTTTATTCTTCCATATCCCCGCAATTACACTCTTGTTAATTAATACATAATGATCCAATAATCATGTATTAATTCAGGAAGGATATTTTGTGACTCCTCTATGATAGCAAAACAAAGACGGATATTGGTAGTAGATGATGACAGCGATATTGTTGAATTGCTGAAGTATAACCTGGAACGACAAGGCTTTAAAGTAAAAACTTTACGGGATAGCGATAGGGCCATTGAAGTAGCCAACTCATTTGTACCCGACCTTATAATTCTTGATATTATGATGCCGCAACCCAACGGCATTGAGGTATGCCGTAAACTGAGGACAATCAAGAAATTTGAAAACACATACATTTTCTTCCTTACCGCCAACTCCGAACCCTATTACAGAAATGCTGTGATGAACACCGGAGCCGATGATTTTATTGAAAAGGTTATCGGACTAAGGGCGCTAACGTACAAGGTAAGCGCAGTGCTTAAAAAACAATTCATTATACGTAAAGGCATTACTGAAGTCACTATTGGCCAACTTACCGTCAATAGAAAAACGAGCACCGTTACCATTAGCAATAATATAATAGCACTCAGCCCACCAGAACTGGAGATCCTGTTCTTCTTCGCACAGAATCCAAACAAAATAATAAGCACCGAAGACATGGTGCATAACATCTGGGGATCTGAAATCTATCTTTTCGACACTTCTGTTGAAGCCTGCATTCGCAACCTGCGAAAGAAAATAGGTGAAGGCATTATTGAAGACATCAAGCAAGATTGCTATAAACTCTCTGCTAAGAATGTACTTCGTCAATCCCGAGCACACGATTAAAAGCTATGGCGGAGTAAAGATCGGCGCTTGGCTTCCTGGTTCTGTCTTTCGTTTCCAGATTACATTCGTACAAGCCAAACTTATAGGTTAAGCCAAGGTTCCATTCAAAGTTATCCCAGGCCGACCAGTGGTAATAGCCCTGTACATCTACCCCATCCTGTATGGCATCATAGACTATACTCAGGTAATCTTTAATGGCAGCGACACGCTTTGTATCATCGCCCGTGCAAATACCATTCTCAGTAATGATAATCGGCTTCTTATACTGGTTCCAGTACCTTCTGATACATTCTCCCAACCCTTGCGGATAGTACTCCCACATATCGTCATGCGGCTTGCCAGACTTCGCCATCTTCTCTGGGGTAAGCAACCTTGTTATTGGAAGCGGATCGAACCCTATCCTGGCATAATAACTCATGCCGAAGAAATCAAATTTGGTAAAAAACTTCAAAGCATATTCCATGAACATATAATCATAGAACTTTGCAGGAACAACACCCATGATATTTTCACCAGCGAAGATTGTGCAATTATGCGAGATACCAACAGGTGTATCCGGATACTTGTGCTTGATATAATCGTAGACAATATCATGCGCCACGCCGATGTTGTTAAGCACCTTTTTTGCCTCGAGAATATTTCGCTTAAAGGGCGGAAATTCTGCCACCACCCAGCCAAGGCTGGTATATAAATTGGGTTCGTTAAACGTATTCCAACTGGTTACGTAACTTCCATATTCGTCTACAACCTTTTTGGCGAAATCTACCCAGAGGTTAACATTCGCTTCCTGTGACCACCCTCCTGCTTTGGCAAACCAGATTGGGTTGGTAAAATGATGAAGCACCATCATGATGGAAACATTCTTCTGCTTAAGCTTTTGAAGAAGTTGGTGATATTCTCTTTTTACAGATTCATCAAAATCGGCAAGCGGCGCCTGTTGCAGCCTACTCCACATCAAACTCATGCGATAATGCGGTGCCAGAGAGGCGATAATATCAATATCCTCATCATAACGTTTTTCATGATCCGTAGTACGGTCGAACACATGACCATCCCGTGCAACTACTCCTTGCCAGTCGTGCTCATATGCCGTCTCTATCTGGTATGCTGCGGTGCTCGTGCCAAACTGAAAGTGGCCCGGGAAGATAAGCTTCATAAAAAAGGCGCTAATTACCGTCTTTCTATCGGCATTGTAAAGCAACAAAGATTAATTGTACGTTAGGAATTTCATATTAGAAATTGGGCATTAGGGTCGAGCGTTGGGTAAATGAGAAGTAGGCAGTAGGCAACGAGTAGTTGACAATCAACGAAACCTTAAACATGAAACATGAAACCTCTAACAACCCAGAACTCAGAACCCAGAACGTTTAAAGGTTTACCCGAGGATGCTTCGACCATGCTTCGACTATGCTTCGACTATGCCTCGAGTATGCTTCGACTTTCCCTCGACTTATATTATCATTTTATTATTATATTAGCATAAAAAACCCTACTAGTATGCCTGAACAGGTTAGCTTCATAAAGATTAAGGGAACAGTAGACGGGCTGTCCTTTTACACCGCCGGAGGCCGCAGCATTGTGCGCAGAGCCTATGGTCCTTCCAAAGAGAGAATAGCCAACGATCCTAAGCTCATCCGACTTCGTGAGAATAACGTCGAATTTGGTGGAGCCTCAGCCATGGGCAAGGCCTTGCGCTTGGGTCTAATGGTCACGAAATTATATGCTTCCAGCGATCTTCCCGCAAAAGTAACAGCCCTCATGCGGTCTGTTCTTGTGCTCAACAAGGGCATCAGAGGGAAAAGAAATATTGAGCTTTCAAAACATAAGACCCTGCTCAATCACCTTGACTGCAACTCACAAACGCCATTCACCAATGTAGTGCTACCATCTTTTGAATGTTCGGGCGATAGAAATACGGCTAGCGTTCAGTATACTTTCAGGAATATGAATCCTGCTGCAGATATTCGGCCACCACAAGGTGCTACGCATTTTCAGATATTTCAAATAGCAACCACGATATCCGATTATCACTACAACGAGCCCATGGAAAGTTATAGACCTATCAACTCGCAATTGAACGAGGCAAGAGAAATCACAAACTCCAATGCTATATCCTTGTCGGATCAAAGCGTAGACGTATCATTGGTTACAACCATACCTGGTATCACCAATCTTCCTGAACACGTTTCATTGGTACATGCACTCGCCATTGCGTTTTTCAGGGAAGATAACAACGTACACTACAAACTCACCTCCGGCTGCGCCATGAAGGTAATAGGAGTATATTAAGGAATTTGGGTAGTTGACAATTTGAACCATTAACACGAGCAATACCATTTAGAAACGACAAATCAATTACAATTTCGGTTTAGCATTTTGCTTATTGCGTGTGGTGACAAGTTAAACAAACATTGCAGGCAATTTTGATAGAACTCATAATTTAAATCAAATGAGAAGTGCCATAAAGCAATTATTACCATTTATCCTCTTCTTTTCAACAAGTATAGTCTTGGGGCAAACAAGAGCTGATAGTCTAAACATGCTGGTTAATAAACTTGGACAAAAACTGCTCGACGAAAAGCAAGGGGTTGGACTTTCTATAGGAGTCTACGACAATGGAAAGTCCTACTTTTTTAATTTTGGTACAACTCAGGCTGGTAAATCCGTTACACCCACTCAGCATACTATCTATGAAATCGGCTCAATCACAAAAACGTTTGAAAGTTATATCTTAGCGAATGCTGTTATTGAAGGGAAAGTAAACTTAGATGATGACATTCGTAAGTATTTAAACGATAGCTATCCCAACCTTGAATATAAAGGGCATTATATCAAATTAATTCACCTGGCTAATACAACTTCATTGTTACCAGATTGGTTGCCTGAATTACCTACTCGAACGAAAGGCTTACAGCCCGACTCTACATTAAAAGTTAAAATTGAATTTTATAAAAAGTTATCGAAGCAAGACTTCTACAACGCCTTACATAACGTAAAATTAGATACAATACCCGGAACAAGAAGACGCCATTCCAATGCAGGAGCACAACTGCTTGCTTATATTTTAGAGGAGGTCTATCAAAAGCCGTTAGACAAGCTGATAAAGACTTATATCACTACTCCTCAAAAAATGAAGAATACTTTTTTCCTCGCAACTTCTGAGCAAAAAGGGCTTGCAACCGGGTACACCACTACCAATCATAAAGCAATTTATGAATTCAGCATGCCTTACTTTAAGTATGCCGGCGGCTTGGTAAGCACTACGAATAATTTGGTAAAATATATACAGTTACTTCTGAATAAAAACGACCCCTCATCCGTTCTTTGCTTGAAAAAAACAGCAGATATAGATGTGTCAACAGGGAAAGTTGTACCAATGAAAGCCGAAGGAATAGCTGCACCTGAAGTATATAGTACTGCTTTGAATTGGTTTAAGTACCAGCCTGAAATAAACAAATCTCAAATTTGGGCTGATGGTGGAACAAATGGTTTTAATAGTTATTTGGTTATTTACCCGTACTTAAATAGTGGGATTATACTACTTGCCAATAAATCAGATGAAGGTATTTTCAGGGCATTGCCTGGAATAGCAAATCAAATATCAAAATCGATTGGCATGAAATAAAAACTGCCCTAGAGTCAATCTGAAATCCACACTACTGTTTGTGCATCACTTTTAAAATACCTCTCAGTCAATGAAAATGCTTGTTATAATATTCCTTTCCTTGTACTGCCTGAGAGTACAAGCGCAAGTTGATTTTGCTCAAGCATTTAGCGATTGTAAGATACCCGGTAGCATAACGATCTACCATTATAACAGTAAAAAATGGTTTATCAGTGATACAAGCGATGCAAAAATGGAAACATTGCCTGCCTCAACATTCAAGATCATTAATTTACTTATTGCACTGGAAACCGGTACCATTAAAGACGAAAATGCGGTCGTAAAATGGATAGGAAAAACAGATACTACGCTTTACGGATACAGACCTGATATATATAGGGACATGACAGTAAAAGAGGCTTTTGAGTTATCTGCCGGATGGGTTTTTATCGAACTCGCGAAAAGGATCGGAAAAGAAAAATACTTGCAATACCTAAAGAGGTCTAATTATGGCAATTTAAATTTAACTGAACAAGGAGCAGACTTTTGGAACTTCGGAGCATTTGCCATTTCGCCTATAAACCAAATTGATTTTCTGGTTAGAGTTTACAAAAATCAACTGCCCTTCTCAAAAAGAAACATAGGTATCTTGAAACGAGTAATGATTGCCGAAAAGGCAAATGGCTATACAATCAGGGCAAAAACTGGCTGGACGAGATGGGAAGGAAATGACATTGGATGGTGGGTTGGCTACGTGACCAATAAAAAGGATGTTTTCTTTTTTGCTACACGAATTATTAAGAAACGCTCCGATATAAATCCAGAGTTTGGAAATTGTAGAAAGAACATTACAAAATCTGTTCTCAGACAGCTCAATGCAATCAACTAGGCGAACGCATAACAAAAGTGTCAATATCATCATAGTTTTTCAAATGCACTTAAACTTAGCGTAATACAAATAAGCATTATTGGAAGTCAAAAAATATATTAAACCCTATAACATTAATATTAAATACTCCGACATTCCATTGATGACAATTGCTTTAAGGTATCGAAGCTATTATGTTCATTAAGATATTAAACACAATAGCTAGCCTTAATAACCGACTTGTTGGATCTTACCAAAGCATTTAAGACATGAAAAAGAAGAAAATGAAAAATTTAAAAAACCTGTTATTTCTAGGGATTGTATTGTTTGTAAAATTAAACGTATCGGCACAAACATCACCATTACGCTTCGGAATTAAGACCGGGTTAAATTTATCAAGTGCGACAGTTCATGATGCCACTGGCACAAACTCAAAAACCGGGTACCACATTGGGGGCACATTAGAATATTCATTTTCTCAGAAGTTTCTCATAAAATCAGGTCTGCTTTTTTCAACCAAGGGGTCTAAGATAGACCAACTTAACGCAAGCTCATACATCCCTTCGCCAATTGACGATACACATACATTTAATGCTTCCTATTTAATATTGCCTCTACACGGGGCATATAGGCTTAACGTAAATAACACAGTTGACATAGTACTTGGAGCTGGGCCTTACTTTGGATATGGCATTGGAGGAAAAACAACGCAAAAATTAAATAGTGGTTCCTGGAGTAATGGAAGTACAGAAAATGAATGGAAAACCTTTGGAAGTGGCGTTTACGATGAGAATCGAAATTGGCTGCATGGTACAACATTAAAGCAGCTAGATATCGGCATTGGTGCTACTCTTGATTTTGAGTATCAGAATTTTGTTTTAGGCATAGGATATGAACAAGGGTTAAAAAACATTGCGACACAAGATAGCTACTACAAGCCTCAATACAAAAACAGGGCAATTCAGGCTTCTATTGGATACAAACTATAACAACGTTAAACTTTGCCCAAATACATCTGCCCCTCAACAACGATAAACCAAATTGGTAGAACTTTCTGATGGTATACGAATATAAAAATTGGCAAAAAAGACTTATAAAGAAATGAGGTAATGAAAAAAAGTACATTGATAGAAATGAACAACGTAGGTATCGTTGTAG
Source organism: Chryseosolibacter indicum (assembly GCF_018598585.1). GTDB lineage: Bacteria > Bacteroidota > Bacteroidia > Cytophagales > Cyclobacteriaceae > Chryseosolibacter > Chryseosolibacter indicus. The sequence continues at coordinate 68,145 of NZ_JAHESD010000006.1, forward strand.
AATCACTCGATAATGCAATTTCTTTTTTTTCCGAAATAGGACTGAAACTAGAAGGACGAACTATGGTTGAAGGTGAATGGGCAGGACGAGTAACAGGACTTGGAAACCAATCGGTAGAGATTGCCATGATGGTTACTCCCGACGGACACAGCCGACTTGAACTTTCACGGTTTCTTACCCCTCGTACGATAGCAGACCATAGGACTGCCCCAGTGAATTCTTTGGGCTATCTCCGTATCATGTTTCGGGTTGATAATCTTGACGAATTGCTATCCAGACTAGCGAAGCATGGTGCCGAAGTCGTTGGGGAAGTCGTTAATTATGAGAACATTTATAAGCTTTGCTACATTAGAGGGACAGAAGGGCTTCTTGTCGGATTAGCCGAACAACTAGACCCTTCTTCTCAATAATTGACCATTGCATCAACTTTACAACTTCATTCAGAATACTATTGCCGCATTTTACCATTAAGATTGTCGCATTAGTACTTCATTAAAGCAAGTTTGCTTATAATCTTTGTATCTGTTATACATTATAAAATATGAGAAAAGTAATTTCATTTATGCATATCTCCCTTGATGGTTTTGTAGCAGGACCAAACGGAGAAATGGATTGGATTAAAGTTGATCAAGAAATCTTTGACTATGTCGGTAAACGGATAAGCGAAGGAGATACTGCATTATACGGGCGGGTAACGTATCAGATGATGGAAAATTACTGGCCTACTGCAGGAGAAAAGCTAACAGCATCAAAGCACGACATCGAACATTCAAAGTGGTATAAAAAGGTTCACAAAGTTGTTTTATCAAAAACAATGAACAATCTGAGTTTGCCTAACACTACAATTATTAGTGATAACCTTTCACACCAAATTAAAGAAATCAAACAACAACCTGGTAAAGATATCTTACTTTTTGGCAGCCCTACTGCAACACATGCTCTTATTCAACTAAACTTAATTGATGGCTACTGGCTATTCGTTAATCCAATTGTACTTGGAAGGGGCATCCCATTGTTTGTAGACATTAAAGACAAAATCAAACTACAACTTTTGCCAACTACCCGGCAATTTACATGCGGAGTTACTGAGTTGAATTACGCAGTAGACAGATAATAACAGCAACGAGCAACCGCATAGCATGTACCAATAGGTGTAGGGGTCAACAATCTGCATTTCAGAAACATTTTGACTACGAAAAATACCAATCTGGTTACTTATTTCACCCAACCGAATATGACCTTTGCATAATAACGATAAGGAGAAAGTTTATGCAAAGTATAAAAGGAAAAGTAGTTGCTATTACAGGAGCGAGTAGTGGTATTGGTAAAGTTACAGCAATAGAACTGGCGCAGCATGGTGCAAAAGTTGTATTAGGAGCAAGAAGAACTGAGCAATTGGAGATGACTGTTGAAGAAATCAGGAACAATGGAGGTGAAGCTGTTTTTTCAAAAACCGATGTAAGCAACAAAACGGACTTGGTGCGCCTGGTAAATCTGGCGGTTGAAAAATTTCAAAAACTAGATGTTATTATTAATAATGCAGGCGTAGCCCGGCTTAGCAGGATAGACAACCTTGATGTTGACGGCTGGGACGAAATGATTGACATCAATATAAAAGGTGTTTTATATGGAATGGCAGCGGCAATTCCCGTTTTTAAACATCAGCAATCTGGTCATATCGTTAATATCATTTCAACGTCAGGAATAAAAATTTCACCAACCCAAGGCGTATATGCAGGAACAAAAAATGCAGTGCGTACCATTGCAGAAGCATTTCGACAAGAGTCGGACGGCAGCATAAGAATAACAGGAATCTCACCTGGATATATAAAAACAGATTTTGCTGTTAAAAGTGTAAAAACAGAAGCGATGAAAACGTCTATCGCACAGGTAGTGGAACAAATGGCTATCGATCCGAAAGCTGTGGCTAATGCTGTAATTTATGCTATTAGTCAGCCAAACGATGTCGAGGTAGGAGATATTGTTATTCGTCCTGCAAGACAAGACTGATATATGTAGAAACGTTGGTTTATTTATTTATGCACAACCATTCAGAAATTCTTCATATTGAAAGCATCTCGCAGTTGATGCATGAATTGCATCTACCAACACCACTACATCCATTAATTGCACTGGTAAATTACAACGATGCCCCGGTAGAGATGCTGAGAAAAGGACAAAAAATAACCATTGATTTCTATAAAATTTCATTCAGACCTAACTTCCGCGGACAGACAAAATACGGTCAAGGGTACTATGACTTTAAAGAAGGTGGATTGGCTTTCCTGAAACCAAAGCAGGTTGTATTTTCACCTGAAGACACGCAAGGTTATGAAGGCTTTGCTCTATACTTCCATCCCGATTTTATACGAAATTATCCTCTGGGAAATTCGATAAACCAATATGGATTTTTTTCGTATAGTGTTTCCGAAGCATTATTTCTATCTACAAAAGAAAAAGAGGTAATAGCCAACTTATTTACTTCTATAGGAAATGAATTGGGAAACAACATTGATCAATTCAGCCAGGATATTGTAGTATCACAACTCGAACTCTTATTAAATTATAGTAACCGTTTTTATAATCGTCAATTCCTTACACGAAAACCGTTTAACAACGATATTATAAATACATTAGATCAACTACTGAATAACTATTTTGAAAATGGAAACGGATTGAAAAATGGTGTTCCGTCCGTACAATACATTAGCACACAATTGCAACTATCCCAGCGCTATTTAAGCGATATGCTTAGATCATTAACGGGGCTAAACACACAACAATATATCCAAAATGCAATTATTGAAAAAGCGAAGGAAAAATTATCGACAACCACATTTTCTATAAGCGAAATAGCTTACGAGTTGGGTTTTGAACATCCACAATCCTTTAGCAAATTATTTAAGGCAAAGACACAACTTTCTCCATTAGCTTTCAGACAATCATTTAATTAAAAACTTTCCAGAACGTATTATGATTCATCATCAAATGTTAATAGCAAGATTTGTAGTATGAAGAGTGGCCTATTAACAATAACTCTTGCTAACTATCTTTCTTTTCCCTTCCCTTACTCAGATAGCGCCTGACAGGTACGTCATAGAACACCATGGCAGCATAGGCTGCAACGATCAAGAAAACGACACCCAATATGACGATAAAGACTAGTTCATTAGTCAAAGGCTTTTTACTTGTAAAGTAACTTCCAAAAATCCATATAGCTGCATAATGCGTCATATATAGTGGATAAGATATATTACCAGAAAATTGACAAACCTTTTTCAACCTAGGTGACAAGATAGAACCGGCTCCGAGGGAAACCATCAGCGGAAAATAGAAGAGTACAACAAGTGTCTCTGTTAGCCAATTCCAATCAGACCAAGGCATGATAAAGGCAAAAAACAACAAAATAGACAGGCCCGCAAACCCAAGATTGTTTTTAATAATCCAATTAGAACGATAAAGAAAGAGACCTGCTAAAAACGAACAAGCTACACGCGCACCACCGTCAAGAAAATTATCTTTTGACCATCCACCTAACAAATTGCCCGTTCTATAGCTAACGATACAAATACCAACAGCAGCCAGCATTGTTAATACTGCGAGAGAACGATTGCGGACTTTATAAAGAACCAATGCATAAAAAACATTGGCAACATATTCCCAAAAAAGCGACCAAGCTGGAGCGTTTAAGGCAAAGAGGTTAAAGAAACGTTCTTCCATTAATGGAAGAGGAATAAGAAAAACGGAGCAAACAAAAAGCAAAGCAAGTGCTCTTATGTCGTAAGCGGAGGATAATGCAAAAGGATCAAAAAGAAAACCTAGTAATCCTACGACAGAGCCCAGAACAACCAAAGGGTGTAATCTTATTAACCTTAACTTAAAGAATTCTCCTAGTCCAATTTTTGGTAAGCGGCCATCATAGGCATACCCAATAACAAAGCCAGATAAACAAAAGAAAAAATCAACCGCCAAGAAACCATGCGCTATAAAGTTTTTACTAAAGTCAGGGAACACCCATTCCATAAAGTGAAAAATAACAACAGCTAGCGCTGCAACACCTCTTAACCCATCAAGGATCTCGAAATGGTGTTTCGTTTTCAAAAGATCAGGGCTTGATTTTATTGGGTTCATCAATTTAGAAGCGAGGTAAATGCAAAACAAAACACATAAGTACAATGTTTTCACCATGGTAATAGAAATGCTAAATTAAAAGAAAGTGGCTCCGTTACTGCGTATTTTTTTGTAAGTTTCGACAGCTTATAAGATTACACAATTTCGACTGGTTGTTATTGAACTGTATGCAACGGATTATCATAGGACTATTTATGTGGTCATGCTGTTTATTTACCTTTGGGCAGACCACAAGTAATTTAAGTCTTAAAAAAGAGTTAGACAGCATTTACACTGCGGATCAAAAATACAGACAACTTCTCTTCTCAGGTTTAACTAGAACTAAAGCGGACTCCGTTGCAGCTGTCTACAAAATTTCAAAAGAAGAACTTCCTGATTATCTGATGAGAAAAATGCAGGAAACAGATTCTTTAAACTTAATAAGGATTGAACAAATCATACAACAATATGGCTATCCTGGTCAAAGTTTAGTAGGTACCCCTACCAACGAAGCTGTCTTTTTTGTTATCCAGCATTCTCCTAACATTGAAAAACACTTGCCCATGATAAAACGAGCAGCTGATAAAAAAGAACTTCCTTTTAAACTTTATGCTATGATGCTTGATCGTTGGCTCATGTACAAAGGTGAAGAGCAGATTTATGGAACGCAAGGAAAGGGTTTAGAAACGATGAATGCACAAACTGGTAGAAAAGAATTTAAAATGATTATTTGGCCTATAAAAGATGCTCCCGGTGTAAACAAAAGAAGAAAGGAGGCAGGTTTTGAACAAACAGTAGAAGAAAATGCTAAACGTCTTGGTATTGAATATAAAGTGTTTACGCTGGAAGATGTAAAGAAAATGCAGAGTCCTAATTAAAAAGTCCGACTGTAATAGAAGGAAATAATTAGGATTATTTTATTGCAATTAACGGTGGTAACAGATCGAAAAATAAAAAAGATTTAAACAACAAACGGTTCAAGCTTAAACTTGAACCGTTGACATTTAACTTAAGTAAATACTTCGATTTATTTCTCTCTATTACTTTTTGTTGTGTTTTGCGTAAATGGGGCTCAGCCATTTTTCAGCCGGTTCATATTTGCTAGCGCTCGCCCATTTTATTCCTCGTTTCAGCATTTCGATCGCATCAGGTTTCTCTTTGATATGATCTAGGTTATGACCGATAGAAGTATAAAACACCCTCCCCTTCCCATGCATTTTCTTCCATGTAACGGGCATAACACAACCATCAATCCACGAATTAATCTTGCCGTTAAAACGTGTAGTAGCAAGTACTTTTACATTAGGATCGACATGCATATAATATTGTTCGCTCTTCATTGCAAAATCTTTTAACCCTTTTGTCACCTCATCTTGATGATCGATGATGTTCACTTCATAATCTACATAGTTACCTGGATGTGCCACCCACTGGCCACCTGTCATATATTGGTAATCTACATTGTTTCTGAAGGCATCACACAGGCCCCCGTGCCATCCTGTAAGGCCTGTGCCATTTTTCTCAACTGCTTCAATCAAGCCTTTCTCCTGTTCTTTAGTGATTGATGACATTGTATAGATTTGTATAACCAGGTCTATTGAATCCATTAAGGATTTGTCTGCATATGGATCAAGCGTCGGAGAAGTTGTAACCTCTGCTCCCTCCTCCTTAAGCCAGGTAGTGATATAATCAAAATACTTTTGCGGTTCATGGCCATCCCACCCACCATAAGTAAACAATACTTTTCTTCCCTTTAAAGAAGGAAGTTGAGCTGAAGATAAGTCATTGTCTTTTGCATGCGCAAAACCACTGCCAGCAGCAAGCCCCGCGACACCGAGCGCCGTAGCAAGAAAGTTTCTTCTCGAATTCATAGCATCATAATTGGTTTAGTAAACAGCTTTAAAATAGTAAATACTTTTGATGGATGCTAACTTCAAATTCAGGTTAAACTTCTGCTATTTCTTTGATACTGTCATTTCGATAGAAATAGAGATTGAAATGAAAAAAGCATATTTATCTAACTAAGAAACGAACTTCACAACTGTCACTGTCAGGATCGGTATCGAACGTTTTTGTCCAGATTTGAACGTGCGTAATTTATCGATACGGGTAAAATCGATCAATTTCAAGTTCTAAGTATTGGCATAGTTCTTAACATTACAATGCTCAATCTAGCATACAGTCATCGGAAGTGAATACGATAGGCACGAGTTCTAGATTACAATTATCATTTAATGTGAAGGAGAAAGTTCGCGCCAGAATAATAAGCAACGTGCTACCGATTCTCAAGCCGGTCATTAACGCATAAAATAGACAAGTAAATAATTACGTATGTTTAATAGTTACTTAAGGATTGGATGGAGAAACCTTGTGAAAAACAAGCTTTTCAGCGTGATCAACATCAGCGGAATGGCCATAAGCATGACTTCATTTCTCATCATTTCATTGTTTGTTTATGATGAATTAAAATTCGACAAACACATTGAAGATGTTAATCTTAAATACCGCATTTTTAATGAACATTTCAGAGAAGGAAGAGACTTTGCAATTATCCCCGCTGTTATAGCCCCAACACTTGCAGCAGAGTATCCGGAAGTCGAATACTTCACACGATTTATGAATCTTTATACCCCTCCTCTGTTTGAGGTGCGAAATAAAAAATTTACAGAAGACAAGGGAGGGTTGGCAGATCCTAGCTTTTTTAAAATGTTTAGCCTTGAGCTTATCGAAGGGAACGCCAATAATGCATTAAAGAAGCCTAATGAAGTTGGCATAAATAAAACACTGAAGGAAAAATATTTTGGTGAAAGTAGTGCGCTCGGTCAGAGCATTAAGATCAACGGTGAAGACTATAATGTTACTGCTGTATTTGAGGATTTCCCTAAACATACCCATCTTGATTTTAATTATTTAATTGCAATGGAAGAATTGGCTACGGCCCGTCCTGATAGAATGAGCGATTGGGGTTGGAGCGGAATGGTCACTTATATTAAGTTAAAGCCCGGTACCAATACTTTGTTGCTTGAATCTAAAATAAAAGATATCGCAAGAGGTAAAGCAGATGAAGAGGATTTCTACACCCCTCATTTAATGCCCTTGAAGGATGTGCATCTTCACGCTTATAATCAATCCTGGGATGTAGCAAGAAGGGGGAACATTCAAACCGTTTATGTTCTTATTGCCACAAGTATATTTATATTAGTTATTGCAATTCTCAATTTTGTAAATCTCTCAACAGCTCGCGCTGTCAGTCGGGTAAAAGAAGTTGGTTTACGCAAAGTTGTAGGAGCTGTTCGTATTCAACTCATTTATCAGTTCATTAGTGAATCAGTTATTATTGCATTTATCGCTTTAATAATTGGCGTAACCTTGGCGAGTGCCATACTACCTTCATTAAATTCATTCGCTGACAAAGACATTCCAGTCCATATCTTTCTTGAACCACAACTTGTTGTTGCCCTAATGTCCTTGGCCATTCTAACTGGAATTGCTGCAGGGTCCTATCCTGCATTCTATATCTCGGGTTTTAGACCGGCAAGTATTCTAGCTAATAGGCTGTCAGGTGGTTCCGAAAGCACCCTGCTAAGGAAAGGTTTAGTCGTGCTTCAATTTGTTCTTGCTTTCTTCCTTATTGTAGCGTCCCTCACCGTATCACAGCAATATAACTATATGCGAAATACTGATATGGGATTTAACAAGGATAATCTTATCGTGTTACAGCTCAGAGGTGAGATGTTTGAACGACTTGAGACTACCAAGCAAACACTTGTAAACCATCCTAACATTTTAAGCGCTACATTAGGTTATGGACTACCTGGAGAGGCATATGCAGGTGAAACAATTAAAGACAAGGCAACAAATAAGGAGTACAGTGTAAGTATGCTTACAGCAGACCATGATTATGTGAAAACTGTAGGACTTGAGCTTCTTGCAGGACGTGATTTTTCAAAAGAAATAGCTACAGATGAGCAACAAGCCTTTATTTTAAGTGAGTCTGCAATAAAGATGTTGGGTTATGACAATCCAGAGGATGCGCTACAGCACGAAATAGATTGGCAATATGGAGATTCATTAAAAAGAGGGAAAGTAATTGGTGTAGTTAAAGATGTTCAATTAAACAGCATGCGTGAAAGTATCACTCCCGTTGTACTTCATATATTTAAATCGTCATATTCATCCGTAACCTTGAGAATCAAGCCAACCGATGTTTCAACTACCCTCTCACACCTGAAAAAATCCTGGAGTACTCTTACTGCGGAGTGGCCCTTCGAGTATAAATTTTTAGATGACAACTTTGACAAGATGTATAAATCAGAGGAAAAACTAAACACGCTATTTTCATTCTTCACAGGCTTTGCGATCCTGGTTGCGTGCGTTGGTCTTTTAGGGTTGGTGATATATACTACCTCACAGAAATACAAAGAAATTAGCATTCGTAAAGTCTTGGGCGCCGGAGAGGGGACGCTGGTAATTCAACTTGCCAAAAATTATATGTTGTTATTATGTGTAGCTTTCTTCATTGCAATTCCTTTTAGTTACTACGCAAGCTGGAGGTGGCTTCAGGAATTTACATATCGAATTTCTATTACTCCTACGCTGTTTATTAAAGCAGGACTGTTTATTATGGTGATATCGCTATTAACAGTGGGCTTGCAGTCATTAAAGGCAGCAAGAGCTAATCCTGTTGACGCGTTAAAAGAACAATAAGTTAATAAAGTAGGATTTCAGATATAAAAGACATGGGTGTCCGCAGTGAAATCCCAAATAGTCAGCACTTAGTCGCATTACCCCTCATAGAATGCCGCATCCGAACCTACTAAGCTTGCACGCACAATAAATATATTTGTAAAAAATATTATGAGTATGAAAACGGTGCTTGCAAAAAATGTCGATGAGTACATTGATGGCTTTCCTGAAGAAATTCAGAAAAAGCTGAAAGATATGCGTGCAACAATAAAGAAGGCTGCACCAAATGCGGAAGAAGCGATCAAATATGCTATGCCTACTTTAGTCTTGCATGGTAACCTAGTGCACTTTGCAGCATTCAAAAACCATATTGGTTTTTACCCTGCTCCTTCTGGTATTGACGCATTTAAAAAAGAACTTTCTGCCTACGAAAGCAGCAAAGGAGCAATCAGGTTTCCAATGGATGCACCGCTTCCGCATACTTTAATAACAAAAATTGTTAAATTCAGAATTAAGGAAAATCTTCAGAAAGCTAAAGACAAAAAGAAATAGCAAAGGACACCGTCGTCAGATTTGTCAATCGCTGTTCCTCGTAGCATGTAAACATAAAAAGCGCCCGCGGGGGCGCTTCTACTAACAGGGTTTAACAAATATCTTACATAGCAGGGCGGTCGTTTTTCTTTTGTTTAAAACGACTTAAGTAATTTATTTCTTCTTCTTTGTATGGTGTACCATCAGCACGGAAAATATCGTGAAACCACAATGAAGGTTCACCTGCGTAACTAACGGTCCATGAATCCCAAGGATAACTTGTTTGTGTTTTACCCGCAACAAGTCCCCAGTTATAGCCACTTACCTTATGCTTTTCAAATATTGGGATGATGCTCTCAAACGTATTATTGAAACCACGCGCCATATACTCGGTACAAAGTACGGGCCTGTTGAAGCGTTGTAGTTTTATAATTCTGCGCTCCATTTCCTCGGGAGAATCATAGTTGTGAAATGTAATTACATCAGAACTTTCTAACATAAACTGATCAAGTTCTTTGATTTCATTTTCAGTCCACTCTCCTACCCAAACACCTGAAGTAAGCGGTTGAGATGGATTTACTTCACGAGCCCAGGTAAATACTTTACGAAGCAACACAAGTGCTAAATCGGCTTTGTCTTCAGGCTCATGAGCGCCATAGGAGGCAATATTTCTATTACATGGCTCATTGTATAGATCCCATACGTGAATGCGTTTATCATTAGCGAAATGCGTCAGCACGCCCTTCACATAATCTTCGAGTTCATTATGCCTTTTTGGATTTTTCAATACTTCGAGCCCGGGACTTTGAAGCCATCCAGAGTTATGGACACCCATCTTATATTCACGTTTCCCTGGCTCAGGAAATGGATTCCATACGCTGTCGAATAACACGAACATAACACCAATACCATGACTGTCTGCAATGCGTAAGAATGTTTCCATTCTATTCAGCAAACCTTGGGAATCGTGCTTCCACAATAAGTCGTGAAGGAAAACACGGATTGAATTGAAGCCAAGATTTGCAGCCCATCCCAGTTCTCTTTCTATGGTAATAGGATCAAAAGTTTCGGATTCCCACATCTCGAGCTGGTTAACAGCCGTCGATGGAGCATAATTACAACCTAAAAGCCAGCCTTTTTCTTCATACCATTGGTTAGCTTTTAATTCAGACCATTGTCTGTCAGCAAAAGCCGGCAGACCTTTAACCTTTGTTGATTTCATATTTACTTGAGGAGATTCTGATCAATTGAAAATTTATCAGATAGAGTTGTTCTATATTGATTGGTTTACCTAGTTGTCTATTAATCAAGTCTCAATTTCTGTTACGAATAACGAGCAAGAGTTTAATAATTAATTAACGTTTCAAAACTCAACAAAATCTGTGCAGACTTCAAGTAGGATCAATAAAAAAATATAAGAGAGGTAAGATTTACGCTACAATGTAAACAACCAAGCAGCATTAAACCCAATGAATATATCACAGGGTAATCTTGAATTTTTAATGCTGCTTAAGAAATAGCTGCAAAATGAAAAATTATTACCAATAATGACAAATCATAATGACAGATGTGTTCTTTCAGCAGACTATTCCATGACAGAACAGCCACTCTAACTATAACCGCATATCAATACAAGTCAAATAGTAATGGTAACTATTAAAAGATAATTTAACCGTTTATGATTTCTCCTCCATTTGGATGCAAAACCTGCCCAGTCATATAAGAACTGTCGCTGCAAGCAAGAAAGAGATAGCTAGGAGCTACTTCAGCTGGTTCTCCTGCTCTTTCCATAGGAGCATCACTTCCGAATTTAGAGACCTTTTCGGATTTGAAAGATGATGCAATCAACGGAGTCCATATTGGTCCAGGCGCAACACCATTAACTCTTATCTTTCGTTTGACCAGATTTGCAGCCAGGCTTCTCGTAAAACTAACGATAGCTCCCTTTGTTGAGGCATAATCAATTAGTCCACCACTGCCCCTATAAGCAGTAACAGATGTTGTGTTAATAATGCTTCCGCCGGAAGTTATTGAAGGAAGGGCGTACTTTGTGATCCAGAAATATGAAAAAATATTGGTAGAGAAAGTTTTTAAGAGTTGTTCTGTGGTAATGTCTTCCAGTTTCTTTGACTCATAGTGTATAGCTGCATTATTTACTAAAACATCTATTTTACCAAACTTTTTGACCGTTTTCTCAACAGCTCGCTTACAATTCGTTTCCTTACTAAGGTCTCCAGGTATAATAATACAAGTGCGACCTTTTTCTTCTACCAGCAATTTTGTCTCTTCCGCATCTTCGTGTTCATTTAAATATGCAATGGCGATATCAGCACCTTCTTTTGCAAATAATAAGGCTACTGCTCTTCCAATTCCGCTATCTCCACCTGTTATCAATGCAATCTTCCTATGTAATTTACCCAATGGTTTTTCTTCTGGGACGGCATCAGGCTTAGGAGTCATTTTAGCTTCTTTGCCCGGGCGACTTTGAACTTGCTCTTTACGCAGTGGCCTTTTTTTACCTCCTTTTTGCATATCTTGTTAAATTATCTTTCCGCGCAATCTTCTTTTAAGGCAGGCTCATTTGGTGTTTCCTGCCATACTTCATTTTCAAATAATAACCGATATTCTTCCTGCCACCAACCAGGTTCTGACATTACCGAATGAACGTATTCTGGTTCCTCCGAAAGTCGGCTTATATACTCTGCTAGCGGTGTAGGTGAGGGTGTACCTGAACTCATATCAAATGCTCCAGCTTCGTAGTCCCCGCCATCATTAGTCAGCAAGCGATTCCAACCATAAGACCCAAGCATAGCCCAAGTAGTGAGAGCACGAAGGTCTACTCCTTTGTTAATTAGTTCAATACAAGTATTACGTATCTGCCCAAACCATCTGATCTTGTTATCCTCATCGCAATTGATATGTACCTCTGTTAGAACCAAGGGAATATGATAGCGTTCCCATACTTCGGATATCAGTACTTTCGGGCCTGAAGTTTCACTCAACCGGATACGAACAGCTTCAACATCGGCATACCGTAATTTATTGTTGCCGCCTAGCTTCTCAGGTGGATATTTAGAAATGTTTTCGTCTAGGTATCTTTCAGAGGTAGCATAATAGTCCAAACCAATAATATCAGGAGGGCAATGATTTTCCTGAAAAAAGACGAAATCACCTTCGCTCATACCGTTCGCCATTAAGTAATTAGCCATAGTATGATGTTTATTTACCTTTCCGCACAATAAATCGTAAGTCAGCCAGCGCCTCTGATTTTCAAAATCTGCCTGGTACCGCAACAGTGGTGTACTGTATACCTTGGCGAGGTCTTCAGTTTGTATCAGTTTAGCATGCGGATTTACTTCCCGTATTGCTTTCATTGAAAGCACTACACCTTTCAATTCATTTAGTAAAGCCCGTACAAATGACTTATCATCTTTCTGATGAGGAAACCAGAACCCATACAAGCAGCAAAAGCGAGCTGTCGTGAGCGGTTCATTTACGGGTGTATAATACTCTATCCACGGATACCTCAATGCAACTTGTCTTGCAAATTCCGCAAGCCTGTTCGGAAATTCAGGGTGAAGTATATCTGCATATAGCGGACCACTGCCATGGTGAACAAGACCAGCAATGGGTTTTATGTTAGATGATTTAAGTGCCTTTAAAGCCCTGTCAGTAAAGGTCCAATCTATAGTAGAATCCATGCGGGGCTTAAGCCTTTCCCAAATAATGGGATACCGCATGGATTGAATACCGAGTTCAGAAAACAATGCTATATCACTTTCTATCCTCTGGTAATGATTATTATACTGTAACTGATCAAAAAAATTATCTCCTACCCTATTATACGAACACTCTATACCTCCCCAAATTTCAGGTAGTTTGGAAAACTTTTTCTCCATTAACATGTTTCTCTGATTGCTGTTGCGATATCTTATCAAACAAAGCCAAAGACTGCGCAACGACCTGGTCCATATTGTAATACTTATAAGTAGCAAGACGTCCCGTAAAGTATGTATTAGTCATTGCATTAGCCAATTGCTGATACTTCTTATATATCTCAGCATTCTCAGGCCTTGGGATCGGATAATAAGGATCTCCCTCTGCCTTGGGATACTCATAAACTATTGACGTTTTAGGATGCTTTTGGCCAGTCAGATACTTAAATTCCGTGATCCTTGTATAAGCATGCTCATTAGGATAATTTACTGTACCTGTTGCCTGGAATACTTCCGTATCCAGAGTTTCAAACTTGAACTCCAATGATCTGTAAGGAAGTCTTCCATAACAATAGTTAAAGAAGCTATCTATTGGTCCTGTATAAATCAGAAACTTGTAAGGTATAACATCAATAATTTCTCTATAGTCCGTGTTCAACATGATCTTGATGTTCGGATGCGAAAGCATTTTTTGAAACATTTTAGTATATCCATGCAATGGCATTGCCTGAAATGTATCCGTAAAATAACGATCATCTTTATTAGTACGTGTCGGAACACGAGCTGTTACAGAAGCATCAAGCTCAGAAGGATCGAGATCCCACTGCTTACGCGTATAGTATTTAAAGAATTTCTCGTATAGTTCCTTTCCTACTTTACTAACAACCACATCTTCTGAAGTCAGAATTTTATCTTTCTTCTCAGCCTTTGATTCAAAGAAAGCTTCAAGTTGAGAGCAATCGAGGTTCAAGTTATAGAGTGTATTAATCGTTGTAAGATTAATTGGAATAGGCACTAACTGGCCATCTACACTAGCAAGAACTCTATGTTCGTACGGTCTCCATTGAGTAAATTGACCTAAATAGTCAAATACTCTCTTGGCATTAGTATGAAATATATGCGGCCCATACTTATGGATCAGTATTCCATCTTTGTTATAATAGTCATATGCATTACCTGCAATATGATCACGCTGATCAATGATCAAAACTTTTTTGTCAGCAACACTCGCCAACCGCTCGGCCAGAACACTTCCTGCAAACCCAGCACCTACTATTAAATAATCAAACATACACTTGTTCTTTTACACTTGTCATTCTTTGTTTTTCGTTCAGCTTTCTAGTTATTAGATACATCATCTTTTGCCATGTCTTATCCCATGAATTTTGAGAGAGTAGATCGTCAACATTGTCAAGCCACTCTTCTCTGTCATGATTCTCAAGTTCTAATGAAACAACCCTAACAAATTCTTCAGAAGTACCTGCAATGTTTACAAGCCCATGTCTTCCATACTGACGGATGACATCTATAATTGGTGTTGAAACCACAGGCTTACCTGCAGCCAAATACTCAGGTGTTTTAGTAGGACTTATATAACGAGTGGATTCATTATGTGCGAAAGGCATCATAGCAACATCCCATCCTGAAATATAGTCCGGTAATTCGCTATAGGGCTTCATTCCCAAGTAGTGGATATTGGTAAGATTTGGTAATGAGTTTGGATCTATCTTGGTTACAGGCCCAATCATTACAAAATGCCAATCTGGTTTCCGTTTTGCTACTGCTTCAACTAAATCGAAGTCCATTCGCTCATCTAATACACCAAAAAAACCAATTCTTGGATGTGGAATGGAAGCCTGATCTTCTGGATCAGCGCTATAAGTTCGCGCTTTGTTAAAGTGAGGTACATCTATACTACTCGGAAACGCATGCACATCTGGATGCTTATGTTTCTTAGCTTCGTACAAGCTATATCCCCCGGTAAATACCAAATCCGCCTTACCAAAAAGTTCGTTCTCTTTTTCTCTGAGTCCGTGAGGAGCAAACTTAAAAGCCGACAACTCATCCATACAATCGTAAATAATGATAATTGGATTGAAGTGGTCTGAAAAAGCCAATGACATTGGTGTGTAGTACCAGAAGAAATAGTTAACAATTTCCTTTTCCAAAAAGAATTTGGTAAACAACTCGCGTTGTTGAGAGACATTGATATCATCACTGTTTCCTGGTGCCAGGTGAGGAACAAGCACCCAGATATTTTCTATTGGGTTATTTACCTCTAAAAAGCTATCGCCAGAAGCATCATGTATGGGCTCTTCAACAAAAAAAACTCTTCCGTTCTTCGCATATCGGCTCATTAGATGCTGGGGTCTCTGGTAGACAAAATTCCAGCGTAAATGAGAGAAGCACACAAGATCAGTAGAAGTGGTATTTGGCATAGGACTCAGTATTTTATTCGGTCAAATATTGATATTTCTATGCCATTAAAACATTTATTGGTTTATCAAGGAAATTTCGAAACTTTTTACTTTAATGTGTAGAAAAATACACAATACCTTTGCATTTGCTTGTAGAAAAATGCAACAAGGGGTTAAAAAAACACCGGAATAATAACCAATTAGTTATGTATACATCGCGCACAAAATATCCTAAACAAAATTAACCTTGTCTTACACAACGTACTGGCTATCTTAATCAAGCGGCGTTTGTATTGAGGTGAAAGCAGTTTGCGAATTAATATACGCATCCAGGTGATTTAGTATTTTTAGATATATTACTTCAGCATTCTTTTTAAAATTCCTAAAACCCATTAAGGGCATTAATGACTTTAAGACTATCCCAATCTGTCGGGCTGTTATCACCTGTTTCAAATCTTTTACGCCTCTTAAAATCGCTTTTTACTTACAGAAAGCACTCTCTTAAGTCTTGTTTTGCTAAATTAGAAAGTTGTAATACTTAAACATTTAAATTCTTATTTAATGTAGCTCTCTGACTCATTTAATATTTCGGCTAGTCACCAACTCCTTTTTACCGCAATATCGAATGCTCTTCCGCAGCAATCGTTACGTCTTAATTTCTCCATAGAACATTTACCTAAAAATCTACGTTGATGAACAGCACTATCATTCGTCTGACAAATCTCTTCATTATCCTCACTGCTAACAGAGTTTCTTTTTTGTTCTTTATACTGCTTTATGGTGATCCAAATCTAATAAAAAGGGACAAGTACCATTGTTCTAAATACGCATTACCTAATTATTCCAGCTCGTCCAATTACAGAACTTCTAATCATTTACAAGTAGGAATAACAAAACGGCAGTTAATTGCAAGATGTTGCACAACGTACTCAAAATCAGAATTATAAATTAAAATCACCAAAGGCACCATATTTTCCTTTTAATAAACAGAAAATATTAGCGATGGCAACAGCAACCAGCAAGAAGAGAAAAGTAACTGCATCTAAAGCGCCTCAAGCACTAAAGCCTATTGTTGATAAGCAAAAAAATGAAAACAACGTGGATAACAAAAGGATGCGTTCTGTAAGAAGTAGCGGAAAAGAAAAGCTAACTTCTTATATAAAACCAATGCTTGCTACTTTACATGACAAACCTTTTGATGATGATAAGTGGATTTTTGAAATTAAGTGGGATGGATATAGAGCAATAGCTGAGGCAAGTAAACAAGGAGCGGTTAAGTTGTACTCAAGAAATGGTCTATCGTTTTTAAAGCTCTACCCTAAAATAGCCGATGCTATTTCTTCTATTAAAGAAGATGTAGTTTTTGACGGCGAGATTGTTGTGTTTAACGAAGATAACAAACCCGATTTTCAAAAATTGCAACAATATGATATGCATCGCTCCTTGCCAATACTTTATTATGTTTTTGATTGCTTGTCATACCAAGGAAAATCAATTAAGCATCTTCCCCTTATAGAAAGAAAAAAAATAGCGCAGTCTATAATACCAAAAGGTAGCATCATACGGTATTCAGACCACGTAGAAGGTGAAGGCAACAGCTTCTTCGAGCATGTGCTGAAGATGAACCTTGAAGGTATGATTGCCAAGAGAGCCGACGGCACTTATCTTGAAGGAAAAAGATCAAAAGACTGGCTGAAGATAAAAAACCATAATACTCAAGAAGCCATTATTGCAGGATATACTGCTCCTCGAGGTAGCCGCACACTTATAGGAGCGCTTGTACTGGCGATTAAAGCAGGTGGAAAGCTGAAGTACGTTGGACATACTGGAACAGGCTTCACAACGGACATTCTCAAGGAACTTTATAAAAAACTTCAGCCTCTTAAACGACTAAAATCTCCATTTGATTATAAGATTCCTGTAAATGGACAAGTTACATGGGTCGAGCCTGAACTTGTATGTGCAATTAAGTTTTCTGAAATAACAGAAGATGGAATTTTACGCCATCCGGTGTATCAAGGTTTACGTATCGATAAATCAGCTGATGAAACGACTTCAATAGATGCACCTATTCATGTTGAAAATTCCATAAAAGACAACACCGCAAAGAAAAATCAGAAGCAAAAATCTGAAACCATCAAAATCAACGGCCATGAGTTAACCATTACTAATAAACAAAAGGTTTACTGGCCTTCGGAAAAAATCACAAAGGGAGACGTAATCAACTACTACAATAGTATACATAAGTACATTCTGCCTTACTTAAAAGACAGACCTGAATCTCTACGAAGAAACCCTAACGGAATAAAGGATGAAGGCTTCTTTCAAAAGGATGCGGGAGATTCAATCCCGAATTGGATAAAGACTTCTGCAATTGAGGCCGAGAGCGCACATAAAATGGTTGACTATATTATTTGCAACGACCTTGCTACACTGCTCTATTTGAACAATCTAGGTTGCATTGAACTGAATCCATGGAATTCAAGATTAAATAAACTTGATCATCCCGATTATATGGTGCTTGACCTTGATCCCTCAGAAGAAAATACCTTTGACCAGGTAATTGAAACTGCGCAAGTTGTTCATGATATACTTGAAAAGGCAGGGGCACAATCGTACTGCAAAACATCAGGAGCCTCGGGACTGCATATCTATATTCCATTACATGCAGCTTATACTTATGAAGAAATAAGGGCGTTTGCCGAAATTATCGCGCGTCTTACGGAAGAAAAGCTACCCAAGACTACCACCGTGGAACGTGCACTTAACAAGCGAAATGGAAAACTCTATCTCGATTACCTGCAGAACAAGAAAGGACAAACACTTGCGGCGGTTTATAGTGTGCGACCAAAACCTGGTGCAATTGTTTCAACGCCCTTGTTATGGAAGGAAGTAAAGCCCGGGCTACATCCCTCTCAATTTCACATTTTCAACATACAAGAACGCCTGCAAACACACGGCGACCTGTTTGCAAGTGTCTTAAAAGATAAAATCAATGTAAAGAAATGCTTGAAGAATTTAGGAATATAATTAAGAATACTTATGAGTCAACAAATAATTTCAGGAACAAATCAACAGTCAGGAGTTTTAACTTCAGGAGCTAATATATCCTACTGGATAGATTCCGCTGAGCCTATTCTATTTACTCCCCTTAACGAAGATTTGCTAACAGACGTAGTAGTTGTTGGTGGAGGGATATCAGGATTATCAATAGCATATTGCTTATGTAAAGCAGGGCGTTCTGTTGTTGTTATTGAAGATGGAGCTATCGGCAGCGGTGAAACAGGAAGAACGACGGCGCATATAGTTAATGCATTGGATGATCGGTATTCTGAGATTGAATCAATGTTGGGAGAACAGGAATCACGTTTAGCAGCAGATAGCCATACAGCAGCTATAAACTTTATAGAGCGTGTCGTTAAAGAAGAAAACATTGACTGTGATTTCAAAAGAATTGATGGCTATTTATTCCTTCATCCTAGTGACGAGATCAAGACATTAGAGGAAGAACTTGATGCTACAAGGAGGGCAGGAATTCCTACTGAATTACTACCAAACGTTCCGGGAGGCATTCATGCTATGGGACCAAGTTTGCGCTTTCCCAGTCAGGCACAATTTCACCCAATGAAATATTTAAAGGGGCTTGCAGATGCAGTCATCCGACTTGGAGGAAGAATTTATACAGAGACAAGGGCTACGGAATTCAAACAACAAATAGTTGTAGCCAATGACCATACACTTACTGCGAATTATGTTGTTGTAGCTACCAATACTCCGGTAAATGACATTGTTACCATGCATACCAAACAACATCCTTATCGCACTTATGTCATTGGCGCATTGGTGCCAAAGGGGATGCTTGAGTATTCACTTTGGTGGGACTCAGGAGACATGGATTCCAAGTGGGTCACGGATCCTTATCACTATGCAAGGTTACAACCTTATAATGAACAGTTCGACTTGTTAATTGTTGGAGGAGAAGACCACAAAACGGGACAAGCCGAAGAAGAAAATATTCCGGAGGAGAACAGATATTCAAACCTAATAAGCTGGACACAGCAGCACTTTCCTCAGGTTATCGATATTGTTTATCATTGGTCTGGTCAGGTAATGGAACCCGTAGATGCACTCGCATTTATTGGAAAAAATCCTGGTGATAAAAGTACGTACATCGCCACGGGAGATTCGGGAAACGGCATGACCCATGGCACTATATCTGGAATGTTAATCGCTGACTTGATTCAGGGTATAGAAAATCCATGGGAGAAGATTTATGATCCCTCACGCATTACTGCGAAGGCTACCAAGGAATACCTTACAGAAGTTAGCAACATGACAGTTCAATATCTCGATTATCTAAGCCCTGGCGACATAAAAACCATCAATGAATTGGAACCAAACCAGGGGGCAATTATGAATCTGGGTGTAAAAAAGGCTGCGGTATACCGTGATGAAAAAAATGTACTGCACACTTATTCAGCGATATGTCCACATCTTGGTTGTGTTGTTCAATGGAATGGAAGTGAGAAATCATTTGATTGTCCATGTCATGGCTCAAGGTTTACCACAGAAGGAAAGGTAGTTAACGGGCCAGCGAAGAGTGATTTGAAAAAGATTGTGATTAATTGAGATCCTTTTAAATGATAGAAGAACGGGATACAAAGCCTGTTCTTCTATTATTGCTACTGCCACCTCCGATCATAAAAACCGCAAAGTAAATATAAATGTTACGTTTAGATTAATGCAGTAGGAGTAGCAAACTGTTGACTGAGCTAACTTTTTACTATCTTTCGAGACCAGAAGCTACGATCTTGCGATCTTTATCTATTTTATTTCTTCTCATTGCTATCGCCACTACTTTGCAGGCACAATCAGTATTTGTAAGGCAAGGAGTAATTGATTTGAGACAATGGAATTTTAAAGAGCAGGGAAATGTACATCTGAACGGAGAGTGGGGATTTTACATGAGCCAGCTTATACCTCCCGATAGCTTTCCTGCAATATCAAATGTCCAGGATTACATCTATTTTCCTTCAACATGGAATGAGAGTTCAAAATCGCTGCAACCTGGCAAGGGCTACGCTACCTATCACCTGACAGTGCTCCTATCAAAACCACAGCAACTCACCCTTGAAGTTCCGCATTTTTACTCAAGCTATGCGTTATGGATAAATAAGAAACTTACTTCCAGTAACGGCATTGTTGGTCGTTCGAAGGAAACATCGATTCCTCAATGGCTTCCAAAAACCGTTTCCATTCCAGTTTCAGATGACACGCTTGACATTGTAATTCATGCCTCCAATTACAGACATGCAAAAGGTGGGGTAAGACAAAGCATTATTATCGGATTGCATGAAAATTTAAACTTTAAACGAAATGTAGCTGTAAACAGTAATATAATACTAATCGTTTTATTAGGATGTTTGTCAGGAGCGTTTCTGTTCACGTATATCTTCTACAAAAGAAATATTACATCAATTTACTTCTCCCTGCTTTGTTTTACCTGGGCTATACGCGCAATATTCTCAAATTTGTATATCTTAACAGTAAAGTATCCTGAAATTCCGTGGGAGCTCTGTGTCAAAATTGAATACATTACGTTATATCTTGCAATGGTATGGGCAGTATTCTTTTTGTCAAGTCTCTTTCCTGAAGATGTAAATACCTTATTCAAATACTTCTTTATTGGCTGCAATATTATTTTTGTTTTGTGCACAGTCTTTACAGAAGCTTCTCTTTATACGCAGTTCTTACCGGTATACCTATCTTTCACGCTTGTTTTGTTACTGTATTCAATTTACGTTTTGGTAAGAGCTGTAGTGTATGAACGGGAAGGTGTATGGTATATTGTAAGCAGTGTCATGTTAGGCATAAGCGTATTCACTTACGATCTCATTGCCTACCAAGGATGGGCTTTCTTTAACTCGATTATAACCAATTTTGGTTACGCCGTTATCTTTATCCTGTTGAGTATGTGTTTACTCTATCACATCGGGATGCTTAAACGAACCGTGCCATCTCAAGATATTCTAACTTTTGATGACTTATACGGAGGCAAGCCATCTCAAAAGAACGTAATGTAATATGACCTCACCGGATTTACCCCTCCTTTCTTAGCACCTGTAATGGCGGCGTGTTAATTACTTCGCGGAGGTTTATCCATCCTATTAGCATGGTAAGAAAGATTACACTAAAGCTTATTACACCTATCTCCTTCCAATCGAACGCAAATTTAATTTCGAAGAAAAAGGTTGTCAGCAGATAACCACCTGCCAGTGAAAGTACCATTCCTGTAAACGCGGAAAACAATCCGAGATAAGCATACTCAATGAGGGTAATTTTGGTGATTTGGCTAGTCCGTGCTCCTACCGTGCGTAATAAGACATTCTCCTTAATTCTCAAAAATTTACTATTGATTACAGCCCCTGCAAGTACAATCAGTCCCGTAATAATACTGAACAATGCAAGAAACCTTACAACTAATCCAAGTTTATCAAACAGCTCGTTTACTGTACTTAAAATAAGTCGCAAGTCAATCAGGGAAACGTTGGGGAACTGAAGGATAAGCTGCTGCTGAAAATTATTCGCTTGCTGTTGTTCCTTGATCCTTGTTGATGTTACGTAAAACTGCGGAGCATTTTCAAGCACTCCTTTAGGAAAGACAAATATAAAATTAGGAGGATCTTTAGGCCACTCAACTTTTCTTACTCCCGAAATAAATGCCTTTAATGGCACACCCTGAATATCAAATACGAGTGAATCTCCAATCGTAACTCCAAGGTTTTCTTCCATGCCTTCTGATATCGTCACCCAAACAGAATCCTTGGACTGCTTTTTACTGTGCAATTCTCCTTTAATAAGTTCTTCCGAATTATGGAGGCTATCCCGATAGGTTACCCTATACTCACGTGTTAATGCCCAGTTAGGAATTTTATCGGTTGTATCCTTTTGCAGTACTTCTACTGATTTTCCCTTTACCTCACTTAACCTGCAAGTAATAATAGGTACAACCTGGTTAACCTCAAGGTTGTTCTCTTTCATTAGTTTTATAACACCTTCTCGTTGATGTGGTTGAATGTCAAAGAGAATTGTATTAGACTGGTTCTCTCTTCCTGTAAACTCTACCTGGCTTAACATACTCTGCTCTACAATATTTAAAGTAGAAATAATGAAAGCACCCAAGCCAATCGTTACCATTAGCACTCGGGTTTGATTGTTTGGTCTGAATAACCCCGAGAGAGAGTGTTTCCAAATAAATCCTGCGTTGTAAGGGAAAAATTTTCTGACCAGGTAAAGAAGTGCTATGGCAACAAGTGTGAGAAAGCCAAGAGCGACGATCAAACCCAGAAAGAAGTATACCCCGGTAAGAATACTTTGTGTTTGATATGCAGCAAATGCGATCGGAAACAAGGCAATACAGATAATGGCTACTACCTTTGTTTTTGAAACTATTCGTTCGGGACTAAAATCTGATCTTAGCACCGACAGCGGTGGAACAAACCTTACAGCCACTAAAGGAAGGATGGAGAAAAGTATTGAAATTACTGCACCGATAAGCACACCCATTCCTACTGACTTCCAGGAAATGCCTGTTGAAATCTCAAATGGAACAACACCTTTTAATAGGACAGGGATTAGCTGTTGGATTCCGATACCTATTAACGACCCCACTATACTACCTAATAGGCCGAGGACGAAAATTTGTATAAAGAAGATATTAAAAGCTTGCCAGCCTGTTGAACCAATACAACGCAGCACTGCTACCTCCTCGCGTTTTTCTCTTGCATAAATATGAACTGCACTGGCTATGCCAATACATCCCAGCACCAATGCTACAAAAGCCAGCAGCGAGAAGAATTTATAAACAGAATTAAAACCTTCTCCCAGACCTTCTCTCCGTCCTTCTATGGTCTCATAAGAGTAACCATTCTTCCTGATAAAAGGCTTAAAATTGTTTAAGGTTTGTGTAGTTTCTTCTTCCGAACTTGTTTTAATGTACTGCTTGAAGTTAACCCTGCTTCCGTACTGAATTAATCGTGTTGAATCCAGTTCATCCATAGAAATGTATACAGAAGGAGTAAAGGTACTTGTTATTCCCCCTCCTCCTGGAATTTTGGCTACAACGCCGGACACCTTGAATACACTACTGCCTATGCGAAGGGAGTCGTCAGAACTAACCTCATACTGACTCGCAAGAGACTCATCCAGCATGGCAAATTTACCAGTCTTAATTTTGCTGTATGCGTCGGCAGGCTGTGTTTCTACCTTTCCATAAAAAGGAAAGTCTCCTTTGAGAGCTACTAATCTTATTAAGCGCGATTGTCCATTGTTCAAAAACAAAACCATAGATGCCATATCTGCTTCTGACGCTTGTGGCAATTGAAGTGAATCAAATTTGGCTTTTAGTTCCCCTTCGAATTTCCTTTCGCCATTAATTACCAGATCGGCACCCAGAAGTTCTTTTGCATTGCTATTGATATCGTTCTGCAAAGAGTTATTCATCGAGTCTAGCGCCACTACTGCAGCTATTCCTACTACAAGCGCAGCTACAAACAGCACCAGGCGCGAAAAGTTATGACGCGCGTCGCGCCATGCCATACTCCATACCCATCTATCTTTGAATATAGACCTATTCTTACGCTTGATCTTGATTACGTATTCAATCATTTATTTCACGTCCGCTTAATAACTAATGCTGTATTTAATTCTGACTTAATAGTTCGAAGCTACTCTACCTACAACATCGTCAACAAGCTTGCCTCCTCGCATTCTAAGAATGCGTTGCGTGCGTTGAGCAAGTTCAAGGTTATGAGTTACGAGCACAAGCGTTGTTCCCTGTTCCTTGTTCATGCCAAATAGAAGTTCAGTAATGTGATAAGCATTCTCCTCATCAAGATTTCCTGTAGGTTCATCAGCAAATAGTATTTTAGGATCGGTAATAAATGCACGCGCCATAGCTACCCTTTGTTGTTCACCTCCTGAAAGCTGGCTGGGATAATGGTGAAGTCTCCCGCTTAAGCCTACACGATCCAATAATTCTTTTGCCTTCGGCATTACATTTCGCTCACCTCTTAGCTCCAAAGGGACCATCACATTTTCTAGCGCTGTTAATGTAGAAAGCAATTGAAAGTTCTGGAACACGAAGCCGACGTATTGATTACGGATGTATGCCCGATCGTCTTCGTTCATCGCGTTAAGTTTAAAACCCATTAGAGAAACAGAACCGCCTGAAGCTACATCAAGGCCTGCACATAAACCTAGAAGCGTTGTTTTACCGCTTCCGGAAGGGCCAATAATTGAGATCGAATCGCTTTGTTTAACAGAAAAAGAAATATGGTCGAGCACCATCAATTCTTTTTCTGCAGATCGATAAATTTTAGTTAGGTTTTCAGCTTCAAGTACGGCTTGTGACATGGTTTTTGCTTAAGATAGTAACTTTTTAAAGCGTATATCAGTTAAAATTGTTTCAACAGTATGGTAAAAGTTAAACTGTTTACACGAATGGTCGCAAAAACACTGCTATTTATTTCAATACTCTTTTTTATTCAGGCTTCAGACAAACCAAAAGTGATCTTATTTTATGGTGATAGTCTTACTGCCGGCTACGGCCTGTCGCCCGAAGAAGCTTTTCCATCTCTAATTGAACAACAATTGATAAAAAGCGGGAAGCCAACAAAGGCGGTTAATGCGGGATTAAGTGGTGAGACTTCAGCAGGAGGATTAACAAGAATAGATTGGGTATTGAGACAGCCCATTGATATTTTTGTTCTTGAGCTAGGCGCCAATGACGGACTACGTGGTCTCCCTTTAGAACAGACCAAAAAGAACCTTCAAGCGATAATAGATAAAGTAAAAAGTAAATATCCGCAAACAAAAATTGTTATTGCTGGAATGATGGTCCCTCCAAATATGGGCCCGGAGTATTCATCAAAATTTAAGGACCTTTTCCCCGCGTTGGCAAGGCAGAACAAAGCAGTCCTTATCCCCTTCCTTCTCCAGGATGTGGCAGGAAACGAAAAATTAAATCAGGCGGATGGTATTCATCCAAACCCGGAGGGCCACCGTATTGTTGCTAATAACGTTTATAAAGTACTGAATCCCCTTTTGTAATCACATCTTGTTTTAAAAAAAACATAACTTGTTAAGCCATTACCCCTCGCTTGATGTGTTTATTACGGCAACCTGTTCATGTTTAGGGAAAGATAATGACAAGTCGCTATAAGGGTGTATAAGGTTGGAACCGAAGAAATAGCTGATTTTGGGAATAAGCAATCGCAGAACACCATCATCAGGTATACGCAAATAAAAGAAAGTTTACTCCTCCCTAGAAATATGACAGTTCAGGTGTTGTCTCTAACTGCTACACTTGAACTGCACTGTTACTCAATTATTCAAATACTCAATTATTCAAATCTGAGTGACTCAATCGGGTCAAGTTTTGATGCTTTATGAGCCGGATAATAACCTGATAACAACCCTACTCCCACACACACAATCATACCGATAGACATCCACAACCAAGGAATAACAAAGGAGTTTATGCTCATTATTTTAGCAAGCAGGTTCCCTATCAATATCCCAAGTATTATCCCTACAATACCACCTAAAAGGCAGACTACAATTGCTTCAATTACAAACTGCTGCCTGATTCGCGCTGGTGTAGCTCCCAATGCCTTCCTTACCCCTACCTCCCTTGTTCTCTCTGTTACGGAAACAAGCATGATATTCATCAAAGCGATAGAAGCACCTAGTAAGGTAATAAAACCCACACCGAACCCTGCGAAACGCAGACCGGAAGTAATGCTTTCTAGCTCCTGCGCCAGGGTCTCACTTTTTTCCAATTCAAAAGAGTTTTCTTTGCCAACAGCGTCACCCCTTATTCTACGCATCACGCCAGTAGCTTCTCCCATGGCATTTTCCATTTGCGAAGGGTCTGAAATACCAACGGTAAGTGTATAAGACAGACCATTCCCCTGAGCTAGCTGATTAGCCTTTACAATAGGAATTATTACCATGTTGTCATAATTATCCTCAGCAAGCTGCCCCTTTTCTTTAAGCACGCCAATAACCTTAAACTGAGCCCCGAGAAACGTTATCTTTTGCCCTACGGCATCTTCATTACTTTTAAAAAGCGTTGAATAAATTTTGTATCCAATTACAGCCACCTGCGTTCCATATTCTACTTCGAATTTTGAAAAACCCCTGCCACGGTCAAATTCCAGTCCCTTAATAGAAAAGAACTCCTCATTAGCACCATCAACAGCAACATTAGGATTCGTTTTGTTAGATAGCCTCTTTACCTCCGCCACCTGGGAAAGATTGGCCGATAAACTTATTGTAGAGGTAACAGGATATTGATCAATGAAACGAAAAGTCTCGTTAAGTCTCAACGGCGGGTAAGTTTTCTGGATAACCCCCTGCGTGTTCGTACCTCGGTTTACTTTTGAGGTAATATCAAAAGTGTTAACGCCGAGTGTTGCCAGGCTTTCTGATACCGAATGCTCAATTCCATCAACGGTTGTGAGCATGCCCACCAAAGCCATTATACCAATCGCAACAATTAAAGCGGTTAATATGGAACGCAGCAGGTTTGCCTTTACGGAATTAAGCCCCTCTTTTATATTTTCGATGAAATCCATGCAGAAATGATTAAATTATAAGGTACAGCTATTGAACGAATTAAATATTTAAAGCATTAACACAGTTTTCAGAACAATACTTATCCGCTTATACGTTGATAAAACATAACAAAATGTTACACACAAGGTCGGATTTTTTATTAAAATGATGAATTGGCAGATTATTTTCGGTAATTAAAGCATTTAAAGCTGGGTAACTTATGAAACTGGTGGCAGGATTTAGTTCGATAAGAAAGGCAATACTACTGATATTTCTCTTTTCATTTTCACTTTTGAAAGCAAACTCCATATTAATTCCTATGGATGCCAAACAGACTAACCACCTTAAAGCATACGGAATTGCCTATTGGATTTTAAGAAATGAAACAGAAGTAGAGTGGCTGCTCAATTATCGGGGAGGAAGTTTTATGGTAAAGTTTCATCCGGCAATACAAAATGAGTTGGTGATAAGGGGTGTCAGTTTCGAAGTCATTTCAGATGCGCAAGCCAACCAGATTCTTACCGAGATAGCAAGCCCGGCATTAAACTATGACGTGATGAAGCTGGAAAAGTATCCGAAGATTGCAGTGTACTCGCCGAAAACAAAACAACCCTGGGACGATGCTGTTACCCTTGTTCTCACCTATGCCGAAATTCCTTACGACGTTATTTTTGATGATGAAGTAATGAATGGTGCGCTCCCGAAATACGATTGGCTTCACCTGCACCACGAAGATTTTACAGGGCAATACGGAAGGTTCTACGGTAACTACAGCAACATGCCCTGGTATATTGAACAAGTAAAGGAAGCAGAAGACCTCGCCAGAAAGCATGGCTTTCATAAAGTATCTCAATTGAAACTTGCCGTCTCCATGAAAATAAAAGAGTTTGTATCGGGAGGCGGTTTCCTCTTTGCCATGTGCTCTGCTACCGACACCTATGATATTGCCTTAGCGGCAGAGGGTGTTGATATCTGCGAACGTATGTATGACGGGGACCCTGCTGATCCTATGGCACAGGAGAAACTGAACTATGACAAAACGTTAGCCTTTACAGATTTCAGGTTGATGAGAGATCCATATGTCTATGAATTTTCGGATATTGATAATCAGCCTAACGAAAGAGGTTTGCGGCAGGACAATGACTATTTTACTATTTTTGAATTCTCAGCAAAATGGGATCCTATTCCTACTATGCTTACCCAAAATCATACGAAGGTAATTAAGGGATTTTTTGGGCAAACTACAGGCTTTAAAAAGCAACTGATTAAACCAGACGTGCTCCTTATGGGCGAGAACAAAGAGATTAAGGAAGCAAAATACTTGCATGGGGTATTAGGAAAAGGATTCTGGACCTTTTATGGCGGACACGACCCTGAAGATTACCAGCATCAGGTTAACGAAGAGCCTACTGACTTACATCAACACCCTAACTCACCAGGTTACAGATTAATTCTTAATAACATCCTGTTTCCTGCAGCAAAAAAGAAAAAGCAAAAGACTTAATTTGCGTTCGGAGAGTTATTGTTAAAAAAAATCGGTAGGATAAAACAAGTTTAATGCATTCTATCAGGGCGGGTTCCAAGGTTTTTCATGATCTCTGCCTCTTGAGCCAATAGCTCACGCCAGCGTTTATCGACTACCTCTTCGGCAATATAAGTTTTAGCCAGTTGAAGAAAGTTCTTGTAATGACCGGCTTCTGAAACCATTAGCTCATAATAGAATGTCGACAAGCCAGGGTCCTCGATATTCTTCCAAAGGATTTTGAAACGTTCGCAACTCCTCGCTTCTATGAGCGCGTTTAATAGCAACTTCTCTAAAAGCTGTTGCTCACGGCTACCACCCGTTTTTACTACTTTCTGTAATGCATCGACATATTCATCTTTTCTTTGCCTGCCAAGAGAGAAACCTCTTTTACGCAATTCTTCAAGCACTCTTTCAAAATGACTCCATTCTTCTGCAACAACCGGTGTTAGCATTTCAACCAGTTTATCCTTTTCAGGATACTGAATAATAAGCGAGATACATGACGATGCAGCCTTTTGCTCGC
Source organism: Chryseosolibacter indicum (assembly GCF_018598585.1). Classification (GTDB taxonomy): domain Bacteria; phylum Bacteroidota; class Bacteroidia; order Cytophagales; family Cyclobacteriaceae; genus Chryseosolibacter; species Chryseosolibacter indicus. The sequence goes on from NZ_JAHESD010000006.1 coordinate 97,272, forward strand.
AATAAGCGTGGTCTATCAATATCTCTCCAATATTCTTTTCTGCAACATTTGCCCACCTTGGATCTGTAGGTAACTCTAGCCCTAATGTAAATTTATCTTTAGCTTCCATAAGATAAAGCTTAATCGTAGAACGACCAGTCGAAGCCAAAATCAATAACGTTTCGCTGGCCCGGATAATCAGGAGTTGGAAAATAACCTGTTTTTTGGATTACCTGCATCAGGTTATTGTATTTAACAAAAATTCTACCCCGTTTGATCTTCGCATTGATGAAAGGCTCAACCTGCGGAAAATCTTTAACTTTAAAATCATCCTGGTTATAGAACTGCATTAAGGCAGGTTGATAGGCGGGTGCATAGTAGGCTGTATTCCAATGTAAATCTACTCCCACATGAATATCAAAATTGCCATTGAAGTGAATACCCGAATAGGCAAGTTGCGCATTAACAAAAAGCTCAGGAACCCGAATTGCATCGTCTGCATTCTCCAGCAACCTGGTATAAACCACATTGTTGCTAATAGTAAAACGCTTAAAGAAAGTAATGGATAACCTGTATTCAGGAGAGAATATGACTTGAGAACCTGATGATTGAACTGGTGTTACAAGGCCGGACTCCCTGTTCTTTTCAAAAAAGGAGTAGTTCTTTAACCTTGTAAAAGTAAGGCCAGGTGAAAGGTTAAAAACTTTTGATTTGTAATGAAGAAAGCCGTTTATCTGGCTGCTTTGAATATCTGAGAAATCATTACTCCATTCATTATGTGAACCTCTGTAAAACTGTTGCAGGAAACCGGGCTGATACTGCATTTGCTTCAGCGACGCCTCAAACCATTTACTTGCTATTCTACCCTCTATACGATAGTTGCCAAACTGGTTTACTTCAGCCCATCCATTAATATAACCGATAGAATCAAGCCGGAGCTCCATTCTACCTCCCAAAATACTTTCATTCGCCACAGGTTTAGGATCTGTGTTCATTTCACCATGCAAAGCATGGTTGTAAGTCATGCTGTAATGCTTAATAGCATAATACCCATTATAAAAGAGCTTCAGCAGATTTCCTTTTATACCAAATTCATTTCTTACCGTCTTAAATTTCGACTTATCGTAGGTGCTATCATTCGAAAGTAACCGCTTACCCAACAGTCCTTCTTGGCTGTCATCAAACAAATTGAAGAACATAGCACGCTGTCTGTATCTATCGAAAGTATGATAAGCTTGTAAGGCTTTTCCGGCTTTCAACTCCTGATGGAAATGTAGATTCATTCGAAGATCACTGGACTGAGCATTTGTAAGCCATATCGGTGGATCTTCCTGGAAATAATCCTCAAAGGTTGGGTCACTCGTTTTCACACCACCTGACTCGTAGGTCTGGTGATACATTCTTCTATAGCTTGCAAAAATACGATAGACACTATCTTTAGTATGAAAGGCGGTATAGATGTCATAGTAGTTACTTCTTACTGCCCTGTCACCTTTACCAGTGCGTTGCGGAATCTGTTTATCAATAAAAAGCCCCCTATAGTTTATACCAAAATTCCACCGTGACGAGATGTTACGGCTGAATGTTACTTTAGTTAATGACCTGCCATTTCCTCCCAGTATCACGTTCATATTAGAGTATGGCGACTTTGTATCGAAGTAGCGCATCCTGTCATTATCCCAGTAGAGATCGTAAACGTGAAACCCTGAGCGTACGCCTATAACTTTTGGAACCTGATAATAGATTGGCTGAATTGCTGTTCCGATAGTACCTAGGTCCTGATAAAGGTACCCGTTTCGCTGTACGTAGTTAAACCGGTGAAAATTCCGGATCAGCGTATCAATAGGGTAAATAATGTTTCTGTTATAGAATACATCTTCTTCATAGTAATACCTGGAGGTGTTGGGCCCGTATACCTGCTTGGTAGTATCGTCGATGACGCGCGAACCCCTACGTTTTGGTGAGTCTTCAGAACTTTGATTTTGAGATGTATTATTCCCCCCGGAAGGTCTACGTATAGGTCTGTTCTGCCCCAGAAGTTCAGGAGCAACCAACACCAGTAAAGCGATAAGCCAGAAAAATTTTTTTATAAACACGTGCAAAAATAGATGATCAGTTTTGGGAATAACACTAGAGCGAGGTTTTTTTTAGGATACATGCTGCTTAACTACGCTCAGCACCATTTCATCAAAATCCTTTCCATTTTTTAAGAATTCAGACTGAATAGGCAAATAAAAAAAAGGAATATAATCATATGCATAGGCGAATGGAGGAGAATCAAGCTTGGCAGCATCTTTTTCGGTGGTAAGCACCATAGCGTTTTCCTTTTCCGCGAAGGCGGTAATTTTCTTTAGATCTTCGTTTGTATAACTGTGATGATCCGGAAACAAAAAGTGATGGATAAGCTTGAAATGCTTTGCAACGTAATCTTCAATGGGTTTATGATTGGCAATGCCGGTAACCAGGATTACCCGTTCATCAATCTTACTATAGGTATTTATAGCTACAGGATCACCATATCGAATTACGGAGAAAAACACCGGCTTGCTGGTATACTGCCTGATCGACTTTTCTATTTCCAGCATTTCTTCGTTGCCAAGTTCTGGCGGGCATTTGGTTACTACAACAACATCGGCTCTGTCGATGCCCCTTCTCGATTCCCGTAATCTCCCAACGGGCATCAACCAATCTTTTGTAAACAGATTATTATAGTCCGTAAGTACGACCTGAAAGGAAGGTTTTACTTTACGGTGCTGAAAAGAATCGTCCAACAAAATAACTTCGGTCTCTTCGGCCTGATCGATTATAAAGGGAATAGCTAATGCGCGTTCCTCACCTACGCATACCTTCACGCTTTCGCCAAACTTCCGGTACAACTGAAAAGGCTCGTCACCTATGGTAGACGCAGAATCTGTATTAGCTGCTATGCGAATGCCACTGGTTTCACGTCCGTAACCCCGGCTTAAGGTAGCTATCTTGTAATGCTTACTTAAAAGCCTTATAAGGTATTCGATCATGGGTGTTTTGCCGGTTCCGCCTACAGCCAGGTTTCCTACACTTATTACAGGCAAATCGAATGATGCCGAGGGTTTATAACCTCGTTCGTAAAGGCTGTTCCTGATACTGGTTACCAGATCAAAAAGCACAGCAAATGGAAAAAGTAAAAAGCGAAACATTACCGCAATTTAGCTGGATTGTAAGAAATAATCCCAAAATTGTCATTAGGGCAAGAAAGTATAAACTTCAGGTGGCAATGGTTCATTAAGCGATTAATGGGTGCCAATCAACCATTAGTAACCCATTAGAGTGCCTGGGAAGTGCCTGCGGTTAATCCCTGGCATCCTTCGGTCAAAATGCTTCTGACCCAACATCACCGCAGGCACCCAGGAGGCATTTCTAAGGCATTCTAACGCTATTCTATTGCTAGTCAATACGTTAATTCTATTTGGAAAAACAGCTACCGAAGAAAATATGAACCGGTATTCACAAGAGAATCTTACCGAGGTATGGCCTAATGGCACCATTAGAAATTCTTCAATAATAACATTTAAGATTAGCGGTAGTAGTGGATTGGGCGAGCGGGAGAAGTTTCTTCAAAAAGGAATGACAAAATCGGCTGGTTAAATTTGATTTCACCTGAATCTACAGCTAGCCTATACCCAACCTATACCAATGCCCTATCTCGCAATCTTTAAATATAAGAGCTGAGGTAACTAAATAGGAATCTCATGCTGCATACAAAACATTTATTTTTCAATAATTTTACTCCATCATTAGAGCTTTCATGACAGAACTCAGGATTAAGGATGTAACAGACTACCTTGAAATACTTGCCCCACGTTCTTACCAGGAATTGTATGACAACTCAGGCTTGCTTACGGGTAGTCGTGAAGAAACGGTAAGCGGCATTTTAGTAACGCTGGATTGTACAGAAGCTGTAATAAAGGAAGCCATAAGCAAAAGCTGTAACCTTATTATCGCCCACCACCCCATCATCTTTAAAGGATTAAAAAAGCTGACCGGAAGCAATTACATTGAGCGCACCATCATTGAAGCCATCAGAAATAACATCGCCATCTATGCAATTCATACCAACCTGGATAATGTACACACCGGCGTTAACAGAAAGATCTGCGAAAAAATAGGTCTTACCTCACTAAAGATACTTTCACCTAAAAACAATGTACTTACCAAGCTTGTAACCTTTATTCCGAAAGAAAATACAGAGGCAGTTTTAGATAGCATTCACCGTGCAGGAGCCGGTCAGATCGGCAACTACAACAATTGCAGCTTCAGAGTTGATGGCGTAGGTACGTTTAAACCGAATGAACAGGCTCGTCCGCATATCGGAACGCAGCATCAGCAAGAATATGTTAATGAAACACGTGTTGAAGTTATTTTTCCCTCCTATCTTCAATCGAAGATACTAAAAACCTTGAAGGAGAGCCATCCTTACGAAGAAGTTGCATATTATTTAACAAGCTTAACCAATGAAAATCAGGAAGTTGGTTCTGGCATGGTAGGAGAACTTGAGCATTCTGAGGAACCAATGGCATTTCTAAAGCGTTTAAAAATCAGTATGAATCTGGAAATAATCAGGCATACCCATCTGATAGATAAGCCTGTAAAAAGAGTAGCAGTGTGCGGAGGATCTGGAAGTTTTCTTCTTCCCCAGGCAATTTCCGCAGGAGCTCAAGTTTTTATTACCGCAGATTTCAAGTACCACGAATTCTTTGATGCCGACAGCCATATTATCATTGCCGACATAGGGCATTATGAAAGTGAGGTTTACACCAAGGAACTTTTACAGGAGGTTTTAACAAAAAAATTTCCTAATTTTGCGATCAATTTTTCAACTACCGTCACGAATCCAATAAGTTACCTGTAAATAATGGAAAATCAAACAATTGCCCAGAAACTAGAAGCACTTGTAAAACTTCAGTCAATTGATTCAAAGATTGACGAGATTAAAAAATTAAGAGGCGATTTACCTGACGAAGTTCAGGATCTTGAAGATGAAATTGAAGGGTATAACACCCGCTTGCACAGATTTGAGGCCGAACAAAAGGACCTCGAGGAGAACATAAAGAAGCATAAAGAAGGGATAAAAGAAGCGGAAAAGCTAATCAAAAAATACACAGAGCAACAAAAGAACGTACGCAACAATAGAGAGTTCGATGCCATTACAAAGGAGATAGAACTTCAGGAACTTGAGATTCAAATTTGCGAAAAGAGAATCAAAGAGGCGAAAGATCAGATACAGGCTAAAAAGGACGAGATTGAAAAAACAAATGCACTGATCAGCGAACGTGGCGACCACCTAGATAACAAGAAAAAAGAACTACAGGGCATAATGTCAGAAAGCGAAGAAGAAGAAAAGAGACTTCTTAGCGAACGTGAAAAAGCTACCAAAAAGATTGAAGATAAGCTTTTAAAGTACTATGAACGATTAAGAGGTAGCTTAAGTAATGGATTGGCAGTAGTTCGTGTGGTGCGTGGTGCAGCAGAAGGATGTAATATTGTTATTCCTCCCCAAAAGATTGCCGAAATCAGAGAGAAGAAAAGAATTGTAATAGATGAGCACTCTGGTCGTATCTTGGCTGATGTAGACGTAGATTCACTTGACGAAGGCGATAAGCCGAAAGCTAACAAGACGGTTGCCCCTCCTACTACAAGTCGCAGAAAGAAAGTTGAATAGAACTATCTTAAAGAATATTTTAATAAAGGTAAGCCTTATGGCTTGCCTTTTTTTATGTGTATCCTATAGCATAAAAGCCAATGACCTTACCCTCGACGGCAATAATGAAAAAGCCTATAAACATGTACTAAATCTCGAAGTTGAGGAGGCAAGGACCCTGCTTCAGGATCCTAAAACAATTGCTGACTTTTATATTCTTTCGCTCGCTGAAAGCCTTGAATTACTGGTTACAGAAGATGCCAGTGTATTTGATGTTTACGAAGATCGATTTGAATCAAGACTTGACAAGAAAATCAAAGGCACTGAGGCGGCACATCAATTCCTTCAGGCAGAAATGCGCCTACAGTGGGCTTTTGTGTATCTGAAATTTGGTCATGAGTTCGACGCAGCCTTAAGCTTAAGAGAAGCTTATAAAATAGCTGAAGAATGCCAAAAAAAATATCCGTCATATCTACCCATCCTTAAAACGATGGGGTTATTAGAGGTGATCGTTGGCGCTGTTCCGGAAAAATACAATTGGGTGCTAAGCCTCATGGGACTGAAAGGGTCCATTGCAAATGGGCTACATGATCTTTCAACCCTAAAAGAATCAGATTCACCACTCGCATTTGAAGCAGACTTGCTGCATGCATTAATCCAGGGATTTATATTTCAGAAGCCAGAAGCTGCGCTAAATGAAGTAAAGTTCTTGTTGGATAAAAGAACTGATAACAGATTATTGAATTTTCTTGGGGGAGCCCTTTACTTAAAGAATTCAGACAGTGAATTAGCCAATATACTTTTAACCAGAGTATCTCAATCCCGAAAAGGTATTCCGGTTTATTATGCAGATTACTTAATCGGCGAAACTCTTCTTCACAAAGCTGACTATGCCAGAGCAATCTCCTCCTACAAATGGTTTATTAGAAATTATAAGGGGCAGAATTATATTAAGGACGCCTACTATAAAATAGCACTTTGTAATTGGCTAGCTGGTAATAAAAGCGAGGCTCTCATGGCTTTTCAAGAAGCTAAAATAAAAGGAAAAGAATCTTCAGAAGCTGATAAATATGCAGCAAGAAGCCTTGCCGATAACGAGTTACCCCATGTAAAACTATCCAAAGTCAGGTACTCCACTGATGGTGGATATTATGCAGAAGCACAACAACAACTCATTTCCATAACCGAGGCTGAAATTCCATCTCAGAGAGACAAGACCGAGTACCGATATCGCAAAGCACGCCTGGCACATAAGCAAAACCAGCTTGATTCGGCAAAAGCCTTTTATAAACAGACCATTGAAGTTGCAGGCAATGAACCGTGGTATTTTGCTCCGAATTCCTGTCTTCAGTTAGGATACATCGCCATGTCCGAGAACCGCTTAGAAGATGCAAAATCTCATTTTAAGCGAACATTAGAATATAAAAAGCATGAATACAAAAATAGTATTGATGCGAAAGCAAAGAGTGCACTCGCTCAGATACCTCGTAAATGATGGGTATCGTTATACCTTTCTACCTGAAACATTGTTCCGGTAAAATTTAAAAGATAGAGGCAAAGGTTGGTATGCTCAAACATATCCATGCAGCGCAAAGGGTAGTTTAAGAGATGGCACAAGAGTATGCGAATAGCACGGCCGTGCATACAAATAAGAATTGTTTTCTCGTTGGTATGCTTCATAATAAAATCGACAGCGGGTTTCATTCTTTTAATAACATCATCGGGGCTTTCACCACCCTGAAGGCGGTGTGAAGTGTTACCAAGCTGCCACTGCTCCAGCATGTGGTGATAATATTGGTCTTCCTGTGGTGTAATACGATGTCCCTCCCTAACTCCCCAACTAATTTCGTTGAGTCCTACAAGCGGATCGTGTGGAATACCAAGATCTATAAATTGTTGTACTGACTGCTGGCTTCTCTTTAGCGCAGATGTATAAACTTTATCAAAAGGAATATGCTTGTAGGCTTCAAAAAAAGCCCGGGCTTGCCTATGACCAAGCTCATTGAGATCGGTGTCAACACCACTGCCCTGAACGATGTTTTTAAGATTAAAATCTGTTTGACCGTGACGGATTAAGTAAACTTTTTTACTGTTCAATTTTGCTTTATTTTAGGCCCGCCTTTCGGACTGGCAAATTATTCCTTCCCCAAGGGTCGTCTGCGCGTTAGGCAGCCGCAAAAATAGATAAATAGTTGATTCCGCTATCTAATCGAAAATTAAAACATGTCAATTTTCAGAACAGGCCTGACAGTAGAAGCATTAAATAAAACGTCTAAAAATACCCTGGCAGAACAACTTGGAATTGAATTTATCGCAATTGGTGCCGATTTTATTGAAGCAAAAATGCCGGTAGATCAGCGAACTCATCAACCTTTCGGACTGTTACATGGTGGAGCTTCAGTTGCGCTTGCTGAAACCCTTGGCAGTATTGCCGCCTATAGTTGTGTTGATATAACCAAATATTATTGTGTCGGTTTGGATATTAATGCAAACCATATCAGGGCAGCTAAAACAGGCTATGTTAGAGGGGTAACCAGACCAATTCATATGGGTAGAAAAACTCATGTCTGGGAAATTCGGATTACCAATGAGCAAAACGAATTGATTTGTATCAGCCGCATAACCATAGCCGTGTTAGACATAAAGAACTAGTGCAATTATAATGGACACAACGCCTCCTGTTTTTACGCTAAAAAGATCCTCTGATACCGAAATACTCACTACGATACTGAATGAAGCTTCTGTCAATGAATTCCCTTTTGCGCTTTGGCGACTTCCGAATACCACAGTTAAAAACCTAATTATATCAAACCAGTACCAAAAGCTTACTGAAAAACCTGTTATTGAAGAATTAAATACCGGATTTATCTTTGCTCCATTCGATAAGAAAAAGGAAAAGATCTTTCTTCCTGCCGACTACTTCTTTCGATTTGAAAATGGGCAACTAAAACCTCCTTCTACTCCTTTAGAAATATCATCCAATACCTGGTTGGAAAATTTTAAACCTGCAAAAGACGGGATTAATTATAAAATCGCTTCCTACAATAAGCAACTGTCCTTTCAATCTGTGCCGTTAGACTATATTGAATTGGTGAGGAGTGGTATTGCAGAAATACAAAATGGAAGTTTCGAAAAGGTGGTTCCATCTCGCACTAAGCACGTGCCTCTACCAGATGATTTTGATATTGTAAAAGCTTTTGAAAAACTTTGCAGCGCCTATCCTCACGCACTTGTATCGTTTGTAAATATTCCGTCAGTCGGAACGTGGCTCGGGGCAACACCAGAGGTGCTGGTATCTGTAGAAGATAAAACAATCTTCAGAACGGTTGCACTTGCAGGAACCCAACGTTATAAAGAAGGAATGAATTTAAAGTCCATTGCATGGACACAAAAGGATATAGAAGAACAAGCACTTGTTGAACTATATATAATCAGTTGTTTTAAAAAAATCAGATTACGTGAGTATGAAGAACATGGCCCTAAAACTTCTATTGCAGGCAATCTAATCCATTTAAAATCTGATTTTATGGTAGACATGAAAGCCACAAACTTTCCTCAACTGGGTTCTATCATGCTAGACCTGCTCCATCCCACGTCGGCAGTATGTGGTATGCCGTTGCAACCTGCTACTGACTTCATTAAGCAACGGGAGGGATATGACCGTTCTTTTTACGCAGGATACCTTGGCCCTGTAAACATTGACAGCAATATCAATATCTTTGTGAACCTTCGTTGTATGCAGATATTTAAAACTGATGCCATTCTTTATGCGGGAGCAGGAGTTACAATAGATTCTATTCCTGAATTAGAGTTGGAAGAAACCGAGATGAAATTTAACACACTACTAAACGTTGTTTTCCAGGATGCGATTTCAAGCCATTAATGACATCGCAGAAATATGCGCCAGAAAAGGTGTTGAACACGTTGTGCTTTGTCCTGGCTCCCGTTGTGCTCCGTTAACTCTTGCTTTTACCCGTCATCCCGATATTCTCACCAGAACTTTCAGTGATGAAAGAAGCGCAGGATTTATAGGAATGGGTATTAGTCAGCAAACCCGAAAGCCAGCCGTATTGGTTTGTACTTCCGGATCTGCCGCATACAACTTCGCCCCTGCAGTTTCTGAGGCATTCTTTAGTGAAATTCCATTGATTGTTTTTACTGCTGACAGACCTTCGGAGTGGATAGCGCAGCATGATGGTCAGACAATATATCAGCAGAACATCTTTGGGCTCCACGTAAAGAAATCTTTCAACTTACCCCAGGATTATGACCATGCTGACAGTTTGTGGGCTATCAATCGTATCATAAACGAAGCTATAAATCTTGCGCAGCAAGAGCCTAAGGGTCCCGTACATATTAATACACCTTTTCGCGAACCCTTATATCCCGCCAAAGAAGAGTCTACAACGTATAGCGATAATATACGCATTATTGAAGACCATGTAGCTTCTTATGAGTTAATAGAAAGGGATAAAGAATTTATAGGTAGTGCCTTTCAGAAATATAAGAACATAATAATAGTAGCAGGTCAACATGATTATGATAAGAGCTTACAGGACGCATTGCTTACCTGTGCAATTCAACATCATATTCCTGTAATTGCCGACATTATTTCTAACCTGAATGATACAGACTATCCTATCAAACATAGTGATCTATTCTTGGGGCAAGCTACTGATGGTGTTAAAAAAACACTACAACCTGACTTACTCATCACGTTTGGAAAATCGCTGATATCCAAAAATCTCAAGGTCTTCCTGAGAAATTATGCTCCAAAGGCTCATTGGCATATTCAACCCGGAGGAGTGACTGCAGATACATTCAAGAGCGTGACCAACATCTTCCATACTTTTCCTGTAGACTTTTTTAAGTTTATTGGATCAAAACAACGTGAGGAGACCTTTGAGAGTCAGAAACAATACAATTATGGAAAACTTTGGGAGATAGAAGAGCGAAGAGCTATTCGATGCCTTTCAGAATATTTTCCTCAACCTGAGCTTAGTGAGCTTGAACTGGTTCAACAAATCCTAAGTCAGATTCCTTCAAGAAGCACGTTACACGTAGCTAATAGCATGAGCGTACGATACGCTAATTTTATTGGCCTCGCAGACAAAAATGAAATTAAAGTTTATGCAAACAGAGGAACCAGTGGTATTGACGGATGCACGAGTACCGTCGTGGGCCATGCTTTAACAAGCAACGGACTTCACGTCCTTATAACAGGAGACCTTGCGTTCTTCTATGACCGCAACGCCTTCTGGCACAACTATGCTTTACCTAACCTGAGAATTGTTTTGCTGAACAATCACGGAGGGTTAATATTTAATATGATCGATGGCCCTGCATCTCAACCTGAAGCACCCGAATACTTTATAACTCATCAAAAACTTAACGCCCAAAAGCTTAGTGAGGAGTTTGGCTTTGAGTATCTCAAGCTGGACAATAAAAGAAAAATGAAGAACTTTGTTAAGGATCTTTTTGAAACAGATAATAAGACGAAAATTCTTGAGCTGGAGTCCGACCTTCAACTCAACAAGACCATATTTGAAAACCTGAAATTGAAAATCAAAAAAAGCTATGAATCTTAAATATCCGTGGAAACCTGTAAAAGAATATAAGGAAATTCTATTTCATAAGTTTGAAGCGATTGCGCGTATTAGTATTAACAGACCACATGTTCATAATGCGTTTACTCCGCTTACCGTGCAGGAGATGATTGATGCCATGAATATTTGTCGTGATGATGCTGATGTAAGGGTCATTATATTAACTGGTGAAGGTGGAAAAGCATTTTGCAGCGGAGGAGACCAGAGTGTGCGTGGCCATGGCGGATATGTAGGAGAAGACACTGTCCCTCGTTTGAATGTTCTTGATCTTCAAAAAATTATCAGGTCAATACCAAAGCCCGTCATTGCAGGAGTTGCAGGCTGGGCAATTGGTGGAGGTCACGTATTACATGTTGTTTGTGATTTAACCATTGCCGCAGAGAATGCAAGGTTTGGACAAACAGGTCCAAAAGTAGGAAGCTTTGATGGTGGATTTGGTGCGTCCTACCTTGCTCGCATTGTAGGTCAGAAGAAGGCACGCGAGATCTGGTATCTATGCGACCAATATGATGCAAAAGAAGCCCTTGACATGGGACTTGTAAACAAAGTCGTCCCTCTTGAAGCATTGGAAGAAACATATGTAGAATGGGCACGAAAAATTATCACGAAAAGTCCGCTTGCTATCCGCATGTTGAAATCTTCATTTAATGCCGAACTTGACGGTCAGGCTGGTATTCAGGAATTAGCAGGAAACGCAACACTCTTATATTATTTGAGCGAAGAGGCGAAAGAAGGAAAAAATGCCTTCCTTGAAAAGCGCGATCCAGACTGGTCTAAATATCCTAAATTTCCTTAATCATAATCTAAAATGCTCAAGGCTGCAACTTTGGGGTTCCTATTATTATGTATCACTGGTATGACGGGCTATTCGCAACAGTATATGCATTCTACTTCAAAAGTGTATGTTTTAAGATTAAAACCTCATGAGGATTTAAAAAAGGCAATTATGACTTTTGCCCGGGAGAATAACATCAAAGCGGGAATCATACTCACATGTGTTGGAAGCCTTGAGCAATTTAATATAAGGTATGCCAATCAACCTAATGGCTCGAAGAGCAATGGACACTTCGAGATAGTTTCACTTGTGGGTACATTCTCTGATTCTTCAAGCCATATCCACATTTCCATTTCAGATAAAACCGGAAAGACCTTGGGAGGTCATTTGCTGGATGAGAACCTGATATACACTACAGCTGAAATAGCAGTAGCAGAAATCACTGACGTGTCTTTTTCAAGAGAAACCGATTCAACTTACGGATACAAAGAGTTAGTCATTTCACCGAAAAAAGATTGACGGGCTATGCAGTATCCTTATCAGTACATATGGGTTAATGGACGGAGTGTCTTATTACAAGACATTCAAGAAGGCAAGTCAACTGCTTTTACTGAAGCTGAAAGAAACGCATTTGACTTTATACGATCATGGTTAAGTGATGCTTCAGTATTTGAACTTACTACCAGTGGTTCTACTGGAACACCAAAAAAGATTTCGATAAAAAGAAGTCAAATGCAGACGAGTGCAAGGCTTACCGCTCAAGCACTTAACTTAAGAAGTAATTACAACGCGCTCATTTGCCTTGATACTAAATTTATCGCTGGCAAAATGATGGTGGTTCGATGCTTTGAGTTGGGGATGAAAATGTTTTTCGTAGATCCATGTTCAAACCCTCTTGTACAAATCCCTATTGATAGAACAATTGATTTTGCTGCCCTTGTCCCCTATCAGGTTACAAGCATCCTTGGGTCAAAACATCCACATTTACTGGATACAATGTTGACTTGTATTATAGGAGGAGCACCACTGGATGAAGAGACAAAAGAAAAAATTAAAGCTTTCAGTACAAGCATGTATATAACTTATGGCATGACTGAAACAATATCGCATATAGCTTTACAAAAAATTAATGGTAAAGAAATATTGGACTATTACACTACCCTTCCTGATATAGTGATAAACACAGATTCAAGGGGATGTCTTGTAATAGAAGCTCCTCACCTTGAGGAAAGAATCATCACAAATGATATAGTAGATATAATAGATTCACGAACATTCAAGTGGGTAGGCAGATGGGATAACGTAATCAACAGCGGAGGAGTAAAAGTATCCGCGGAGTTACTTGAGCAAAAGATTGGTCAAATATTTACACGATTACACATCAATAATTCATTTTTTATTTACGGTGCGGAAGACAAAAATTTTGGAAGTCGAGTCATATTGGTGGTTGAAGGAAGATTCCTTAACATAGACCAAGAAAGCCAAATAGTTCACGCGTTACTTCATTCGTTTTCAGCTTATGAAAGACCCAAGGAAGTGTATGTAACTTCTCTTTTCCTTAAAACAAAAACTTTAAAAATTAATCGTCAGGAAACTTTTAAGTCAGCTGAACTGTATCTAAAAATTTCCGCCTAACTCGATTGCGCTTACAGCTGGTTCACAAATTCGCTCTTACGCCCGTAAGGTTGGTATCAAAATTTATAAATCGTAGGCAGTTGAAATAAATGTCTATATAGTTGGCTTTAAAGGATCACTGCTAGACGCATGACTTTAGGGCTCAAATTTAAACCTGGTGAACGAATGAAAAAGGTCTTAGTCATCGAAGATGACGCTCCTTTATGCTGGCTTTTAGGTAAAATCTTGGATCGAAAGTACGAGGTTATTGTAATGAATAACGGTATGGAAGCCTGGTCATGGCTAACTGATGGTAACATACCAGATCTTATCATTACAGATCTAAAAATGCCTTCAATGGATGGTGTCGAGTTGTTAGAGTATCTTAGTAACAGTGGTTTGTTCAGAACCATTCCGGTGATAGTTCTCTCTGGAGATGATGATCCGGTAAAACGGCTACAATGTCTTGAATTAGGGGCATTTACCTATTTTGTCAAGCCATTCGAGCCTCAAGCATTTCTAAAGGAAGTTGAACGTGCCTTAACGTTCAATGATCAAAACGTTCCTGTTAACAAATAAAATAACTAATTCTATTTATGGATTTAGCAATACAAGCTCCTTCTATACAAGAGGCGCAATCTGTTACTCTCGATGAAGCAAAGCGAAGTGCTGGTGTTTACACCAGACGTATTTTAAAGATAGAAACATTTTCCTCAACCCCTGAGTCTAATCATATTCAGGATAATACCTACTTTTCAACTGTATCAACAAAGTTAGCCATTGAGATAATTTCAAATGAGCTTGATGGAAACATCTCAGCTGTACTTTTAAACCCTGACTTTATCGATGACGACATTGCTAAGCTTAGGGAAGTAACTCGGGCACAGGCAGTTCCTTTATTTGTTTATACTACGAAATTTAATCAAGATGCAAAAGAAGCAGCTTTAAAAATAAGTGCTGATGACTATCATTACGGTGCTATCAGCACTGGGCTTTATAAAAGAATCGATTTTGTAAAGAAGATTAAGGCATATAAAAAACAACGAGGCGCTGCTCCGTATACAACGCTTTCTGTAGATGCCGTTCCTCAAATAAAGTTATGGTCGTTAAAGCGGGCGTTCGATATTGTTGTTTCCGCCTCAATATTATTGGCCCTATCTCCTCTTTTATTATTGATAGCTTTGATCATTAAATTGGAATCGAGAGGACCAATATTCTACATATCCAAAAGAGCTGGTACCAATTACAGAATATTCGACTTTTACAAATTCAGATCAATGCGTGTTGGCGCTGATAAGGAGTTACAGAAATTGGCTCACCTAAATCAGTATGGACCTAAAAATGCCTTCTTCAAGATTAAAAATGATCCAAGAATTACAAAATTCGGTCAATTTTTAAGGAATACGAGCCTTGACGAAATACCTCAGTTATTCAATGTACTGATTGGGGACATGTCCCTTGTAGGAAACCGTCCACTGCCGCTATATGAAGCGGAGAAATTGACGAAAGACCAAATTGCTTGGCGTTTTCTTGCTCCTGCCGGTATAACAGGACTTTGGCAGATCACAAAACGCGGAAAAGAAGATATGTCAGAAGAAGAGCGCATCGCACTCGATATGGAGTATGCTATGAAAAACTCCTTCTTACTGGATATCAAAATTATGTTGAAGACAGTGCCTGCGCTTCTTCAAAAAGAAAAAGTTTAATTATTAAAACATATTCAGTCGCTGGAGCACCAGCGACTGATCCCTTTAAACTACTTCATCCCATGTATTTCATCGAGTTACTCCTGCTCGCTTACTTTACTTACGTTACATTATACTCCTTTTTCCTAAGCTTTGCAGCTCTTTTCTACAAAGCGAGAAAAGCTCGGGAGGCAGATTATAAAAGTAAAATAGCCGTTCTTATTCCAGCTTATAAAGAAGACGGCGTTATAGTTGACGTAGCATCACAGGCACTAAAACAAAATTATCCTGGCAATCGCTTCGACGTTGTAGTTGTAGCCGATTCTTTGAAGCCAGCAACCCTTGTACAGTTGAGAAGGCTACCTATTACAGTTGTTGAGGTTTCTTTTGATAAAAGTACTAAAGTCCGGGCGCTTAATAAAGCAATGGAAACACTTGGAGACACTTATGAATGCGCTGTAATCCTTGATGCAGATAATATTATGGAACCCCAGTTCCTAAGAAAAATGAATAACCTTTATGCATTGGGTTATAAAGCCATCCAAGGAAGAAGAGCACCTAAAAATGAAAATACAGAGATGGCGCTGCTGGATGGGTTGAGTGAAACCATTAACAATTTTATCTACCGGCAGGGTAATGTCGCTGTTGGCTTGTCTTCGTGTATCAACGGCTCCGGGATGTTTTTTGAGTATAAGACTTTCAGGGATGTGATGTCTTCTATGGACGCTGTTGGTGGATTTGATCGGGAACTTGAATACAAGCTCATAGAACAAAACATGGGTGTATACTACGCTAAAGATGTAGTAGTATACGACGAGAAGGTAGAAAATGCAGAAGTATTTGAAAAGCAACGGACAAGATGGATTTCAAGTCAGTTCGTTTATCTAAAAAAGTATTTCGGAAAAGGTATCAGCAAGCTTTTCAAAGGCAACTTTGGATATTTTAATGCAACTGTTTTACGAAACATCCAACTACCCAGGCTGATGAACTTAGGCCTGCTCACGTTTATCACTTTCCTAAGTATTGTGTTATCTACCTATGTTGAAATAACACCATGGGTATGGCTTAGCCTCCTTTTCCTAAACTTCCTGGCAATGATGTTTGCTATTCCAGGGCGTTTATATAACAGAAATTTGTTGAAGTCGGTGTTTATGGTACCAGCGATATTCTGGAGAATGTTTTTATTGATGTTTAAGCTTAAGGGAGCTAACAAAAGTTTTATTCATACTCCTCATGGTCATGTAGGACATACTGAATCTAAGAACATATGAGCTCAACAAGACCGGCTGTTTCCATTATTACAATCAATTATAATCAGCTTCAGCATACATTAGATCTGCTGGCATCACTTGAACATGTTACTTATCCTAACGTAGAGGTTATTGTTGTTGATAACTGTTCTGTTCAGGATCCTACTGCAGAAATTAAAAGGCTGTATCCTAAAGTAACGGTTTTACGAAGTGAAACTAATCTTGGGTTTGCAGGCGGCAATAATCTAGGTATCCGATCTTCCAAAGGAGATTACCTGCTTTTTCTTAACAACGATACAGAAGTAGATCCTGGATTTCTAGAACCGCTGGTTGAAATGTTCGAGCAACATCCTAATGCTGGCGCTGCTTCATCCAAACTTATCTATTATAACTCTGGCAATACCATTCAGTATGCTGGTAGTACCATGTTGAATCCATTTACTGGAAGAAACAAAGTTATCGGTTGGATGGAAAAAGATAATGGACAGTATGATACATTACGGGAAACTGCATTAGCACATGGGTGCTCTATGATGGTGCCGCGTAAAGTAATCGAGCAGGTGGGCCTGATGCCTGAGCTCTTTTTCCTTTATTATGAAGAGATAGATTGGTGTCAAAGCATTAAGCGTGCTGGGTTTAAGATATACTTCGTACCACAATCAAAGGTATTCCACAAAGAGTCAATGTCGGTGGGGAAAAAATCAACATTAAAAACATATTACATGACGCGGAACCGGCTCTTGTATATGCGACGAAATTCCGCTGGGTTGCATAAAACACTTGCTCTGCTGTTTTTTATGTTTTTCTCATTCCCTAAAAACCTTATTACATATTTGAAACAGAGAGAAACCGATCATATCAAAGCATTTTGGAGAGGTTGCGTTTGGAATTTAACACATCTGTCAAACGGTAATAAGCTATTTGCGTAACAGAAGATGATTATGAGAATCGGGATTGAAGTCCAACGCCTATTTCGGAAACAGAAATTTGGTATTGAAACATCGGCTTTGCAACTTATTAAAAAACTGCAACAGAAGAACCCTTCCTGTGATTTCGTTATTTATGCTAAAGATGATGCTGATAAGAACTGTCTTCACGAGTCAGATAATCTGAAAGTAAGAACACTAACAGGTAAAGTATTCTTTGATTTCGAGCACGTATTCTTACCACTTGCTGCGAAAAACGACAGGGTTGACTTATTACATTGTACAGGTAATACAACTCCCTATTTCTCTTCCGTACCTATAGTACAGACCCTTCATGATGTGATATTCATGGATCCAATCGCTAAGACGGATTCATTATATCAGCGTTTCGGTAATCACTACAGAAGGAAGGTGGTTCCGGTTGTAACACCTAGAAGCGCATCCGTTATTACCGTGTCTGAATATGAAAAGAAACGCATTGTAAGTCGTTTAAATATTGATGAGCGGAAGATCAAAGTTATCTATAATGGCATTGATGAAGATCGCTTCTGCATTAAAGATGAACCTTTACTAGAAGGCGAGGTAAGAAAGCGTTATAGTCTTCCGGATCGTTTTGTGCTTTTCCTTGGCAATACTGCAGCAAGAAAAAATGCTTTAAGGGCTATTGAAGCTTATACAATTTATGCTTCCAGGGTAGAGAAACCACTTCCTATTGTTACACCTGGACTTCCTGAAAAGTTTATTTCAGATCACCTCGCATCATTAAATGCACAGGACAAGATGAAGAACTTTGTATGTCCTGGATACATTAGAGATGAAGATCTCTCCTATTTATATAACTTAAGCACTATCTTCCTTTACCCTTCACTTTCCGAAGGATTTGGAATGCCTCTTGTAGAAGCCATGGCATGTGGCACACCTGTCATTACTTCGAATATTTCATGTTTACCGGAGATTGCAGGTAATGCAGCGCTTCTTGTCGACCCAACAAATACAAATGCGATTGCTGAGGCAATTGAACGCCTCCTGACCGATGAAGTACTACGTATTGATAAGGTAAATGAAGGATTAAACAATGCGTCAAGGTTTAGCTGGGACAAAACCGCAGATCAGGTACTCGAGGTTTACGAAGAAGTGCTATACAACCAAAGGAAGGGCATGCATACTACTTCCCCGGTTGCATATGGCATCTGATCAAATTAGTTTTTTGTACACATGTCTGTAGCCTTCCTTTCTCAACACGCTATACATGCGGTAGGTTTTTAATTCATACAATCATTTGAATTAAAAAAAATTCACTCGAAGGTTAAGTGTGCTAATTAATCTTTTCGAAAGCATTTTAAGGGTACTAAGGCAAAAGAATTAAAATTTGCATTTCTATTACCCCTCTCTCACCTTCAAGAATAAGTGTTAACCCGCTGTACGGCATTCTTTTTTTATAGTTGCTTCAATCGATTGTCAACGCTTTAATCTTACCTCCTTACACATTTATGAAATCTATAGTTGGTATCTGGATGATATGCTTTGCATTCATCCAGGTAGGAATTGCCCAAGTAGATACTACTTATGTTTTCCGTACCGGAATGCCTTATGGAACATTGGATATCCGGTTAGCAAAATCTGCAGTACGTTATTATTATCTTGATGAAGGGAAAACCTTTAGTTTTCGAGAGTCCGCTCCTGGTGTAAAAACTAATACCTACAAAGATCTGACGTCGTGGGATTCAAGTCCTTACACGCAAGGGAGCCTACGCGAGAAGAATGGTAATACAGATGCCTTTATCATGAATTACCGTTTACTATTTCCAGCCAATTATGATCCTAATTTTGCTGAAGGATATCCTCTTATTGTGATGACACATGGTGCCGGTGAACGCGGCAATTGTTGGGAAGGAGGATGTTACTGGTCTGATGATGCATGGCGACCTTCATCGAATACTCCTGCAGCGCCTACTACAGCAACCCACGACTTACTAAACAACGACCATAATCTTTTACATGGTGGAGAAGTACATCTTAGAGCAAGAAATCTTGCTGGTAACAAGCTCCCTAATGACCCGACATTAGCGCCAAGGGCCTTTCCTGGTTTTGTACTTTTCCCTCAGAATCTAAATGGATGGGATGCAAACAATTCTCAGGATGCGATAAGACTTATACGTCTTATCATGAAGAAGTATAAAATTGATCAGAACAAAATTTATGTTCATGGTTTGTCCCAAGGAGGATATGGCACATTTGAGGTTATCAAAAGAGCCCCCTGGTTATTTGCTGCTGCATTACCTATGTCTGCTGTGAGTGATGCAGGAATAACAGGTGCATCTTATGCAAGCGTGTTGGAAGATATGTCACACATACCACTCTGGATATTTCAAGGTGGTATTGATACAAATCCAACACCTACAAAAACGAGAGCATATGTTAAACGGTTCAGAAATGGAGGCGTAGTAGTTCGTTACTCTGAGTACGCACATCTGGGACATGGTGTATGGAATACAGCTTATGACGAACCTGACTTTTTCTCCTGGATGCTCTCCAAGAACAAGGCAAACATTCACGTTTTTGGAGGAATCGCGGCAGTATGCAAGACTAACGGACAAGGTGCAAAGATGGCACTCGCAAAAGGGTTTATGGCGTACCAATGGGAAAAGGATGGTGCCATTATTCCAGATGCAAACGGACCTATATTCACAGCAAGCGAGCCTGGTGTATATAGAGCACGATTCAGCAGAGTAGCGAATCCAACAGAAGAACAATGGAACCGATGGTCTGCCCCGGTTACAATTATTGAAAGTAATCCACCACAGGCTAAGATGGAACAAACCGGAACTGTAGTATTAAAAGATCTTAATAACTACAACGATGTAAAACTAAATGCTATTGGCGACTTCGCACACTACTATTGGTATAAAGATGGCGTGCTACTAGACTTATACGGAAATGAAGACGACACAACACAACATCCTGTTTTCAAACAAGGCACTTGCACCAACCTTCCTGCTTGTGCTGGTAATGGCTTATACACACTTGTTACTGCAGGCCTTGATAACTGTCCAAGTCCTCCTTCAGAAGGCAAGCAGATCTACTTTAACAACCAGGCGCCTGTAACCATAACAGCACCTACTGCCTTTACCGGAAGTGCTACCTCTCCTTCTGGTGCATCTTTAAGGTGGAATGATATTTCAGAAAATGAAGGTGGATTTGAAATATGGAGAAGAAAAATTACTGGCACCAATACTTACAGCAGATGGGCCATGGCCACCCTTACGAGTGCTAACATCACATCCTTTACTGACTCGAGACTGGAACCTTCTTCAACATATCAATATAAAATAAGAGCAGTTGGAAATGTAGGAAGGTCCGACTATACGCCAATGGCTTCCAACCAATTCCTGATAATTACTACACAGGCGGACGATGTTCTTCCTACAACGCCGATGAATTTACAAGCATCAGAAACCGGGATAAAAGAAATAACGCTCAACTGGGAGGCTTCTACCGATAATACAGGAGTAAGATATTACGAAATCATATTAAAAGAAGATAGTATAGTAGTAACACCTAATGCTTTAAATGTTTATACACTAAAAGGTCTTAAATTAAATAAGAAGTACACGATTGCTGTAAGGGCTGTAGACTTGGGAGGAAACAAAAGCAACGTAAGTAATGGCGTTAATGCAAGTACGTTTTTAAATGGTCTATATTATAAACACAGTACAGGTGGCTGGAATGATCTGGATGTGATTGACTGGAATATAGCAGAGTTTACCGGAAAGGTACCTGATATTACACTAACTCCGCGCACACAGGAAGATTATTTCAATTTTGAATTTAACGGATATCTCTACATATCAACAGGTGGTGTTTATCAATTCCGAACTACTTCAGATGACGGAAGTCGCCTCACACTGAATGACAGTGTTATTGTGAACAATGACGGTCTTCATGGGGATGTAACAATTACTAGTACTAATTTGAACTTATCCCCCGGTCCTCAGTTGTTTAATGTAAAGTATTTTGAATATACAGGTGGTAATACCTTAACTGTACAGTATAAAGGACCTGACAGCAAGAACAATTGGATTACTATCCCCGCCCCAGCCTACAGAAGTGGAATTGCTGAAACAATTCCGCCAACGGTTATCATAACTACTCCTGTCAACAATGCTTCATTCATTACAGGTTCTTCTGTTACTATAAACGCGACAGCTACCGATCCAGATGGAAGCGTATCAAAAGTTGAATTTTTTGAAGGTGCTACAAAGCTAGGTGAAGATACCTCCTCACCTTACAGTTTCACCTGGATTAATGTACCTTCGGGATCATATTCTTTAACAGCAAAAGCTATTGACGACTCTGGCACAACAGGTACTTCGTCAGCCATTAATATTACGGTGGTAAACAACACACCTCCTGTAGTAAGTATTACCTCTCCTGCTAACAATGCAAGTTTTACAGCACCAACTTCCGTTATTATAAACGCAAGTGCATCTGATGCTGATGGAAGCGTATCAAAAGTTGAATTCTTCCAGGGTACTACAAAGCTAGGTGAAGACGTCTCCTCACCTTACACTTTCACCTGGGCTAATGTATCTGCTGGATCATATTCTCTAACAGCGAAGGCTACTGATAACAACGGCACTGCTACTACTTCTTCTGTTATTAATATTACGGTAAGCAATACGCCACCTGTAGCAAGTATTACTTCTCCTGCTAACAACGCAAGTTTTACAGCGCCAGCCTCCATCACAATCAATGCAAGTGCATCTGATGCCAATGGAAGTGTATCAAAAGTTGAATTCTTTCAGGGTACTACAAAGCTAGGTGAAGACACCTCCTCACCTTACACTTTCATCTGGACTGATGTATCAGCTGGATCATATTCTTTAACAGCGAAAGCTACTGATAACAACGGAGCCATAACTACTTCTTCGGTTATTAATATAACCGTTGGGAACAGCAATCCACCGCCGATAGTAAGTATTACTTCACCTGATAACAATGCGGGTTTTACAGCTCCCGCTTCCATTACCATTAATGTCAATGCTTCTGATCCCGGAGAAAGTGTTGCCAAAGTTGAGTTCTTTAACGGGGCAACAAAACTTGGAGAAGATACTTCGTCACCTTATTCATTCAACTGGACTAACGTGAGTGCTGGCAGTTATCAGTTAACAGCAAAAGCAACTGATAACCGCGGGTTGACGTCTACTTCAGCTATTGTTAACGTTACTGTGAGTAGTAGTAACCCTACGATCAGCATTTACCCTAATCCGGCTCCCCCTAACTCAAGCATAACAGTAACAGGGAGTGGAATGGGCACGCAGTCAGTTCGGGTGAGACTTACAAGCCTGTTGGGAGAAACTTATTATGATAATACATTCAGTGCTAGTACATTTACTCAAGGTGTTTCCATTACACCTACTAAAAGAATGTATGCTGGCGTTTATATTATTACTGTACAACAGGGAAGTACTGTTATCAGAGAGCTTATCCTAATTAGAAATTAATAGTGTGAATATTTAACAAGTTATCGTTGTGAGACTGCTCAAGTTCATTTTAATTAACATTATCACTTTTACAGTACTATTACTTATTATTAACTGGGCCTGCGGTTTATACCTGAAGAAAGGCAATACGCAGGCTTCGCGTGATGCGCTGCCCAATTACCAGGCAGATCCTGATTACGCAAAACAAATTTTCAAAGATTACAATAGTGTTAAACACATCTACGAGCCTTTTGTAGGATGGAAGTGTCTTCCCTACCACGGAAAAACACTTACTATCTCTAAGGAAGGCGAGCGGGTTCATACGCCCACGGATACAACTTCCCGGGCAAAGGTTGTTCATTTTTTCGGTGGCTCTACGATGTGGGGAGAAGGCTCCGACGACCAACATACAATACCTGCATTGTTTAATCAAAGCAATCCACAGTATCTGGTTTACAATCACGGCCAGCTTGCATACAATACAAGGCAGGAAGTAGATGCACTTATCACGCTTTACTCTAAAAACAAACATGCTGACCTGGTAATATTTTACGATGGTGTGAATGACGCCGCGTTTCTATGCCCGAAAGAAATTACGCAACTACCTGCTCATCGTCTTGTTCCAATGTATCGGGACAAGATTTACGTTGGTAAGTCTGCGGTGGTTAAAGAATTGCTTATTGATATCTTCCTGGATAATATTCTTAAAGTGATTCACAAGTTCACCTACAAACCAACAGCCGATAATTCGTTATATGACTGCGTTAGCGATCCTGCCAAAGCAGAAGAGATTGCAGAGATTATGATGAAGAACTGGGAACTGGCACATGAAATAATTACACAGCGCGGCGGGAAGTTTATTGCTATTTTACAACCAGCAGCCTTTGTTGGCGCACCGCGTACCGATCATCTTAAATTAGATGAAGCACTGGGTGAGAACTTCAGATCTGTATATACAAACATCAAAAGGAAAATAGCAGAACGTAAACATCCATGGATCTTTGATATGACAGACAAGTTTGATGGAGATGAACTGATCTATATTGACTTTTGTCACGTCTCCTCCAATGGCAACGAAATCATTGCCAGGGAGATTTCTTCGGTGGTTAATAATATAAACGGCCAAGAGGCTATTACGCAATAGTCTTACCAAACATTCGCAAAAGCAAGCTGAAGATTCTCATCTTCAGCTTTTTTATTTGCGCCCACTCTCACACTATTATGTGTATATACCTACGTATTATATTATAAGATTATAAGGATGCACTCCGTACACCAACATGACAGAATACATTCCCGTAACAGAAATGTTTAGCCGGGTTAAAAATTACATCTTCCTTTAAACTTGAGTACAATGTGAAATGCTCCTTTAAACAGATCTAACATAGTCGCTGCCTCTAATATTATTCTAATTTTACATTACAACTACCTTGTAAGTATTGCGCGATATCATGCTCATTTTCGCATCAGTATCTCCTATACATTTGTTCAAATTTTAAACCACACTATGAACAAATTTTCAAAGCTCATCAAAAAATCAAGTTTATTGTTAATGGCCGCTGGGTTTACAGTAGCGGTGTCATCATGTGAAGGAGACGAAGGACCGGTTGGCCCAATAGGACCTAAAGGAGATATTGGTGAAACCGGTGCTGCTGGTGCTAAGGGAGAAGCAGGTGAGACTGCAATGAAAAAAGCAGGCTATTTTGAAGGAACCATTAAAGGAACAAGACAAGACGGAACTGCATTTGAAGAATCCTTTAAATATGAATACTCAGATGATGCTGTTAATTTCCTTGATTATGCATCCAGAGTTGCAGTTTCAGGAATGTCCATAGAACGTTATCGCGATGGCAATTATGCAGATTACAACCCTTACATGTACATTAGTGGATATTTTTCAGATAATGGAGGAAATGAAACTTGGATAGGCTCTGATTTCCAAATTTACTTCGGAAAAGAACTTAGCCCTTCCAAATATTTTCGATTTGAAGCAGACACATATGAAAACGGCGATAGTTCTATAGAACCTGCTACATTTGCAACTACCAACTATGTTTATGATACAACTACTGGTAAGTTGAGCTTCAACTTTAACTATCACGATGCGGGTCAGCACAACTCTACAGGTAACGAGGTAACGATCACTGGTAAATTCAATTCTGGTGATTCAAAATTCTATAGTGAAATTGTAAGCAGAAAAAGCAACTAACCTATACTTATACCTTACTTATAAAACCAGAGACTGCCCTTCAGGAGCAGTCTCTTCGCTTTTATAGATACTTAAAAATTAATTCAATACCGCACCGCTTAGGACTTCGCTAATCATTGCATCCTGAGGTTTGCAACACTCTTCATACAACTTAACTACTACACGTCCTCTTGTTTTTCCTTCCATGATTGCGTCGATGTAAACATCCTTTAATTCTTCAAGGTCTACTTCGTGTGCTATCGCAGATAGTTTATCGGTTACGTTCCATTCATTCATCAACTTATTCCATAGTTTCATTCTTAGCGACATTGGTGTTTGGCCTGCACCAATTCCTAAAAGGTTGATACCATTGAGAATGAAAGGATAAATAGCGGATTCAAGCTTAGTAGAAGAAAGCAGTCCGGTTGCTACTACACAGCCATCCCGTTTACAACATTTTATCAAAGTACTTAATGTATTTCCTCCTACGGTATCCAATGCTCCTGCCCACTTGGCACGTGCCAATGGTCTTCCGGAACAATCATTGACAAATTCTCTGGGCTCAACATGTGTAGCACCCAAAAACTTAAGATAATCAGTTGCTTCTTTTTTACCGGTAATAGCAATTACTTCATATCCTGCTTTAGCAAAAATTGCTACTGCAAGGCTACCGACACCACCTGTTGCGCCTGTTACTACCAAAGGACCGTACTCTGGCATCTGGCCCATCAGTTCCATTTTATACAATGCATAAGCGGCAGTGAAACCAGCTGTACCAATGGTCATACAATCTTTGCAGTTGAGACCTTTAGGTCTTGGAATGACCCATTCCTCAGGCACCCGAATATATTCAGCAAACGCACCAGAGGTATTCATGCCAAGGTCATAGCCGGTAATGAACACTTCATCGCCTGGTTTGAATTTAGAGGACAAGCTGTGTTCGACAGTACCCGCTGCTTCAATACCAGGTGTATGTGGAAAATTCTTGGTTATACCTTTATGGCCGGTAGCAGAGAGTCCATCTTTGTAATTCAATGCTGAATAATGAACTCTGATTAATACATCGCCAGCAGGTAAATCATCTATTGAACGATGTATAATATCACGCTCGAACGTGCCGTTAGGTGTTTCTGTGATTCGGAGTGCTTTAAAGTACATGAGGTTAATTATGATGGTTGAGAGTCTGATTTAATGGTTAAAAAAAGCGTACCCTCCTGCCGGTATTTTCCGAAATCGAAAGAAAATACATTGTACTAAATTGATGAATTCAATGGTGTGAAAAAAAATCTATATAATTAAAAAAGCTTGTTCGATTAACAAGCCTCTTCAAACATTCAAATATTATAATTTCATCTTTTTAAATATCGGCTCCGGGATAGATTTAATTGTATACATCACCAATCGCCACACTCCGCGCGTGTAAATTGTGTTCTTCTTATTTGCTACTGCATTATAAATGTCTTCAGCTACTTCCTGAGGCTGCGCCGTGAGAGGTCCTGGAGTTTTCATACCATCAAGCATCCTGGTTTTAACAAATCCAGGTTTAACGGTGAGTACGTGAACACCCGATTTACAAAGTCTGTTTCGTAAGCCTGAGAGATACGCTGTAAATCCAGCTTTGGCACTTCCATAAATGTAATTACTCTGGCGACCCCGCTCTCCTGCAACGGAACTTATACCTACGATGGTACCTTGTTTCCTTGCTTCCATATCGTTGGCAATAATATTCAGAATGGAAACTGCACCTACATAGTTACTAACTAAAATTTCTTCGCACATCTTCCAATCGTATTGTGCCTTTGTCTGATCGCCCAGAAACCCGAATACACAGAATACGATATCAGGTTTTACTGGCAGCTGGTTATAAAACTCCTGATGATTTGCTATTTCCATCGCATCAAATCGCGCGATTTCAACCTTTGCACGCTGACGTATTTCAATATCAGCTTTTATTACTTGTAACTTCTCAAGATTACGTGCGGCTAAAGTAAGCGTATAGCCTTGTGTACCAAATTTTCTCGCTATGGCCAAAGCCATATCGGACGTAGCCCCTAGTATTAATGCGTTTTTCGACATCAGTCTTTTAACTTTAAACGTTTAGATAACTCAGAAACAAAACGATTATCAGGATCATACTTTTTTAGAATCTCCTTAAACTGAGGAGCGTTGGCGTATGTATCCCAGAATACTTCCTTCTTCATCCGTGCATCTTTAGAAAGATAGATTCTCCCTCCGTAATCTGCTACAACTTCATCGAGGTCATCCAAAAATTCTGCTAAACCCGGACGCATCGGGAAATCTAATGCTAAGGTGTATCCCTCCATAGGGAAAGATATGAGGTCATCCTGCTCACCAAATAATTTTAGCACTGCCAGGAATGATCCCATTCCCATTTTGCTAATCCTCTTTATTATATTTTTAAGTCCTTCCTTGCTCTCCTTTAAAGGCAACACAAACTGATATTGCACAAAACCTTTTCTGCCGTAGATTCTGTTCCAATTCATAATAGAATCAAGCGGATAGAAAAAGCCGTCGTAATGCACAATACTATCCATTATCTTCCGATAATTCTTGGCATAGTACATCGCATTAAATGCCTTTACTGACAACTCATTCAACACAAAGGAGGGGAAGTGAAACGGCACGCTCAATATTGCTTTCTCTTTCGGAGATAACTTTTCTTTCTTTGTGCCTAGCTCTTCTGCTGTTGCATGCTCGCCTAGCATAAGAATACTTCTACCGAATTGATCTCCGCTTTTCAGGCAGTCTATCCAGGCGACAGAATATGTATAATCGCTATGCTCTGCAAACAGCACCATTACTTCATCAAGGTTTTCTGCCTTGATCTGCTTTTGCCTTATATATGATGTATTAATTTTCTTCAGCTGAAAACAAACTTCAAGAATCACACCTGTTAGTCCCATTCCGCCACACGTTGCCCAGAAGAGATCCTCATTTTCGTGTCTGCTTGCCGTAAGTGTTTGACCAGTTCCTGTCAGCACATTCATCCATTGCATGTGACGAGAAAACGATCCATCTACATGGTGGTTTTTTCCATGGATGTCAGACGCTACTGCGCCGCCTATGGTAATAAACTTGGTACCGGGGGTGACAGGAAGAAACCATCCATGTGGTACGATAATCTGCAACAGCTCTGAAAGCAGCACGCCGCTTTGACAGATAACTACACCTTCATTTAAATCAAAAGAAAGAATCTTATTAAAACGTAGTGTGCTGATCACACTCTCAGATAAAGATGCATCGCCATAGCACCTGCCATTGCCATGTGCTATTGTTGGATGACCGTTTAGCTTATACGTTAGTTCGCCACCATATTCGAAGGTTATCTCGTCTGCTTCTACAACAGGATAATTATTCCAATTGGTAACTAACTTCTTCATGTATTTTTTGATGAAATAAACACTTCTTCAAAAAAGCAGAAAAGCAAACTATAATTATCAAGATCCTTCAAAACTATTTTTTCTTCGTATAAACGTGAATGTACGATTCAGCCGGCGTGCGGGGCGCCAGGAATGAGAACTCAAGGTTATAATTTTCCTTCAAACAAGTATTTACATCTTCAGGGTAAAAGTTGATAACCTCATTGGTTGGTATTGATTCAAAGAGCACGAGGTCATATTCATTGTTTCTTACTTTTACGCAAAATTCATCAACTTCTTTCTGGAAGATTGAAACACCCTGATGAAACCACATCGGCTGGTTTGTGAGCGGTGTGAAAGGCATCTCATATGCTAATGAAGTAAGCTCAGACATATTGAGTACCTTAATATCCTTTTTGTTCTTAACCACGTCAAGCGCCTGGATTCTCTTGATTCCCTCAATAGTTGATTCAGCCAGATACAATTTATCCATTGTCTTAAACTCCTTCGCCAATCTATACTTGTGAGGGGCTTCCTTCTCAACCTTTGCTACCGCTACAGGCTTTTTCGCGATAACACGTTGAATGTTTCTCCAATAGATGCCTGTCCACCAGAATGTAACAAACACAAGGCAGGTAGCCAGGTAGTACCAGCGGCTTAGGTCAATTGAAAAGCGTAGATGAGAGAAGCAGAATACAAACCCGAAAGCGTAGAAGAAATCTTCTCCGTAAGGCGGTTCATCACTTGTTACCTGAATAATCAGTGCTTCTATCAAAATAGCAAGGGTAAAGAATGCGAAGAGGAACTGTGTTTTATTTTCGAAGAACGCTCTTCCTTTTCTGGCTTTATCCAGAATCATAATTACAGTTACAAAGAGGAAGAACTTTTCGAAGTAAGCCCAGCCTACAATGTGGTTAAAGAAATCATGTAATACAAGTCTTGAATCGTGTGGTGCCTGTCCGTAGTTAAACCAGTAGGTAAAATCATATTGCCAGATTGGCGCAATAAAAGCAATGCATGTAGCTGTGAAAAATCCTAAGAAGGTAAGTAGTTTTCTTGGAGATTTTTCTATGAGTGTATCGTATGTAAGAATAGCAAGGCAGATCAATAACGTTAAAGCACCTGCATCCTGCTTTGTAAATATGGAAAGAAAAACACACAGCGCACTAAAGCCAAGACTGGCTACTGTTTTCCATCCTGATGTTTTTAAAACCGGAAGCAGAACAAAGTAGAGGGCAACCAGTTCATATACAATAACGGTGTGGTTATACCACGGCCAGAAATTCTTGGATACATAAGATAAACAGAAAACTAATACAGACAGAAGTATTGTTACCGGAGTAACATTGAATAGTTTAAGAATACTTCTGAAGGCAAGAATTGAAACAAGATTGATGAACACCTGTGCCTTTATGAGTGAGTACATAAAAGGCCCGAAAATCTTAAAGAACATAGCAGGTATTAGCCAATACCCATAACCCATAGGAAGAGCATACTCTTTAAAAGGCATTTGCCCCAGGTATATTCGGTAAGCACCCTCCCACGAGAGGAAGATATTTAAGCGATAAGGGTTGTTATACAGCAAAGGTGAAAAGCAAAACACTGCTGCAATCAACATCTCTACCACGAAGAGTTGTCTTTCAGAAAGACCTTTGCGAAAATAGTTAGGGGTATTACCTAAATCAGAATTTCCTGCAGCACGCCCTGAAAAATTTAACCTGATACTTTGATTTAAGTTTGATATACTCAAAACTGGAAATTTGCGGATTAAAGCCGTAATGTTCATATAATTATACCACCAGGCATTCTACACCCAATAGGCAAGGGCAAAAGTTAAATAAATATGCCAGCTGTTGTTGGTTCAACCGCTACTCGTTGCAATCAATTGATAAATAATACTTTTCATCGGATTTCGAATGCCTATTGTGAACTTTTATTACTTCTGCTGAAAATTACCTCATCGCTGTAAGGTGGGGCCTTTTATACACAGCTAACACACATTAAGAAATTTAAAACATTATTATTTCAAGGAGCTGTATCAACGAAACCGTTACCGCTTAATGGTATACTTTTTATAATGTATCACATCCTGTGCATCTAATTATAACGTATAACTTCTAAAAGCCCTTCATAATTTTTAACGACTCATGTCGAAGTTTCTTACATATATTCATAACCTCCGAGGTTTAGCTATTTTTTTTGTTGTTTGTGTTCATGCGCGTGGTGGCGTTGTAGATTGGCAAAGTCATAAAGGAGCGCTTGATGTCATCGCTACTTTCTTTGACTCCCGTGAAGGAAACGGTACTGTGATGTTCCTGTTTATAGGAGGCTTCCTCTTTCAATATTTAACACATACCAATTTCAGATTTAAGAAATATATAGAACAGAAGTTCAAGTATGTAATACTTCCGTATCTCATTATCTCTGTTCCACTTATTGCCTATCGGATTATTGGCAACTATAATTATCCAGGAATTACAGAAGATTTTAATAACCAGTCTATTCTTTATAAAATACTTTATTATCTGATTACTGGTATTCACCTTGCGCCTTTCTGGTTTATCTCTGCCATTACATTGTTCTACTTATCCTCTCCTATTTTGCATGCCTTAGATAATAAAAAGGCTTATAATTATATTATCCCAATCCTATTCATTACCTGCTTCTTCACTTACAGGTCAGCACATAATGCAAATCCGTTCTTATCTTATCTACATTACTTACCCGTATATTTGCTGGGCATGTGGGTATCATTCTATCGTGAAAAAGTTCTTGCAATAAGCAAATGGCTTCTCTATCCATTGATCATTATCTATGGTGCGATTACCCTGGCAGAAATAAGAGGTTGGTTACCCATTCCGGAGAAGATAACTTTTGAAGATGTAATTTATGATGGTGTATTCATGTTCAACATCTTTATGTTGAAGGCAGTATTACTCTGTTTCATCGGATTATTTATCTTATATCAATTTAGAGACAAACGAATGCCATTGCTTGAAGTGTTAGGTGAATACAGTTTTGGTGTATTCTTCGTACACAGCGTATTTATATTTGCATCGCGTAACGTACTGGAGAAAATCTTCGGAGAGTTCGATTTTTCTCTGCTAACTTATTCCATATACTTCGCTTTCGTTCTGTTCTTTTCTATTGCATTGGTGTACTTAATTAAGCGCATAACAGGACGGTACAGCCGACACCTGATAGGCAGTTAATCTGGTTGATATGTTTGTAATTTATCTTACAAAAACAGCTCGTGTACAAAAGTATTGGTAGTATTATCTTCTGCTATTACCTTTAGTTTATAGCAATGGTGTAAGTAGCTGTGAGGTATCTGAAAGATAAACGTTGTGTTATCGCGTTTCTCTGCTACAGCAGAAAATACAGCAAGGCCTTCCTGATTACAAATTGCAACCTTTACAGCACGAACAGTAAAATCTTGCTTAGCAACATTTACTTTTACAATGTCTTTTTTATCCTTGCACTGCAAACGTTCTACTTTTCGAACTTCTATCTTCCGCATGTAGTCTGTAAGGGCTGCGGTATACGCATTAGGATATCTTAATTTCTTTGCCTTATGCTGATAATAGATCTTCTTTTGCGGATCTTTAAGGATATGCTTTGCAAAGGCTGATGCTTCTTTGAATTTAAGCCTGTTGTTACGCTGTTGTTCACTTTGCTTCTTCGGCGCAGAGGGTTTGGCGGACAAAATGGTGGTTTTGCCTACCCGGCGAAACATTACCCCGCCAAGGGAGCCTCGCACGCCTTTAATAATCGGATTTGTATGAATTATAGCCATAGTCTTTTTTTAATGGCAACATAGAACAGCGTTTTGACAAATAGTGTCAAAAACATTTCTCATTCTAAAATTTCTGCTTCTAAATACAATCGGTTTCCTGGGATAGATTAATACCTGGCTAAGGCTTCTCTAAGTAATCTCTAATAAATTCTCCACACTCTCTGCACATTCGTTCCTCTTTTCCTCCACTCCCGGGATGTGTATCTGGATCGTTGATTGAGTATGTAAATGGTAATTAGAAAAGGATAATACAGCGATATAAACCAGCATAGAAAGCTGAACCTGTATAGTTGATAAAGATAAGAAAAACGGTATTAAGTAGAAATACAAATCTTAATCTTCTGATAGCACGATTAGCAATGCGCTATCAGAAGATTATAAAAAGTTTATTCTCTTATTCGTACAGAAAATGGATGGTAAAGCTGATAAGGTTTAATAGAACAGCGTACCCGATCATTCCTCTGAAAAGCCATTTCGGTATGTGCCGAGCTCCAAGGGCTGTAAGCACAATTAGCAGTGGCAGAAAATCCAGGGCAAACCTTGAAGTGTTTATCTGGTGAAAACCATTGTTATGATAAAACAACTGACCTAATAAAATAGCAACGATGGTAACCCAAGCTGAAATCTTAAGGGTTTTAGGCCAATCGGCTTTTATACTTGCGATAAGAAAAGGACTTGCAGCCAATAAGGATGTACCCCACAAATCCATGTCTTTAATATTCAGTAAAGTGTTGCCTTCAAATTGTATATTAAAGCCTTTAATAAGTACACTGTACAGGTTGAAAAGGAAATACCGTGGACTGAAAACGCCATACTGCATTACACGTTCTTTCAATACTCCGATGTAAACAATATGACTGTATCCGGTATCCAGCGGATTACCAAACCTGAGGTAGTTATATAGAAGGTATACTGATACGCCTACGGCAACGGTAGCACAAAGTGAAATAAAATCGCGCAGCGTTATATTTTCTCTTCTGTACTTATACAGATACCACATGTAACCTGCCGCAAAGAAGAAATAGAATATGGTAAACTGACGGGTAAGGAAAGTACAAGCAATATAAACACCTATGAGCCACCATCTTCTTTTGTAAAGCAATTCGTTTATGATAAGCAATTGAAATAAGAAGGAAGTAATGTGAGCGAATGCATAGACGTGGTGGCTGGTAAAGATGGCAAACCAGTAACCCGTGCCAAAGAAAACGCCAAGTATCAACCAGTTAAAATGCTCCTGTATGATTTCCAGCCGAACAAGAATGTTGTAGATAAGGTACAAGCTGATACATGCCATCACAGTAGCAATTGCAACTGTATTTACGTGTGCTGCTCCTAACACTGCTACAAAAGGTAACAAGATAAGCGAAGGCAGCGGTGGATACGGAAGATAATAATTGTTTTCGAAAAGAATGAGGTCGCCGTGAAGCTTCATTGGCGGAAGAACAAAATCTCCCTGAAGAAGCGATTGCGCAAAAAGCGTATACGGATTACCCGAGCCACCATTATAATAGAAATTAATAATGGCAGGAATTTGAACAATTACAAAAGCGGTAAAATAGATAATCCAATCACTAACTGTTGGTGAATGGAATCTAGACAGTTTTTCAACACGTTGTAGCATTAGGTAAACCAGGGTCTTTATACTTTTTATTTAGAGAAAGTTGGGTATTAAATTTTGATAAAATATATGCCAGCCTTAACTCAAATTAAGTTTTCTCTGGCAATCCCAGTTCACTGCTTTTGAATAAAAAATTCAAAAGTATCCCCTAGCGCACATCCTCAAGCTTCATCCCAATCAGCTGCTCAAGATCAAGTTTCGCATCCTTATAATCGCGCTCTGCAGTAAGCTGATTCAATGTCATCTGGCTAAACGCTCCTAAGCTTGCGGAATATGTTTCAAACGTTATTTCTCCATTCTTAAATTTTTGTTCCAACAACTTGTGAGATGTCTCATTATCCAGGGCAAGTTGAGATTGAATACGAAAAATCTTCTCGCGCAATACGTAGTTGTTGTATGCCCTCATTACAGAGTTACGCACCTGAAGTTTTTGTGCATTTACCTGCGCCTGGGTAATCATTAAACGTTCTTTACTTTGTTTTGTATTATATGGAATTGTAAAAAACGTTGCTATAGAAATACTTCCGTTGACGTTATATTTTGGGTAAAAAGCGCTACGACTCAGCTGGTCTGCCCCAGGGTTAAGTACGAACTCGTTAAGGTTTGAAGAAAACCGAACAAGGTCAAGCCATTGCACTTTGCTCTTATTTACTTCAATGTCTGCTATATTTACTTCCCTTCTGAAAATTTCATTGGTGGGATGATTCCTCCATGCTATCTGTACGAGTTTCTCTGCGAAGTCATCTGTTTGAACACCAGATGGCAATATGATTTTGTTATAATCTACGTTTTGTGCGAAAACAGTTGTACTAATCAACAGAAAGAAGATTATCTTTTTCATTGTTTCTATATGAATTGAATAATTAAACTAAGTCAACAGAGTAAAGTTTTTTCTCGTAAGATGGCATTCTTACCATAATAGCATAAGTTGCAATTACAACAAGTCCCATTGGCTTTGTAAACAATGCATCCTGCGTAAAGTGAGCTACGGACAAAGCAAAAAAAGGAACCAGGTAAGTCAGCGTCATTGTTTTCAGGAAGGGATCATCAATGGAAAAATAATTATTGATACCCTTTAGCATTACCAGAAAGAACAACGTCTGAAAAAGTAAAAGTCCTATCCATCCCAGCTCAAGGCCAATCAGAAGATATCCGCTATCAGTATCCCAGCCCTGCGCTAGTTCATGTCCTTTGGAATACTTTACACCATTCTGGCCTGTTGTAAACAGACCCCCTCCTATCGGATGGCTTTGAATATAATTTTGCAACCTAATACGCTTTGCATCACGCACAGACATTGAAGCATCTTCACTCGGATTAAATGTTGAGCGTATTCTATTGGCCGTACCGCCATAGAAAGGCCCAAAAATTAAAGCTGCCCCAATAAATGCTGAAGCAATCATAAATATTATGGTCTTCCTGTTTCTTAACGTAACGACAATATAAAATACAATACCAACAGCAGCCATAGCAATGGCAGTACGTGTTCCGGAGTATGTCATAGCAATCAACATAATAACTCCGGATATACCTGCAAATATTTTGAAACCCGTTTTAAATGGACCCATGGCTAATACAAGCCCTGCCAAACCACCAAGCGCCATAAACAATCCATAGGCAGAAGGATCGGAGAGGATTGAGAATTTGCGCATTCTTCCCCATATAAAATACAGGTTGTAGCGTTCAGGCACTGCCCTTACCCAGTTCATTTCAAAATCGGGAAGGCCTACGTATTCCTGATACATACCATATAACGCCGCGACTAGTGCAATTCCCAACCACAACCACGTAAAGCGTTTCAGATATTTTAATGAGTAAAACATCTGAAAGCATACGATATACATAAGGAAAGATGTATTACCGCGCATTGCAACTAACCATGCCACACGCGATACCGCATAAGGATTGGCCACCTGCATTAATTGGTATACAACGATAATGGTAAAAGTTATAGTGATTGGGTTTTTAAAACCAGTCCAATCTTTATAATGTTTACCATTTATAAATAAGGCTATAAAGGTTAATGCTGCGAGACCGTCATACACCGTTCCCATCGGGAAGTTGATTTCGACAAGGCGTGAGATGTAAGACATAACCCCGCCCATAATGTAAAGCATGAAAAAGCCTATGCGGTAATCACTAATAACAGAGGCTACAGCAGTAACACCAAAAATAATAATGAGAACTGTAGGAGCTATGAACGTACCTGCGTTCGCAAGCAAATAGGTGATCATAAGAGATACACCCAGTAACACTACAACAAGTGCTACGGTTGAAATTTTGCTTCTGCTATTATCAAGATACATTTAGTACTAGGGTATAATAAGAATTTTCAAAAAGATTACTAAGTAGACAAACAGCACGAACAGGATAGACAAAACCCTAATGGCTTTTGCCATAGAAGAGGGCTGCTCATGTTCCTGTTCTTCAACCTCTGGTTCCTGCTGGAATTCTTCTGACAACATTGATGTAGAAATTAGTCAACAACATTATAAAATTGCTATGCCCGAGTAGCTGGTTTTACACAAGAGCTATACCTGTTATTAAGCTGGTCTTAGCATTTTTGCCCTGAATGTGTTCCAGCCGAATTTGTACCACTCAAAAATTGCGGTAAACACATGAAAGGTATTCACACCGAAGGTATTGTAGAGAATTACCTGGTTGAGGATAAATACCACAATGTATGATAACAATGTAGCAAAGGCCGAACCTATAACTCCAAACTGGTGCAGGAAGATAAAGTTGAAAACAACGTTAAGAACCGCCACCAGGATAAGCAGGTAGAAATTTATCTTTGGTCTCTTGGTTCCATCCATTACGGTCCCAAACTGACGATTGAAAGGGATTATCAACGTATAAAACAAAGTTACCCTAAGAATGGGAACAGCTTCTAGATATTGAGATCCGAATATTATGGTGATGGCTAACTCGGCAAAGATGTAAATTGGTAATACAATAGGTATTGTAAGCGCTAAAATAAGACTTACAGATTTAACATAAATATCTCTTACACCCTTAGCGCCTTGTTCCTTTAATCTCTTACCCACCTGTGGAAAAAACACACCAGCTATTGCCAATGTGGGAACCTCAACCAGGTTGGCGAGGCGAATGGCGGGATTATAAATAGCAACTCCAGCAGTTGATATAATACGACCGATCATCCATGCATCGGTGTTTCTCACAAACATTGAGCTAATGTTAGTCCCCAGGGTGTATTTTCCGTAATGAAATAGTTCTTTTATGATTTTAAAATCAACAACGCGGCTAAAGTTAAATGTACCTCTGATAAATGAAAACGATACAAAACATGCAATTACGGTAGCAACCGATTGAACGATGGCTAATTCAAGTAGACTTGGAGGACTATTCAGTATAAATCGTACTACGATGTACATCGCAAATGTGCCTAACCGGAAAATGTTGCATATAAATATAGCCTTGAACTTAAGCTTAGACTGTTGAATGTATTCAAAATGATGGTAAGCAATGAAGACAAGGTTATTGAACGAGTAAACAAGAAATAGTTGAGCTAATTGAGGCGCATTCCAGAAGTTAGCCAAAGGAGCAGCACCAAATATTACAACAAGTGTGATTACGAAAGAAAGTACAAAGTGTAATACAAACGATGCAGTAACAATTTTATCCTTCTCGTGATCGTCCGCACTAACAAGATGCGTAATAAAAGGATTGCGAATAAATCCTACCCGAACCATTTCTAAAATGGCTGTAACACTGGTAAATAAGACCCAGATACCAATATCAGATTTCGGTAGCATACGGGCCATAAAAAATACATTTAGGAAACCGAAGAATACGATGGAAAGTCTGTCCATCAAAGAGTAAGCGCCATGCGCAAACAACCGGGAATTACCAATTCGCGTCAATGTAAAAAGAGTTAATGTTCTACTGTTGCTTATAGAAAATCATACCCATTATTTCTTAAAGAACAATGTAGGATAAAGCATGATCTTCATTTACAAGAGAATCTTTTGAAATAACGGGAAGAGATGATATTATTTTGAACTCATCTCCTGATTATATTCTTGTTCCTTTTGAAGAAGAATTTTTTTAGCTACGGCTTTGGCTATTCCCGGATCGATAGCCTGTTCATTACGATAAGCATTAGCGTAACCCATTCCTCTGCGGATGAGCTTCATGTCGATATTTTTATTGAAGGGCTCGCGAAGTATTTCAAAATCAAAATCTACATTGAGATGTTTTTTGGCAAGATCAAAAACCTCGTTAGTGTTTTTTGGTTTGGTAATATTAAATTCGTCTACAATAGCATAGAATTGCTCCTCATCTGTATCATCAATAGCTTCGAGAAGAT
This sequence comes from Chryseosolibacter indicum, assembly GCF_018598585.1. Taxonomy (GTDB): domain Bacteria; phylum Bacteroidota; class Bacteroidia; order Cytophagales; family Cyclobacteriaceae; genus Chryseosolibacter; species Chryseosolibacter indicus. The sequence goes on from NZ_JAHESD010000006.1 coordinate 135,579, forward strand.
CTTCAACAGATACATCTGAACGATGAATACTTTTAATAACATCTTCAGCTCCCTGGTTAACGGGTACTTTATACTGATCTATTCTTGCTTTTACATACCGTGGAACTAAAACAGGAACTTCTTCTCTAATCAAAGCTTTCGCTACAAGCCCTGGCAGATAAAACTTATAAATAATAATTGCAGCAATACAGCCTACAATTAAAAGAGACAGTACCCATATCAAAAATCTTTTCATATAAGCTTAAAATTCCACCTTAAAAATTAAAGAAACCTTAAGCTACAGCTTAAGGTTTTTGGTATCTACCCTATTTAAGATAGCGCCCCCAAATTTCTTACCCAACGATTTTAAATAGTAAATTGATTCCCTGTCTAATTGCTTTATTGATGTTTCTGCTGAGAAGACTGCTACTACCTTATCAGCATACTTCACAAGCTCTTTGGTATCTGAATAATCATTAAGTGCGGCACCCTCAAGCAGTATATAATCAAAGCTGTCGGCCAAAACTGAAATCAGATTTGAAAAATCTCTTCCTGAGAGGATTTCAGCAGGTGACTCATGTCCTCCACCTGAGTTTCCGACAATGTAAATGTTTTTATACTTTGTAGGATTGATAAGATCGTAACTACTTTCTTGATCAAACTCCGGTTGTGCTTCTCTTGTTTGGCCTTCTGCGCTCGTCAGCATTTTAAGACGTTTGCTATCAAGTACTTTTAAGTCTGACTGGTTGCGTCCTAAAATCTGTGATAATGAGTTATTCTTAAAGTTAGTGTCAATTATCAGCACGCGCTTGTTAATAAGACTTAAAACATAAGATAACGAAAACATCAGGAATGTTTTACCATCCTTTCTTTTCGGGCTGGTAAAGAGAATTACTTTAGCATTTAGTGACTCTATTTCATGACGAAGCTTACGCAGTAGTGATTTAAACATCTCTGTTTCTTCGTTGCCGTTCTGTTGATTAAAGTAAGAACGGATATTGAAATTTCTATTATCAATTCTGTTTACGCTTCCGGCAAGGGGTAACCCTACGCTACTTTTAAATTTATCAGGTGTGCGTACAGAACCATCTATCAATTCAAGTCCTATAATTACAAACAGACAAAGCGTAAAACTTGTAATACCTGAAAGTGCAATTATTAGCACCCTGGTAGATGTTTCAGGATTTAAAGGAGGAACAGCTGCAAGCACAACACGTAATGTGTTGGTTTCTGCTAACCTGTTCTTTGCTTCGTTGTACTTTTCAACAGCTGCAGAATATTCCTGCAATGCCAAGTCAGCTTCTTTTTGAATAGTAGCTAACCTCGCTTCTTTAGAAGCATATCCTGAAATGTTGTACTGAACTTCTCTAATTTTTGATTCAATTGCACTCAAATTGGTTCTTTCAACCTGAAGGTTTATTTGAGCATCTTTTAATTGTTGTTTTAAATCTGCAACAGTAACACCTGTACCCAATGTAGAGCCCATGCGGTTTACCATGTCAGTTTGCTCGCCCAGTTGCTGACGCAGAATATTTAGTGAGTCAAGAAGTCTTTGATTTGTAGAACCTCCAGTAATGTACCTTTCGTTTAACCGATTAATCTTTTCTCTTAGTTCAAAAATTCTTTGATTGCCACCGTTTGTAACAGGTGAACTGGCATACTTGATATCTTCTGTTAATCGCTGAATCATCAACTCATATCTATTGATATTCGATCTTGATAAATCCCGTTGACTTTCCAAGCCTGATAGTTGTGCCATTTTAGCACCACTCTCTCCTTGTACGTCTAGCACGTTATTACTTGACTTAAACATTTGCAGCATTTCAAGCTTGCTGTCTCGTTCAGCTTTTTTCTCGTCTACAACCTGTTTCAAAAAATCTACAGATTCACCTGTGCGTGACGTTCTTGCTGTGCTGTAGTACCGTATAAATTCTTCTGTAAATGCATTTGCAGCATATGCTGATAAATTAGGTTTATCAGAAGAGAAATCTACCTGGATGTAATCTGTATTTTTTATGCGTTCGATTGCAAGCGCATCTTTAACGTTTGAGTAACCATATGCGTAACCTTCCAGATATTTTTTCACCAAGGGATAGTCAACATCTGTAGATGTAAGGGGCCTGATACTATCCAACCTTTGTTTTAGGATTGTACGAACCCTTTCTTTTTCCTGTGCATTACTTGAAAACTTATTTGGATCAGGTCTATGAAAAGGAACTTCGAGCGGATTCAAATCATGCAACAGTAATTTATAGGAAAGCAGGTTTGTAGCAATGCTTGAATTCATTTGATTCAGCAAATTGCTGAAACGCATATCTGCATCGCGGAGATTAAATTTTTCGTCAGTTAAGTGCACCTGATCGTTAATGGTGAATCCTGTTGAAATCTGAGATGTAGCCTTATAGGTAAGCTCAGAATTCATGGTAAACAGGTAAGCTGCAAAAGCAGCAACAACGGGTATTGCAATAAGAATCCAAGCCTTGCGCCACAATACTTTTCCTAATAGTAAAAGATCCATTTGTTAAGAAATTTTTAAAAGAGTTTTTGGAGTATCATTCAACTGTTGTCAATCTTCACTTACTCATTTTTGTAGTTCTTATTCAGTGAAGCAAAATTAAAGTCGTTAAGCAGGTGTACTAAAATTACGGGCCAAGTACCTAAAGGTTTACCTGCAATTGTTAAAAATTTCACATCGGAAAATATTCTATTCACAATACGAAATGAAGTATAAAAAAGGATAAGAAACAACAAAAGTAAAAAAGCATGCCTAAACTACTCATATCTCTTTAATAATATACATATCTACAATAGTAGCGGTGAAATAACCGGGAATGATAATTTATACACAGAAGTTATACCGAACGAAGATTCATCTTTCATTTCAATCAAAACAAACGTTATCTGTGAAAATCCTTGGTCTCTCAGCTTTCTACCATGATTCAGCAGCCGCTATTATTGAAAACGGCGAAATTATTGCTGCTGCACAGGAAGAAAGATTTACCCGTAAAAAGCATGATGCTGCTTTCCCTACAAACGCAGTTAAATTCTGTCTCAACTATGGGGGAACAAAACTGAGTCAGTTAGACGCCATTGCTTTTTATGATAAACCACTATTGAAGTTTGAAAGACTTCTTGAAACATATTATGCCTTTGCTCCTAAAGGGTTATCGTCTTTCATAACAGCAATGCCTGTTTGGTTGAAAGAGAAAATGTTTTTAAAACGTCTTCTCTATGAAGAACTTGAAAAAATTGAAGGTTTCGATAAAAAGAAAGTAAAGTTACTCTTTCCTGAGCACCATTTGTCTCATGCTGCCAGTGCTTATTATCCTGCTCCCTTTGATGATGCTGCAATATTAACAATTGATGGTGTGGGAGAATGGGCAACAGCATCAATTTGCCATGGGAAAGGGCGAGACATTACTATTCTGAAAGAGTTGAAGTTTCCGCATTCTTTAGGGTTGTTATACTCTGCATTCACCTACTTCCTTGGGTTTAAAGTTAATTCTGGGGAATATAAACTCATGGGTTTAGCACCTTACGGAGTACCAGGCAGTGAAGAGGTTAAAAGATTCGTAGACATTATCAAGAACACCCTAGTTGATATCAAGGAAGACGGCTCCATCTGGCTAAATCAAGAGTACTTTAGCTATGCTACCGGATTGAGAATGGTTCACGAAGACAAATGGGAAAAACTTTTTGGGTTTAAACTACGAAAACCAGAAGCTGAACTTCAATCACACCACTGCAATTTAGGCCTTGCAATACAGGAAGTTACCGAAGAGGCCGTTATAAAAATGGCTGCCGAGGCAAAAAGACTTACCCAATCTGACAATCTCTGTATGGCAGGCGGAGTAGCCTTAAATTGTGTTGCTAATGGAAAAGTATATAACACGGGTTTATTTAAAGAGGTTTTTATACAACCTGCTGCGGGGGATGCCGGTGGAGCACTAGGGTCGGCGTTGGCTGCTTACCATATCTACTATGAACAAGACCGTATAAAGCCTGTGTCACTGGATGGAATGAAAGGATCTTATCTTGGACCCGAGTATACAGATTTGGATATAAAGCTTACAGCCAAAAAATACAATGGCAAATACCAGTACTTTAACGATACACAAGAATTGTCTAAGCATGTAGCACAATTACTATCCGAAGGAAATGTAATCGGCTGGATGCAGGGCAGAATGGAATTTGGACCACGTGCTTTGGGCGGAAGAAGTATACTTGGAGATCCTAGAAATGCAGAGATGCAGAATAAGCTCAATGTAAAAAT
>NZ_JAHESD010000070.1 GCF_018598585.1 Chryseosolibacter indicum
GTCTTACTTACATGATCACTTTTGAGAACATGGAAGAACGCGATAAGAACTGGAAGGCTTTTGGACAGGATCCTGACTGGCAGCGAATGTCTAAGGCACCAGAGTTTGCAAATTCTGTTTCTAAGATCTATAAAACTTTCTTAGAGCCACTTCCATATTCGCAAGTGTAATTAAAGCCTCAACAACTAAAACAGTATGGAAAGAAGATACCTACATTTAAAAGGACTTGAATGTTCAAGGATAATAGCAGGAGCGTGGCGGTGGAATAACGTAGATGAGAAAACTGTCTCTAACTTGATAGATACATCTCTTGATGTGGGTATTACTTCTTTCGATCATGCTGACATCTATGGCGACTATAGTAATGAGAAGATCTTCGGAAATGTTTTAAGACACAGGTCGTCGATTAGAAGGGAAATACAGCTCATCACAAAATGCGGTATTAAATTACTCTCTGATAAACATCCAGGTACATGGATTAAACATTACGATACTACCAAAGAGCACATCATTAATTCTGTTGATCAATCGCTTGCTAACCTTGGCACTGATTATATCGATCTCCTTCTTATCCACAGGCCCGACCCGCTGATGGATCCGGAAGAAGTGGCAGAAGCTTTTGGCTTGTTAAAGCAAAATGGTAAAGTGTTGTATTTCGGTGTTTCCAATTTTACTGCAACGCAATTTGAAATGCTTCAGAGTTGCTTGCCGTTTCCGTTAATTACCAATCAACTCGAAATATCAATTGAAAAATTAGATGCTTTATATGACGGAACTTTGGATGTGATGATGAAGCATAAGGTAGCACCGATGGCATGGTCACCATTAGGTGGCGGAAGATTATTAAACAATTCAAAGGCGCTCTCCAAATGCAGTAAATATAAAGCGACGGAAAGTCAGATAGCACTCGCGTGGCTCCTTAAGCATCCTGCAGATATATTTCCTATTATAGGAACTACACAGCCCGAAAGAATTAAGGAAGCTGCAAAAGCAATTGATATCGTGCTCGACAGACAGGATTGGTTTGATATGCTTAAGGCAGCAACCGGAAAAGATGTCGCATAACCTTAATAGGAGAAGTATTATACACTCCAGTCATAAAAGTTATGGTCAGCGTTTAGGGTAAACCCTGCACGCGGGTAAAGTTGATTGCCTACATTATTGGCTTTTGCCGTCTCCAGAAACATTCCACATGCGCCTGTTTTCATACATAGCTCTTTCGCTGCGTTTATTAACATGAGTGAAATGCCTCTTCCCCGAAAGCGTTCATCTACAAAAAGATCATTGAGTAGCCATAATTTTTTCATCCTTACTGATGAAAACAAAGGATAAAGCTGTACAAACCCACTTACCGTGTTTTCTGTAATGGATACAAATAGTTCTGAGTCATTATTTTTTATTCGTTCTGTCAAGAATACTTGAGCTCCTTCAATATCTGTTTTCTTTCCATAGAACACCCTGTATGCATCAAAGAGTTGTGAGAGCGACTCAAGGTCTGTTGGCGTTGCTTTCCGTATTTCTGCCATTGGTAAAATAAAAAAGCAAGATAAACTTATAAAGCTATCTTGCTCGCAAACTTTGTACTATGATAGAAATTATTTCTGCTTTAAATAGATAAGCTGACCAAGGTGATAGTTTGTATGATTGGTACGGTTAATCAAAACGTTAAGCTTATTCCGATGAGGTTCCTTAGCAAACACTTCTTCAGATACTGCTGTGTGTCTTGCGAACCAATCTTCAGGGGTCATGGTGTTGAACTTGGTGGTGAGTGTGTCATTAATCGTCGTCCAGTATTTCTTTAATTCAGTAAACGTAGGAATTTCCTGAACGGTTTTGTCGGGACTGGTAAGAAAGGGATGATCAAGCTGAGGATATAGCCTTTCACCCAAACCGAATAGTGTTATTAGTCTGTCACTTACAGCAACAAGGTGTCCAAGCAGATAAATTCCACGGCTTCTTCCCGGTGCTGTTTCTGTCATCCATTGTTCTTCGGCAAGTTCATTCAATAACTTTGTTACTCTTTCATTTACAGCGTTCCAGGCACTTAAAGTCATGGAAATGAAAAACGCTTCTGATTTTGTTTCTGGTTTGATTGTAGCCTCCATTATAGTTTGGTTTAAAAAGACATAAGATTTGTGACAGTTGCAAAACAGCTGGTATCCATTAATAGTTCAAAATGAACATAAAATGACTGAATCGTTTTCTACGATGTAATTGTTTGAAAGGAACACATGAAAAGAGGGGATTTTGATCCAATAATCATTTCGACAGTAACAATAATTGTTTGATTTTTACAATCAATTATTTGATTAAAATAAATATGTGAACCTCGGATGGTCTATCTTTGAATAAGAATTTTATGGCAGTAAGAAATAATATCGCTAAGACAGAGACGCTTGAGGAGTTCTACCAGCATAAGTTTAACTGGTTGCCTCATGATCTTAAAAAGGACATCGGTCATTTTAATGTATTTCGTATGGAAGACTGTGTCGGCCCCAACAAACAACCCGTTCAATATAGCCGAAGAGACTTTTACAAAATTGCCCTTATGCGTGGCAAGCACGCTTATCACTACGCCGATAAAAGCCTTGAGGTATCAGGTACTACGTTGATGTTCTTTAATCCCAGCGTGCCCTATACATTTGAGCAGCTCACTGAAAATCCAACAGGATACTTCTGTATATTCAAAGAATCATTCCTGTCAGAACACTTCAGGTCTGGTATAAAAGACCTCCCGATGTTCGTTCCTAAAAACAAGCCGAGTTATATTCTCAATAAGACACAGGATAAGTATGTGGCGGAGGTGTTTAAAAAAATGCTGGATGAAATAAAGTCAGACTACAAATATAAATATGACCTGCTGCGAAACTACATCATGGAGATTGTGCATTATGCATTGAAAATACAACCAACAGAAAACATCTATGAGCATGCGGATGCGAACACACGCATCACTTCAGTATTTACGGAGTTGTTGGAGAGGCAATTTCCAATAGAGGCACAATCACAACGGTTTAACTTACGTTCACCAAAAGACTTTGCTGAACAACTTTCTGTACATGTAAATCATCTTAACCGTGCCCTTCGTACAACAACAGGCAAGACTACAAGCGAGCTTATCTTTGAGCGATTAATGGGTGAAGCAATGGCATTACTTAAACACACCAACTGGAATATCGCCGAGATCAGTTATTGTCTCGGGTTTGAAGAACCAGCCCACTTTAACCACTTCTTCAAGAAGCATACGAATATGACACCATCATCTTATAGGATGCAGCTAGTTACGCCTGTCTCCCATCAGTAGGTAAACAGGTACCGTCATTATGAGCCGACAAAAATTTTGGAGGACGATATACCATCGGTTTTAATACCTATCGGCAGATTGCTTCACTGTGTTCACAAAGACGAAAGGCTTTGATAAAGCCTCTTTTTTATTTGCTGTCCGCCTTGTTTGAAACTTGCAACTATCCGATTGAATAGCGCAACTCACTCTTTTCTAATCCTGGTAAGTTTGTTGTGAAACAGGTAAAGCGGGTGAGACACGCATGAAACATGTAGAAATAGCGGATAAGTTAGTATTGGTTAACACTAGCGCATCATTATTTAACGAGGGAATGCTGATTATAACAGATATTAGTGGCTACACTACATTTGTACATAATACAGATGCTGTTGCAGGGAAGTATATTACTTATGAACTGCTCTCCGAAATCATTAACAACAATACATTAGGGCTTCAAGTATCCGAGATTGAAGGCGACGCAGTTCTGTTTTATAAGACTGGTACTCCTCCTGCTCTACCTGATGTACTCAGGCAGTATGAAGTTATGCTGCTCGCATTTAATAGCAAAGTAGAAGAGCTGACATCACGATTTGGGGTACGTATTGATCTTACGCTTAAATTGATTGCTCATTATGGTTCTTTTTCAGAATATGAGTTAAGTGGATTCAGAAAGCTCTATGGTGAGGCAGTTATTGAAGTGCATCGGCTACTTAAAAATTCACTGGACAGTCACTGTTATGTACTGATCACCAACAATCTCTTCGCAGCGTCTGAGGCAAACCACCACATTCAAATTCCGCAGGCTTATGCAATAAACAATGTGTGTGAAGTTTATGGTGCACTCGGAAAGATCTGTTATTCATATTTTAGTTATGAATACGATAGCGCGCCTAAAATAATTGTGTAAGCCATGATTAAGTTAAGCGCTTTTGCAGATCGATTTACTATCTGTCATATCTCCGCAGATGATAAACACGCGTACATGTGCTCTTTTCAAACGAGCTATATTCCAGAGAACACGAGGCGGCATATTCACTCTCTGTTTGCCTCTAATACAGGCAACGTATTTTATTTTCTTAACAAGGAACAAGACGATTGCATACAGACAATCTTTAAAAAGCTAATAAAAGAGAGACACACCGATTATATTTTCTCAGAGAGTTTGCAGAAAACTTACCTTATCGAACTGATTCACTGTATTACCAAAATACATCTTGATAAGCTTTTATTCCCGTCGCTTTCGTTGAACTAATTGAGGTTAAACATACTTTGTATATCTATTTTTCACCAACTGGTTGTCCCGCTTTCTTTTTTTACACTTGTTTGATTTGTACAATAATTTGTTTCGAAGCCATAACATAAAAGCATTATGTACACGCTTATTTTGAATTATCAATTCAAACAAAACGAATATATAATTTAACGATTATGAAAAAGAAGGTATGGTTTGTTACGGGGGCCTCCAAAGGATTAGGATTAACCCTTGTTAAGAAATTATTAAAGGAAGGTTATTCAGTTGCTGCAACATCCCGAAGCGTAAATGATCTTAAGGAGGCAGTAGGATCAGATACAAAAGCATTTCTCCCGTTAGCAATGAATCTACTGGATGAAAATGATGTACAGAAAGCAATTGAAAAAACAGTTGAGCATTTTGGAAGTATTGATGTGGTTGTTAATAATGCCGGCTATGGACTGGTAGGTGGCCTTGAAGAATTAAGTGATGCTGAAGCACGGAAGAACTTTGATGTAAATGTATTCGGATCATTAAATGTAATTCGCAAAGCACTACCGCATCTGCGTAGGCAAAAGTCTGGCCATATATATAACATCGCTTCCATTGGGGGCTTCACGGGTTCTTATCCTGGGTTTGGAATTTATTGTGCTACAAAGTTTGCTGTACACGGATTTACAGAAGCGCTTGTTGAGGAGGTTAGACCATTCGGAATAAAAGTAACAGTTGTTTCTCCGGGCTATTTTAGAACCAATTTCCTCGATTCGTCGCTTGCTGTACCCGCTAAACCTATTGATGATTACAAATCGGTGCGGGAAATGCAGTCTTTACACCAGGCGGGTATTAACGGAAAACAACAAGGTGATCCTGAGAAAGCTGCATCTGTTTTAATTCGGGTAGCTGAGGGTAATGAGGCCGTTGTACACCTGTTCCTAGGCGAAGATGCGTATGGCTTGGCAGAGCAAAAGATTAAGACAGTTCAGCAAGATATGGCATCTGTTAGAGAGCTTGCTACATCAACAAATTTCGAAGGGTAATTATAAGAATTATGAGTAACACAAAACAAACTACAACTGCTTTAACAGATACTGGGATAACTGTTGAGCAGGATAAGTCTTACCTGGGTATGTGGGTGACGGGTGATGGATACATACGCCAGGAGTTATTGCCTAACGGTAGGTATGATGAGGCACGTGGTAAGAAGCAAAGTGCCTACACGGGCGATTACTGGATAGAGGGCAACCATATCAAATACAAAGACGATACTGGTTTCAGTGCCACCGGAGATTTCAAGGATGGTGTATTATACCACGGAGGTTTCATCTTCTACAAAGAAGAAAACAAATGAGTTTAACGCTTCTTTGAAAACCACTAAAAGAAATTTCCTGCTCATGCTCTCGGATAATGAGATTATGAAGCAGGAAATTCGGGTTGTTTTTGTTTATTTCTTAAAGTTCTTCTCTTTTTAATAGAGGCACACCATTAACTGTTCCATTGAAGTCACCAGCGTCATTGGTATGTACGTTTACAACAGTATGGAAGCTGTCTTCTTCAGGACGAGGCTGAATGGAAACTGCGCTTTCTTTTAATGATAAAGCCTTACCATTATAAATTGCAGATACCAACGTGTTTTCATTTTTAGAGCCAGGGAAATGGTAGTTGTAATCTGAAGTACGTTTTGCAATAATAAGGTCTAAATAATCATTTGAACTGAATTGATAACGTACTACGTGCAGGTTTTTATCATCCTCAGAAAGTACAACATAAGCTTCATCAACAACAAAAGTAACTTTCGGTCCTGCATTTTGCTGATCTATAGAGCCTTGTGCTGATAATGTTGTTTCAGGACTGGAATAATCAATGCCCCACGAAGGAGATTTGTCGTCATCATCATTACAAGCTGTAAATAATCCAATGCAAAGTGCGAGTGTCAAAAATTTAAGTTTCATCTCTGGTTTTAATATTTTGCCATGAATGCGTCAAAGTATACTGAGGTAAGCGCTGTTTCTGATAAAGTTATCGACAATCTGCCAATACAGAAGGTGAGTAATACCAATGCGAAGCGGACTAGCTACTCATAATAAAGGGAGTAGGTTTGGCTTTTTTAAATGAAAATACTTTACATTTGTTCACTTGCTCAAGGGGTGCCTTGTACCGAAATAACGGTTACTGATAAACAGGCTGAGATTATACCCTTTGGAAGCGGATAATGGCTTCCATACACCTGATCTGGGTAATACCAGCGTAGGAAAGAGATAGTTCAAGCAAACGTTTTCAAAGCGTTTCTCCTTGCAGCATGATTTTAACTTTTTTTTATGGATCATGTTCAGCAATGGCTTCAGGCCTTAAACATCGATGCTATTCAATGCATCGTCTTAATCTTAGGAGTATCAGAAGTGCTTCTGGCGAGAGCCAATAACGTATGGCTTTATCCAACAGGTATTGCAGCTACTACACTTTCAATTTATAGTTTGTTCCACGCAAAGCTTTATGCCGAGTGTTTGTTGCATCTCTACTACATCGTCATGAGCATATATGGGTGGTGGTTCTGGACTACACGCAGAAACAATAAACCTGTTGAGATAACTTTCTCTACGCAACGCGATTGGCTTATAACGATAGGTATTGTGCTTGGTGGATGGGTTGTGCTCTACTTTTTTCTCATACTGTTCACACCATCCGAGCTCCCCTTATGGGATAGCTGGGTAAGTTGTACAGCCTGGGCTGGCATGTGGCTTCTCGCAAGACGTAAGGTAGAGAATTGGTTGTTACTGAATATTTCGAATGCCTTCGCCATACCGCTCTTGTTCCATAAAGAGCTGCCCTTGTTTGCATTCCTAACATTGTTCCTCTTTATAGTAGCGTGTAAGGGTTATTACGACTGGATGAAGACTGCGAAGAAAAATATGGCAATAGCATAACAGTATAACTATGGTACTTGAAATTGAACATCCCTCTGCATATTTAGATAAAAGCCTTGTAACGCGTATACGAAACGTAGCGCATGAAGCAGAACGTGCATGCCGGCTACAGACTGATCAACTAAATATTATTTATGAGCAGGGTTGGTTTAAAATGTATGTACCTCATGAGTTTGGCGGATTAGAACTTTCACTTCCTGAAATATTAAGAATTGAAGAAAGTCTGGCATGGGTGGACGGTAGTACGGCATGGGTTGTAACCTTATGTAGCGGGGCCGTGTGGTTTATCGGATTTTTAGATGATACAATTTCCAATGAATACTTTCATGATAAGAATGTATGTCTTGCAGGTACTGGACGCGCAACAGGCATTGCCACCATTACAGAACATGGTTATGAAGTAACAGGTCATTGGAAATATGCATCAGGTTCTTTTCATGCTACTTGTTTTACCGCCAATTGCCTTATATATAAGGATGAAAAGCAGGTTCTTAACGACGATGGCTCTCCGTTAGTTCGTGCTTTTATTTTTAAGAAAGATGAAGTAAATATTGTTGAACGCTGGCCGGCTATGGGTATGCTTGCCACGACAAGTCATTCTTTTGAATTAAAAAATGTATCCGTCCCTGCTAACCGAAGTTTTATTATCGATCCATTGCATGCTAAATTAAGTCAACCGGTATTCCGCTTTCCCTTTATGCAACTTGCTGAGACTACCTTAACTGTTAATCTCTCTGGAATGGCGCTAAGATTCATTGATCTTTGTGAAGATATTCTTAACGATGAAAATGATAAAAATTTAGTGAAAGACAAGTTTAAGCATAGTATTGAATCCTGTAAAAGAAGGATCAATGACTTGCGCGTGCTGTTCTTTACATCTGCAGAGGCAGGGTGGCAATCAATTGTTGCTGGTGATGCTATTCCTGCAGTAATACTTTCTGAAATCAGTGAGGCAAGTCATAGTCTGGCACAAGGCTCAAGACAGGTTATTAATGAGCTTTACCCTTACTGTGGACTAGCTGCAGCAGATACAACAACAGAAATCAACAGAGTCTGGCGTAACTTTCATACGGCAGCGCAACATGCGTTATTCAGAAATAATATCTCTTAATTCATAGGTGCAGCTAAACCGGTCTCTGATATTGTTATTAATCACGTTGGTAACAGCAACTAATCATAGGCGTGCTACCCATCCCGGTATTTTACCAGGATGGGGCCAGCTCACTACTCGTAGCGTAAAGAGTTTACCGGATTTGTTCTTGCAGCTTTTATTGTATGGAGCGAAACGGTAATCATAGCTATGGCCATTACAAACAAACTAGGAATAGCAACAAGCCACCATGAAAGGTTTATCCTCGTAGCAAAATCTTCCAGCCATGAATTCATAATCCACAAGGCAAGTGGTGTAGCAATGGCACTGGAAGTAAGCACAAGTATAATATAATCTTTACTCATAAGCCCGAGTATACCAGGCACGGATGCACCGAGTACTTTTCTTACACCAATTTCTTTTGTTCGTTGGATTGCTGTTAACGAAGAGAGACCAAACAAGCCAAGGCATGCAATAAAAATAGCGAGTGCTGTGAACACGCCAAATACTTTTCCAAATTGCTGATCTGACTGATATTGCTGATTGTAGTAATCATCAAGAAAGAAGCTGATAAAAGGGTTACCCGGGAACAACTGCTTCCATTCCTCTTCAAACTTTGCCATCGATTCTTTAACATTTGCTGTGTTAAACTTAATGGAGTAGTAACCACCCGGAGCCTTGCTGTAACGAAACACCAACGGCTCAAATGCTTTCTTAAGAGACTCCTGATGATAATTCTTAAGCACGCCAACAATCCGGAAGGTATCTCCCCAGAAAAAGATTTGTTCATTGATGGCATCTTCCGGCTTGGCAAATCCCATTTGTTTTATTCCTGCTTCATTAAGCAGAACGCTTTTATCTTCGTTTGCTACTTCTCCTGAAAACGCTCTTCCGGTTACAACTTCAAGACCATACGATCTGATAAAATCATGGTCCATCATAATAACCCTGTATTGCTTAGATTCATCTTCGCCCTGACTAATTTTGCGAATGCCACCAGCATTCCATTCTGGCTGGCGCCCGGGAACTGAACTTGATGCACTTACAGCTTCAACTTCCGGAAATTGGTTGATCTGTTCTTTAAATACAGCAAACTTCTGCTGATAGGTTGAATCAACGATGTTAGGCGAGTTAACAACCAGCGTCTGCTCCAGATTTATGCCCAGTTTCTGATCGCGCATAAACTTGATCTGCTGATATACAGTAAAGGTTCCTATAATAAGACAGATAGAAGCGACGAATTGTGTTACCACCATTCCCTTCCTGAACACGATTCCTTGTGTACTGTTCTTGAACCTACCTTTCAGAACTTCAACAGGCTTAAAGCCAGATAAAACAAAAGCAGGATAGAGGCCTGAGAAAACAGCACCTGCAACAATGAGTAAGCCTACCCATATCCAAAATGTCGTTTGCTTAAAGAGAAGGTAGTTCAGGTTTCGCCCAGCAAGTTCGCCGAACCAGGGTGTAAGAACAACTACAAGTATAAGCGCAATGGTAATGGCAACAGTATTTAGCAAGGCTGACTCAAATAAGAATTGTTGTACCAGTTGTGTTCTAATACTTCCCATTACTTTTCTTACGCCAACTTCTCTGGCACGTTCTATCGATTTTGCTGTTGAAAGATTTACATAGTTAATCCAGGCAATAACAAGGATAAGTACAGCTACAATAGAAAGAAAGTAAGCTGACTGCCGGTCGCCGTTAGCTTTAAATTCACCCATAAAGTCTGAATCGAGGTGAATATCAGTAATGGCTTGCAGTTGGAATGCCATGCCCGCGTCGTACTTCTTCAGCTCTTCGCCCGCCTGCTTTTGAATGAAGGCGGGAAGTTTGGCCTCAAAAGTCTTATAATTAGTTCTGTTGTTAAGTTCAATGTAGGTCATGAAACCATCCCACTGCCAGGATGTAATGGGGTCGTTCCAAAGTTTCTTTAAGCTTTCGAAAGACATGAGCGCACTTATCTTCATGTGTGTGTTGGTCGGAAGATCTTCAAATACCCCCGTGACCTGGTAATCTGTTTTTCCATTGCTCTTTATCATCTTGCCTATAGGATCTTCATTGCCAAAGTATTTTTTGGCCATACTCTGAGAGAGTACGATCTTAAAAGGTTCTTTCAACACAACAGAATCAACACCGGAGATAAGTTTTATTGAAAACATCTTAAAGAAGTCTTCGGATGAATAGTAAACATCTTCCTCTTTAAAGAATACGTCTCCATGCGTTAGCAAGGGCTGTGAGTGCATTAATCGTACATAACGCTCTACTTCAGGAAAGTTGCCTTTTAAGTCCGGCCCTATGCCGGCACATCCGGAAGCCCAACGGGTAGCAAGTTCACCTTTATCGTAACGGTCTTGCTGAATGCGAAAGATGCGGTCTTTCTTTACATGGAAATCATCATAACTGAATTCGTGTAACACAAATTGGGTGATGAGCATACAAGCGGTCATGCCAATGGCAAGACCCAACACATTAATAGCAGTAAACGCTTTATTGCGCGATATAAAGCGGATGGCAGAAGTAAGATAGTTTTTAAACATAGGCGAGAGGAATAATAATAGGATACCGAAACGTTGATTAAAAGTTACAACATTTTTATAAATAGTCATTAGTAGTTTCATAACTGGCTATTAATCATTGTCAATTGCCTATTGTCAACTGTCAAATTATTCTTTGACTACTGCCCTTACCTATTGCTTACTATCCTAGCTATAACTCATCCATTGTCATAGCTCCCCAACCCAGTTTCCACCCCACTTTAATCCCAGTCAAACCACGGGTTCACCACGAGGATGCTTCGAGGATGCTTCGACCATGCTTCGACCATGCTTCGAGTATGCTTCGACTTAGCTTAGCTAATAAATACTGTTTCAAGGCCTCTAAACCATCAGCAGACGGCCTCTGGTTAAGATCCATAGGTTTAAAGGAGATAGGCAGGGTAATGCTATAATGGTGTTAAGGGATGAAGAAGATCGGGAAAGACAGGGTAAGTCCTGACATTGCGGTGTTGCCAAACTGAACATTATAGACCGTCAATCACTCTTATTGCTATCGCCTAATTTTTTGACTGTATTCTTAATCAGTTCTGGGGTTTTGTCAATTGATTCACTGTCAACTGTCAAAAATAATCCTTGCCTTTACTGCCTATTTTTTTCTACCATTGACTAATGACTAATGACCATTGACTTATTTCCAAATTCCTAACCGCTAATGCCAATGCCTAATTATGCCCATTCTGTCGCATTCAACCTCAACCATTGTCCCAATCACCACCTTAAGTCTTGAATTACGCCATCTACTTTTGTTAAAGTACATCAACAACTGAGGTTATGAGCAGTAGAACACAAATAAAAATTAAGCAGCTGGCAGTTATTACAGTTGCATGGCTGGTGGTAGGCTTGCTGATGAGCATTTACGATCACCTTGTACTTTTGACAAACAACTCACAAGGTTTGTCAGCTGATTATTCTTTTGCCTTATCTCTAAGCATGAACCTGACGTCTGCGGTTATCGGATCGATGCTGGGAGGCAGCCTTCTGGTGTTTTATGTGAATGTAAAATACCTGGATAAGCCTTATGGATATACGTTGCTCTTTGTAGCCACCGCTTTTATCATGGTCATTCTTATTATCATTGTTGTTATAGCGATGATGTCCATACCCATCAAAACAGGGAAGCCTTTTACTGATGAAGTATCAAGAGAGGCATTAAAGACTTTTCTGATGGATAGCAGTCGTGCGAAGAACACCATGATCTGGTCTATTGTGGTTTTGCTCACGCAACTTTTGCTGCAGGTAAATACAAAGTTTGGACAAGGAACTTTGGGAAACATCATCAGTGGTAAGTATCACACACCCAAGGAGGAGAACAAGATCTTTATGTTTCTTGATCTCGATTCATCCACCTCTATTGCTGAACAATTGGGCGATGAGAAGTATCACGAATTACTTAAAGACTTCTTTGCAGATATTACCAATCCCATTCTCGATAACAAAGGCGAAATCTATCAGTATGTTGGTGATGAAGTAGTGGTAGCCTGGAACTATCGGGTTGGCATCAAGAACAACCAGTGCATTCGTTGTTTCTTTGATATTAAGCAACAAATCCAGCAAAATAAAGAGAAGTACCTGAAACGTTACGGGTTCATTCCGAACTTTAAAGGAGGTATTCATTGTGGTAAGGTAGTGGCAGGTGAAATAGGTATTATAAAAAGAGAGATCACCTATTCTGGTGATGTTTTAAATACTACCTCACGGATATTGAGCATGTGCAAGAACTTTGGTGCGGAGATCATTACCTCCAGCAATCTGTTTACCGGCTTGAAACTGGACGATAGTTATGCGATGACGCCCCTCGGCACCATTAAGCTAAGAGGTAAAGAAAAAGAAGTAACACTTAGTGCTATTACGCAAATGAATATATTGACATGTTAATGTTTGATGTGTTTGCATTAGTCAGGCTATAGTTATTTGTACTAAGAAGTAAAAAAGCTTGGTACAACCAAAACATAAGGCGCAGACACTTTCATCAGCATCGTCATTCCCGCCTCAAATAGAAACAATAAGAAGCTGAGCGAGATTGCGAGGGAATCCCCTGGCCCTGGAGTAGTATCTATGAATACGTGGTGAATTGATAAGGCTGTACGGTATAAATAATGCAGAGAACATATCAAATATGTATATTTAACATTGCATATGGAGGACATTAATGATGATAATGATTTGGAGGAAGTTGCCTCTTATCTTACAAAACATGAGGCAGACTCGTTAACACAAATCCTGTACTCACAAAATATTGACTTTACTAATCAGGGCCATGATGCTGCAAACCGGTACCATTCGTTGTACTATTTAATTAAGGTGAGAAGAGGTGATTTGAATGCAATAAAACGACTGGTTAATAAAAAGAGAGCTGAGGCCTTTATTGAGGGCAAGAAATGTCCAAAGTGTAAAAATCTGGGATACAAGGAAATTGAGAAAAAGGGTTTTTGGCAGAGGGTTTACTATTTAGGGACAACACTTGTTCAATGCAATAAATGTAAAACCACATTTCCGGTTTGACCTACATCACCGCATCTACTTAAAAAACCTCCTCTAAAAATCCAATAACATATCTCACTGTAGGCTCGAACCATGGATTCAACAGCCAGAATGAATGAGGTACGCCCTCAAGAAAGTGTGTCTGATATTTTGTTCCGTATTTGTCGAGCGTGCTGATAAACTCTTGTCGTCCGGCAAGAAAGCGCGGATACTTGCTTGCTATAAACAACGTGGGCGGTGTGTAAGCATCTACATGCGTGAGCGCTGAAGCTTCAGTCCATGTTTCCGGTTTTTCTTCATAGGTACCGCCGAGCCACTCACTGGCTACTTTCCCTTCTTGCGAATCAGGATGTTTAAAGGCGAGGATTCCATCAATATCAACAATGGCATTTATCTTAACATTTTCCTTTTGCTTAACAGATTGATTAAAGGCAACTGGTTTATTATATGTAGTGCCTACAAGCGCTGCAAGTTGTCCTCCGGCTGAACACCCCAGCACGGCGAGCTTGTTTATATTGATGTGATATTTTTTGGCATATTTATCTATCCAGGCAATTACATTATACAAGTCCTGAACAGCAGCAGGATACGTTGCTTCAAGTGACAGCCTGTATTCCACTGAGACAACAACGTATCCTGCATCTGCCAGTCGTTCAGCCATGGGTGTGTTTAATGATTTGTCGCCAGCTCTCCATCCTCCGCCATGGATCATTACAATACAAGGGAGGTCATGCTTAGGCTTTGATAGATAGAATAAGTCGGCTGTGAGCTTTCTCTTGCCAATCGTGCTATAAACGATATCTTTCTTAACGGTTATCCGGCGTGAAGGATTAGATAAAACCGCAGTCACTTCAATGTCTTTGTACTCCTTTCTTATTTTTTTTAGTGTGCTGGCAACGGTATAAGAAGTATCGCAAGGAATAGTTAACGCCTGGGCAATAATGTAATTACCACTGCCCGGCATTTGAAGGAGGCAAGTAAAAAACAGCGCAGTCAGATAAGCTTTCACAAACTTTAAGTTAATTACTTTTTTATGGTGTAATATAATTTTCTTTTAAATGTGAGGGGCTTACAGCTAAACGTCTTCATTTTTAATCCAAACAATGGTCTTACAATGTTTATTCTCCTGATTACCAATTCATAGAAGGCGAAGCATCCTGCAAAAGTGAATACAAGGTTCAGCGCGAACTGAAGGTATACCGGGATATCTAATGGAAAAATAATGATGGATCCCAGGTAAAGGAATATCATGTGAATAATATAAACAGGATAAGCTGCCTGACTTAGGTAGTCTAATGCTTTGCTCGGGCGGTTAAGGTATTTATAGCCAAAGGCTAGAACGGAAACAACCCAGTAAACAGACTCTATCGCCTGCAGGTAGTTGGGTGCGAGTTGTTGAAACGCTACAATTCTGAACGAAAATAAAATACCAGCAAAGGATAAGAACAACCAGCGCCACTTTACAATCATATTCCAGAAGGGCAACCCACTTAGCACAAAGCAAAAACCAAAGAAGAATGCAATGAGCCCGAGGAAGAACCCGTGCCATGTCATGGCGTATAACGTGTATGGGTTTGGATTAACAAGCCATGCCTCTGCCATAAAGGCAACTATTACCAGAAGAATACCTAAAGGACTGCCCAATACGCATTTTAAACTTCGCACAAATGGGTTGTCTTCATTTCTTTTGAGGTAAAAGAAAACTGGTGAAAGTAGAAGAACGTACGCGAAGATGTTCCCGAGAAACCAAAGATGACCCGGGTTCGGGTTATAGCTGTAATCGAAATCATAGTAGTACTGCCATAGGTAAAGGTAAACGGGAACAATAAAGAAAATTCCGAACAGGTATGGGAGGAAGATTCTTCCGGTGCGCTCAAGTAAGAGTTGCTTCCAGTTCCTGTTTTGAAGGGCAAAATATACACCCATACCCGAGACAAAAAACAAGAGCGGTATTCGCCATACATTAAGCATAGACATAGGAATCCACAATGACTCCCATGTTTTACTATTCGAAATAAAGCCGATTATTATTCCCCAGGATTGGAACCCTATGGCGATGTGGTAAATTAAAAGCAAGCCGATGGCAATTACTCTAACCCAATCAATATCGTACCTTCTATTTAATTGCATATATTCAAACTATTTAATTTCCTATTTCAACATATCAGCAATAACAGGACGTGTTTTCTGTATATAATCGTAATCGAGCTTTAAACCCATGGGGCCTAATATCTTCCCCATCATGTCATACGCATTCTTCGCTTCATTAAAAGAACCACTTACAGACTCATAAGCAGTAGCACCGAATTTATTTTTGATTGTCTTGTCAGCACCCTTATCCAGTAGCATTTTCACTATTTCTGGTCGGCAAAAGAATGCTGCAGTGTGAAGCGGGGTAGAACCGTCATTATTCTGAAAGTTTAGATCGGCACCTGCGTCTATAAGAACTTTGGCCTCGTCTGTCTTTCCAAATACGCACGCGCTGATTAAAGGACTTGAGCCACCATACGGATCTTTCTCATTCAGATTACTTCCTGCTGCTATATGCTGTTTAAGAGCATCGATATTTCCTGTTACAACTGCTGTATGGATATCGACATCAGGTGCCTTTAGGCCTGAATGGGAGCTATTCTGCTTGCCATCTTCCTTCGTTTTGCATGATGCTACGAGTAATAGTGTGATCAGGCAATAGGTCTTGATGAATACTGTTAAAGCGTTACTGTTGTGTGTTTTCATGGCTTGGGATGTTTAAAATTTTGGATTTTTTTGATGCTGTAAAGAACGGTCGACCATGCAGGGAGGACTAAATAGCCATGCTGACAAAACCATCAACTTTGCGTAAAACAGTATAAATTATGATGCATCGATATAAAATTTGATGCAAATAGGCTTTATAAGCGTAAATTGAGTTCTTAAACACAGGTGCCATCCGGTCTGTTTTGTTGGCGGTGGTTATTATGCTGAACACGACCGGATGCCAGTTTACGGCTATAATTACATGGCAAATTCCCCCATTATAGAGAAAGAGTTTTTAAGTCAGCTTACGGCCCTGGTCGAGAAGAACATATCCAATGAGCAGTTTGGGGTGTCAGAATTGGCTGATGAAATGAACATGAGCCGCTCAAACTTGTTGCGCAAGGTGAAAAGGGAGACAAACCTCTCCGTAAGCCAGCTGATCAGTCAGGTACGCTTAAAACGCGCCATGGAGCTGTTGAGGACATCTTCCTTAAATGTGTCTGAAGTATCGCACCAGGTGGGCTTTAACAGCACGTCGTACTTTATCAAATGCTTTCGCGAATACTATGGTTACCCGCCAGGAGAAGTTGGAAAACATGATGAAGTACAAGCGGATATCTTACCCATGCCCCAGCCGAAGGCAAATCGGAATGTTATCCTGTTGTCATCCATTGGTCTGGTGCTGGTATTAACGCTTGCGTTAGTCGCATACTACATGCAGCCCTTCTCAGGTAGTGATCATGTATTGGAGAAATCCATTGCTGTGTTGCCATTCAAAAATGAAAGCAGCGATTCAACCAATATTTACCTGATCAATGGGTTAATGGAGTCAACGCTTAATAATCTTCAAAAGATCAAAGATCTGAAAGTGATCAGCCGAACATCGGCCGAGAAGTACAGGCATACTTCCAAATCCATTCCTGAAATGGCCAGGGAATTGAATGTGAATTACTTTGTTGAAGGCAGTGGTCAGAAAGTAGGAGACAAGATTCTGTTGAATATCCAGCTGATTGAAGCATCTACCGACAGGCACCTATGGGCAAAACAATACCGGAGAGAAGCAAAAGATATTTTTGAACTACAGCAGGAGATTGCCAGGAATATTACGGAAGAGATCAAAGCTATCATTACACCTGATGAACGTCGTCAAATTGAAAAGGTGCCTACTGCAAATCTCGAAGCCTACGATTTGTTTTTAAAGGGTCGTGATCTTTCGTCACGAGGAGGTGATAAGAATTTGCTGGAAGCTATATCCTATTTCAATAAGGCAATCGAGAAAGACAATGAATTTGCGCTAGCGTACGCCGATGCAGCAATGGCGTGTTACTACCTCGATATTTTTCAGGTAGAGAAAAAATATACAAAAGAAATCAGCAACTATGCCGATAAGGCTTTGCTGTTTGATTCGAAGCTGGCAAATAGTCTTGTTGCCAAAGCCATGGTGTTTATGCATAGAAAGGAATACGAGTCAGCTATTCCTTATCTTGAAAAGGCCCTGGAGTATAATCCAAACTCTATATTAGTTATTAATTTTCTCTCCGATCTTTATAACAACTATGTTCCTAATTCAGCCAAATACCTTGAGTATGCATTGATGGGTGTTAAACTTGACATGGGCGCCTATGATTCAGTTACCAATAGTTATACCTATCTGCATTTGAGCAACGCACTTATGCAAACAGGATTTATAGATGAAGCACTGAAGTACATTGACAAATCGCTGGCGTATAATGCGAATAATCCGTACTCAGGTTATTTAAGAGTGTATATTCTTTTTGCCAAAAGCAGAGACTTTAAAAAAACGGAAGAGCTTCTTATTAAAGAGCTTAATAAAGACACTACCCGCATTGATATTATGCAGGAGGTTGCCAAGGTTAACTACCTGATGCACGATTTTAAAGATGCTTATTACTATTACAAGAAGGTTATTGCTATGCGCGAAGCACATCAACTTGACCTGTATGTTCATGAGAATATTCGAATGGCCATTGTGTTTAATGAGATGGGTGAGAAGCAAAAGGCCGATGAACTTGTTGAACGTTTCAAAGCCTTTGTTGATAACAATAACTCTATTTATAAACACATCTTCCTTACCGATTACTATTGCTATACCGGTGATAATGAAAAGGCCATTGAACATTTAAAGCAATTCGCGCAGGTTGATAATTTCCAGTACTGGATTCTTTTATGGGATACGGAAAGTGGCGTTAGGGACATCAAAGATTTGCCCGGCGTAAAATCAATCATGAAAGGCGTTGAAAAGAAGTTCTGGGATAAGCACAATGAAATAAGAGTAACGTTGGAAGAAAAGGGATTGCTGTAAGGCCTGGTAACAGCGTGATGATGCTTTTGTCACTTTACACATAGCGTAAACACGACTCACCTTAATGATTGCTCGTTTTAATCTCCAAACTGATATTCTGAAATAAATTCTCAAGTCTTGTAAGAAATCGATTCTGCTTCGGTACTAATGGGGTAAATAACAGCTTGTGACAGAAAAGGAACAGAAATTGATTTTTAACCGATGGCTTGAGCAACATAAAGCATTAGTCTTTAAGGTGGTACGTGCTTATGCAGTTACAGCCATGGACCAGGATGATCTCTTTCAGGAGGTTACCATCCAGGTATGGAATTCTGTTCCTGCTTTCAGGCAGGAATCATCTGTTACCACATGGCTCTATCGGATAGCGTTGAATACTGCCATTAAATGGATGGGCAAAGAACGCAAGCATCATAAGCAGGAAGCTTTGGAGTCGGCCCAAAGTGTTTTGCATATGAGCGATCATCCGATTGATGGCAGGCTTACATGGCTCTATGAAGAAATTCATAAACTGGATGAGATCGATCGTTCTGTCACGCTGCTACTCCTGGATGGTTTCAGCTATAAGGAGATGGCTGCCATTCTTGGAATTACGGAATCTAATGTTGGTGTAAAGATCAACAGAATCAAAAAACATCTTATTGCCAGGTCAGAAAAAATCAATCATTATGGAATTTGACGAAATGAAAATGATATGGGATGCTCAAAATAATAAACCTCTTTATACCATTGATGAAGAGGGGTTATACAAACACATCGTTTCAAAAAAGAAAAAGGCGCGACATATTACCAACGTATCTGAGTTGTTATTGATTGTAGCCAATCTTGCTTCCGGAGTTCTTATTGCAGCACTTAACTTCTTTGGTGAGCACGCTACACCTATAGGATATGCCATAGCGGTATGGATGTTAGGTACAGCGTTGTATGTGTTGGTAAGTCGCATCCGCAGGATAAACCAACAACATCAATTTGACAGATCGATGATGGGCGATCTACGCCACGCTGTTTCTGATGCCACATACCAGGTACGCCTTTCATTACTCATGCGCTGGAACATGCTCCCTATAGCTGTGTTTACTTTTGTTGGTTTATGGAATGGTGCCAAATCAATATGGATAGCTATAGGTGCTTTGATATTTTTTGGGATTGTCTACTACGCAAGCCGCTGGGAACACAGCATTTATAAATCAAGAAAGCGCGAGCTTGAAGCATTACAAAAGATGCTTCAAGCATGAAGAAATAACCATCTCACTTTAATCAGTTAGCAGAACTTACAGGTAGTTGAAAAAAATTCAGGTAGCGATACCTGCCGGGAGAGGTCTGTCAAAATAAAACGATAAACACTATTTAAAACTCAACATGAAAACAACACTATTAACACTCGTATTGCTATTGATGGCCTCCTTGTTACAAGGACAAAACCTTGCCGGGAATTGGAATGGAATCCTGGATGTGCAAGGAACACAGTTGCATGTGGTTTTCCATATAACCAAAGAGGGTGACACGTACAAAGCCACAATGGACAGCCCGGATCAATATGTAAGTGGCATTCCTGTTACCCTTATAGCGGTGACCTATTCGCACATAAAAATAGAAATGGCCAATATCGGGATGGTATATGAGGGCACCTTATCAGATAATCAAATCACTGGTAAATGGATGCAATCCGGGAGAAGCTTTCCCCTGGTTCTCTCCCGCATTGAAGGCCAGGATTAGCAGTTTAAACATCTAAAGATGATCAGCACCTAGCCCATGCCTAACTAGCAGAAATAAACGTAAGATAGACGTAGGATGAACGTAGGATGTAACAGAAGTGTAGGGGTAAATAGAGATAGGTGAAGGGAGGTCTTTAGGATTTTGCCTAACTTTTTTAAAACATGTATAAAAATCTGTAGATTAGAGGTATTGAGAACTTCCTTTAAGGCTATCGTTTGACGTTGGATTAAGGATGCAGGGTTTTCAGGGGGGCAAGGGAGGTAATCATTTAAATTACATTGCTTATGAAAACACTGACCCTCATTACGTTTATCCTGTTCACGGGTACTTCCGGTAAACCAATAGTCACTGATCATAATCCTGAAAAAGCCTATACCATGCGACAAATTATTCAGCAACTGGATAGTCATTTGAAACAAAATGCGCCTGAACTCTATTCTACATTAAAGCCTCCGTTGACCAATGCGCAGATAGATGCATTGGAGGTACAACATTCCATTAAACTGCCAGCTGATGTGCGTGAGATTTATCTTTGGAAAAACGGGCAGGATGAAGAAAGTTACAAATCGCTGTATGGCAACAAGACATTTCTTTCGCTTGAACAGGCACTTGAAGCCCGCGATTTTCTGAACGAAGAGCTTTTTGCCAAGACTCCTGAGGATCAATTCAAAATTAAGAACTGGTGGAATAAAGACTGGATTCCGCTCTTTTCTAATGGGGGTGGTGATTATGTGTGTTATGACCCGGTGGGGATATTCACCAATAAACCCGGGCAGATAATTGATTACTATCACGATGAATATTACCGCATGGTGTCTGCCCCAAGCTTAGCGGCACACCTGCAGGCTGTTCTCATGGTTTTTGAAAAGAAGTATGAAGATGAGTGGGATAGCATTAAGGAAATTGATAAAGGCTATCCGAAGAGATTTGCACTGGATAAGAATTAAGTATGCTTGTTTATTGCATACTTAATTCTTATCCAACACAGTTAAGCTTCAACTTTATAAAGCGCTGCCATTTTGCTTACGGCAAAGTCGATATCTTCCGGTGTGTTGTATTTGCTGAACGAGAACCTTACTGCACCGCGTTTAGAGCCAGGATATAATGTTCCTAATACGTGTGAGCCTGTTGTAGCACCGCTGGAGCATGCGCTTCCACCCGATGCTGAGATGCCTTGCAGATCAAGATTAAAGAGAAGCATATCGTTCTCCTCCGACTCGGGAAGGCTTACGTTTAATACGGTGTATAAACTTCTTTCAGGATTGGCAGAGTCGCCATTAAAGGAAACACCAGGCAACTGTTCTTTTAATCCTTCAATCATTCTTGACTTAAGGCTCTGGATGTACTTCTTGTGTTCATCCATATCGCGATAAGCAATTTCAAGTGCTTTCGCCAAGCCAATAATTCCATATACATTTTCAGTGCCCCCGCGCATGTTTCTTTCCTGGGCACCACCGTGAATAAACGAATGGATCTTTCTGTCTTTACGAATGTACATGAAGCCAACACCTTTTGGTCCGTGGAACTTGTGTGCTCCGGCAGTCAGGCCACATACATGAAGAGTTTTCATGTCGTGCTTGTAATGGCCTACGGTTTGAACGGTGTCAGAATGGAAGAAGGCATTGTATGTATTGCAAAGCTCGCCCACTCTGTTAATATCAAGAAGGTTTCCTATTTCATTATTGGCATGCATCAATGAAACGAGGACATCCTTATTGTTTTTCAGTAAATGTTCGAGGTGTTGGAGGTCTACGTGTCCGTTTGCATCAAGATTAACCATGATGGTGTTTACACCTTCTTTTGCCAGGTGATCTACCGTATGGGTAACTGCATGGTGCTCGATGGGCGATGAGATAATCGTTTTTATATTGTACGTAGAAATTGCAGAACGGATAATGGCATTATCAGCTTCTGTTCCTCCGGAAGTGAAGATGATTTCGCCCGGCGTACAGTTTAAAAGCTCGGCTATCTTCTTTCGAGACGATTCTATGGCTGCGCGAACTTTGCGGCCATGGGCGTGGGTGGAAGAGGGGTTGCCAAAATCTTCCAACATAAACGGTTTCATCACTTCAAACACTTCCGGATCTAAGGGAGTGGTTGCAGCATTGTCTAAATAGATGCGCATTTCAGTTAACGAGTTGACGCAAAGTTACAGGAAATTTTAAATATCACCCTGCCAGCATCTTCTCGGCGATGATCTCTTTGATATCGCTCATGATCTTCTTGGCCAGGTTTTCTGCGGTGGTTTCGCTATCAGCCTCTGCATAAATCCTGATAATGGGTTCAGTATTGGACTTGCGCAGGTGTACCCATTCTTTATCAAATTCAATTCTTACACCATCAATGGTATTAATGGGTTGCTTTTTGTATTTCCGGCGGATAGCATCCAGAATTTTATCTACGTTAATATCACGGGTTAGCTCTATTTTATTCTTCGAAATAAAATAATTAGGATATTTTTTTCTGAGGCGCAGCGCAGTAGTTTGTAATTGTGCCAGATGTGACAGGAATAAGGCAATGCCCACCAGTGCATCGCGGCCATAATGAAGATCGGGATAGATAACCCCTCCATTACCTTCGCCACCGATGACGGCTTCTTTCTCTTTCATCATGGTTACAACGTTTACTTCGCCTACAGCAGAGGCAAAATACTGGCCTCCGGCCTCTTCTGTTACATCACTCAGCGCACGGGTAGATGAGAGGTTGGATACAGTGTTTCCGTTTTTCTTCTCTCCTTTTTTAAGAACGTAGTCGGCAACAGCCACTAATGTATACTCTTCTCCAAACGGGCTACCATCTTCACATACCAGTGCCAGGCGGTCTACATCAGGGTCAACCACGATGCCTAAGTCATATTTTCCTTTTGAGATCTCGCGACTGATATCGGTGAGATGTTCGGGTAGCGGCTCGGGGTTGTGAGGGAAATGGCCTGTTGGTTCGCAGTATAGTTCTTTGATTGTTGTTACACCCAGCGCTTTAAGAAGCATAGGTACTGCAATGCCTCCGGTGCTGTTAACAGCATCAACGGCAATCTTAAAATCGCGGGCTTTAATAGCTTCAACATCAACCAGCGGTAACTTCAGAATCATATCAATATGCTTCTGAATGTAGCCTTCACGTTTTTCGTATTTTCCAAGTTTGGTTACGGGTGCAAACTCAAATGTTTCGTCTTCGGCAATGCGAAGTACCTCTTCACCATCTACACCGCTGATGAATTCACCTTTTTCGTTTAGCAGTTTCAGGGCATTCCATTGCACGGGGTTATGGCTTGCTGTTATGATAATTCCGCCGGCTGCTTTTTCTTCTGTAACAGCAAGTTCAACGGTTGGTGTGGTAGAAAGGCCAAGGTCTATAACATCAATTCCTAGTCCCTGAAGGGTAGAGCAAACCAGGGAGTTTACCATTTCACCTGAAGGGCGTGCATCTCTACCGATTACGATCTTCGCTGTTACGCCTTTCTTTTTAATCCAGCAGCCATATGCGGCAGCAAACTTCACTACATCCAGCGGCGTGAGATTGTCTGATGTTTTGCCGCCAATGGTTCCGCGTATACCGGAAATTGATTTTATTAAAGCCACAGGTAATTTTGTTTAGGGTGTAAATTTAAAAAGATTACAGATTGGTGATGAATTAATATTCGTACTTGTAACTTTCCAACAGAAAAAATTATTGTTTCTCTCAAGAAGTATTATGAACAAAATACATTCCACGCCTGATTTGAATCGCCACAGTAAACTGAAAGCCTTTGATCGTCTTTTAACTATTATGGATGAACTACGAGAAAACTGCCCGTGGGATAAGAAGCAAACCCTTGAGAGTTTACGGCATCTTACCATTGAAGAAACGTATGAACTGTCTGACGCCATCCTGGAAGGCGATTTAAATGAGATAAAAAAAGAGATTGGCGATATTATGTTGCACCTTGTTTTCTATGCCCGTATTGCATCAGAGAAAAAGGCTTTTGACGTAGCTGATGTATTGAATTCCATTTGTGATAAACTTATTGCGCGGCATCCGCATATCTATGGTGATGTTATTGCTAATGACGAGCAAACCGTAAAGGCAAACTGGGAGAAGCTCAAGTTAAAGCAAGGAAATAAATCGGTATTGGAGGGTGTACCTACCTCATTGCCAGCACTTGTTAAGGCCATTCGTATTCAGGATAAGGCAAGGGGTGTTGGTTTCGACTGGGAGAAGAAAGAACAGGTTTGGGAGAAGGTTGAAGAAGAGATGCAGGAGTTTAAAAAAGAATTTAATACAGAAACAAGCGAGACGATTAATAAGGAAAAGGCAATGGCTGAATTTGGTGACCTCCTGTTTTCGCTTGTTAACTATGCACGATTTATTGATATCGATCCGGAAGAAGCATTGGAAAGAACTAATAAAAAGTTCATCAAACGTTTTCAATTCCTGGAAACAGAGTCGGCTAAAGACGGAAAAAAACTTGGAGAGATGACTTTGGCTGAAATGGACGTTTACTGGGAACGGGCAAAATCGTTATGATCTATACCTTGCCGGGCAACTTAACGTGTAGCAATAGTTTGTTGCATGCTGAATGCCTATTTTAGCCGCTCTTATTTTAAATGACTTCGATGCGACTAAACAAGAACCTGATTTTCTACCTGCTCATGATCATCGTTTTTGGCGGATTGATGTATTGGATCACTCAACAGGGAGAACTTTTAGAACCGGGAAAAGTACAAGTTGAGCCTGTAAAGCCGGCATTGGACCAATCGCCATTCGCATTGTTTCAGGAGTCTTTCAGTCATAACCTGACGCATCCGCTTGCCCTGTTAATATTGCAGATAATTTCAATAATACTTGTATCCCGGTTTTTTGGATTCATCTTTAACAAGATCGGCCAACCAACGGTGATTGGGGAGATTGTTGCTGGTATTGTTTTAGGGCCTTCACTAATGGGATTGTTCTTCCCCGAAGTTTCGGAGTTTCTTTTTGCGAAAGCCTCACTGCCCAACCTTCAGTTTTTAAGTCAGGTAGGATTAATCCTTTTCATGTTTGTTATAGGCATGGAGTTGGATCTTAAAGTGCTGAGAAACCAGGCACATGATGCTGTGGTGATCAGCCATGCCAGTATTGTTATTCCTTACTTTCTGGGCATGAGCCTAGCCTACTTTCTGTATCAGAACTATGCTCCCGGCAACATTTCGTTTTTATCGTTTGCCTTGTTTATGGGTATTGCCATGAGCATAACGGCATTTCCTGTATTGGCCCGTGTGATACAGGAGCGCGACCTCAGCAAAACAAAACTTGGCAGCATTGCTATTACCTGTGCTGCTGCTGATGACATTACCGCCTGGTGCCTGCTGGCAACTGTTATTGCCATTGTAAAAGCAGGTACATTTGTAAGTGCAATATTCACTATTGTGCTTGCGCTCGGTTATGTATTACTGATGGTTGTTGTTGTTCAGCCTGTACTTAAGCGAATAGGTAATGTTTATTCAGACCGTGAAACCATTAGCAAACCTATTGTTGCTATTGCCTTCCTGGTACTGCTGGCTTCGGCCTATGTTGCTGAAATTATTGGTATCCATGCGTTGTTTGGTGCATTCCTCGCCGGGGTGATCATGCCTCCCAACTTCAATTTCAGGAAGATCATGACGGAGAAAATTGAAGATGTAAGTCTTGTGCTTCTGCTTCCGTTGTTTTTTGTGTTTACAGGTTTACGTACGCAGATAGGTCTCTTAAATGAAACTCATCTTTGGATGGTGTGTGGCTGGATTATTCTGACGGCCGTAGCCGGTAAGTTTGGTGGTAGTGCCATTGCGGCCCGCTTTGTTGGTCAATCATGGAAAGACAGTTTATCGCTGGGTGCCTTAATGAATACAAGGGGACTGATGGAGCTGATTGTGCTGAACATAGGTTATGACCTGGGCGTGCTAACACCGGAAGTGTTTGCTATGATGGTGCTGATGGCATTGATCACAACGTTTATGACTGGCCCGGCTCTCGACCTTATTAATTATTTCTATCCCGATAAGAAATCCTCTGTGAGTGTTGTCGACAAGTTTTATAAAATATTGATATCGTTTGGTCCCGCTATAAAAGGAAAGAAACTGCTTCGACTTGCTGATCAGCTTACTCATAAAAAGACAACCGAGGCCAACATTACAGCTCTACACTTGACCCCCAGCGCAGACATTAATCAGAAAGAGGCGCGGGAGTATGAGAAGGAAAGCTTCAGGCTTGTAAAGCATGAGGCAGAAAACCTGGGCATTTCAATCAAAACAATTTATAAAGCTACTAACGACATCAATAAAGAAATTACGGGCGAAGCCAATAAAGGTAAGTATGATCTGCTGTTAGTCGGTGGGTCGCAAAGTGTTTTTAGTGCGGATGTAGTAGGAGGAAAAGTTAAAAATTACCTGGAGGATACAACCTGCCAGGTGGGGGTTCTGGTAGATAAAGATTTTGAAGTTGCCGATCGTATAGTATTGATGTTGCAGGATTTCAGTGACCTCTTCCTTATCTCTTTTGCTGAGCGGTTTATTCAAAATAATAATGCGAAGATTGTGCTCTCAGATCCTAACAGGCTGGTGAAAATGAATACTATTTTCAGGATGGCCGTAGAGAAGGTAAATAACGAAAATCCAGAGAGCATTGAGGTGTACGAAAGTCATGATCACACGGAGGAGTTCTTTAATCGTTTCAATCTGATGCTGATAAGCTATAGTAGCTGGAAACACTTAAACAGAAGGAAGAACCCCTGGCTTGCATATTCTCCAACAATTCTCATTTTAAAACCAGAAGGGCGACTACATTAAGCGCCTTACAGCTGTTTTTATTAAAAACTTTTAAAAAATGCGATCAGGCCCTAACTGGCTATGAACTAAGATTTATATTTGCCCCTTATGGCGAATCAAGAAGATAACCTTTTCAAAAATGTAATCTCCCACGCAAAGGAGTATGGTTTCATTTTTCCTTCCAGTGAAATTTATGATGGTTTAAGTGCTGTTTATGACTACGGGCAAAACGGGGCCGAACTAAAGAATAACATCAAAGATTACTGGTGGAAGTTTATGACCCTGTTACATGATAACATCGTAGGTATTGATGCGGCTATTTTTATGCATCCTACCACATGGAAAGCTTCGGGCCACGTAGATGCTTTCAATGACCCGATGGTAGATAACAAGGATTCTAAGAAGCGTTATCGAGCGGATGTGCTGGTAGAGGATGCAATCGCGAAGATGGAAGAGAAGATAGAGAAGGAAGTAGAGAAGGCGGCAAAGCGTTTTGGGGAATCGTTTAATCGCGAGATGTTTATCAGCACGAATCCACGTGTAGGTGAATACCAGAAGAAGATTGATGAAACCAATGCCCGCCTGAAAGAAGCAATGGGTAACGGTGACATGGCGGCTATGAAACAGTTGATTGTTGATCTTGAAATTGCTGATCCTATCTCCGGTACCAAGAACTGGACGGATGTGCGCCAGTTTAACCTGATGTTCTATGTCGTTGCCAGCGCGAAGACCGAGCTAGTATC
>NZ_JAHESD010000071.1 GCF_018598585.1 Chryseosolibacter indicum
TCCTGCGTCATTCCCTTTTTATTTCGAAGAAGTCGGATGTGGTTACCAAGCGCTTTGAGCTTCTTAAGATTTCGCGCCTTGACTTGATGTTTTCCCACAAAGCCAAAAATCCCGCTAAATCGGTTTGATGCTCCTACTAACTTTAGTAGCTTACACGCTCGAAAATGCAGAAATCATGCAGAAAACGCGCTTTTTTTTGACCAAAGCTCAGAGCTTGCTATTGTTCAGGGAGCCTGACCTTAGTCTGAAAGCATTTGCATTAATTTTCTGGCTATCGATCCCGGTCTACATTATCTCGTACCTTGTCATTATAAAATATTAGCGAAGGAGTCCACATCTGCCCTGGCAAATGCCAGGGCTTATTTTTTAACGATCAATCTCGCAAGGTGCTCGTGATTCCGCATGTTTTCCAACTCTGTTTTCACCAGTTGTCTGACATCCGATTTTATCTTATTGTAGTTAGCATTGATATCCGCGTGTGTTATCTCGCGGCTGTTCGGGATTTCTATATATGAATTTTCCTCGGCAGCAATCGCCTTGTGATCATTCACGATCTCACAGTGAAAGATCTTATGATTGATTCGTTCTTCCGGGTTATCGGCCACGAGACCGACAAACTCACCTGAAGAAAGCGTTGCAATAGCTGATGGTGGAATTGCAGATTCGAGTTGAGTAGATCGGCTGATCGATGTGTCTGAACTGTTAATGGAAATTGATTCTCTTTGCTGAACAATTTTTCCGAAGCGGTCCGATAATTGTTTCGCTGTATCTCCGACAACTTGACCACTGATAATGTTTCCAGCGATGTTCATCACGACTTCTGCCTGTTCTCTACCATAGTCCTTTTTCAGCTGGCTGTAATCTTGAATACCGATTGTAGTTGCTACTTTGTTGGAACGAGCCGTTGCCATCAACCCGTCAATTCCATTGTTATAGATTGTCGCCCACTCATCAAACACGAGACTGCACTTTTGTTGATGCTTTCTGTTCACCAGCCTCGTCATTCGCGATATATACAAAGACAGTACTGCGCCATAGATCTGTTGCTTTTGCGGGTTGTTGCCAACACAGACAACTTTCGGTTCTTTTGGATTATTGACATCCAGTGTAAAGTCATTTCCAGACAACACATAGTAGAGTTGAGGAGATGAAAGCCGTGCCATACAAATCTTCGCGCTTCCAATCTGTCCTTCAACCTGATCCATCGCATCGTTGGTATAGGCCGAAACAAATGGATTAATTAGGACTTCAATTTCTGGTTCTGTTCTGAGTACACTGAACAGGCTATCATAGTCAATCTGCATCAATTCAATCACATGCGGCAAAGTGCAATATTTCCCGTCCTTATACTTTTTCAAAAACCAGATAATAGCAGTAACAAAGTTGATCGGTGATTCGACAAAGAAGTCCCCCTGTCTCTTGATCCATTCCCGGTTTAATCCGAGCATGATCGTTCGTGATGATTCTGTTGCATCTGTTACGTCAAACATCATTGACGGTTCGAGCGGGTTACAGCGATGGTTGATCTTATCAAAATTGATCACATAGAATTTGGGGGGAATTGGATAGTTTTCGTGGTGCTTTAAAAGTGCGTTATAAGCAATGCGTGACAAATCATCATATTTGTAATCATATAAGAACATCGTGAACCCCTTCTTGATGTGCTGGGTGATAACATGCCGGATTACGAAATAGGATTTACCTGCGCCCGGTGTACCGATCACAAGTGTTGCACGGAACGGGTTAACTACATTGATCCATCCTTTGCGGACCTGATTTTTTAATACATAGATTGTCGGGAGGTTCACCGAATACTCATTTTCAATGAGGCGTTCCTCTTGCGGAAAAGATTGGTTAACCTTGTTGAAAATGTCTTTTCCAAGTTTCAGCTGAACTAGCCTACTTAATTGTGTCCCACCCATCAACATCAGGAGATAGCCAGTTGAGGTAGCTGTCATGTATAATATTGCATTATCAACAAAGGTGCTGACGAGATACACGCTTGTACCGAAGATCAAGATTGCGCCCACTCTTTTAATAGAAACCGATTCGTCTTTTTTTCCTTTTGCTCCGACCAGCGAAATGATCAGCAGAAGCAATGCCGCAAGTTTTGATCTGACTGAATGCTGGAACAAATTAAATTTGAGCAGATTTAGGGCGAATTGATTTATGATTTCATGAGTTACATCGAGGCTGTCAAAGAAATTATAACAATTGATGTAAAAATGTATCAAAAGAATAGAAATGCTCAGCAACCTTGTAAGGTCAAGTATCTTTCTTAATCCTTGATCGTTTTCTCCTGTTGTCATTCCCATCGGATTAATATTTAAAGTGAACGTCCTTGTTTTTTCTTTCTCCTCTTTCTCTTGATTTGATTTGGGTTGGAGTGGTCAAGCTTCTCAGCGTCTGTAAGCGCTTTGAGCCAATGTGGTGAACTCAATTCATCTTGCTGGAGAAGCTCTGGTAGGGGAACAAACTGCTTCGGCACTTGCTTGACTTGGTTTGTATGACCTTGCATCCTTTCGGAGACGCCCTTTACACTGTAGCCCTTGCCCAAGTCGCTGCCGTTGAAAACTACCTTTAGCTCATTATCTACATAGGTTAAGCCATAGACCTTGCCTTCAGCATTAGCTCGTATGACGGGGACCACCTCGAAGCGAGAAAGCATGTTTTTGAGTTGATCGAGGTTTTTCGCTCCAAACTTGTGAATCGACTCATCTATCTTTTGCTTAAGTGCATTTGCCGATGATCGTCTGAGCGTCTCATTCAACCGGAATTGTTTTTCGAGATACTTGAGTGTTGGCTTTCCATAAATAGTACTCGCTTTAACAGGAACTCCGATCTTGTTCCCTTTGCCGTCAAGAATACTATACACAAGACCTTTCCGCTCATACATTCTGGTGCCTTCATATCCTCTGTCGGCAACAACGTTGAACTGTTTAAGGACTGCATTCAATTCGTGCAGTGAAGTGAACTTGTATGACCGCGTCACCTCACGGACCACGTTTGAGATAGCTCTCTTGGTTTCGGTTTTTCCATAAAACGCTTTCGCGAGAATAGGCGCAAGCACTGTCGCCTTTTTGATGCTCTCTGCCTTCACCAGATTGAATTCTGCCTCTATCATTTTTCTGGCGTACTCGGATTTGACCTTCCCGATATTGTGCAGGTCGATCCGCTTGCCGTCTCGTCCGATATTGGTGGTGACAATATGAACATGTGGGTGTGCAGCGTCCCGATGTTGGTAAACAAGAAATGGTTGCTCTGAGAATCCGAGTAATTCCATATACTTGTCGCTGATCAGCCGGAGGTCATCGACCGTTAGCTTTTCCGATTGATCGAAATTGAGCGAGATGTGCACAGCGTTGGTGCGAACGTTCTTATTGAGATCCATTCTCAGCCGAAAGCGATTTACTTTCTCGGCTAGCGTTAGTTCAGTGGCATCCATTCCAAACTTGTTTGAATGAATGCATTCCGCCACACCTTCCTTTACCTTTAATTCATTGTAGGCAACAGCCCCTTTGATGTTCTTCCCACAGATCACTTTTGCAACCATTTCTTCGCTATCTCTTTTACAATGGACAAAAGCTGATCTACTCGCAATCCAACCTGCTGAAATTGTTCACCGACTTTCATTGCATGAAACATCTTTTGACTTTCGGTCGGGCTGCTGTTAAAGTGTCGGGTTATCTGATTGATGTTTATTCCAATCGACCTTAGCTCCTTCTGGATGAAAACGAGCACCTCCATGTATTGCTCAAGCGAATCGTCATGCACGAGAACTTTGATCGGCTTGTTTTCCAGGATGTCGCGAACAAGTTCACTCATGGAGTGATATCGCGACTTGTTAAGGATGTCGGTTAGTTTCTCGTAGCGTTTATCATTGACACGCGTCTTGATCTCATTCTGAAGAACTGTGTCTGGCTTTCCTTTTCTTCTTGGCATATCTCGAATGTTTGATAGCCAAAAGTGTCATTATGTCAATCCCGATATTCACTATACAATCCCAGATACGAACGATTTTTCTTTGAAATTTGGTGAGGTTAGATTGTCAGCGCATCGGCAAGCGGCCACGACTTCGGAGTAAGGCCGCAACCATTTTTGTGCACAAAAATACATCTTGCTGATGCGCCATGACTGCCATTAAAGCCGCTGATTTTAGAGTGTATTTTCAATTTGAAAGAAGTAAAAAGCCCTCTTGTTTGAGGGCTTATAAATACCATTTGAAACCATTTGAAATGTTTTGTTAGCAAAGGTGCTTACGTCATTCAGCATTTGCTTCCTTTCGTTTTGTCTTATGCAGTTTTGCTATGTGTCCTTCGAGAGATTTTTTATTTGGAAACGGAATTCCGCAATCATGACACCAGAAATCTGACTTATCATCCTTCAATCGTTTATAGAAAAGCTCACTGAGCTGCCAAACTGACAATGAATGAGTGAGGCAAATAAAGAGGCTAATGACCATGATCTTAATGTTATTCATTGTAGGATCTTGAATCGATACAAACCAATAGTCATAGTAAAAGGCGTTCAGAAAGAAGCTTACAACTGCATAGAACTTCCCGGTAGTGCGATATCCATTGATTAAAAACACGAGGATTAGAAACTCAATAATACCAGCCAATGCAACCCCGTATATCCAGTTAAGAAAAGAGTAACCGGAGAATGTCATGTCTATATGTTCAAGCTTCATAAAAAGATTTCCGGCATGGGGCACGTAAAGCAGCATAAGCGCGAGGGCGCCATGAAACACAGCCTTCTTGCTTTCGAGGTAATTCACTATTTCATTCATCTTTGAGTTGAGTTTAAAAAGTTTGTTTTCTTTGAGATTTTAAGGTGCGCTACGACCTTGACGGAGGTAATCGAGGTGCTTGATCAAGGTAAAGACCTACCTTGACGGAGGTAATGCCTGACCTTGACAATGGTCAAGGCCGTAATCCCCTCGACTTGGATACCTGGAAATTGTTGCTTGACCCGTTCGTTAGAAACTCGTTCAGGTCCTTGAACGATGCATAGAGGCTTGACCGATCATTTATCGTCAATCCGCTTTCACTTATTGAAGTCTTGGCTTTTTTTGCCGCTTGATCATTATCCAGAAACAGTTCGCGACTGTTGTAACTAGAGATGATAGGCAAGGACTTTTGCACGAAGGCAATGGAGTTCAGAACAAGAAAATCTGAACGTCTCACCAAATTCACAATCTCTTTGTCTTGCAGCTGGTGAAGCGAAAGAAAATCAAAGAACCCCTCCGTCACACAAATCGACTTTCCCCCTGCGTGTTGAATTGCCGTAAGGTCTTTAGGAGAACTCGAACCCTTAAACCAGCTATTCCGCAACTCATATCCACCTGAGCGGTTCGGGAATCCGATAGCTTTATAATCCCGATCCTTGATCTTGAATTGTACTTCCTTGCAAAACCGTTTCGCGATATCTGGATCGATCTTTCGTCCTTCGAGATATTGAATCAGCGCTAGGTCACCGATTGGTTTTGCTGAAAGGATCTCAATCTTAATCTCAGGCCCCGAATCGACCCGAATTCTAGAAACCTGGTGAAAAGAAAAATTCTCGTTACCTAGCCTCTCGACAAACTCGCTAAGCGTACATCCATGCAACTTCATTCCGAGGTCAAGTAACGTTCCACCCTCACCTGACCCGTGATCATACCATACATTGAGTTTGTTGTTGACTTTGAATGATGCATCCCGCTCGTGCCTTAATGGAGAGCAATACCAGTAATCGTTTCCTCTTATCTTTGTCGGCTCGAACCCAAGTTTTGATAAGTACTCGATGATAGAAATCTTCTTCGCGTCTGAAAATGATAGAACCATAATTGTTTTTGGTTCAAATCTCCCCGACTGATTACTGGGCCTTTCACTATGTCGTCCCACATGGGATGAAAAAAAAGCAACCGACAATTCAAAAAATCTTTCCCATCTGGGATCGTCTAGTGAAAAGCCCGGTTTATGATCGTTCAGCTTTGCACAATACAAACACGAATAACTATGGAGATTGACATCGTGACGAAACAGGATCTGCAGCAATTCAAAACACAACTGCTGACAGAGATAAAGGAATTGCTTCAGAAGGCTGATAAACCGAAGACGGAATGGTTGAGGAGCAAAGAGGTGAGGGCTGTATTAAGTATTTCATCTGGGACGCTTTTGAATCTTAGAGTATCGGGTGTCTTGCGTTATACGAAGGTTGGCGGGATGCATTATTATAATCGAGAGGATATTGATCGCATGTTAAGTAATGAAAGAA
The DNA here is from genome assembly GCF_018598585.1 of Chryseosolibacter indicum. Classification (GTDB taxonomy): domain Bacteria; phylum Bacteroidota; class Bacteroidia; order Cytophagales; family Cyclobacteriaceae; genus Chryseosolibacter; species Chryseosolibacter indicus. The sequence goes on from NZ_JAHESD010000071.1 coordinate 6,259, forward strand.
AATGACAGTGCTATTTGACCAGCTGCTTGCAACTTCACAAATGAATGGCAGTCATCAGAAGATATTTTTTGCCATCGTCATAAAGTGGATCCAGAATGAGCGATCCGCTTCATTCAAGATAACTCGCAAGGAATTGATGGCGCTATCTGGAGTAAGGTCTGCTACAACTTATCACAAGTGCATGCAACATTTACACAATGGCAATTTTATTAAATATCACCGGTCATTTCACCCAGGAAGAGCATCTACTATTTCCCTTATTTTATAATGGGTCACCTGTCTTGTTTCAAACTTTCCTTTAACAGGTTAAGAAATGTATGATTTCTTGTTTCAGCGTCCTTCAAAAATGCTTCGTAAGACATCACATAAAGCCCAACTGGAATTTCGGTCTTTTGGTCGAGATCTAATATTATTGAATGCTCTTTATAGAAAACTGTTCCACTTGAAAACAACTCAATAAATTTTTCTTCAAGCAACGATATTTTGAATTCGTCATTGAAATCAACAACACCATAAAACCAAATTCGTTGAATTTTAGTAGGGTATAATCTCAATAATTTTCGAGCCCTTTGTTTCAGTTGACTTATGACCTCCTCGCGTTTTGCAAGCCCTAAACCTAGTTTTTTGAGCTCAACGATTACAACGTCTACTTTCGCTGTTCGTTCGGGATCGTTAGAGAATATTATAGCGATGTCTGGCCGTTTCTCGATTCGTTCAGAATGCTCCTCCAGAGAAATATTCTGTATGAGTTCGCCCATTTCCCGCTCGCTCAAAATCGTAGTATATGACATATATTTATCATCGAGGAGCCATGCATTATTTGTATATAAGTCGGTGCTGCTGTCTGATTTTACAAAAGTCTTTCGTCTTGGGACGATTATATTATGTATGTCGGCCTCATCATTTGATGGATCAATTTGCTTCAGCTTATTTATTATTATGTTTCGATATAGAATATACTCAGTGAGAATCCTTGCCGAAATTTCAAGAGATTTTTGGTACTGATCCTCGGAAAGCGATTGAGAATCGAGAATTTCCTTTTGTGCATTAAAAAATTTTCTTTGCGCAAGCTCCAACGATTGGTTTCTATCGATCAAGCCAACCGACTCCTCTTCAAAATAACCAGATAAGTGAGGGAACCGTTCCTTCAGCGACTCTGTGACTTGTCTGTTTCGCTCTTGGATTTTAGGTATTTTGTCATTTAGTATTTTCGAGACCTGCTCACCAAAAAGTCTCTTTAGTGTTCTTACGTCAGATTCTTCCATTTCGAGTTCTTGACGGGACGAATTTGCTTTGCCCTTAAACAAATCTGAGTATAAGAGAAAAATGATCTCGTAACCGGCAGGGATTGCATCGCGTGAAAAAATCTCTACTGGAATTGTCCTGTTATCGACTGAAATGGCAGTTATTAATGTTTGGTTTTCCGGGTTCTCTTTAATTGAGTAGAAAAGTTTTAATTTTTCAAAAAGGTCCAAGCCATCTGCCGGAAAGCTCTCTTCTTGTAGGTTTGGAATTTCGCTGACAATAAGTTCTTTGCGCTCAGAATAAAAATTATGCTCTGCGTTTGACTCGAGCGTTGTCAAAGTGATTCCGATTTTCAAACTGCTACCCTTCATTTTTAAGCTGTAGAAAAGCGGAAAAAAATGTAGTAAAATTCCATTTTTAATCGACTCTGGCTTTAAGTAGTCGTATGATTTTACTTTGTCTTTTCTGTAGCCCTTAAATTTTAATTCAGTTTCATTTGATTGGGTCTGAACGTTTGTGATTTCGTGCTCACCATCGAAAGCTCCAGTGAATAGAAAAGACCTTTTCTGTCCTTCGAAAATACTAGTTACAGCAACCTCTTTGAAGTAGTTCAAAAACACAAGTCTGCCGATGCCTTTGTGATCCTCCGCCTCAATCTCTAGGAGCTTAGAAAACTTTTCGAAGTTCTTAGCGTTAAAGCCATCACCATTATCCTTGATTGCAATTGTTAGACTTTCCGGTTTATTGTAAGCGTCAATACTTATGAAAACTTCGATGCTGGTCGCGTTTGCATCGACAGCATTTGCAATAGCCTCGAAGTACACCATTTCCAATGACGGATTTGGAAAGAATAACTTGACCGCGTTGCTGATATTGACCTTCATTCTGTGTTATGCAATTGCGTCCAGAACACCTTTCAATGACTTTATTGAATTAAGGGCTTTCTGCAACTCCTTTTTTATTTCGTGTTTTTCCGTATTATAATGGCTGAATGCGTTCAAAACTAAATCACGAAATTGTTCAATATCACTGATGGTCCCCTGCGTCATGTGATTTTGACTTTTTATCGCATTCCAAAAATGTTCTGATGCGTATTTCTTAACCTGTTTATGATATTTTACTGCAATACCTTTTCTGTCACAGAACTTTTGCAACTCGCGCTCAAACGCAGTCCGTGCGTATACAGCAGCACACTTATAGTCGTTCTCTTGCAAATATTTTTCTGCCCGTGCGATGTAGTCATTATTATCTAAAATCCTTGGAATTTCATACCCTTTATCTATTTGGGTCGCATAAAACTCTAGAGTCATCCAGCCTGCTCGTCCTTCAAGAAAACTCTTCACATATTCATACCAAGGTTTGTCATAGGTAGTGATGAATATTTGATAATCTCCAAAATGCGATTCTAAAATATTCATAAGCGGCAGGCGATTTGATATATCTAGGCCAATGAAAATGTCGTCAAGAAACAGCAATTTATAATTTCTAAGTTGCGGATGTCTCTTGATCATGCCCAGATAAATGGAGATAGCAATCGCAGAGAGCCTAGCTTCATTTAAAAACAAGTGCGGTTTGATGACAGCTTTACCAGCATATTGCAGATCAATGCGCACTTGGTTTCTTTCAAATGCAGTATAGTCAGCATTTGGAACGGCTTGGAGATATCTAAGTTTAATCTTTAAGCTGTGCTCAAAGAGATCCAAGATCGGGGTTGCATGACTTAAAATATATTCTGGATTCGCGGTTGCAGCTGTTGGCTCTTCAAAGAGCTGCTTAAAAGCATCGTTAAACGTTTTTAATGCCCTATCAACTTCCGACTTCTTTTGCGCGGTGGTATGCGTCCGGTCAGTTGGCTTGGCAATCATGTCTTCCAATTCTTTCCAAAGTGCCCCTAACTCTTTACCACCCGTCAGCGTGTATTTGAAATGCTTCAGAACTCCTTTTACGAGTAAGCCAAAGAGGTCAATCTCTTCGCCACGCTTAATATGGTGAATATCCAAAAGATGCTTGTAAGTGAGGAAACTCTTGAGATTGTTTGCATCCTTAATACTCGTATCTAAAGTCGAGTCTGTATTTTTTGAGGTGGCCGTACATTCGTAGGCGGAGTTGTTGTTATTTCCGTCTTTATCTGGGTTAAAAACTACCTTAATGTGGCTCTTACCCTTGTCAGACGCATCAATGAAAATATTCTCGACCTCATTTAGATCGATCACTTCAATAGAGGATTGAAAAAAATCCTTTAGAGCATAATACAGAGAGCTTTTTCCGCTACCATTTTCACCATAAATGAATACGTTCTTTCCATTCACCGGTATAGTGTGATTACCATAGAACGCCTTATAGTTATTTACTTCTATGCTCTTTATTTTCATCGAAGATTCTCTTTTATTGTTCGTACTTCATCTATGCTTTCAATTGACTCAAGGTTATTTCTAACTTGATGATTCGGGTTGTACAGTCGATCAAATTCATCCTGAATAATACGAACCTTCTGTTCTTCACTCTGTTCCTCTTCAAGTGGCTTTAGATCGGACAGATAGGGAATGACTTGCTTCTTGGCTGATTTCACCACATCCATTAAATACAGTTCAAACACCACTGCATCAATAAGATTTAAAAAGAAATGTAATACCAATTTGCTATTTGCGTAAGTCACATAATCAACCAACGTGCAGACTAGCTTCTGCGTTTGGTCATTAGCATTTTTAATAGGAATCTCTTCTAAGTATTCCTTCGAGAGGTTGACAGTCAATTTCGAAAAATTCGTAAATTTTTTTGCGTAGAACCAGTTGATTAGCTCCGAGTTTAATATTGCGAGGACATATTTATATCGAAATAAGTCGCTATTGAGAATGATGTTTATAATTGATTCTTTATTGTAGTAATTGCTCGAATCGAAAACAGCTTTAATTGGCCTGCTTCCACCAGTTATTCTCTGAACCATAATTTTTGGAACTTCAAACACATCAGGGGTTCTGCTTCTATGGAGAAGTTCCTTTGAGTAGTGTAAAAACCTGCCCCGGTAATTGATTCGATATGAAGTTATTTCGTCTCCTTCAAGAAACGGCTTCCAATTTGTGCTTTTTCTCGTAGTCGACACAACGGTTTCCAAATTCCCGGAAATGACTACCCCAAAACGTATCATTCTAGTGATGTTTTTAAGTTGCACACTTCCTTTGAATAACTGGCTTAGAATAACTCTATCCGTATTCTTTGAAAAAATATCAAAGACAAAACCCTTGGCATTGAATTCTTTTTGGTCAATGTGTTGAAACACATTCTCCCCTATACCTTTTTTTACTTCAATTGTATTGCCAGTTGCAGCGGGTTGTTTAGACAACCGAATAATCACTGTAGAGGCAGTAACATTTTTAAAAACACCAACGTCTAGATCCGCAATCTCTTCGATGGTAGATCTCTTTACAATGTACTCCCTTATGCCGCTATAGGAAGTAACTCTCAATAGGGTATTCGGAGTAATGTAATTCAGGGATCCTTTGTCTTTAAGGATAAGCAAACCTTTTTCAATGTATAGGGCAAAAAGATTAATTTTCTTAGTACCTGAACTATACAAAACCTTAAATGCTTTTTTCTGCTCCTCAGTAATTTTTTTTGAACCACCAAAAACGTATGGAGGGTTACCTATCACTACATCGAAACCCTTTTTATAATGCCATACTTCTGAGAAAAAGAGTTTGAAATCAAAATCAATGTTATATCCAGCGTATTGCTTAGCACTCGCTAGAAGGTCGCGAATTTTTGAATTAATATTTCCTCGTAGTTCCCTCTTCTTAATTTCGTCTGTCTCATCAAAAAATTCATCTTTTAATCCTTCGAGCTCATTTTCGGTTTTGAGATCGCGGAGCGACTCTTCTGGCATACCAATCAAAGAGTTTCCATTGACAATTTTATAGTCTAAGTTTGGTAAGGCCTCAATTGTATAAAAGTCATCTTCGTCAACAATCAAACTTAGCCACAATCGCAATCGCGCTATGTCAATCGCTGAGGCATCAATGTCAACCCCATAAATGCTTTCCTGAATTGCGTGCCTTTTTATTCGGTAAATGTATTTGCCTGGATCCTTTAAGTACGTGTCGAACTCCAGGCCAATGACCTTTAATTTATCTTCAAGATATTGGTGATCGAGATGTGGCAATAAAACTTTTTGAGCAGTTACTAGCTCATGCAACAAGCCAACCGGAAAAGCACCTGATCCGATCGCTGGATCACAAATTTTGATATCTGTTAATTTCTTATCAATGAGCTTAGCATTCTCTCTGACGGTTTCAGGTAGCTGAAACTTCTGTGTTCTTGTCTCTCGTCCTTTGATTTGAACAACCAAGTCATTTTCCAGTGTTAAGTGACCCTTGGTTATAAAGGTCTCAATATGCTCCCTTGGTATTTGAATTGGATTGTTTTCGCATAGAGAGTTATGCAAGTATTGGATGAGGCTTTCTTGACACATATAATGCACCACTTCTCTTGGGGTGTAATATGCTCCTTTACTCTTTCGTTCCGTTATTTCCAGCATGTTTTCAAATACCTTGCCCAACATCTCTGGATCAACCGCGACCTCCTTGTCCAGCGGCTCGTCTTCTTTAATAGTAAAATTGTAACGATCAAATACATCAAGTATTCCAGTACCAATATCCCCGGCTTTGTTTTTCTCAGAATTTCTAAAGAGTTCGTTGGGCAATATCAAATTGGAATTCACCCAATCGTAATCAGCCTCAAAAAGTCCTCCATTCAAAAAAGGTATTTTACAATCAAATTTTTTATAGAAAGTCGGGTCCGGGCTGTTACTTCTCGGCTTGGCTAGTGCTTCATAAAAAAGAAATTGAAGGTATGCGTTGAAAAAATTCTTGTTCTCAGTTGATGCCTCAATAAATAACTTCTGAAGGAATCGTTTTTCTCCTTTGCCCCAGGTTTCATCTTTTGGTACACCTAACCATCCCTTTTTTTGAAGAAAGTATAGGAATACAATCTGACCTAATAACTTTTTCGTAAACCTGGCAACATCAAAATGTGAACGTGTTAAAATCTTTGTAACACTTTCCTCACCAGACAAATTTTCGAAAAGTTTTAAATAGAGTTCTTTATACTGCTCAAAAAATTCGTCTGTTACCTTTTCGATACTGAACGCGTTTTCTATATCCGCTATCAGTGGATTACTATAGTCATTTTCTAATAGGGAAATTAGTTGCTTCTGTGCAGTGTAAGAGTTTTCATGCTTTCCGACCAAATACGAAAACCTTTTTGCTGGTGTTAGCTCTTTTCTGGATTTAACTTTTCCAGATTGGGTTTGCTCAGCTTCAATGTCAATTTTAACAAATGAAAAACGCCAATCAGAGCCTTGGTCTTCGTTTGAGTAGAAGGCAACCAACGCATAGTCCTTTTCGAAACTTTGTAAGTGCTTCACGACAAAGTTTCTTAGGGACGTTCTAGCTCGATCTAATTTGGCTAAGGATTTCGTTTCGACAATTAAAATATCCAAAGCTTCACCATGTGGATCAATATACTTACCTATTCTGCGATAATGATTAATATGATCCCTGTAAGCCTCCCATAGTAAACTTCCATGATATGAATTATCTCTAGGTTCGAAATCATTTAAAAGATTCTTAAGGAATAATTGAAATCGATCAGTATCAAAATTTGATTGCAGGACTTCACTGATATATGTTTTAGCTTGCTTCCTTTCCATATTACTACGCTAAGTACCCTGATAAGATGACCTCCCGTTTCACGCTTTGCTTTCCATGAGCATGATCCTCGACTGCAATAGTCCTTATATATTTTCTTAAAATGCCGATAACATGGAGCGGATTTGTTTCGAATTCCAGTTCCTTTTTAATTTGCTGCGAAGTCTTTTTAGCAATGGTTCCTAAGGAAATCATTTGCCTGACCCCTCTAATAAACTCATCGTCATCATCAGTAAAGCCCTTATAACTTTTGAAGTTTTTATCCTTGAGTCGATCCTCAATGTACTTCGCATTGGACCTACCCCGAGTTAACGGGTCATCGTCATCAAGTTGCGAATCCAACTCGAACCGAACTTTGTTTAATTGAAGCAAAGCAAAATATTTATCAGATGGAATTTGAACCCTGGGTTCCTCTGCCTTACACTGCAATATTTTCACCGCATCAAAAAATGTAATCTCTTCAGATTGACCAGTATTGCTTTTGTAAAATTTCTTGAGTTTGCCTAAGCGAAAGAATGTAATTAATTGCTCTGCGCTATCATGACGAAATCCAGAGCGTGCTTTTCTAGGTAATTTTTTAATTTTTTCAAAAAGGCTGGGATTTTTATCTCTGATTGAACGTAATAGTTCAACATATTTCAGCTCGGAGTCTTCTTCTTCATCTTCGCCTGTGTAGATCTTTTTGTTGTTTAATGTGTCAAATAATTCCTGGCTGCCAATCTCTTCGCCATCTGATAAATACCGTGCATCCTCACCAAGGATGTCATGAAACATCTGAATTTTATTTGTGATATTGATTTCAAGGCCTAAGTGCTCATCACTTTGCGTGGTAGGAAAGAAATTATATATAAAAATTTCAGGGAACTTAGTTCCAAGCCTGTTCACCCTACCTGCTCTCTGTAGTACTCGAGTTGGATTCCAAGGGAGGTCATAGTTAACTAGCGTGTTAGAACGGTGCAAATTTATTCCCTCTGCTAAAACATCCGTTGTTATAAGAATCCTAATGTCATTCGATTGTTCCTTTTGATTGGGATCAAAATTTTCTTTAATAAGGTCACGGGAAATATTGTGTTTTGATGTCATATGGATGTCAGTATGTCTCCCACCCCTACTTGAGTAGAAAATAACTTTACCTGGAAACTCCTGTATCAAATGTTCGTAAATGTAATCGCCTGTCTCCCTCGATTCGGTGAAAATTACCAGCTTATTTTTCTTAAGTACCGGATTCGTCTTTATTTCCGTTGTGAATTGTTCAAGCTTTGGATCCTCGCTTACATTCTGCCACAAATTCCCTATCTGTTTTAATATTTCAAGGTCGCGCTCTAAGTGCGGAATAAAATCTTTCTTAAAATCTTTAGACTCATACTTTTGTGCCTTTTCGTCATTAACCAACTTTTCAAGTCGTTCAATGTCATCGTTATCCAACAAATCGAAAACATTAATTTTCTTGCTGATATAAACGGTACCCCCATTAAACATTTCTATAAATCTCTCGTATGATTCTGTGAAACGCCTAACACTGTTTTTAAAGGCATATAAGCTGCTTTCTAGTCGTTTGACCAATACGCCCTTCATAAAGCCGCCTACATTTCGCTGTTGTTGCTTCTCAAATTCTGTAAGTCCTTTGTTGCCGACATAGTAAAGCAATGGAATGTACCTTGTATAGCGAAATTCAGAAAGAAGCTTGATGGTTTGATTGAATGCTTGCTCTGCGGTTCCTTTAAAGTAATAAACAATTTTCTGCGGGTCTTGCATGTCAGGAAAGCCCAACCCTTGAATCTCTACATCCGATTTAAAATATTTAAGAACATCTCTTCTTGTTCTTCGAACCATGACGTGCTTTAGCACTTTGTCTCTGATTTCATTGGATACTTCCCTGATGGCTTTTTTATACTCGGGATCTTGCTTTTCGAATTCTTCCAATCGCTTTTTTAGACGGTTAAAAAATTTTTCAAGATTTTGGACGCCTGGGATTGTTGAGTTCCTAGGTGCTTGAAAAAGCTTAAGTTGAGAAAATATATCTTCAATTGAATTATTGAGAGGTGTAGCTGTCACAAGAATGACTTTTTTTCCTCTGCAGATGTCTAAAAGATCAGCATAAGCCTGCGTTGTCTCGTTCCTAAAACGGTGCGCTTCATCTACAACGATGTATTCATATTTCTCAAGTCCAGAATCAATGATATGTTCAAGTTTGCCAAGTGATTCGACTTTTGCAGGAACATGAAACTCTCTCAGACTTTCTTCCCAGTACTCTCTTAACACTGGAGGACAAATTACTAGAATTCTCCCTCGGACCTGTTGAAGAAGCTGAGCCGCAATAAATGTTTTTCCCAATCCCACAACATCTGCCAAGAAGACCCCATTGAATTCTTCTAACTTCTTTAGTGCTTGAATTACCGCCTGCTGCTGATACTGTAAACGAGCGAAGCCATCAGGCAGATACGTATCGTAGGTGTCTCGAAGATTGATATCTTCCTGCAAATATTCGTAGATTAATTTTAGGTATAGTTCGTAAGGAGTGATAGTGTCATTAAGCCAGGTTCTAATTTGAACCGCGTCTACAAACTCTTGAGAAATATCTACAGAGTCTTTCCAAAGGGCTTCAAATTGCGCCAAAGCAAATTCTACGTCATTACGTTTTCTCAGCTCCACATTGAATTCCCGATTAGCTACAAGGCCTGAGAGTGAAAAATTGCTTGAGCCTGTGATTACATAACCATAGTCGCGGTCTTCCGGATGAAATCGACCAATGTATATTTTTGCGTGAACGTTCTTTGAAGGATATGCTTTTATCTCGAGTTTTTTTCCATTTCCCGATGAGGCTTTATCAGTTTCGCTATCAACACAATCTTGTCGAAGAAATTCGATAAACTTCCTTAGCCCGATTTCGAGCTTCTGGTCCGATTCTGTTGCGTTCTCGATCTCTTGTACTAGATTTTTTTGAAACTCCCGCTTTGCGGTTCCATGCGACTCGAAATCAATTGTGGATTGGTTTTGATACTGGTTAATCGCATTATAAGAGTGTTCGTCTATACCAAGGCCAACTAATATTCTTACTTTATCTATTGGTTCGATACTTTGATATAGTTGATAAAATCCACTGGATCGGAAATATCCGACAAGAACATCAAAGTATCGGGTGTCCTTCAGCGTGGCTTTGAATCTATCGAGTAGAGTTCCAAATTTATCGTTGGTGAAAAAAGTTAAATCGGTTTGTGACATCAACATCCTTACTTAATCAGTTCCTTAATATTAATTCCTAGGATCTTAGCAATTTGACCTAGCACATCGAGACTTGGCTGTCTTCGATTTTGAACATATGCGTTTACCATGTTATAACTTTTGCCAAGTTTCTCTGCTAGCCAAGTCTGCTTAATTCCCTTTTCTTCCAAAACTTCTTTAATACGATTCATAAAACCATTTTTGGTTTTGCGAGCAATGTAGTATTTTTATCTCATATCATGAGATAATTTTAGTGATAAAACCCCGAATTTGCAGGTTCATAGGGGTTAGCCATCAGGAGCTGACTAAAGTGGGCATGACGAATTGTGCGCAGTTCATGCGGCATCTACCATATGTCAGTGAGACACTACCTGTCTCCATCAAAAACTAAATTATGGCTCTATAGTTGTTGAGAACACCATATAAAAGGTAATGGACAAGGACCTCCTTATATCTCTTTCCAAAAGTTACACTGAATTAATCCCTCAGAATGAGGAGTCGTTGCTTCTTATAGTATGGTTGTATTATAAAATTGAAAAAGGATACATATCTGAAAATTTTGAAGAACGAGATTTAGACGATACAATCGAGGACGTTGCCGAGTTTCTTCAAAAAGGGCAAATCCAAAAAGAAGTATTATCCAGGAAGCTCAGCAGTCATTATTACATCACAGAATCCAGAGGGAGCAAATACTATGTTCACCTTACAGTATACGCTAAGGAACTGTGCCGGTTAATAATCAATCAAGTGCAGCCAGAGATTAAGAAGCTTGAGCTCTTCCATGTCTTCAAACGAACTCTCCCCATTAACGATGAAGATATTTCTGAAATCGAGAGCTTAAAATACTGGCACAAAAACAATTTTCTTCCCGCGCAAAAGGAAATTGTTGGACACACTGAGCTTCTACAGTTGGCTATCGAAGAAAAAATTTTAGAGCTCCGTAATCTCTTGAAGCCAGACGTTGACAATCCGAAAGAGCTAATCAACTCTTTTGTTGAAATTTTCAAAGGCCTTGAAGAACAAACCATTGGCCTCATCAACACACTTGACTATAAAAATGAGACGGTAAATAAAATCAAGAGCGCAAGAGAAAAATTTACAACCCATGAGGAAGTTTTCACGGAATATGACAGAATACAGCGAGACATCGAAGCGTTTTTTGAAAATATCGATTACCGGATATATTCAATAAACGAACGTATACAACTGGCATCTAAACGACTTCGCAACCTGTTGGATTCACTTAAGCATAAACAAATGTTTAAAGTGAAAATTGAGAAGCTGCTCCAGTATCTTTTAAAGAATAGCTATCACGAGAAAGGTGAGATTCGCTTACCAGAAAAATTCCCTAGAAAGTATCTACCATACTTTTATCAAAAATTCCTCGCGATTCCAAAGTTGGATTTTAAATTTTATGCGAATGCGAAACCCGATGAACCAGACCATGACAATGAACATGAAGAAGCAGAAAGGAAAAAAGGTTTCGCTTTACTTAAAGTCCAAGAATCTACTGCTCAATGGCTGGATAAAATTAACGATGAAATAGGTGCCGGAAATAAAATTCAGTTTGAGGAGTGGCTGGATAAAATAATGGAAAAGGAGGGTAGTCTTGAAGTAGCAATAAACGTTTGCTTCGGACTTATAGAGCAACACAACGCCTCAAAAGGGGGAATGATTGCTATAAGTAAAGAAGAAGTGACAAGAAAACATATGGACCTCGTTCTATGGAAAATGCAAATTTCGAATTCTTAAACTCTGAGCTAGCAGCAAAGTACTTCATAGACGCAGACGTTGCGCTTCGATCAGGGAGGCACATCCAAGATTTTGGAAACGATCAAAGGATATTCCATTTCATCGATGAGCATTATGATAATGGGCTAAAAGAATTTTATCGAATTTTTTGTCACATGCCTTTGATAAGAGGAATGGCCGACAACGACAAGTATTACTACCTGGACTATCCAGATGAGGGAAAAGGGAAGCTAGGCAAAGACAATAGAAGCAAAGAACTAGAGGATGATAAGGTAATATTTGGCATCCTTCTATTAAACATTTTTAAAGATAAATTCTTTGAAGAAAAGGCTGTGTCATGGCAAGACCTCGAACTGATTTTTAAAGAAGGGGAAAACAAAGAGTCTTGGCAGTTGCTGCTATTTGGGAAAATTAAGCCCAACTACACACCCTCTGAAGAGCAATCTGTTAAGGATAAGGTAAGGTCTATCCTAAAAGATTTTGAACGGCTAGGCTGGATCTATTTCAGCAATTTGGATGAAATGAAATTTGTGATACAACCAGGGATTGACCGCCTCGTTACACTTTACGGAGATGTAATTAACAATATTGATGCGATTGAAAACTACTTGAAAAATGAAAAACTTTCCTAGGATACATTCAATTTCAACAGTAGGAATAAGACAGCACAACAATGCGGATTACAAACTGCATGAAATAAGGACTGATTTTACCGGCAATAATGGACTAGGTAAGTCAATACTTGCAGATTTGTTGCAGTTGATCTTTGTGCCGTTACGAGAAGAGTGGAGACCGGGGACAGAAGGGATAGAAGATCGAAAAATTGAAAACATTCCACTTAAAAAGGATTGGATAACTCACGGGTTCGCTTTTCTTGACATAGAAAAGAAAGAAAAAGAATTCCTGACCATAGGAGTGTATATTCCGCGCACTTCGCGTCTCCCCGTTCGGCCATTCATCGTTCAGGGAGGAGATGACTTTGAAAGCCGTGGGGTGGCTCTTGTCCCTTTTAAGCAAATCCTTGAATCTTCAGATTTTATCGATGAAGACATGCGGATTCTTGATTTGCAGCCATTGGCTAGAAACTTGTACAACAAATACGGAATTCATTTCAAAGACTTCTATCAAAGAAACCAGATTGATGAATATTTTGATCTTCTCTTTAGGAATAAACTTCTCCCTGTAGACCTAACCAAAGAGACAAATCTAAAGTCATTCGCGAAGGTTCTTCAATCCTTCTCACGCGCAAAGACGTTGGACACGAAAAAGTCAAAGAGTCTTCAGGACTTCTTGTTCGAAGACAACGAAGAGATTCAAATAAATTTTAATGACAAGAAGGAAATCTTAGCGCAACACATCAAAAACTATCATAATGCTGACCTCGAAATAAGGACACTTGTCCATAAGCAAGAGAGATTGTCTAAGCTTAAGATAACCTTTGAGAAAAGTGTTAAATCAAAGGAGGAATACCTAAAAAATAATGCACAACTGTGTTTCATGAAGATGAGCACAGCAACCAAAGAGTTCAATGACAATGAAGAGAAGAAAACCAAGTCATTGCATGAATTTAATAGCCTCAAAGATGCCTATGAAGTCCAATGTGTCGATTCTTACAAGAAAATGCTACTTCAGAGGGATATTTGTAACGCAATCCGAACTAGGTTAGAGGATCTGAAGACCGGTGCAGGTAAAAAGAATTTGGATGAATTAAAGAGAAAGCTACAGAACCTACAATCCCATATTGATAGGCTCGAGGAATTGGTCGAGATCGTCAATAAGTACAAGACTCGGGAAGGACTAAGACGCGCATACGCTGAAAATGAAAATTTAAAAGATGCCCGTAAAAAGTTGAACTTGCTGAAGGAGCATTCTATTTTCCGTGAATTCAAAACGTCAAAGTGGAGTGAGAACTATGACGAAGCATATGATTTCTATCCTAGAAGGTTGAAAGAGATCGACCAGAATTTGGAGGCTTTAAAAGAGATCCAGCTACTATATGATGGAGCAAATCCTAATTCATTGTTCAATTGGGCGATTAAACAAAACAAAGAGCTTTCGATTGAGGAGGAAACCATTCTCCAAAGGCTTAAAGAGATTTATGTTACAAAAGTGACCCCATTTGCAGGGCTAAAATTAACGCTTAACCCTTCTGAACTACTAAGCTGTTATAAGACGGAAGGCGATGGCATTTGGTTAAACCTAGGACCACTCTCTGAGTATTTACCGTTGATTTCAAAAAGACTTTTTCATAAGAGAGAGAGTTTGAGCAAGGCTATCGCGAGGAAGAAGGAAGAGATTCAGGACGAGATTACTAGTCTTGAAAGAGAAAGAAATCAAATCAGGACTTTAAATCAAGCACTGGTTGAATTAGGATTCAACGACAACTATTTTAAAATATACCAAGCTGAGCAAAACCTTATACAAATTGTTCCCGACAACGCCCTGAGCGAACACAATATCCAGTTCATTGAAAAACATTTCGATGACTTTAGCAAAATCAAGCTGCATAAAGAAGAGTACGTTGTCTTGGATGAAGAGATAACCAAAATCATCCAAGATGCTGCTAAAATCTTAGACCAATCACAAGCAAACGATGCAGCACTAACTGAATTACTAACCGAGGATTTTCACGAATTAAAAAAAGAAGTAACTCAACCATTTGATAAAATTGACTTTGACATAACACTCCCACTTGATTTGCTTATTGAGGACCGTAATCAAAGGAAGAAGGAAATTAATGCAGCAGAAAGGTATAGGCGAAGTATTAAATCTAAACGAGATGAACAGCACAGCACCTACAAGGAATGTCAGTTCAAATCATCGTCTTTGCATGGAACGAAAAAACTTACAGAAGTCGCATTTGCTGCCGCGAAGCAGGAGCTTGAAGTAGAAACTGAATTACGATTTGAGAATATTCTTATCCTGGGTGAGATTAATGATGAATTTGTTTTTGGATTAAAGGGGCTGTCCGATAAGGATGAAAGGGCGTACGAACTAGAGTACTCTAGTGTGGCAAATTCTTTTGAGGAGTCGCAATCAGATCGGAACAACCCAGAGCTCTATGGTGAAGATGGCATCCCGTATTATAGCTTCCAAACTTTAGTCGATGTATTATGTGGTAAGGTGGGATTGGATGGGCTCGGCAACGAACTCACTCAGCTTAATGAACACCTGAAATCTCTTGGGGAATTGCAATTGAAAATACTAACGGAGGTATTTACCCAAGTGGAGAAGCAATATCGCCAATACGCTACTACCATCTTGAATCTCAACTTCTTCTTTGAAAAGAACAAGGTAAGTAACGCGTATAATTTTAAGATAGAGTTTGAGCCGAGAAAGGATATTAACATCGACTGGATTGAAAAGATGAAAAATAAGGCTCGAGTTCATAAGTACGGGGCTGACCTATTTACAAAGCTCGATGACATGCCTGACCACAATTCTCCTGAAAATTTGATCAAAAACATTGCGAGACAATTTTATTCAGCTGTTGATGCCGACCCGATCAAGTTGCTCGATCCGAAATTCTACTTTACTCTGAAGGTAAAAATGGAGGATGAAGAAGGTGAGACAAATACCGCCAGCGGTGGCCAAGCTTATACAGCACTAGCACTATTATGCATAGGGCGGCTCTCCATCGTTCAAAAGGATCAGGACCAAAATCAAGGCATCAAGTTTATAATTATAGAAGAACTGTCAAATATCGATGACACGAACTTTAATATCTTCCCAGAAATAGCAAAGCAATTCGGCTACCAATTAATTACGATGACCCCAAAACCGTTCGGATCATATAATGACGAGGAGTGGTATTTGCACATGCTTATAAAAGGGAAAAAGGACAAGCATCGTAATTACACACCAATGAGCTTTTTCAAAACCCGCGTGAAAAGTATTCCTATCAAACAGCACTTAGAGCAGAATGAATTGGCAAGCAATTAAGCAACTAAACTTATTATTCAAGAACGGTTCCGTTCCGGCCGATATTTTAAAATTTCCCTTCGTTAAGAGAATGGTTGACATGGACTACATCCGGCAGACGGACAATAAAACATTGTCTAAGAGCAAAAGTTATGACCCATTTTACGCTAATACTTTGCTACCGAAATTTCTTCAATACGAAGAATTTATAAATCGCTTTGAATTCGATAGTTTAAATTTAGACGAAACTGACATTGAAATTCTTTTGAAGATCGAAGCTAACCGAGATGTTATAGTCAACGAGGGCAGAAGTCAAAAGGAAATATCAGCGTCATACTTTGGTGGAGCGAAAAAGCTTAGACGAAACTCACGCATCTACGATGCAGTTGTGAAAATTTTAGGCGTTAAGACTTTGGCAAGAGATGAGCACGATCAACAATACTTATATGTTTTGCATTGTGAAAGCTTAAAACCAAGGTGCATCGTTTTATGCGAGAATGACAATAAGCTCCGAAAGCCAAGGCTAAAGGACGTTGAGCTCTGGCATGCTGGGGGACGAAACACTGCTAAATTAAAATTTATACCCAAACCTAAATTGCCCCTATACTATTTGTGTGACTGGGACAATAAAGGCATTGAAATCTACCAGGACATTAAGGCAAACATCTTTCCAGATATTGAACTATTAATTCCACAAAATCCGTTTCAAACATCTGACATTGAAAGCCCCTGGACCGTACAAATCAAACACACTTTATTTTCTCCAGAGGCATTAGCAATCTTAGATTCCCTCATGCCAGAGAAATGGATTGAAGAGGAAAATATTGTTCACCCAATCTTCACTCAAAATTGATGCAAAGCCTTGTAGAAAATCCAACACGAAAATTGGAGGAGCTCCTTCTTTCGCATCTCTTCAAAGTTTATCAGGCGCGAAAAACCGTAACACGTAGTGGATTCGAAAGATACTCCGACTTGCTAATTGACAAGTTTGCAATTCACGCTGGGACATTGTATCATCTTATTCGTGGCTTGATCGAAGCGAAAGGTTCCACAGAAAAGGAACGAAAAATGGCAATCGATATTTTCACGATTAATTCCCTTATCAGAGTGTTAATGGAAACATATGTGACGTTTCATCACTTATTTGTTCATTCAAAAACTCAAGAAGAAAAGGAATTCAAGATTTTACTTTGGAAGCTGGAAGGGTATTTTGAAAAAAAGAAGTTTCGCGTTCACGAAACAGATTTTGAAGAAGCGTCTCAAATATTGAAGCTTGATCAGGAGGAGGTGGCCTCAATCTCGTCTCAAGTTTCGCATCATCGTTTTAAGGCGCAGCTAGATGACCAAGAGTTCATCAGAATTTTTAGTGAAAAGGATAAAAAATCCAACTGGCGATTTCTTCATAAGAATGGTAAAGCCCGACTTCTTAAAATAATTGATCTCGTAGAATATACTTGTCCCATAAGAGCGTATTTTAACCTGTATCGGTATGCATCGATGCACACCCACTCAAGTTTTGTATCAATCGAGCAATTCGAAAAAATGCGTGGGCAAATTCTTTCGGAGAGTTACATAAACAATTTTCCCCGGCTGGCAGCGGTTCTGACCATTTTCCTAATCGTTGACTTAGCTACCATTGACAAGAATGCAAAAATGGTATTTGATGCCTTTCAGGAAAGTGATAAAAAAGATTTCAATGGAATACACGATGCACTTAGAACAAAACCTGCAATGCAGCCAACGGATAACTTCGCTTCGTGGCGATAATGTTTAAAAAAAAATTGGCAATGCAAATAGCTTACGCGAATCGGAATATGCTAAGACTGATATCGCAAATTTTTGAGAGTGGAGTTGTCAGTGATTATCTCAACATCTTTAAATTTAAAATCGCCATCATGAGTGACGATGGCGGTTTGAATTCCTTCTTTACTCAACTGTACGCACAGCTTGTAATAGTAGTAGTCGTTATAGTCCATCTTCGGAGCTAGTTCATCGATGATTTTGTACGGGCCAATTTGCGTGTATCTATCATCTTGAGGTGTCAACGATGGCTCATAACCTTTAATCTCATCCCTAATTAGCTTATGGTGGGTAGCGAAATGTGGCGTTGACCGATAAACCATTTTGAAGTAATCCGGTCCCGGCTGTCCAACATGGTTCTCAAGTACGTACCGTCTCATTGCAACTTGTCTTAAATAAGCATTGATCAGCTCTGAAACCTGAAGATTACTGAGAACAATTTTTGGTTTCGGATGTAACGTTGAAGATAAAATCTTGTCAACGAAATCAAGGTATGGGACAAACTTCTTGTCCGGAGAGGCCAGACCTGAAACGAGCGCTAACCAGACGTTCGTGTCGAGCAAGTAACATTGGCTTTTAATAGTTGCAAAACGAATGTCGGAAATATTCGGAAATGGCATTATGCAAAAAGCTGCGAAATATTTTCTTGGTCTGCATTTCTGAATTTCTCATCAACTCCAAGAATTTTCGCTGTTCGGATCTTTTCTTGCCAAACCTCATTATCAACGTTAGCAAATTTAACGAGGCTATCGATGTGCTTCTCGCCAAACTGCATATACAGTTTGCCAATCATAGCATTGCAGAACGCTGAAGTGAGGTTTTCAATACCTGCAAACGACAGTATCACTTGCTGTTCAGATAAAACATATTTCCGTACAGTATCAAAAGCCTTTAAACCAGCGGTATTGGAGATTGCTACAGTGCTTGAAATGATATCTTTTACTAGCAGTTGCACCATATACATTGAAGCCTAAAATTACGAATTTTGTCCATTTTCAAGCTATAAATTTCGAAGAACCAGGTTAACTATCGATCCGCTAAAAGGGCATGCCAGTTTGCCACTTTCAATTGGGCCAGCACCGGCATTACAATAGTCCGCGCCAGAAACAATCAAAATTGAGCCATTGTGTTGTTTACAGTATTCCCGGATACTCTTTAAAACACCTCCTCCGGGTCCAAATTTCGCTACGTCTCTAGTCGTATTTCCCAGCAACGCCCATTGAATAGCCGAAGCCTCACTCGAAATTTGTCCTCCGGTTTTTTCATGCACTTTTTTCAAAAAACCATCCCCAAGATCGACCAAGGTAAATTTCAATTCACCCTTAGACGGAAAGAATTGACCGCAAGCGAAAACGGGTTCGGTTGTATTGGCATGCATAAAGACATTCTGGTAGATCTCTGAAAAATGATTTATAAGTCGATCAACCTCAGTCTTTGTTAGGGCTGTTGCTCCGCGATGTCCAAAAAAATCTTTTTTCAAATATTGAGTAAATGGTTCATCTTCGTCTGGACGGAACACTCTTAGTGGGATGGTAGACTCGCGCTCATCTGCCACGGACAGATCATTAGGTTTACCGTTCGAATAGCTAATAAATCCGTTTCTTTTGAATGTATAAAAGGTAGCACCCGCGAGCCTGACAATCAGCTTGCATCTTCTTTGTTCAAGTCGATATTTGATCGATGCTAGAACACTGGCAAGATTTGCGTCTATATGATTCATCTTGCTAAAATCAAGCTCAAAAGTTTCCCCTGTTTTGTTCAAAGTTTTAGCGTAAAACTTCGAAAGTTCCCGGAACCCGGGTCCATTCGTCTCAATGGATGTCGTTGTAGGTATGTACGCGGGATGGAAAGGCAAGTAAAAAGCTTTTGTCCAATATAACTTGTGACTTGCTTTATTCAAAATATCATACTCATTTGAATCGAAGGCAGATCTGTTGAGATCCGAACTTAGGATTCATCAAACTTATTTCTCTAACAATATTCAACCAATGCAAATCATTATGAGTACAACAATGAGCGTATTATTCTTTGCACGGAAGTCGATGGCGAATAAGCTAAACGAATGTCCAATCTATATGCGCATCACCATTTCGGGTGAACGGTTTGAGGTAGGAACGAAACGATTCGTTCAGGCCGATGAATGGTCTACTGAAGCAAGTCGCGTGAAAGGAACGGTTTCATCTTCAAAGTCCATCAACAGTTATCTTGATACGTTACTCTCAAAAGCATATGCACACCAGCGACAGATCTTGAATGAAGGTAGGTTACTATGCTTACATGAATTCAAATGCAGGTGGCACGGCATTCCGACCCAAACACCAAAAATGTTAATGCAGATATTTGATGACCACAACAATCGCATGGAAACGCTTATAGGTCACGAATTCTCTCCACTAACGTTTCAGCGTTACACGACCGCGAAAAAACACACACTTGATTTTCTGAAGTGGAAGCTTGGCGTGGATGATATTGATATTAAAAAACTTGACTACGAGTTCATTCAAGATTTTGAATTCTGGTTGAAATCAGTTCGCAGGTGTCAGCACAATACGGTTGTCAAGTATCTGTCAAACTTCAGAAAGATTGTAAACATCGCAATCAAGAAAGGCTGGCTGACGCGAGATCCTTTTTCTGGATTCAAGATGTCTAAACGTGAAGTTGAACGGGAATTCCTAACGCAAGCAGAACTAAGGAGAATCATTGAAAAGCAATTTGAGAAACAAAGGATGAACCAGGTTCGTGATATCTTTTTATTCTGCTGTTACACTGGGCTTGCATATGCTGATGTTCAAAAGCTGCAAACTGATGAGTTGACCATTGGAATCGATGGCGAGAAGTGGATTTGGACAAACAGAAAAAAGACCGGTACGTCAACTCGGATTCCTTTGCTTCCGCCAGCATTAAAAATTGTCAATGAATATTTGAGAAATCCTGAAGGTCCAAGGAAGGATAAATTATTTCCGGTCCTAAGTAATCATAAGATGAACGACTATCTAAAGG
>NZ_JAHESD010000072.1:0-8544 GCF_018598585.1 Chryseosolibacter indicum
GCCCGATCCCGATAGCTATCGGGACGGGCAGTGCCCCGGACCTGTGCGGTTGAAGCATTTTTATGTCTTGATTTTTTGTTACTTTTTTCATCAAGGAAAAAAGTGACATAAGAAATATGATATCATCACTAGTTTGAGGGAGGCTGGAACAAAACTTTAGATAATAGCATTTTCATCGTACCCATTGCAAAGTCAGGGGATCCCCTTGCGGCTACTATTTGCTTTTCATAGTCTCTATTGCACGGGGGGAATGACGATGTTGATGAGAGTCCCTACGCCTTCCTAATGTTGCTCTTTCTTGCCCAAACCTATAATGGTAAACCAAGCGCGTTGGCCGACATAAAAGCGGGCAGTGCCCCGGCCTTGTGCGGCTGAAGCATTTTTATGTCTTGATTTTTTTGTTACTTTTTTCATCAAGGAAAAAAGTAGGAGAGAAAGATCTGCCGAATGAGTTTGGTGTGCTTATTTAGAATCTGCAAGCCTAAGGATCAGATGTCTTTTAGCTTCATTTATCTTTAATAGAGTTAGACAACTGCATTTCATAGTTACAATTGCAAGGCCGGGGGATTCCCTCTCAATAACTTTAGCTTTTCATAGTATCTATTGCAGGCGGGGAATGACGCCACTGATTAAGGTATCTGCGCTTTCCTAATGCTGTTTTTTTTCTTACCAAACCTATGATGAGAAACCAAGCGCGTTGGCCGAAATCCCGATAGCTATCGGGACGGGCAGTGCCAGGACCTGTGCGGTTGAAGCATTTTTATGTCTTGATTTTTTTGTTACTTTTTTCATCAAGGAAAAAAGTAAGGAAGACAAAGACCTGCCGAAGGAGCGTGGTGTGTCTATTGAGAATCTGCAAGCCTGAAAAGCATTCAATAAAACTATGAGACCTTATACACTGAAGCAAGACGCTTCTAACCAGGATACCAACAAGCGGACGCTTGCACCAGCAAGGTCACGCTGACGTTGAGCGAAATGGATCGTAAGCGAGACGCTTACAATATTTTAAGCACAAGGGAGACCCTTGCGCTAGAACGCTAGTGAGCCATAATGCATAGCGAATCAATTGAAATTGAGCTCGCTTTTAGAGCTGAAGAATATAATGGATAAAAAACTGGCAGAACTTCCTGAACGCTGCCAACAGGCTTTTCGCATGAGCCGTATTGAAAAATGTCTATCCACCAAATTGTAGGACAGATGGCTATACCTCCCTTACCCTAGAAAATTATATCACGCACGTATTAAAACACCTGCGCTCGCGTATGCAGGACGGGCTATAAAACCAATTAGTACACTATTCGGTCATTTATTCCGAAATGTGTCATAAAGGTTTACCCATTCCGTCACCTCAAGGCATAAATAAGTATGCTCCAGGTAGGCTATGTGTATGCTATATGTATACATGAAGTATGGATAGAGTATAGGAAGAGTATTAAAATGGGGTTAAGTGTATTAAAAGGCACTCTTCATACTATTGTTATCATTACGATCACAACAAGCAATAAAAATGAAGTTAAAAATTTTGAAAATACTACGGCCGCTTTTAATTTACGCATGATTCCTCGACCCATCTGATCCAATTCGATCACAGCCCACGAAGAATCATCATGGTATAAAACAATAGTTAAGTCCTTAGCTAGGGCATACTTCAGCGTATTGATTTGTGTGGTTGAATGAAAAGGAGCCTGCTCGGGTATAATTACTATTGCCGCAGGGTTTGTTCCTTGCACCGGTCTGGATTACAATTCTTATAATGCATATGCTCAATAAAATCTTTCTCCTTTTTGTAGTTAATTTCTCACTAAGCACCTATTTGCTTGGCCAGGTGTATAACAAACAAAGCACCTACATCGATGCTGTGGCGCTTAAAGCTATTTACGAACAAAACGAGGTGGGTACAAATATCAATAATGAGGAAGTATATAACGGTTATTACGAGATACTGAAACGATACAACATTGATAACAATACCATATCCGCCAATCCTTTTTTAAAAGATGTTGCAATCCAATTAAACCCCGTGACAAACGCAAATGATGGATCGATAAAAGAGAAGTTTTTGCATTATAACGAGCCTGCTGTCGCAGCACCCAAAATTGCAGGTGCGGATTGGGAAAGCACCGTAATCAACGGAGTGGCTAACTTCATGGCGGGACGTTTTAAGCAGGAAGTACTACACACAGCCCTTGACCAGATCTTTAAGCAAATTAAATCAGAAAGAGATTCGGCTCTGGTGAAATCTGTTTTTCCGAAAACCTTCAGTCAAATTACAACGCTTTATGGTAGTGGTTCATCTTCTTACTATACCGCTGATTTACTCTTGTTAAGGCAAACAGCGCAACTGGATCTTAAGAACATGCCAAAGGCAATCAAAAACAATGTAGACGTCATCTTCCCTTATCTTAAGGATAAGCCTAAGATAAAAGACATGCTATTTTTAGGGTATTATATTGTAGAATACGCCAAACTGGAAGAACCTCTTGATCGTTTACTCTCACGTCTTGCAAGCGAATCCTACTCTAGTGATTCTACAGTTTATAAGGTAGTAAATATAGCCGATCTTCTGTCCCAGGCGTTATTGAATAGGGAAGGAAGTAAAGATCTTTGGGTAAATCCGGTAAGCCTTATTCCAGCCCATGCAGGATCGTTACAACATCTTGAAATCCGCTTTTTCTATGGCCTGCTCTACGAACAGCTAAAGAGTATTCCTGAGTGCAGGACCTATCTTGAAGGTGAGAGCAGTAATGACCTGAAGCTAATGGCGACGAAACTAAACGAGCTTGTCCTTTTTGTGAAATATCTCAATAACGCTTACGACTTTATTAAGTCAAAAGGTTACACATTAGCATCTGCAGAAGCTGTTGTTACCTATGTTAACGAAGTAAATGAGTCGTTGTCATATTTCACCCAGACGCTAAGTGGAATACCACTGATAAATGAGAAATTTAATTTAAATGAAGAAGTAATTGATGCTTCTTCAAGGTATATTGGTATTGCTGGCGCCCTTATTCAACAGGAATATCAACAGGTTATCTCGCTGATGATGGTGGAGTTTGGTAAATATATCAAGCATGAAAAAGCAACACGCGTCCTTGCATTTATATCACAATTGGCAGAATTGGAAAGTGCGGATGATATGGAGGCTCTTCTTCAGGCATACGCATTGCCTATTGGCAGTTCGTCAATTAAAAGGCATAGTAGGATGAATATCTCATTCAATGGCTATGTAGGTCTTACGGGAGGATGGGAAACTGCCTATGGTACTGAAGAAAGGCAAACAAGGGGCAACATCGGGTTAGCCGCACCTATAGGCATAACAACAACATTTGGCAAAGGCTATATAACCGCGTTTGTAAGTATAATAGACCTGGGTTCGATTGTAAATCAACGCTTGAACAATGATACTACCTCCTACACAAGTTTGAAGTTTGAACACTTCTTCACGCCTGGCCTTGGTATTTTTGTGAATTGTCCAAAATTGCCGGTAAGTGCAGGTATTCATTTTAACTATGTATCTAATCTTCGTACGATAAAATACGAAGCAGGGAGTGCCGTCATTACAGAAACAAACAGAAGCGTTACCAGGCTTAACTTTTCGCTGCTGGTGGATATACCTTTCTTCACACTGTATAACAGGGAAAAGCGTTAGCAAGTATAGAGTGTTCACGTGATAACCACATGGTCATTGTAGCTAAATGAATAGCCATTACTGATATCACCGGAGCAAAACTTCATGCAAGGTGGGTGTACTGGCCACACTTCAGGCAACAGCATTTCATAGTTACAATTGCAAGGCCAGAGGATTCTCTCGCAGCTTCTTTTAACTTTTTATAGTCTGTATTGCATGCGGGGAATGACGCAGACGATGGAAGTGCCTGCGTCTCTAATGCTGTTCTTTCCTTGCCAAAATCTATGATGAGAAACCCAGCGCGCAGGCCCGACATAAAAGCGGGCAGTGCCCTGGACATGTGGGTGGAAGCATTTTTATGTCTTGATTTTTTTGTTACTTTTTTCATCAAGGAAAAAAGTAAGGAGAGAGAGATCTGCCGAAGAAGTTTGTTGTGTTTACTTTGAACTGCTAGCCTCAGGGTGAGATGTCTTTTAACTTCTTAATAGTTTAATAAAGTTAAGACAACTGCATTTCATAGTTACCATTGCAAGGCCGGGGGATTCCCTCGCAATAACTTTTAGCTTTTCATAGTCTGTATTGCATGCGGGGAATGACGCCACTAGGAGAGTGCCTGCACCATCCTGATTTTTCTTAAAGAGTCATGACCGAATAGAGAACCAAGCGCGTTGGCCCGACATAAAAGCGGGCCGTGCCCCAGCCTTGTGCGGTTGAAGCATTTTTATGTCTTGATTTTTTAGTTACTTTTTTCATCAAGGAAAAAAGTGACATAAGAAATATGAGATCGTCACTAGTTGGGGGAGGTTGAACCAAAACTTTAGATAATAGCATTTTCATAGTATTTATTGTATTTATTGCAAGGCCAGAGAATTCCCTCGCAGCTTCTTTCTACTTTTCATAGTCTCTATTGCAGGAGGGGAATGACGCCACTAGGAGAGTGCCTGCACATCCTGATTTTTCTTAAAGAGTCATCACCGGATAGAGAACCAAGCGCGTTGGCCCGACATAAAAGCGGGCCGTGCCCCAGCCTTGTGCGGTTGAAGCATTTTTATGTCTTGAATTTTTTGGTTACTTTTTTCATCAAGGAAAAAAGTGACATAAGAAATATGATATCATCACTAGTTAGGGGAGGCGTGAAACAAAACTTTAGATAATAGCATTTTCATAGTACCTATTGCAAGGCCAGAGGATTCCCTCGCAGCTTCTTTCTACTTTTCATAGTCTATTGCACGCGGGAATGAGTGCATGCACCATCCAAATGTTGTTATTTTTTATTCAAAGAAAAAAGTGACATTATAAAAATAGGATCGTCACTGTATAGAGAACCAAGTGCGTTGGCACGCCCGATTTTGAACATATTTTCTTAAATCCGAACATCCATAAATAGTTATTAACTAAATGAAGGATAAAATTATAGTAAATCTGTAATGGCATGAAAATCGTAAATGGTCTGGGATTACCATTGCGTTTATGATACAAAGCTATTTTAAAATTGCTCTTCGCTCCCTGATCCGTAACAAAGGCTTTACAGCTATAAATATACTTGGCCTTGTATTGGGTATATCATTCAGTACAATGTTATACACCTACGTAAGACATGAGTTGTCGTATGATTCGTTCCACCAGAAGGCCGACCGTACCTTCCGTGTGCTTACTACTGACAACTCCAATCCCAATGAGGTGAGAACGTTTGGTCGCACGAGTCCTCCAATGGGTCCTCAATTGATGAGTTCATTCCCGGAAGTAAAAGAAATGACACGCCTGTTTCGCTTGTCAGGCCAGGTAATTGTTGAAATTGGTGATGCAAAATATAATGAGCGAAACTGGTTCACCACCAGCGATAGCAACTTCTTTGATATTTTCGACTTCGATCTCATTGCGGGAAATGAAAAAACTGCACTCGCCGAACCATTTTCTGTAATTCTTACAGCGTCAACTGCAAAGAAATATTTTTCGAATGAGAATCCGCTGGGTAAAATAATCAAGACAGGTGCAGGTGAAGTAAAAGTAACAGGTGTAATCAAAGACATACCTATTAACTCACATCTTCAATTTGATCTATTGTTTTCGAGTATCCGCGCTGGCGAGGAGTGGGAACGTTATTTGAATGACTGGCAAGGCAATGGTGCTTTTACATACATCGTATTGGAAAATGGTAAATCAATCGGAGATGTACAGGCAAAGATGCCGGAATTCATCGCAAAGTATTGGGGGCCTGGTGCAGCGGTTAGATCTACGCAATTTCAACCTATTCAAGACATCTACTTACACGCTGCACATGTAGAAGCAGGAATTGAAAGTGCGCATGGTGAAGTTTCATATATCTACATCTTCTCATCAATGGCTGTATTTCTGCTCATCATCGCTGCCATAAACTATGTTAACCTTACAACATCCAAAGCCTCTTTACGTGCCAAAGAGATCGGGATACGAAAAGTAGTAGGTGCCATCAAAAGACAGCTTATCATCCAGTTTCTGACCGAAGCTTTCGTCATTACACTCTTTTCTATGTTATTATCAATAGCGGCTATCGATTTGTGTTTGCCCTTTTTTAATTCAATCACGGGCAAAAATTTTGATCTCACCCTAAATACGCTCGGAGAATATATGCCATCACTTCTGCTGATCGCATTACTGATTGGAGTCATTGCAGGAAGTTATCCTGCTTTCTACCTGTCAAAGTTAAAACCTGTCATTGTACTGAAGGGGCAACCAGTACTTGCAAAGAATAGTTTTGACTTTCGCACTGCACTAGTGGTCTTTCAATTCACCGTTACACTTGTATTAATTGTATCAATCCTGATCATTGGCAGGCAAATTGACTTTATTCAATCCAAAGACCTCGGATTTGATAAGGAAGAAATGTTGGTTATCGACATCAACAGCCGCGCAGTACGTAATCAGTTTCAGGTCATGAAGAATGAATTCTTGGCAATACCAGGTGTCAGGGAGGTAGCTGTATCATCACAGGTTCCCGGCGAATGGAAGGTTATTGACGAAGTGCATGTCCGTACAACCACGGGTAATACCACAATGGCAGACTCACTTGAAATTTATTTTATGGGCTTTGATGAGAATATGCTTAACACTTATCAACTACAACTCGCGTCTGGTAATTACTTTTCAGGAAGGGCTGAAGTTGACTCATTGAACGTGCTGCTCAATGAATCAGCTGTTAAGGCGATGAACTTGAAAAGTGCCCTGGGTAGCAAAGTTCAAGTCAGTGCGTATGGTGTAGTGTGGGAAGCAAATGTAATTGGTGTATTGAAGGACTTTAACTTTCAATCCCTGCATCAGAAGATCGCTCCGATGATTATCGGATTTCGCACAAATCCCATAGCACCTATTGACTACTTTAGTTTGAAAGTATCAGGCAATACACAAGCGCTCATTGAAGAAGTTTCTCAAGTTCATGAAAAATTTGATACGCGAACACCCATTGAGTATCACTTCCTGTCAGACCAGTTGAACATGTTCTATGTGTCAGAGAACAAGGCAGGCATGATTTTCAAAATGGCCGGCATTCTGAGCATCATTGTTGCTTGTCTTGGCCTCCTAGGCATGGCTGCCTATCATGTAGAACGAAGAACAAAGGAACTCGGAGTCAGAAAAATATTGGGAGCCGGACCACTTAATTTGTTTTTAATGATTTCCTTTTCATTTATCAGGAATGTGTTTCTGGCCTTCATCTTGGCTTGTCCGCTGGCCTGGTATATTATGCGTGAATGGCTGAGTGCTTTTGAATACCGGATTCAAATTGAGCCGAGTTCTTTTATATTGGCCGGTGTTTTCGTATTGATGTTGGTCTTTATTACAGTAGGGTATCAATCGCTGAAGGCAGCGCTCCATAATCCCATTCACGCACTCAGGCAGGAATAGGGGAAGGTAGGAATAGTCTTATTCCTACCCGAGGTTAGATGAACGCTCTGCCAGGTCATCAAGGAAAAAGTGACATAAGAAATATGATATCATCACTAGTTAGGGGAGGTTGAAACAAAACTTTAGGTAATAGCATTTTCATAGTATCTATTGCAAGGCCAGGGGATTCCCTCGCAGCTTCTTTCTACTTTTCATACTCTGTATTGCATGCGGGGAATGACGCCACACAGGAGAGTGCCTGCACCATCCTGATTTTTCTTAAAGAGTCATGACCGAATAGAGAACCAAGCGGGTTGGCCCGACATCCCGATAGCTATCGGGACGGGCAGTGCCCCGGCCTTGTGCGGTTGAAGCATTTTTATGTCTTGAATTTTTTGGTTACTTTTTTCATCAAGGAAAAAAGTAAGGAGAGAAAGACCTGCCGAATGAGTTTGATGTGTTTATTTAGAATCTGCAAGCTTAAAATTCTAGAAGAGCTAAATGCTAACAGATATATAATCCTTTATTCTTTCCATTACCTAATCTATAATGAGAACCAAGCGCGTTGGCCCGACATCCCGATAGCTATCGGGACGGGCCGTGCCCCGGCTTGTGCGGTTGAAGCATTTTTATGTCTTGATTTTTTTGTTACTTTTTTCATCAAGGAAAAAAGTAAGAAGACAAAGACCTGCCGAATGAGTTTGGTAAGTTTATTTAGAATCTGCAAGCCAGAAGAGCAGATGTCTATTAACTTCATTAATCATTTAGTTAAAGTTTCAGACAACAGCATTTCATAGTTACAATTGCAAGACCACGGGATTCCCTCGCAAATACTTTTAGTTTTTTATAGTCTCTATAGTAGGCGAGGAATGACGAAGACGATGGAAGTGCCTGCGTCTCTAATGCTGTTCTTTCCTTGCCAAAATCTATGATGAGAAACCCAGCGCGTTGGCCTGACATAAAAGCGGGCCGTGCCCCGGCCTTGTGCGGTTGAAGCATTTTTATGTCTTGATTTTTTTGTTACTTTTTTCATCAAGGAAAAAAGTAAGAAGACAAAG
>NZ_JAHESD010000072.1:8644-26514 GCF_018598585.1 Chryseosolibacter indicum
ACCTGCCGAATGAGTTTGGTAAGTTTATTTAGAATCTGCAAGCCAGAAGAGCGAATGTATATTAACTTCATTGATCATTTAGTTAAAGTTTCAGACAACAGCATTTCATAGTTACTATTGCAAGGCCAGGGGATTCCCTCGCAGCTTCTTTTAACTTTTTATAGTCTCTATTGCAGGCGGGGAATGACGATGCTGATGAGAGTGCCTGCGCCTTCCTAATGTTGCTCTCCTTTGCCAAATCTATAATGAGAACCAAGCGGGTTGGCCCGACATAAAAGCGGGCAGTGGCCCGGCCTTGTGCGGTTGAAGCATTTTTATGTCTTGATTTTTTGGTTACTTTTTTCATCAAGGAAAAAAGTAAGGAAGACAAAGACCTGCCGAATGAGTTTGATGTGTTTATTTAGAATCTGCAAGCCAGAAAAGCGGATGTCTATTAACTTCATTAATCATTTAGTAAAAGTTTAAGACAACAGCATTTCAGAGTTACTATTGCCAGACAAGGGGATTCTTCGTAATCTCTTTTAACTTTTTATAGTCTCTATTGCACGCGGGGAATGACGAAGACGATGTGAGTGTCTGCGCCTTCCTAATGTTGCTCTTACTTGCCGAAGCCTATAATGAGAACCGAGTGCGCCGTGGACAAATATTGTCAGCTTAAGCTGCCGTTAATAATTTTTGGCATAGCATTAAGAACTGTTTTTTTTTAGCTTTACTTTATCAGCAACTCGGTTAAAAGGAAATCAACAGTATCAACATGAGAAGACCATCACTTTTGTCAATTATAGTACTACTAACGGCCTCCAATTATACCTGGTCTCAGGATTTGAAACTCAATGATCTTGAATATTTAGAAACACAAGGTGTTAATGTCTTAGTGTACAATAATCTTTTTACCGGAGGTTTTAACGATGAGAAGAACGCTGGGATAGAACTAATACACCATGGAGTAAGAACAGCCCAAGGCGGTGCAGTGAGGCTTTCCAATACTCCCGAGCAGTGGGATCTGGTCCCTGAAATATCATCCCGAAAGGTTGACCGGGCATCAAAATCTATAGAGGCTATGCTAAGGTATAAAGATTACGACTTTGATTCCCGTGTTGTTGTCACCGCCAAGGGTAAAGGGGTGGAAATATCGGTTTACCTTGATAAGCCTGTTCCAAAGGTGCTTGAAGGGAGTGCCGGATTTAATCTTGAACTTTTACCCTCTCAATATTGGAATAAGGCCTATTTGATGGATGGGCGTTATAATCGATTTCCACGTTATGTTGTAGGTAACACCATCACAAGGCCCAACAGTGAAAAGCCAAAGCAATTCAAAGGGTATATAACTTCCGACGATAGAGGAACAGGGAAATTTATTGATCCGCTCCCGCTTGAAACCGGACGTACCCTTCTTCTTGCACCCGATGAACCTTCTCGGTTGGTGAAGATCACCTCGCAGGATGCCGATCTTATGCTTTTCGATGGACGTGTGCTGGCGCAAAATGGCTGGTTTGTAATTCGCAGTATACTTCCGGCAGGAAAAACAGGTAAGGTGCTGACATGGACCCTGGAACCAAATGCTATCAAGGGTTGGATAAGAGAGCCAAATATCGGTTTCTCTCAGGTGGGCTACCTTCCTTCACAACCAAAAGTTGCTGTCATTGAACTGGACAAGAAAGACAAACCACTCGCGAAAGCATCGCTATATAAGGTAGGCAATGATGGCAATGTTGCCGAAGTATTCAGTGGAAAAATTATACCGTGGGGCAACTATTTTAAATATCACTATGTGAAATTCGATTTCACTACTGTAAAAGATCCGGGTATATACTATATACAGTACGGCAATTTTAAAACAAATAATTTCCTGATAGAAAATAATGTTTATGAAAAGATCACCGATGCTACCAGTGATGTTTGGATACCCATCCATATGAATCACATGTATGTGAACGAGGCCTACAGGGTATGGCATGGCGAGCCGTTCAAAGAAGGTTATCGTCAGGCTCCACCAAACACAGATCATTTCGATCTTCATTCACAAGGACCAACAACCGATACCAAATACAAAGCACTCGAACTGATTCACGGATTAAACGTAGGTGGTTTTTTCGACGCCGGCGATTTTGATATCGAGACCGGATCGAATATCAGCGTGGTACAAAATTTCGTGCACACATGGGAATATTTCAAACCCTTACGCGATCAGACTTTTGTCAGCCAACAGCAACGTTACGTTGATCTTCACCGACCTGATGGAACGCCGGATGTATTGCAATTCATTGAACATGGAACATTGAACCTGGTAGCACAGGCAGAGATTGTCGGTCATATGACTCAAACACTCTCCAACGCTGTTCTTGATAATTACCATCACCTTGGTGACGCCGCCTCATTAACAGATGGACTTCCTTACGATCCGAACCTTGGTCCCTACGAAGTAGCCAAAGATGGCAGATCCAGTGGCGTTAAGGATGATCTGTGGGCTTTTACAACCCGCAATCCAAGCCTGGACCTCAACGCAGCAACTATGTTTGCAGCTGCAAGCCGGGCATTGAAAGGCTATAATGACGATCTCTCGTCAAGAGCATTGCTGCAGTCAAAAAGACTTCTCAAAGAGGCAACAGAACTACTTGCCAATAAGCCACAAGACACCTCGGCCTGGGCAAGGTCAGCAAACGTAGGCACCAACCTTCAGCTGTATATTGCCACAGGGGAACAACAATACAAGGACAAGTTCCAGGAACTCTTATGGCCTGCACTTGATCGCAGTGTTAACTTCAATCTGCTTACGGCATTGAATGCCATACCACACATGGATGCATCTTTTAAAGAAAAGCTCCGTCCATATGTTGTGAAGTATAATGACTACATCAAAGGGCTTGAAAAAAATAATCCGTACGGAGTACCCATCACGCTAGGTAACTGGGCTGGGAGTGGGGCTGTTATGAATTTTGGTACCACCATTTGTTTTGCTCACAAATATTTTCCTGATGTCGTGGATGGCAGTCAGGCGTTCAAAGTTACCAACTGGCTATTTGGTTGTCATCCGTATCACAATTACTCCCTTGTGGCAACGGTGGGAGCTACACGCCCAAAGAATGTCTTTTATGGTAACAACCGAGCCGATTTATCTTTTATTCCGGGCAATGTTGCTCCCGGTATTTTATTCAGGAAGCCAGACCATTTTGAAAACTATGACGACTGGCCATTTCTATGGGGACAAAACGAAGGTACGATTGCTGGAAATACAAATTATTTAATCTTCGGATCAGCTTTTAAAAATTTGGTAAAATAACCGACATAAAAGCGGGCAGTGCCAAGCCTTGTGCGGTTGAAGCATTTTTTATGTCTTGATTTTTTTTGTTACTTTTTTCATCAAGGAAAAAAGTGACATAAGAAATATGATATCATCGCTAGTTAGGAGAGGCTTAAAACAAAACCTTAAATAATAGCATTTTCATAGTACCTATTGCAAGGTCAGGGGAGTTCCTCGCGGCTTCTTTCAACTTTTCATAGTCTCTGTTGCAGGCGGGGAATGAAGGAGACGACGTGAGTGCCTGCGCCTTCCTGATGTTGCTCTCCTTTGCCAAACCTATAATGAGATACCAAGCGCGTTGGCCCGACATAAAAGCAGGCAGTGCCCTGGCCTTGTGCGGTTGAAGCATTTTTATGTCTTGATTTTTTTGGTTACTTTTTTCATCAAGGAAAAAAGTGACATAAGAAATATGAGATCATCACAAGTTTAGGGAAGGCCTGAAACAAAACTTTAGATAATAGCATTTTCATAGTACCTATTGCAAGGCCAGGGAATTCCCTCGCGGCTTCTTTTAATTTTTCATAGTCGCTGTCGCAGGCGCGGAATGACGAAGACGATGTGAGTGCCTCCGCCTTCCTAATTTTGTTACTTTCAGTATTTAAATGACTTTACGTGTACCTATCGCGCTCACTTAAACTCTACCACACTATTAGGAACAGGACGTTCCTCCCTTCGCAATGAGTTACTATTGCTATTACTAATCCACTTCTTTTTTCCTAAATTATCAAGCTCGTCGTATACACCCACGTGATTAAATGAATCAAAAACATAGGGAATACCCTCAGCACCCAGTGGCGAATCATTGCTGGCCATGTGAAAGTGCAAGTGTGGATTGGTCGTTTGTCCGGTAAATCCTAACAAAGCAATCATGTCGCCTTTCTTTACCTTCTGTCCTGCTTTAACACTTATGCTATTTGGTTTAAGATGTTCATAAAATGCATAAACACCTTTTCCGATTTTTATAGAAACATAATTTCCTGTTGCCTTGGTAGCACCATACGCAGGATGTTCCGATAACTTATCAACTTCAGGAAAGCTCTTGTTAACCGATGAAACTACTCCATCTGCAACAGCTAATACTTCAGCCCCATAACCAAGCCAGCTGTCAACATGGTCAGCTTCGCCAGATGTGGTAAGTCCTTCATCATTTACCTTAACAAAATCAATCGCATATCGTCCTGGTATTCGCGCCTTACCACCCAAAGTATAAATTACCCTGCGATGACCTCGCTCCCAGGATGGATGGTGTATCGCCGTCCATAAACCACCCTTCAATGGCGGACCAATAGAAATTGCTTTTTCTTTAGGTACTTCAAGTTCAATACCATTAATAACTTCTTTTTCATCACCGCTTTCAGCATACAAAGACAATGAGATCTGATGTTGTAGAACGAATGCATCTTTAATTTCAGGAACCTCAATCTCCAAGTACAAAACTCCCGAACCACCCGGTTTCATGACAAGCACGGAGTCTTTAACATGCGTACCCACTTTCTGAAACCTCTTTGACAATTCATCAGCATCACCTTTAAAGAATGTCGTCTTACTGTCTCGCACACTTACTACGATTTCTTGCAGTTTAACTTTTTGGAGTGAGAAGTTCGTGATATGAAGTTCGTAGCAGACATAATGCTTATTGTCCATTTTAAAACGCTGAGGAGCAAAGGGAATGTGAATGCTTAGTGACTGCTTGTAGGTTTGACAGTAACTAACTGTACTCGATACCAAAATCATCAGCGACGCAATCAATTTCATATTATCTTAATTTTTATTTTATCAAAAGTGCTTTGGAGTACAATCACGGATATACTACTGCTATTTCATCTGAATATTTGTCCCACGCGATTAAACTTTACTGATCATGTATCTCATACTTTCTGTTCATAGAAGAGTGCAGTGCTCTTTGGTTGCAGACCCTTGTGTTTTAACCAAAGCTAATAGTGGCAATTGACAGATTCTGTCAAAACTGCGAAGACATGCAAAATTTTTCTACGGAGTGCCTCCCACGCGGATTTAGAGGGAGAACCATGGTGAAATAGCGGTTTTTGAGGGTAAATTCGATGGTTTTAGCGAAAAAAGGCGCTTTTTCCCTAGGTTATCCCTATAAATACCGAATCACCACCGAATCACCATGGTGCCTGTTCCGGCGCCACTTGGTAGGGAGAAGGGGACGGGGAAAGCCAGTAGTGTGAGCGATTTTTGAGAAGTACGCCCATAAGCGTTAATGGACTTCAATTAGCCAGTCACACACGCCATGAGTTTTTAGCCACTATGTTCGCTTGAGTATTTATGCCCGGATTTGTGTGGTGGAAGCATTTTTGTGTCTTGATTTTTTTGTTATTCTTTTCATCAAGGAAAGAAAGACCTGCTGAATGAGTTTGTGAGATTATTTAGAATCTGCAAGTTTAAAATCCTTAAAGACGAGCGAAATGCTAACAGATAAAAAATCCTTTATTCTTTTCATTACCTAAATCTACAATGAGAACCAAGCGCGTTGGCCCGACATCCCGATAGCTATCGGGACGGGCCGTGCCCGGTCTTGCGCGGTTGAAGCATTTTTTATGTCTTGATTTTTCAGTTACTTTTTTCATCAAGGAAAAAAGTAATGAAAAGAAAGACCCGCCGAAGAAGTTTAATATGCTTAATTAGAACCTGCAAACTTGAAGAACTTAGAGTAAGTACATATTCACTCGTTTCTTGTCTTACCTTGGAGATAGTGCGCTCCCTTCAAACACAATTCCTGCCCATCCATGGGTCATAAATTGTCGGATATTCTGGTGATCTACACCTTCGGGACTTTTTAATACGGATTGATAATGTTCAGCAAAAAGTAAAAGCGTATCTTCTTTATCTAACGAATGTAATTGAGCGAAAGTAAAAACCTTGGCACTTCCCTGGTTCTGACTGGCCTCGTTATACGCCGCGCCATTTTTGAAAGCCGTTGGCTGATGGTTATAATACGTGTCGATGAATTCAATAACCTCCTTAAAAGGTATTGAATTGTTTTTTAACTTTTCCAGTAAGGTCGTCAACGGCTTTTCCATTCAAATATTTTTTCCAAATGTAATAACATCACTCAATACTCATGGCGTAAACATTGCATTGTGCGAAAAATAATCCAAGAGTGGCACTATCCGATAGTTTCATCTTTTTGAAATGTATCAATAAAAGATAGAGCTTTTAAGGTATTATTGTGGTAAACATATGCAGCAACGCACCGATGAACGAACGAGCTTGTCAGAAGTAGCGAAGGTTTTCTTTCGCTTGGGTTGCACAGCCTTTGGTGGCCCTGCAGCACACATTGCCATGATGGAAGATGAGGTTGTGAAAAAAAGGAAATGGATTAGCAGCGAACATTTCTTGGATTTAGTGGGTGCTACAAACCTTATTCCCGGACCAAACTCAACGGAAATGACTATGCATTGCGGACATGAGCGGGCTGGGTGGAAAGGTTTAGTAGTAGGAGGAATATGTTTTATCCTTCCGGCTGTTGTAATAACCGGGGTAATCGCATGGACCTACCAGGAGTTTGGAACCCTTCCTGATGTACAGCGCTTCATCTATGGCATCAAGCCCGCCATCATTGCAGTTATTATTTCAACAATGATATCCCTCGGAAGGAAGGCATTGAAATCGGTAACTCTTGGAATACTCGGTGTGCTTGCCGCCATCCTAACGTTGATCGGAGTGAATGAAATCTATGTACTTTTCGGGGGTGGCGTAATAGGAATTTTGATTTATTATTTGCGTGATCGTGAAACACTGAGGTCAATTATTCCTGGAGTACTTGTCAGCGCTGCTGCTCAGGACATCTCAAGCTGGAAAATTTTTCTGACCTTTCTTAAGATTGGTTCAATACTTTACGGTAGTGGTTACGTTCTGTTTGCTTTCCTTGATGCTGAGCTGGTAAGCAGAGGATTGCTTTCCAAACAGGAGTTAATCGATGCAATTGCAGTAGGTCAGTTTACCCCTGGGCCGGTCTTTTCGTCTGCAACGTTTATAGGATGGCAGATAGGTGGCATCTATGGAGCCATCGCTGCAACTATCGGAATCTTTTTGCCTGCATTTATTTTTGTCGCATTCTCCAATCCAATCATTCCAAAACTAAGGAAGTCTCCGGTTATGTCTGCCTTTCTCGATGCTGTTAACATAGTTTCATTGGCAATAATTCTTGCAGTCGTTGTTGAGATGGGTAGGGAGACTCTGGTTAACTGGCGGATGATAGTAATCGCTATTTTAAGTCTGGGTGTAACGATCTACTTCCGGCGCATCAACACAGCTTTGATTGTTATCGGAGGAGCTGCATTGGGTTACATCTTGTCAATGGTTTAGCCTTTCACTTATGAAATGTCATGCTCCAGATTGGATTGAAAAATGAGAAACAAAGCGCGTTGCCCGACATCCCGATAGCATCGGAGCGGGCCGTGCCCCGACCCGTGCGGCAGAAGCATTCTTGTGTCTTGAATTTTTTTTTGATGTATTATGAAGAATTTGCAAAGCCTGAAGAGCGGATGTCTATTAACTGCATTAATCATTTAATAAATTTATCAGACAACAATATTTTATAGTACCTCCTGCAAGGCTAGGGGCTTCCTCGTAATTCCTCTCACTTTTTTATAGTCTCTATTGCAGTCTATTGTAGGGCTGAATCGAAACTGCTAGGAGAGCGCCTAAGCCGTCCTAACTTTATTGCTTATCATTTACTGATCTGATCATCATCAAATAGTGAGACGTAGCTCGTTGGCCAATATTAATAGTCACAAGCTTCAAATTGTTAATTGAATTTCATGTTATTTTAACGTAGGTCGTTCTTATGAAAGACGCAAAAAGACTTTATGCTGTTATTAGTGTAATTCCTTTTTATATCTTTGTTACACTGTGGTTTCGAAAATAATTTAACCTGACCCTCATCCTGTTGTTTGTATTTTACTATCTGCAACACAAAAACTTGAAAGAATTGGTCAAATAAGTAAAGGCATTAAAACAAAGAATTCACTTTAGTATACATTTACCAAATCGGTATTTCAATATTTTAAAATGAAGAGGTATTTAATTTTTCTGTTTATCCTGATCAATTTAAGAACAAACGCTCAAATCTGGGGTGATTCACCACGAGATCTGCCGCAGGATCTAAGAACTGAAACCATCCTTTTCCTCAAGTTTGACTCCGTTGACCATCCTACGCTTAGGCCCGCAGGTATGGATAAAAAATATTTCGAAAGATGGCAGTATCACAATCAAAACCTAACTAGACATAACGCTGTCTTAAGGAAGCTGGCAGCAAAGTATCCTTTTAAATATAAAATTGTTTCAATGTTTGACACGGCACGTTATAGGACGTATGGAGCAAAGTATATGTTATGGCTTAATACTTTTGATGCAATGACAAAGGGCGGACTTCAGGCCAGCCTTCATGGCGCTTATAGAACTATGGATCACTCACCTACTACAGAATTAGGAATTTTAGATTTGACGTGTGATAAGCAGTACCTTCTTAGTAAGAGTATGTCCATCGTAAGATCGTATTTCTACCAAGACTCATTCAGAAAACTCTTTTACCAGCTTGAAAAACAGTTTGATGTAAAAATCAAATAGCAATTCATACTATTCTTGAGGCGTATTGTCCCTTACTCTTTTTTTTAAGCAGATAATTGAAAATGCCTAATCCCTTTTAAGTTACTCCTCCCCTGCAAAAAGACTTAAAATGTCTTTTACTTTATCTTCATCTTTTGATTCTACAAGATATAATACATCTCCATTTAAACTCCATGCTGCATGAGGTAGCACAGGAAAGGCATTCGCTTCAGCTATTTGATTTGCATCATCATAAGAAGATGCAAATATCACAGTGATGTGTAACGATTGCTCATTGGTTGTAAATTTATAACCTTCAATTATACTATCAGCTTTTTTTAAGATACGCCAGTTGAACAA
Organism: Chryseosolibacter indicum; assembly: GCF_018598585.1. Classification (GTDB taxonomy): domain Bacteria; phylum Bacteroidota; class Bacteroidia; order Cytophagales; family Cyclobacteriaceae; genus Chryseosolibacter; species Chryseosolibacter indicus. Next base: position 17,880 of record NZ_JAHESD010000072.1, read on the forward strand.
AACAGGTTCAAGCTTTTCATCCACCTTATTCAAGAAGTACTCAGTTCGTGTTTTGTTAGGATGATTAAGATTTAGGGTGATATTATTTTTCATGCTGGATTTTTGTGCATAAAGCGGTGAAGAAAGAAACAGGAAAAGTAAGAGCGATAGTTTGGTTACAACTTTCGTCATGTTGAAATATTAAAAGTGCCAATACAATTTACACAATTATTCGATCCTTCCTATAGTTATAAGTTAAGTGACAGAAAACATATAAATGAGATCGTCGCTGACAGAGAAACGCAGCGGTTGGCCGACATGCCGATGCGATCGGGACGGACTGTGCCCCGTCTTTGGGAGGTTCAGGTATTTGTGTCTTGTATTTTTTTGCTACTTTTTTGATCTAGCAATAAAGTAAGGAAGAAAAAGACCCGCTGAAGAGAAGTTTCATGTGTTTATCTAGAACTGCAAGCTTGAAAGGTTTGTGTCTCTTGTCTTCGTAACGAGTGGAAATTTTAATTACACCGTCCCTCTAATTCGCTTACCAAATTGCTCCCAGTCAAAGCCCGTCTCGATGCGGTTATGGCGCAACGCAGGTACGTGCGTTGTGATGATCAGGGTTGTTCCTTCAACCTTCGTACGATGATGAGCAGGAATTACCCGGGCAATACCTTTCTCCATCGTAAATTTGACATTTGGAAAGAATTGAAGCACAGACTGCTTTAGTGCATTTACGTTATCCATACCATACATTAAAACAACGCTTGGTGTATAGGTTGTAAGATTTCGCAAGAGCCTTGTTATACGACTTTCATAGAAGTGTTGCCGATAAGCATCACGAGTTTTAAGAAACGGAAGTCCTGGCATATTCAGCCATGCATAATACCAAGCATGGTTATGCGGAGTTGGAAGCGGATATAAATTCAGTAGCGCTTCTCGTTGTAACGATGGTGAAAGGAAAGTACGTTGCTGGTATTCAAATAAGTCTGGTTGCAATTCGCTATTGAAAGCATGCGCAAAAGCGATTAGATTTTTCCATGCGCCGTGAAGGACTCCACGCTCGCCAAAGCGATAATCATAATTATTATTGTAGCGCGCACCGCGAGGCCCTTCTGCCCGAAACTTGATACGACTGTATAGCTCACGAATGTCTGCAAGTTCTTTTATAGAGGATGTGCCCTGAAAGTAATTAATACGCTCTGCAACGTCCTCGGGAAGATCACCTCCTTGCTCTTCAAGTCCGACAAACCAAATTGGAGCCTTCCAAGATCCATAGCCGTAGAAGTTAATCATCCAATGTTTAAGTGCGTCTTCATTTACAATCATAAAGTAAATATACACAGGATTCGTTCTCAATTTTCTGGAAGAATTTAATTCGGTAGATGGGAGTACTCATCCTAAACGTTGCTTTTTATATAGGAAAAAAATAACATTTATGGACGTACTTATTTAGAAGCTGTAAGCTGAAAAAGTTTTGTTTTCGAGTCATATGGTTTAAGAAATTCCTTATTGTGGTCACTTAATATCTATTTCAAAGCCTGTGAATTTTAATAATAAGATTGAGGTAAAATGTAATCTGTTTAGACTACATTTTACCTAGAAAACTATTATTTTAAACTGAAAAAGAAATTCCTTAACTCATCTGCGAACACTGCTGGCACCTCCAGGGCAGCGAAATGACCCCCCTCTTTCATTTTAGTGTAGCTGACAACATTCACAAAGCGCTCAGCCCATTCTTTTGGAAATTGCGCCTCTCTCGGAAATACAGAAACACCTGCAGGTACATTCGTCTTCTTCAAAGGTTGCGAACCACCCCACTGTGCTACAGCATCCTCTTTATACATCCGCATAGAAGTAGCTATGGTTTGTGTAAACCAGTAAATCATGATGTTTGTCAACATCTCGTCTTTCCCTCCAAACGCATTTTCGAGAATGTCAGGACTTGCACCTGCAGCACCAAAACTTATAATCCATGCCGCCAAACCCACGGGCGAATCATTTAAGGCATAAGCCAGTGACTGTGGCTTTGTGGCTTGCACCATGGCATAGGCACCTTCGCTATACCACCATTGCTGTACAAATTGAGCGAATCGTTTTTCATCTTCACTCATGGTACTCGGATCTTCCTGTCCCATAGGATAACCCAAGTCAGTGAAGTGAACTCCTGCTACTACATCTGGATACTTTGATGCCAAAGCTTTCGTTACGCCCATCCCGACATCACCCCCTGCAGCATAGAATTTTGAATATCCCAGATTCTCTGTCATCAATTTCTTCCAAATGTCAGCGACAACTTCGCTTGTTACCGACTTTCTTTCAGAAAATCCAAAGCCTGGGATAGAAGGAATGACGAGGTCAAAACTTTGCTCACCCGTTGTGAGTAGCGGAATAATTTTATGAAAGCGATAATAACTGTCAGGCCAGCCGTGTGTAAGTATAAGTGGCTTGCTGTTCTTGCTATTCCCTTTAATGTATTGAAAGTGAATTTTGATGCCGTCTACTTCAGCAATGTACTGCGGGTATTTATTAAGAGCAACTTCTTGCTTTCGCCAATCATACGTTGTGGCCCAGTAATTGACCAGTTTCTTCAAGTATGCTTCGCTGGTACCAAAAGCCCATTCAGACCCTTGCGCTTCACCTGGCCAGCGAACGTTTTTTAAACGTGCTTTTAAATCATCGACATCGGACTGAGGAATAGTGACCTTGAATTCCGTAACATTTTTCATAGCATTTGAATTTATGGATTGTGAATAAGAGAATTGTATACTGGCAATGAGCGACAGCAGCATAAGTGAGTAGCATTTCATAGTCTTTTAGTTTTTATGGAGTCAGTAAATTAAATACACCCTTTAGGGTTACTTGAATTCACCAAAAAACCATAAATACGTAAGAGAAGTATAGAATAAATCCGACATCCTTATTCTTCCAGGAGGGATCCGCTTTCTTTTAAGAGTTCATTCTTTGTGATTAACGAAAGCGGTGTTAAGCCGGAAAATTGTTTGAAGTCTCTATTAAAGTGCGACTGATCGGCGTAGCCCAATTCATAGGCAAGATTTGGAAGCGATTGGTAGTCATCATGCTGAAGTCTGTAGAGAGCCCTTTCAAAGCGTACAACCCTTCTATAATAAGATGGAGTAAACCCGACAGACTGTAAAAACTTTCGTTCAAATTGGCGCTCGCTTATTCCATAGTCTTTGAGCTGACGACCATAGTTGATGTTGGGGCAAAGGTGCAAGAAGTTTATCACCCGACTATCAATAGTCTTCATTACATTGTGTCTCTTCAGCAGATGATTATCTAAAAGTGATATGCGTGCCTGTGTCTGTCTCGCACCTATAATTTTCTCAATGACCTCAGAAGGGAAAAAGTGTTGTAAGTCTAACACCGCATCTATCGTCTCATAACCGTCAATTCCAAATAATGCTTTTATGCCATGAGGAAAAAAAGAAACTGCAACATGCGAATAGGTAGGCTCCATCTGAAAAAGCGCAGGTTTTGATGTAATACCTTTCAGGCTGGCCGCATAAATGCAATTGTAATGCGCACTATAGAGAGCGTTTTTCCCGTACATACATTGAATAACAACACGAGGAAACCGGTCCGCCATTACCTGAAGATTTAGCAATGACTCTCCTCCGGTTTGCAGATCAAACGACCAGTAATATCTCACGTATGGTCTTAGTGCTGGGTGCGGTTGATATAGTTGTTGCCATGCCATGCGCAAATAATTTTCAAGCCCGAAAATGGTATCTTCAGCTGCGAATTATCCTTAATATATTAAGTAATCGCTATTTTTGTTGTCATACAAATTATACTGATTATTTCAATTTAAGTTACGTATATCACCGAAAATGAAAATGTCCTGTTAACCATGTATCGATTTAAGGCATCCTTAGACATAATAGGCATCAATCCTTTTGTGTTTGTTCCTGACGAAATCCTGCAACAAATTTTCGAAGACGCAGGTAGGAGTAAAGGGCCCATTCCAGTTTGCGGAACAGTTAATGGAGTGAAATATATGCAAACCTTAATGAAATATGGGGGGCACTGGCGACTTTATATCAACACGACTATGTTGGCGGATTCGCCAAAGAGAATTGGAGAATCCATTGAGATAACAATTAAATTTGATAAAAAGGATCGATCCATTGCCCCGCATCCTAAACTTGTCAAAGCTTTGAAGGCGAATAAGGATGCGAAGAAGGTATTTGATGCACTATCGCCATCTAAGCAGAAAGAGATTGTTCGTTATATTTCACTTTTAAAGTCAGAGGAGAGTATCGTAACAAATGTAGAAAGAGCTATTGGATTTTTGCTTGGTAAGAACAGGTTTGTCGGCAGAGATAAACCGTAAAATATACCTTACGTACTACAGTATGCTATCACGCAAAATGTATCTGCTTCAGACGCTTAGGCTCACAACTAGGTGATGAAATAGATAAAAAATATTTCTATTTCTTTCTTTGCCAGCCTCTATGATGAGAAACCAGGCGCGTTGGACAAATTCAAAGCCATATCGATCTACCATCTATTCACACCGTTAGAACTGTAAGTGGCTGGATGTACAATGTTATCAACGTCCGGTGACGTAACTAAATAGCACGGGACCGAAAATGAAGCAAGATGCTTGCAAGTAGAAACAACAAGGGTCGCTTTTGTAAAATAAAAAGCCCATCACGGCTACCCGTGGTGGGCTTCGTTTGACTAAAGATCCTTATTAATGTCGATTGATATCAACAATTTCACCACCTGCGTACATCTGTTGTAATTCGGTCCGCGTAATTTGATAAGTGGTATCGGAATAGTTTTCTTCTTTGTCGATCTGGTAGATTCCTGAAATTTTATTGACTTCGTAGTTATTGAAATGTACCTTAAGTGTATCAGTGCCGACTTCTGAAACACGGAAGGTAGTATAAGCCCCAGCCTTTGTCTTCCATTCATACACGTCACCAGACTTCGGAGCTTTTAAAAACTGAGCCTGTTCATCCTTATCCTGACCGTTGGTATAAGCACCAAAAGCAATTGCTATAAAAAACAGGGCAAGACCTGAAAATTGCCAAATGGGCAGGCGCGTCTCCGAGAGATTGCGTTCATGGTATGCCTTGATTTGCGCAGGCATTTGCTTAGATTCAAGAACTTGTCTGCAATGCCTACATTCCGATACGCTGACACGGCCAATAGGGAACAAGGGGATCCAGAAGACATGGGCATAACGCGCATAAGTAGACAACACTAGAGAGCCATGCGTTCCACAATGCGGGCAAGTTTCTACATCGAGCTGAACGCTCTTCACGTGCGAGGCTCTACTTCCGTAAATAATCATAGTAGTGTGATTTATCTAATTAAATTAACCGACAATTAAGAACTATTTACTGAGAAAGGTCTTTGATAACAAGCGTAAATATTACACACGATGATTACGATAACGGTTTTCAATTTCTTGTAGATCTTGCATCAATAGCTTTTGTGTTTCCTGAAAATAAAACCGTCTTCCTAAGAATGAGTCTCATATCTAAGCCTTCCAATTGCGAATAGGCATGAAGTACATCAACAGATATCGGATTGGCGTGTTGTTATTATTTAATTTCTAACGAATAAGTGGCAATATCGGCAGCTTGTTCCGGCGAATTACTTATAGAACTTGTATTATTAGATGTAAATGCCGTAGGCATAAGTAAGTACAAGAGGAGTCTATTGTAGGGATCGAAGATAAGTTTTCTCAAAAAAACAGATCCTTTCTATTAAAATTATAGAGGCTCTTATTTTGGTGGACCGGTAGACAGGTGGACTTGTATTGATATGAAAACATTAAAGTAAGGAGAACTGAAGAATCAAAAGATTAAGAGTCGCAGCAGAAATCGTCCTTCTTTCCGGACAAAAATGCGATCAGAAACGCTAAAGCGATGCTATTTCTGATACTCAATTTTCGTAATACGCCAGACAAACTCCCCGGCACCAGTTTTCACTACTGCAGTATCACCCACTTCCTTTTTCATTAGCGCGTGTGCCATTGGCGAATCTATAGAGATATAATCTTTGGTATCAAAGATCTCATCATAGCCAACTATTCGAAAGCGTTTCCGGTCACCTCTGTCATTTTCAATTTCCACCCATGCGCCAAACATTACTTTGCCTTCTTGAAAAGGTGAATAGTCCACCACCTTCAGATCATCAATACATTTTCGCAAGTAGAGCAGGCGCCTGTCAATTTCACGCAAGCGCTTTTTATTGTAATGATAATCGGCATTCTCAGAACGATCCCCAAGGCTTGCTGCCCAGGATACTTTTTGTGTGGTCTCTGGTCGTTCAACACGCCATAAATGGTCCAACTCAGCTTTTAACTTTTCTAAACCTTCTCGGGTAATTAAGGGTGTTTTCATAGGTTATTTAATCAAGAAGCAATCAATCCATCTTACTTTGGGCTAATCTTACTAAAATTTAAAATTTTAATTTCATATCCAAGCCTAATGAATGTAAGTGCATTCAGCACAATAAGAGGCACATGATTGTGCTACTTGAAACACATAGGTTATTTTCTAGAAGGGCACTGCCATGGTGCAACTAGGTGCAAGAGCGATTTGGATTGAACCATGTAAATAAAAAAAGCCATCCTTTATTCAAGAATGGCTTTTTAGCTTCTTTAACTTAACTACTTTCTTGCTTTTTTAGCAGCTTTCTTAGCAGTCTTCTTAGCAGCTTTCTTAGCTACTTTTTTTGGAGCCTTCTTAGCTGCCTTCTTAGCGGTTTTCTTCGCTGCTTTCTTTGCTGTTTTTTTTGCTGTTTTTGCCATAACGTTTTTATTTTGTTTGCCAAAGATAATAACTCTTTTTTAAATGACCGAATGTTGAAGGGTAGGAAAATGTCTGATAAGATAATTTTAACTCACTTCAACAGTCAATAGCTCCAACTTTTTAACTTATCTCGAGTGTTTGTTTAGTTACGAAGCCTTTGCTGGGTCTGTTCAAGTTCTCATGAGACTAAAAACAGAACTGGTTAGATAGAATATATGTGCGATGCATGTGCTGTATTTCTGCGTAAACAGTATTATCGTCATCCCTTAACATTACGGTTGAGTTCGCACTTCATATTTGCTCGAAACATTACATCAACTTAAAGCGAATTGGCATCTTAACACTGTCTCATGAAGTAGCTACTCCTGATTTTGAAGGTGAGCTCTTATTGTGAAGGCAAAACTTTAGTCAGATGGCAAGCCTTTGAATGACTCGTGGTACTATAATTTTATAGCTTTGGAAGGGACCTGCCGTCTCTTAGATAGTAATCAAAATGCTTTCTGCATTGGGCCAGCATGTCTGTCTCGAATTGCGAGATAGTATGATCACCACCCTCGAAGAGAATAAAACGCACGGGATGTTTCTGTACATACAGTTGCTGTACGAGTTGTAGAGACTGGGAAGCATCTACTCGCGTATCTGCTGATCCTTGCATGATTAACAAAGGTGTTGTTCTGCAAAGCGTATTACTCCAATACAATGCTGATCTTGCTTTTAACGCAGCATCTCTATCACGATCATAGTTGGGAATTGAGCTTCTGAAAGTTAAATCTTCAAGCTCCGGTCTTTTTCGAATCACATCAAAAGCATCAACCAATCCTGCTACTACCACCGCAGCCTTAAATTTACAAGAACGCTTTAATGCTTGAAAAGTCATCATTCCACCACGACTCTCTCCATACATGCCTATGCGGGTAGTGTCTGCTGTATTAATTTGTTTAAGTAGAGGGATAAGATTCAAAACATCATTTACATCTTCTCCTCCAAATTCATCTTTACCCTCTCCGCCATCACTGCTTCCTCGATATTGGCTGGCAACAACAACATAACCCCAGCTTGCCATCCTTGCAAGGTAATAAGCAACTAAAAATGGTTTCCATAATCCCAAGTTCGAGCGGCCACCACGATTCGCGATAATGCACGGGTACTTTCCCTTTTTCTTAGGTTCAGCAAGAAAGCCAATAACTTTTAAGCCGTCCGAGAGATAAACAATCCGATAAATATTAATGGCATCGAGCCCTTTCCTGAAGCCAGGATCCATTGAATCAATCCGGTGCAGGACATCTTTCGAAAGCGTAAGGCGTTCCTTGAGGATGATCGTACCATTCTGCGCGGTAGTCGTGGTTGTAAAAAGACAAATCAATCCAATATGAATCAGCGCTCTCATTTGTTACTATGAAGTTCTGAATTTTTTTTGACAACGCATCAATTCCAATTAGTGTAATCAAATACTTGTTATTTCCCTTGAAGTAATAACAACGCTGATGTTTTAAAGGGAGTGGATACTTGCACTTAGCCGATGATATTTAATTCAGCTAACCTTCCTCTTCTTTTAGTCGCAATAATATAAATGAGAGTCGTTTGGGCACGTAGAACAAAGAATGCATCCTTTATGAAAATGGTTTTGCTACTGTTTCAGATAAGGGAAGCAGCAACATAAAGAAAATGCTAACACCAGGCCTTATAACAGGACTAAAGAGCAAACTCCTCCTTCTTTAAAAAGAAGAAAGGATGAGATTCTCATTCATCCTTTCTTTCTTAAAATACATTTTTAATTACTTTTTAGGATTAGCAGTAAGAAACTTGTTAACGTCAAGCCAATGAATGAAGGCATCAAACCAGCGATTACTGGTTCTGTCCGGGTT
>NZ_JAHESD010000073.1 GCF_018598585.1 Chryseosolibacter indicum
TACCTGAGCAATACTACCTACGAGAAAGCGGCGAATTGCACCAAAGAAAAAACTAACTACTACGACCTTCAAAATAGAAACAAAGAACGATCTAAAGCAAATATAGCTGCCGGTCGTTTAACGGCTAATTCGGGTGGGTGGGGCATGGTACCTTTATATAAGAACTTCTCAAAAGAGGCAAAGGTATTCGAACCAAGTCCTGTTGAAACAACGCTGCTTTCAAAAGTTTCTTAAAGCAAGTAACAGTACGCTTCTATTTATCTACACATTGGCGAATAATTCATTGCCCTACATATAAGCCAACAACATCAGGGGCTTCAATATATATGGCATATACTTTTACCTACGTTTTTGGAAAATGGTAAAAAATTATGAAGGGAATAAAATATTTTTTTGTTGGGTTATTGATTATTATAGCTGGTAATGGTTTTGCGCAAGACTCTAAAGAAAGAGGTAATACAGATAAGTCTAATAACCGCACTGCAGGTAAACCCAAGAACACTGATAATAGGGTAAATACTGATAAGAAAACACCTGTTAAAATTATTGAATATATTCCAGGAACATGGACTATAGAACAGGTACTACGTGGTAAAGAAGATGTCACCGCCACGGATACATTAGCACAGAATCAACGACTGGAGTTTAACAGGGAAGGTCGATACTTAAGTTATTCTGGTCAGGAAAAGATCGATAGTGGTTCTTATCGCTTAAATGAACAACAGGCAGTTCTTTATCTTGAAAGTGAAGCTAACGATCGGCCTAGTGAATGGAATGTATGGTTTGATCCGGCTGGGACTATGACGTTGAAGATGCGCAGCGGTAGCGTACACGGAGAGAGCTTTAAATACATCTATCGCAGAGATGGAACTACGACTACATCGAATCGTTGATTCATTTTTCTGTATCTTATAAAGCGAAGGTCAGACTAAATGTCTGACCTTTCTATTTCCCGTATATTTCATTAAGAACTCCGGCAATTCGTACGCCAGCCTGTAAAATTCGCTGGCGCACAATCTTAAAATAAAGATAAGAATAACGAAATCCGAGCTTGCCAGTACCTATGTCATAGACCTGCTTTTCGTATGACTGGCTTTCCCTGGCCCAGTCACGAATACTGCTTTTCTGCCATGCTTTTAATTCTTCTTTTGAAGTTGTAATTACGGATTGACCAAGTTCCGTGTAACTCAATCTTGTTTCATCGATCATGTCACTATCCCACACGCGATGAAGATTACTGTCTGTACGAAACCACATGACTTTAACGTCATTACCTCCTTTATCATCTTTTCCACCTACATGCAGGGGCTGATGAATATCACCAATAAGGTGAATGAGAATTTTAATTCGCTCTTCCTGCTCAGCTTCAGAAAGCTTTTCGTTTTTTAATTCATTGATCACGCGGTCCAGGGTGGCGATCACATCTCCGTTGTTGTTCTTTTGAGATTCTTCATAAGTCTTACCAAAGGGAATTGTCACCCAATGCCAATCAGTCATGTAATCAAATGTAGAGTCGGAACGCACTTCGTCCATCCACGTGCTCACAATTGCCAGTGATTGGCCTTTTAATAACTTGTGGAGCTTCTTACGTGCTTTCTTGTTCAGATACTGTTCCGCTACCCAGCCTGTTGCACGATGTCCTGTTGCGCCCCATGGAAAGGCAGAGATGCAATACAGGCAGAGGATAATAAGCAATAGAAATTTTTTCATAGGTGCTTCTTAAGAAAGGCGCAATTTAAATCAATTGCTATTCAGTTCGTTAAGAAGGCTTTTTAATTTCAGCAAATGGTTGCCATATAAACTCTTTAGATACCAATTTGTAAACCAAGTGCTTAGAAAGAATAATAAGGCGGCCATTGCAACAAGGGAGAGTATTCTTTTTGGTTTCGAAATAATTTCAAAGAAATGATCTGAACCTGACTCTAACCCTACAAATAGTAGCCCGAGGCAGAAATACACAGGGTAGAGAACGGTATAGCTTCTTTTATAAAAAGAGAGGTAGCTTGTCAGGCTGTTTGTTAATCGTTCAAGGTTAGCCTTTAAATGATCATCCCCTTTATTAAAGGCGTTTAGCAATAGCAACTTTTTTATGTAGTAGAATGAGTATGCAACGAACAATACAAGAATTGAAACAGAAGTCCATTTCAATGCTCCACTTGGTAGCGTAAGGGCATAAGTTAATAAAGCAAGCCCCGAGATGAAAGTAAATGCTAGTTCAAACCACACGCTTCTTTTCAACTTGCCAACTATAGACTTACTGCTGCCCCTAAGCATAGAAGCTAATTCTGCTTCATCTTTGGGTTGAAATCCAGATCGGTTCTTTTGCCATATATCCTTTAACTCTTCTAGCTCCATGGTTCTTTACTCATAATTTTACGTAGTTTTTCCCGCACTCTGTTCATTCTTACACGCACGTTGTTTTGTGTAATACCAATCGTTTCAGCTATTTCTTCATACGGAATTTCTTCCAAAGCCATCATGATCATTGCTCTTTCTATTTCAGACAGCTGAAGTATAGCCGATTGAAGTTTTTGGAAATCATCTTCCTGCTCGTCGCCAGAGTGCTCAGAAATGTTAAAATGAATTTCCTGAAGGTCTTCTGTTTTAATATGCCTGGTCTGCCTCCTATAGCCTGAGATAGCTGTGTTTAATGCTATGCGATACATCCAGGTGGTAATTTTAGCTTCGCCTCTGAAGGTGGGAAACGACTTCCAAAGTTGAAGTACAATTTCCTGAAATAAATCATTGCGCGCATCCGGATCCTGCTCATACATAAAGCAGACCTTATGAACTAACCCCTGGTGTTCATTTATTAGGTTAATGAATTTTTTCTCTTCCTCAGTCACTATCCAAGAAGATACTGTAATGATTAGTCGAAGGTAGGCAAAGATTATTACATGAGAAAAGGAAGAAAGTGGTTGGTGTTGGAAATAACACCAACCACAGGTGGGGTATTATAGGCTTTTGAGATAAAGATGCAGGGCTTTTAATTCTACATCAGTATATGCTTTTGTCATTGTCCATGGCATTTCCTGAGGTTTTAAATGTTTATTTTCTGGCGTAATTCCTGTTCTTAATGTCTGTATAAATTGATCAGTAGTCCATCTGGCAGCGTTGCCCGTCGGGCTGATATCAGCTACTATTGGAAAGCCAGGAGCCACCGCTTCGCCACCCTTCATCGTTTTTTTATGGCAACCTTCGCATGCAACAGAAAGGTATTTGCCAAATTCAATAGAAACTTCAGGTTTTATTTCTTTTGCAAGCATCCTGCTATGATCAATTTTTTCTGCAGGAAACAGCGGAAATTTATCCAGGTCTGTAAGTATCCGGCCAACCGGGCCAAGCTTATGTTGAGGGAATTCTCTGTCAACATTAGGTAGCTGAGCGCAATACGCTATAATCGCGCCCATATCTTGTTCTGTTAAGAATGTATACTCCTGAGAGGGCATAAAGAGAAGTGGTTTGCCATCTCTCCGAAGACCATGTTTTAAAGCACGCACCCAATCATTGATATTGTAGTCCGGAGGTAACCCACCTTTGCCCTTTGTTAGGTTAGTTCCGATTAAAAGGCCTATAGCAGGATCATCGATAAAAACTTTCCCTCCCATATCAGTGCCATGGCAATCATTACATCCTTTTGTGGTAACTAACCGCTTACCATGCTCAAGTATTGCAGAGTCAGCATGAATGGTTAATTGCTGTGGCGATACTTCAAAAATCTTATTTCTTCTGTTCTCTGTGTTCAAGTACGCTTTCACATATATGCCAATTGCAATAACAACTACTACTCCGATTGTAATTCCAATGATTTTAAAGATTCTTTTCAACATACTGAGGTTAAGATTAAAGATTCTGGTAATAATACGTGAGAACCTTATCGATGTAATTACGTATAACGGAGCATTTTGTACGTGAAAAGGAATATGAGTAAATGCTTTAATCTCAACTATCCTGATATGATGGAGGGCCAAGATAATTCTGCCTCTGTATTAAATGAGTTTTCTGAATGGAGGATTAGTCAAACACTATGGGGAAGTTATTCTGAAAGAAGCTATCAAAGTTCCTGGTTTAAAATAAATGAGTTGAAGACAGCCTTTATTAATGAATGTAAGATTGCTGCTGTCTACGAACCCCTTCCCAGTGTTGTTAACTTTTGTCTTCCTTTAACAGGATATATAGGAACACAATTTAAGCATAAGAACCTAACGCTGGAATTAGCGAATGGCAATTATCATAACATCTATTCGCCTGCGTGTGAATATGAACTATTGATTAAAAAGGAAGTCCATGGGATTCATATTGAAATCGACCTGAAATACTTCATCGGCTTGCTGAATGATACAGAGCATTGGTCATCAGAACTTAAGAGTAAGATAGGGGGAAGAGATTTTTACTATACCGGTAAATTTAATTCCCCTGAAATAAAAAATCTTCTGATCGAGATTATCAATACTCCTTTGCAAGGAAGTATTAAAAAGTTATTTGTTGAAGCGAAGATGATGGAGCTTCTTTCATTTCAGTTTTCTCATTTACTCAATCACGCATCACAATCGTCGTCTGTAAGTAGGACAGACAGAGAGCTGGGAGAAGCAGTGAAACAATACCTGTCGAAAACCTTTTCCAGTGATCATTCTCTACAGGCACTTGCCAGGCAGTTTGTAACCAACGAATTCAGGTTAAAGAAAGTATTTAAAGCAGTAAATGGAGTTACGGTTTTTGAATTCATCTTTAACGAAAAAATGAATTATGCAAGGCACCTAATGCTGGATAAAAATATGCTTGTGCGCGAGGCAGCGAGTGCGGTAGGATATAAAAATCCCAATCACTTTTCAACTGCCTTTAAACGCAAATTCGGAGTTAACCCAATGCTTATAAAGAAGTAAACTTATTTACGCTGTTTCTCTGATTGCTTTTCAAGATTGAAAAGCTCATGTAGCATTTCAGAAAGGGATTCTGCATCACCGCGTTTACATGCAGCCTTCAATTGAAGTACAGGATACTTCAGAATTTTCTGCATCAGAGATTTGCTCATCTCTTCCAGCTTTTCAGCTTCAGCTTCATTTGCATTCTTAAGAAAACGTGCTAACTCTTCTTTGCGGATTTGTTCCAAAGAATTCTTAAGCTTTTGTATGGTAGGAGAAACAACCATCTCTTTAGACCATTCTTCAAATTCAGCAATAGCATCATGTATAATTGCCTGAACTTTAGGAATTGAAGCTTTTCTTTTCTCAACAGCTTCATTTGTTTTTTCCTGAATATCATCCAGGTTATATACAATAGCTCCTGGTATCTCTTCAATAGAAGGCTCTATACTTCTCGGTATAGATAAATCTATAAAGAATTTATGGGAAAGAATTTTGATGTCCTTTAATAAGGCAAGGTTGATTAAAGGTTCAGTTCCTGAAACAGAACTGATGATCACATCTGCCTTTTGTATTTCTTCTTTAAGTGTATCAAGTGTGTTAAATACAAAACCACATTTTTGCGCAAGCCTTTCAGCTTTTTCAGATGTTCTGTTAAGAATTGTCACATTAGTGACCCTTGAATTTACAAGGTTAAGACAAACATCCTGGCCAATTTCACCAACACCAACTACAAGCACTTTAGGAGCAACCAGGCCTGCTGTAAGATCTTCTGCCAGCTCTTTTGCGGCATACGAAATAGAAGCAGCTCCATCGCGGAAAGCAGTTTCCTGTACAACGCGTTTGTTGCTAAAGAAAATGGCGTGAAGGAGACGGTGTAAAAACGGTCCCGCCATATTTTCATCGGCAGTCCATTGATATGCATTTTTCACCTGCCCTGAGATTTGTAAATCTCCCACCACCTGCGCGTCAAGACCAATTGCAACTTCAAAAAGGTGCTGAACTGCAGCTTTTCCTTCAAATTTTGCAAAATACGCTTGAAAACCAGGTTCTAAATCCTTTATCAAGGCCAATCCTTTGAAAATCTCATCAGAAAGATCCTTTTCAGCACTATAATATATCTCGGTGCGATTACAGGTAGAAACAACCAATACATCAGTTGCACTCGTAAAATCCCTCAAAAAATTAAGCAAACGCTTGGCAGCCGCCTCATTCAGCGATACTTGCTCTCGTATTTCAAGTGGAGCAGTTTTATAGGTAAGCGCTAAAGATTTAAAATTGTTTGTCATTTCGGACTACAAAAGTAAAACGCAGTCAAGATTAGTACATGATAAATATCAGTTTAAACTTAATTTAGAATCAGTTTAAATAATAGATCATGTCGGTTCTTACAGATTACCAAATACGCCTTTATTTAGTTCGCCTGCTACCAAATTAATAATTTAGCCCTTTAAAAGAATCGGTTGAAATTATTGGGTTCGTCCAATTTGAAGGAATACCTGATATTGAGGTTATGAACGATCAACCATTTTGTAACCTGGTGTTTAGAGAATTATCTATTTTACAAATTTAACCCGCTGTATATGTTATGAATGAGGTCAAAAGATGGATCTCCAACTGGTTAGGGTTCTCCAGAACTGAAGTCAATGGTTTTCTGATCCTCGTTCCTTTGATGATCATTCTTATCTTTTCCGAGCCTGTCTACAGGTGGTGGAGGAACAAGGAGCCTCATGATTTTTCCAAAGATGAACGACAATTAGATAGCCTCGTAGCTATATTAAAAACTCCAAAGGCTTTCGCCGATACATCAAATGCAGCTAGCCTTGCAAACTCACCTTTTGCATTCAATCCAAATAAAGCACCAACTGAAGTGCTCCAACGCCTGGGTTTTTCGAAGACCTTGTCGAAGCGTATTGCAGTCTATCGCCAAAAGGGCGGTGTTTTTCGGGTAAAGTCGGATCTGTTGAAAATCTACGGCATGGATTCTACGTTATATAACCAGCTATATGCCTTTATCTTACTACCAGAAGTAATTAAACGGGAAGAAAAGCGATCTGAATCTTTTAATACTGTTAGCAAAAAGTCTTTTAATAAGTTCGATATAAACACTGCAGATACAACACAATTAAAGACAATATATGGCATCGGTTCAAAGCTCGCCATTCGCATTATCAAATTCAGAGATGCGCTTGGGGGATTTAATTCCAAACTGCAATACAAGGAAGTGTATGGATTAGATAGCGCAGTTGTAAACGAGTTAACTAAACATGCTTTTATAACTGAGAACTTTCAACCAAGGCAAATTGATATAAATGCAGCAGACGAGGAAACACTTTCTTCCCATCCCTATATCAGAAGAAAGCTGGCTAAAATAATAATTGCATACAGATATCAGCATGGTGAATTCAATTTTACGGATGACATCAGAAAGCTTTCGGTGATAAAGCCTGAGGAGGCTGATAGACTAATACCCTATTTAAAAGTAAATTAAGAAGTACAACTTTATATAATGGATACGACAAGCCAGTCGAAGAACATACTAAGAACTTACCTGCGAAGACTTACAAATCTTTCGGGTAATAATCGGTCACTATTCCTTTTGAAACTATATGCAGATCAGCTTATTGATCTTCATGAATTCAATCAGCTTAATGGTTTCAGGTCTTTCGATATTATTAATTCGTTAATAGGAGGGAAGGACTTTCGGTTATGCCCTGTTCTCGACAGCAGGATGGAGGATAGTAATGATACCAGCGCGAAGTTGAAAAAGCTTCAGCGGACAGATCGGTTCTTGTTTGAAGAACGAGGCTCTAATGATTTGCATGTGGGATGGCCTTTTCTCCGGGGTAAATTTTCTGATGGTACACCGGTGCGGTGCCCACTTTTGTTTTTCCCTGTAACACTTGTTCAGGAGAATAACTCTTGGTATTTGCATCTAAGGCAGCAGGCAGGTATCACTTTAAATAAATCTTTTTTACTCGCCTATTCCTTCTACAATAAAGTTAAACTTGACGAAGAGTTACTTGAAACTATCTTCGAGGAGTTTAATGCAGATAGTACTGTTTTTAGAACAGAGTTATATCAGCTTTTAAAAGATAAGATTGAAATTAACTTCAACGCAGACAACTTCAGAGATGAACTGGTAAGCTTTAAGCCTTTTAAGAAATCAGAGTTTGAAAGCCAACACAAGAATGGCGAAATTAAGCTATACCCTGAAGCAGTGCTTGGAATCTTTCCGCAAGCGGGGTCGCAGTTAGTTCCTGACTATCTCCACCTGATAGAGAATGATTCATATCAGGACCTTGAACAATTCTTCCTCGATAAGGTTGATCAACCTGAACAGGAAACCCCTATATCATCCGATATTAAGGAAGAGAAAATTTATACGCCCTTTACATTGGATGCCTACCAGGAGGAGGCTATTAAAACAGTAAAACGAGGTAACTCTATTGTTGTACAAGGGCCTCCCGGTACTGGTAAATCCCAACTAATTTGTAACCTGATGGCTGATGCTATTGCATCTGGAAAACGAGCATTGTTGGTTTGCCAAAAACGAGCCGCGCTCGATGTTGTCTACAACCGGCTAAAGTCTAAAGAGCTTGGAGACTTTGTAGGTCTCGTTCACGATTTCCGAAATGAGCGTAAGAACATCTTCGCCAGAATAGCACGGCAGATCGAGAGTATAGAAGATTATCAGAGCAACAACAGGAGTATTGATGTTATTCAAACTGAGCGTCGGTTCCTTCAGGTATGCAGGATGATCGATCAGATTACCGAAGAACTTGAACAATTTAAAAAAGCTTTGTTTGATGATAAAGAATCAGGACTGAGCATAAAAGAACTTTATCTCACATCAGATCTTAATGGCCCGACTATCAATGTAAGACAAGAATATCGTGATTTGTCTTTCTCTGTACTACCGGAATACCTGCGAAAACTCAAGACGTATAATGGTTATGCCAAAACATTTGAAGTTGATGACTACTTATGGCGAGATCGGAAGTCGTTCGCTAATTACACGCTTTCTGACCTTAAGCAGATAGAAAAGGCAGTACTGGATGTCAATCCCTACCAACGCCAACTAAATGATAGAATTCAGGCGCTTATTCCTGTTAAGCTTAATATTGAGGAATGTGAGGCCCTCTACGCCCGTGAATCAGAGATTCTGGCAATGATTGCTCTTCTTAAGAATGACATTGTCTATCGATACTTTGATGCAATGGCTGAAGAAACAGAAGATGAAACTAGCTTACTGTGGTTTACCAATGTAGAGCGAATGGTTCTCAACTGTTTTGAGATAGAAGGGGTAGAAGCTACGTTGCCACCCGATCAACTGGTGCCTTTTATGGAAGCACTGAAGCAGCGCACGGATGCAAAAGGTAATTTCATTAAACGAATTAAATGGGAGCTTACGTCTAAGAACAAAGTTTGGCTTAAGCGCGTACTGGTTGCCAACAACTTGTCTTATAGTAATGAGGGGCTTGCTGTGCTTGAGCAGAGGCTCGATAACAGACTTAATGTTGAGCATCACTTCACATCAATACGGCAGAAAAGCTGGATCCTGGATCTTCCGGATGATTATGACCTTTCGAAATTAAAAACATGGTTTACCAGACAAAAGCTTGCCATACGGGCAAAAGTTGTGTTGGCCTCATTGCGCGAGGTAAAGAAGTTTGTAAATATTAAAAAGTACGATCGGAGTGAATTTATTGATCTGTTCAAAAGCCTTCTTCAAATACTGGAAGAGGTGCCAGCGAGAAAAGAATCGTGGCTGAATTATCTTTCAGTCTCACAGGTACGAAAACTCATCTATGACGAAACTATTGACACAGAAATGGTGAGGGTGCTTAAGAAAGACTTCGACAGCCTTTGTGATTTCGACAGGCTCAAGGATTCTATGGTTGAGTATGAGAAAAGTATCCTCAATCGCTTACACGAAAGCATAGGTTCGTGGGATTATGAAAAGCAGGAGGCATTGCTTCAGAATAGTCTAAGGCTATGTTGGATTGAACATATAGAAGCGAAGTTCCCTTACTTACGTGCTGTTTCTTCTATGAAGATGGAAGAGCAACAAAAGGAATTATTGTCACTGGTTGAAGAGAAGCAGAAGTTAAGCCATGATATTCTCTTGCTAAGGGCGAGGGAGCGTGTATATGAAAATATCGAATATAATAGGCTAAATAACCGTGTTACTTATCGTGACTTATACCACCAGGTAACTAAGAAAAAGAAGGTTTGGCCGCTGAGAAAGGTACTGTCAGATTAT
The DNA here is from genome assembly GCF_018598585.1 of Chryseosolibacter indicum. Lineage (GTDB taxonomy): Bacteria > Bacteroidota > Bacteroidia > Cytophagales > Cyclobacteriaceae > Chryseosolibacter > Chryseosolibacter indicus. Next base: position 10,129 of record NZ_JAHESD010000073.1, read on the forward strand.
CCTAACGAGGTATTCAGAGTAATGCCTTGCTGGATGGCATCTCCTGAATCTGTATCTGCAATTTTTCCTATGGCAGAAGTTTTTGACCTGATCATTTTCGATGAGGCATCTCAATGTTTTGCTGAACGTGGAGTGCCCGCAATGTATAGAGGTAAGCAGATAGTCATTGCTGGTGACGATAAGCAGTTAAAGCCTAATGAACTATACCAAGTACGGTGGGACGAAGAAAGTGAACATCCCGATCTTGAAGTCGACTCACTTCTAGATATGGCTAAACGATATTTACCAACGGCCCATTTACAAGGCCACTATAGAAGCCAGTCGCTTGAGCTTATCGATTTTTCTAACAAGCACTTTTATGAAGGACGTTTACGTCTCTTGCCAGACAGGCATGTTCTTAACGAACAGCAGCCCGGAATTGAGTATCACAACGTAGGAGGTGTTTGGGAAAATAATACCAACAGGCTAGAGGCAGAGACCGTTGTAAAACGAGTGGTCGAACTCATCAGGCAAAATCCGAAGAAGGAAATTGGTATTGTTACTTTTAATGCGCCACAACAGGTTCTTATTATGGATTTGTTTGAAGAAGCATGTGCTAAAGAAGGGTTGTCTGTTCCCGCATCATTGTTCATCAAGAATATTGAGAACGTTCAGGGAGATGAGAAAGATATTATCATATTCTCTGTTGGTTATGCGAAGGATAAGAACAATAAGTTGAAGATGCAGTTTGGAAGTTTAAGCCTATCGGGAGGTGAGAATCGCTTAAACGTAGCAGTAACCCGGGCACGAGAAAAAATCATATTGATCTGCAGTATTGCTCCTGAAGAACTCAAAACAGAAGATCTGAAAAACGAAGGTCCAAGGTTATTACGAAAATACCTTGAGTTTGCCAGAGATGTACATGAACAACAATTCCAGCCTCATATAGAAGAGGTTGTAAAGAAGCCTTCATCGTGGTTCCTGAATGCGCAGCTAAAGCAATGGGGCGAAAACAAATTCAACAACCTTCAATTCGAAACAGGCACGCTACCGTTAGCTGACCTCCATTTCAAGAAAGAAGGTCAGCATTTGGGTATTGTTGTTACCGACGACACCAGGTATTTTTCCAGTGTATCTGTCAAAGATTCATTTGCTTACGTGCCATCCTTATTTGCCCAAAAGAATTGGGAATATCATATGGTGTTTAGCAGGAATTTATGGCAGGACAGGGAGCGTGTAGAAGATGGCTTGTTAAAGTTTATTGGTACCCGTGTTCAGCATGTTTTAAATTAGAACGGATAGTTAACCTGGGGTGAGCGAACAATCAGCTCAGGTTTTTCTTTCCCGTTTTTACCATTGTGGTTACCATTTCTGTAGTAGCAATTGAGAATTGAGTCCATTTTTAATTGGCCCAGCGCTATCTGTTTGGCTTTTTCCTGTACAGGCTTCTCAAGTATTTCAAACAATGGCTGTTCAACAGCAAGAAGCTTAGGAAAAGCACTTAATAGCTTCTCGTCCCAGATGTTGTAATAGCGTACGAGATCATCAGGATAGACTACCGTTCTGTTAGAACCAGGTTCGGGGAGTACCTCGAAAGGTTCTTCTACGTTAAGGTATCCATAATCGTCGGTTAACTCTTCACCAGGCTGGATGTCCCTTATTGCTATTTCAAATTCATATGCAGTAGTAATGCAGTTTGAATTAGCGCTATGGTTAACAAACCTCGCGGAGTCCCAACAGAGAACATAATTTCCCTGAGGATTCCGATAAGTATACTTATCGATAATCTGTCGGTACACCGGCTGCATTTTTTCAATGTCTGCAGGAGTAAAGATTCTGTCGAGTTTGTCGAGTGCCCAGGTAATAGTGCCCTTTGGGATTAATTTAGTGGCTACTACACCGTAGCCAATTTTGTCGTTAATGAAACGGACCTCTGTATGAGGATGAAGCATATTAGCTTTTAGGAATTTTTCATCAAATTAATATAAAGTTATTGTTATTAGCGATAAAAAATCGACTAAAAAAAGAAGCCAGGTGTTTCCACCTGACTTCAACTAAACAACCAGACGCCTCAAAATCTTACCTTGCGTTCACAGATGCGTACGAAGGCACGGTTTTGACGGTCTTTATAATCCTAGCTGCTACTTTGTAAGGATCAGCGGCAGAGTTTGGTCTGCGATCTTCCAGCCATCCCTTCCATCCGTTTTCAACGGTGGCAATAGGAATTCTGATAGATGCACCGCGATCTGATACTCCGTAGGAGAACTTATCAATAGATTGGGTTTCGTGCTTACCTGTTAAGCGCAGGTGGTTATCAGCACCGTATACTTCAATATGCTCCTTCACTACAGGTGCAAAAGCTTTACATACAGTATCGTAGATATCTTTAGAGCCTGCTGTTCTTAGCAACGAATTAGAGAAGTTAGCATGCATTCCTGAGCCATTCCAGTCGGTAGCTCCCAGCGGCTTGCAATGCCAGTTAATAGAAATACCATATTTCTCGGCAGTTCTTTCAAGAAGGTAGCGGGCTACCCATACCTGATCCCCTGCAGCTTTAGCACCTTTTGCGAACACCTGGAATTCCCATTGTCCGGTAGCAACCTCGGCGTTGATGCCTTCTACGTTAATACCAGCGGCAAGGCAAAGGTCAAGATGTTCTTCAACAATCTCACGACCAAAAGCATTTTTAGCGCCTACCGAGCAGTAATACGGTCCCTGAGGTGCAGGGTATCCTGAAGAAGGGAAACCGAGTGGCTTATTTGTTTCCGGGTTCCATAAGAAATACTCTTGTTCGAAACCAAACCAGAAGTCATTATCATCATCATCAATAGTAGCGCGTCCATTCGAAGGATGAGGTGTTCCATCCGGACTTAATACCTCGCTCATAACAAGGAAAGCATCTTTACGTCCTGGATCGGGGAACAGCGCTACTGGCTTAAGTAAACAATCAGAAGATCCACCTGGCGCCTGCTCTGTTGAGCTACCATCGAATGACCACATAGGGCAATCATCCAGGGTACCAGTAAAATCTTTTACGATTTTTGTTTTGCTGCGAAGGCTTTGTGTTGGTTTGTAACCATCGAGCCAGATGTACTCAAGTTTTGTTTTTTTAGACATACAATTTGACGTTAAAGGTTGTTAGTAATTATGTTTAGTTATTGGTTTTAAAATTTATAAACTGCGGCGAGTGTTAAGGATGTCATTGATTTCTTGGCGTCTCCATCCTTACTCACAAATGAATCCTCGGAAGTCATGTCTATTCTTGCCTCAGGGATTAATGTGAGAGCACCTACTTTATAATTTGCTGAGAGTGTTAATGCAGTTACACTGCCGTTACCCTCATCATCTAATCCGAATATTTCCAGGTGGCCTTTTTGAACACTGAAATACTCTGCTCTTAGTCCAAGTCCGAAAGCATCGGATATTGTTAATCGTGGATACAGTGCTACGCCAAAGAATGATGTGGCATCAGCATCAATATCTTCAATGTCTCCTCCTGCAGTAAATTGTTCGCCGGAAGCCATGCTCTGCAACGATGTATTAATACCTAGATAGAATTTCTCACCCAGGTTCCATCCTGAAGTAAGGTCAATTTGAAAAAGACTACCCGTTGAGGTATCTAACGTGCCATCAAAATCATCTTCGTCAAGTGTTCCGTCCTGATCTCCGTAAAGAACATTTAACCAGACACCACCTGCATCATTTGTATAACCTAATTGACCTCCCAGGGTGTAAGTGTTTACGGCGTTGAATTCAACAATGTCAGTAGGGTTCATTACAGCCAGTTTAGCAACTATGCCACCACCTAGGTTAAAGTCTGCGCGTAGGCCCGTGTGGCTGAAAGGTCCGTAAGAAAACAAGTAAGAGGTAGAGTAGTTAAAGTTTATGGCAGGGGAGATAACTTCATAGCCAAGAAAGGTGTTGAACTGCCCAAGGTTAAAAGTTACTTTGTCAGACAACTTGTAGTAAGCATACATCTGGTTAATGATGCGTTGATTTGTGTATGATACCGGGTGGAAAACGGCGTCTTTTCCTCTGGGACCAAAAACAAGATCAGCAACAAATCCAGACTTCTCACCACTGTAAGAGGCTATAAGATTAGCCATACCAAGACCAAAGCCTTTTAAGTTAGAGAAGGCAGTAGAAGGGGCATAACCGCCTATCGCTGCATTTTCAGTTCCAAGTGCAGTGCGCGCGTAAGTATCGATGGAGCCTGATAGCGTAAAGGTTGCAGTGGTATCCTGAGCAAAAGAGTTAGAAATTCCTGCTAAAGAAATGACAATTAAAAGTACTGGTAACGATGATTTCATATGTAGGGTGTTTTGGTGAGTAATGCAGATCCTTGGGTTATGGTCTCGTTCACCCTTAGGTACTTTTTTGTTAATTTATTTTCTGTTTTTTTATGTCTGCCTCAGCGCCTTTTAAGGACGACCCGAGGCAGACGATAAAAGAAATCTTTAGATAGTATCTTTAGCGGTAGATAAATCAAAAGGATATAAGTTCTCTCCATGTTGGCTGTAATCCTGGCCTACTTTGTATTCTTCAGGAGATACTTTAAGTGTTGAAATAAGATCTGTTAGTTTAAGGATAATCAATGATCCGATGAATGAATAAGCAACTACTACTACAAGAGCAATCATATGTGCTGTGAATAGCGCAGTTTCACCAAAGAATAGTCCATTGCCTGTTGTGTTGGCACCATTTACAGCAGTGTTAGCAAGAAGTGCAGTCATTATCATACCTACGGCCCCACCTACACCATGGCAAGGGAATACGTCTAATGTATCTTCCAACGAAGTTTTTGTTTTCCAATGAACTACCACGCTACTGATAAGAGAGGCAACTGTTCCGATGAAAAGACTTGAAGGAATAGTAACAAAGCCTGCTGCGGGTGTAATGGCAACAAGACCTACAACAGCACCGATACAAAATCCAAGAGCAGAAGGTTTTTTACCACGCACAGCGTCAAACAATACCCAGCAAAGACCTGCTGCAGCAGAAGCTGTGTTTGTAGTTGCAAAAGCAGAGGCAGCTAACGGACCAGCGCTTAAAGCACTCCCTGCGTTAAATCCAAACCATCCAAACCACAGTAAACCTGTTCCCAAAAGAACGAAAGGAATGTTAGCAGGAGCGATATGTGTTTTTTGTTCATTTTTATTTCTTAAGAAGATAGAAGCAGCAAGGGCAGCAAAGCCAGCTGACATATGTACTACTGTACCACCGGCAAAGTCAAGAACACCAAGCTTAAAGAAGAAACCTTCTGGGTGCCAGGTCATGTGTGCCAATGGAGCATAGATTAGCAATGAGAAAAGAACTATAAATACCAGGTACGATTTGAATTTAATACGTTCTGCAAATGTCCCTGTAATCAATGCAGGTGTTATAATGGCAAACTTTAATTGAAAGAATGCGAACAGAACAAGCGGAATAGTACCCATTAACGGAGCATCAAGTACGTTTTGGAACATAAAATACGTTCTTGGATCGCCAATAAAGCCTCCAATATCATCGCCAAAAGCAAGGCTAAAACCTACGAATATCCAAACCACGCTTATTACACCCATAGCAATAAAGCTTTGAAGCATAGTTGAAATAATGTTTTTAGTGTCTATCATTCCACCATAGAAATAGGCAAGGCCAGGAGTCATAAGAAGGACCAGGGCGCTGGCTGTCAACATCCAGGCTACATCGCCGGAGTTAATGCCTTCCGTGATGATGGCTGTTGGCACAGCAGGTATAAAAAGTGCCAGCACACTAACCGCCAGGAGGATAGCGAAAGGTACAATTGCTTTGTTCATAGGTTGTTTAGTTTAGGGTTAAAATTAAGTGATGTGTCTGTTATTTTGATGTAAATTTTTCACAAAGAGGGTAAAAAATGAACCTCTTTACAAAAAAAATCTACGGAATCGTTGTAGTTAGGGTTAATTTTTAATTAGAAGTGGTATTTGTTGAATAGAATTTTAAAATTTTCAATTTGACGAAATATAATTCCATGCACGTCCTTCTTTCGTAGATCAAATTTTGTGTGTCTGTGTGTGTTTTTAACTTTATTTTGTTTGTAATGATTTTATAATGTCGGTTCCGGTAAGCCTTTTTACCCTTCATATCGACTTTCTTACCATTTTAGCGGTGCTTTGTTAGGTTTGTTATTCAAATTCCCGCATATGAAAAAAATGTTACTGTTACTCTTTTGCGTCACCGCGATTAATAGTCTTGGGCAGATAAAGAAGGCTCCTGAAGTTAAAGAAGGTGAAGGACCCTATACTCAATTAATTATTAGGGGAGTAATGCTAATCGATGGGACAGGAGCCCCTCCTGTTGGACCTACAGACATTGTTGTAAGGAATAACAAGATTGAAAAGATACAAGTAGTAGGGTACCCAGGTGTAGCTATTAGTGCTGAAAGACGCCCACGGCTGGAGGCAGGAGGAAGGGAACTGAATTGCGAGGGTATGTATCTGATGCCGGGTTTTGTAGATATGCATGGCCACATTGGAGGGAGTCAGGCACCGGATGCTGAATATGTGTTTAAGCTTTGGATGGGGCATGGCATTACAACGGTACGTGATCCTTCTGCGGGTAACGGCCTTGATTGGGTGTTGGATCAAAAGCAGAAGAGCAACAAAAATCTGATCACTGCGCCGCGAATACTGGCCTATACTGCCTTTGGCCAGGGAAGTGAAACCTCCATAACTACAGCCGAGCAGGCAAGGCAATGGGTGCAGGACAATGCAAAGAAAGGTGCGGATGGAATTAAGTTCTTCGGTGCTTCGCCCGAAGTGATGGAGGCGGCACTTAAAAGAAATAAAGAACTAGGCCTGCGATCAGCATGTCATCATGCGCAACTTGGTGTTGCACGATGGAATGTTCTTAAATCCGCGAAAGCTGGATTAACATCTATGGAGCATTGGTATGGTTTGCCTGAGGCGATGCTGGCTAACGGAACACTTCAGAATTTCAGACCTGATTATAATTATCAGAATGAACAACATCGGTTTAGCGAAGCCGGAAAGCTCTGGGAGCAGGCCGCCCCTCCATATTCAGAACCTTGGTATAAAGTGATGGACGAATTAATAGCACTTGATTTTACCATCGATCCTACCTTTAATATCTATGAAGCGAGCCGTGACTTACATCGGGCAAGAAGAGCCGAATGGCATGAAGACTACACCTTGCCAAAACTCTGGGCATTTTATCAACCAAGTAAAATATCTCATGGATCGTACTGGCATTATTGGGGAACTGAAGAAGAAGTACAATGGAAAAAGAACTACCAGTTATGGATGACTTTCGTGAATGAATACAAAAACAGGGGAGGACGGGTAACTGCCGGGTCTGACTCCGGGTTTATCTTCCAATTATATGGCTTTGCTTATATAAGAGAGCTTGAGCTGTTGCGCGAAGCCGGGTTTAGTCCTTTGGAAGTTATTCGCTCCGCTACGCTTTATGGAGCACAGGCTTTAGGAAGAGAAAAGGAAATAGGCTCTGTTGAAGTAGGCAAGCTTGCTGACTTTGTTATTGTCGAAGAAAATCCATTAGCAAATTTTCAGGTGCTATATGGTAACGGGGCTATTAAGCTCACAGATGATAACAAAGTAGTACGTGTTGGTGGGGTGAAGTATACTGTTAAAGACGGCATTATTTACGATGCAAAGAAATTACTCGCAGATGTACGGCGAATTGTAAGTGAAGAGAAGACTAAAGCAGGTTTTGTTTTAAAACAACCCGGGGTTGAATAAATAATATTAGTAAACCGCTAGACTTGATCCAGTGGTTTACGCCTGTTTTCTTTTACTTGCTTAAAATGGGTTGGTGTTAATCCCGTTACTTTTTTAAATTGATTAGAAAGGTGCTGGATGCTGCTGTAACCCGTTTTGTATGCTATCTCACTTAATGAAAGTTCATCGTACACGATGAGTTCTTTCACAAGTTCAATTTTTTGATGGATAAAATACTGTTCAATGGTAGTGCCCTCTATCGAAGAGAACAGTGAGCTCAGGTAGTTGTAGTCTTTTCCCAGCTGTTCAGCTAGGTACACAGACAATTTTAGCTTTCTACTCTCATCGCTATTTCTTACAAAATCGATAACCGATGTTTTAATGCTTGAAATAATCTTGGATGTTTTGTCTTCAATTAATTCAAAGCCAATCGTCTCAATATCTTCTTTAAACTTACTCAGTTGCTCTGTGTTTAGAGGTTGAGCCAGTTCTACTTCACCAAGTTCTACAGAAGTGTAAGGAAGTGCATTCTTATCCAATACTTGCTGCACCGCCATTTTACAGCGATCGCAGACCATATTTTTTATATAAAGCGTTTTGTTATCCATTTTGATGGTTACCAATCCAGCCTAGATGGGTATTGTGAAAATTATCGGCGTATTTAAGTCCATACCCGAACATTCTATCCATCGAGCTGTGTCCAAATAATAACAACCCCACGAACTGTAAAGGTTCAGAAGCCAGGTATAAACCAAGAATATAAATCGCGATAGCAATGCCTTTGTGATGAAACAAATTATAAAAGAAGGCGCCTGTTTTGGCATTAACCGCATAGGCAACAAATGATAAATCTGGTACCAGTAGCCACGCCCAAAAAAGCCACCATTTATATGGCAGAAGGGAGGTCAGGTAAATTGACAGGAGAAACATAAAGGCCTCTTCAAAACGAAGCAGATTTTTCATAACACGTAACAAAATAGGTCTCAATTTAACACAATATCAGCTATTATATGTGGCTATTAAGACAGGCCCAACTAAAAACATAATTGTAAAGCTTTAACATTACGACCAGTTTGTAGAATACAATACATCCCAAATACAGCTTGATATCGGGTAGAATGGATAGAAGGTTCGATGTAGGTTCCATGTAGGTTCGATGTAGGTTCGACAAAAAGGCGTTTTCTCGATCCTACGGCGTATTTACATCGAATTTACATTGTTTCTACGATGAATTTAGCCCGAAACACCGATGTTATCGTATTGGTTAAGCCAGTATGGTGCTTTTGGTGTTGTGGTGTCGATCTACTTAAAATACTTTTTCCACCACCATTGAAATACGATCAGTGCCCAGATTCTGGCATGAACATCACCTGGGTTGGAAGAAAAGAGTTGTTGTTTTAGCTTTTGGATTTCGGAAAGGGAGAAGATTCCTTGTGATTCAATAAATTCTTTAGAAAGCAGATCATCCAAAATTAACGACCGCATTTCGCGTTTGAACCATTTTAGCAAAGGAACTTCAAACCCTTTCTTTGGTCGATTGTATAATTCTTTTGGAAGTAAATCCCGATAGGTATCCTGCAGGATGCGCTTGCGGATTTTATCGTTGATCTTGTAATGTGATGGTAACGTGAAGATGAAATTGACGAGTTCGTAGTCAAGAAAGGGGACACGAACTTCAAGACCATTAGCCATGCTCATGAGGTCAACTTTCGTAAGCATATCATTGGATAAAACCACCTCCATGTCGGTCATCAGGATATCGTTGATGGTATGCTTATCGCCAAGGTGTCTTAATAGTTCTGATTTGCGTGTGTTATAAAGCTGTTGATCTAGATGTTGCCTTGAAGTTTCACTGAGTAAAGTTTCAACATTTGATTCGGTGGCATAACTTGCCCACCGCCAGTAGCGTTCTGGTGTTGATAGCCTTGCGCCTTCTCCAAACCTTACGAGCTGTCGCGCAACGTTCGATAAGGGATTACTTCTTGACTGAGGCATTAGTTTCCATAAAGGTAATAATGATTCTATTGCCTTTTCTTTAACGCCTTTGTTGATCAACCGGTGAAAGGCTGCGTGTTTGTTGTAGCCTGCAAGTAGTTCGTCCGCACCATCGCCTGATAGTGCTACGGTTGCGTGTTTTCTCGTTTCCTTGCTTAAGATGTAAACGTTAATGGCTGAAGAATCAGCAAAGGGTTCATCGATGTAATTGAGAATATTATTTACATGCGCATACAAGTCGTTGTTGGTGAGGGAGAATACGGTATGTTCAGTATTAAAATGCTTGGCTACTAATCTTGCATAGTCTGTTTCATCAAAAAACTTTTCGTCTTTGAATCCGATAGAAAATGTATGAAGATCTGGTTTGTGTTTGCTTGCTAATCCTGTAATGATGGAGGAATCAATACCACCACTAAGAAATGCTCCTACAGGCACATCGGCAACAAGCCTTCGCTGAACAGCAGTTTCAAGCAGCTTGCTTATTTTTGCTTTTGCATCGTTGTAGGAAATGTTGTTGCTTTCTGAAGTATCACTGTTGTAAGGGATCTTGTACCATTGGGCAACGGTAAGCTTTCTGTTTTTTACGGTGATGTAATGACCAGGGAGGAGTTTTTTTACATTTTCAAAGATGGTATCAGGCGCAGGTATATAATTTAGCTGAAGATATGTATAGAGCGAGCTGTAGTCAAGCTTCTTTTCAATGCCATAGTGTAGTATAGTTTTCATCTCTGACGAGAAGATGAACTTGTCTTCATCAAACAGGTACAGTAGTGGTTTTATGCCGTAACGATCGCGGGCAACAAAAAAACTTTGCTCTTGCTTATCATAAATACAGAAAGCAAAAAAGCCATTCAGTTTATGAAGGCACTTTTCTTTTTGATGGATATAAAGTTTAAGAAGTACTTCGGTGTCTGAATGTGAGGTGAACGTTATTCCTTTTGCTTCAAGTTCTTTCCGTAATTCGGCATAGTTAAAGATCTCGCCGTTAAAGACGATGCAATATCTTTTAGTTTCGTCCCACATAGGTTGATGTGCCTCAGATGAGGTATCGATAATGGAAAGTCTTCTGTGTCCTAATCCAACAAATTCATCAAAGTAAGTATCCTGATGGTCAGGACCTCGCCTTTCAAGGGAGATAGTAGCAGCAGTAATGTGAATTTTGTTGAACTTCCCGACAAGGTTAAAAGCGAAGATTCCGGTTATGCCACACATTCTTTAGAAGATGAATATGCAAGTTAACCACTTTAGGGAGAAGTATTGGGTGGCGTAAGGAATAAGGACTTTATATAAAAAATGAAGCTGTCTCAAAAGTCCGCCGTCTTTGCGATCGCGATAAAATCGGGAGGGCAATCTCCTGACAGGATTAAAACCTGATGAGGATGGTAGCTTCGCCCACAATGACGGTACCTATTAACTTTGAGACAGTCTCCTTTATGGTGATATACTTATAATGATGCTTACAAGTTTTTGATCTTGATATTACGGAACCACGCTTCGGTGCCGTGATCCTGAAAATCGATATGACCTTTTTGGGCCATACCATAGCCGGCGGCATCTTTCCATTTGCTTCCTGCCTTTCTTTGCTTCCAATCGTCAGATCCTAATTCATATTCAAACAATTGAACGCCATTAAGCCAATGCTGTACCTTATTGCCTGTAACTACAATCTTTGAATTATTCCATTCGCCTACAGGATTTATTGGCTTGCCTGTCGGCGCAGCATGCATATCATAATTTGATCCGGTAGTTTGTGTGTCTCTTACCTCATTCGGATAACCCTTGTCATCAATAACCTGATATTCCGGACCTGATAGATAGGGTTCGTTAAACTCTTCGGTTACCCGATACATTACACCACTGTTCCCCTTTTCGGCAATCTTCCAATCAAAAGAGAGTTCAAAATTTTCATATTGATTAACAGTCATAAGATCTGCACGCTTTGTAGCTGCTGCCGCTGGTTTGCAATGCAAGGTTCCATCAACCACTTCCCATGAATCATTTTCCTTGCCCTTATAAAAGCGCCATCCTTCGGTATCCTTTCCATTAAACAGAAGTTCCCATCCTTCTGCTACCTGTTCTTCTGTAAGTTGATTGGGTATCATACCTGCTACTGGTGTTTCGGGTGAAGCAATTGCAGAGGAGTCAGTTTCTGGTTTAGATTCTTGTTTTGTCGACTGGCAAGCAGCAAAAAAGAATAATGCTACGATAATCTTGTTTTTGATCATGTTTGAATAGGCATTTTGGTTACAGGGTGAATTTAGATAATTGTAATTACTTTAAAAGCCTTCTGCAAACTATTAAAAAATCTTCCCCGGATTTAAAATCCCGTGGGGATCAAAAGCCTTCTTAATACCACGCATTACGTTGAGGTTGGCCTCGCGCATTGCGATGTGCATATAAGGTTTTTTGGCAATGCCGACGCCATGTTCTCCTGAAAGAGTTCCTCCCAGGCTTACTGTTAACTTGAATATTTCGCCAATGCCCTCATTGATTTTTGTATTCCAATCTTCATCGCTGATCTGCTCTTTCATTACATTGACATGCAGGTTACCATCACCAATGTGTCCATAGCACACGGAGTTGAAGCCGTACCGCTTGCCAATTTCTTTAATACCTACAATTAGTTGTGGCAGGTTGGCGCGGGGCACAACCACATCTTCAGCCTTGGTTAGAGAGTATGCATTTACTGCAGGAGAAATGTTCTTTCTGATCTTCCATAGTTCTTCTTTTTGTGCATCACTATCTGCAAACAGGATTTCTCCTACTTGAAATTTTTCAACTACATTCATTACACGCTCTGCATCCCGCATCAAGATTTCATCGTCGTTGCCATCCAGCTCGCAGAGTAAGTAAGCATCCATGTTCTCAGGGAACGGCGTTGTTACCTTGGCAGCATATATCTTCTCGCAGTAGTCAATGGTTTTCATAGCAGCCTCTCTTTCGAAGAACTCCAGCCCGGAAGGACTAACACCTGCCCTGAAAATCTCTGCTATAGCCTTACATGCCTCTTCATTTGTAATAAAAGGCATTAATAACAGTACTGATTTTTGTGGAATGCCTCTTAGCTTGAAAACTATCTTTGTAATTATTCCCAATGTTCCTTCGCTACCACACATTAATTGTGTGAGGTTATAACCTGTAGAGTTCTTTAACACGTTGGCGCCTGTCCATATCACATCTCCCGTGGGCAATACCACTTCGAGGTTTAAAACATAGTCACGGGTTACCCCGTATTTAACTGCCTTTGGGCCACCACTGTTTTCGGAGACATTTCCTCCAATAAAGCAGGATCCACGACTTGCAGGATCAGGAGGATAGAATAGTCCTCTTTCTCTAACCGCTTTTTGAAATACTTCTGTAATTACACCAGGTTCTACCGTGGCCTGTAGATTTAACTCATCAATATGCAGGATACGATTAAAGCGTTCCATTGAAAGCACTACACCCTGATGGATAGGCAGTGCGCCACCACTCAATCCAGTGCCTCCGCCTCTCGGCGTAACAGGGATCACCAGCTCATTGCAAATTTTCATGATCTGGCTCACTTCCTCTGTTGAGCCTGGCTTTAGAACTATTTCAGGTAAGAAAGAATAATCTTCTGTTTCATCGTGTCCGTAATCCAGTCTTTTTTCTTTGTCTGTGATTACGTTCTCTTTGCCGACAATGGCTTCGAAGCGGCCAATGATGTCGACGCTTACTTCTGTAAATGGCATGAATCTGGTATATTTACCCTTAATTACTTTTTTAAATAATGAAGCTATTTTTTGAATACAAAATTAGTGAAAAGCTTCCTCGTCACCTTGTACTGCTGTTAACTGTTTTTTTGTTTTCGTGTGCATCTGCCAAAAAGGCGAACATTCGTGATGAGAAGGTAGAAAGGGTTATTCACACAGCGCGAACGTATGTAGGAACTCCTTACAGGTATGGGGGAACAACAAGATCAGGTATGGATTGCTCGGGGTTGCTGTTAAATTCATTTAAAGCCATTAAATTAGATCTTCCCCGGAGTTCAGAAGCACAAAGTAAAATAGGTGTTGAGGTTAAGATGAAAGATCTACAACCAGGAGACCTTGTGTTCTTTGCAACAGGGAAAAAGAAACGAAAAATTACACACGTAGGGCTAGTAACGGAGCGTGATGGTCGAAATAACATTAAATTTATTCATGCTTCTTCTTCACTTGGTGTAGTTGAAACTAATATTGAGGCAGAATATTATCAGAAAAGATTTAGAGGCGCACGAAGAGTAATTGACTGAGTCCTGCTTTTGTAATGAATAACCTAAACCTGATATATGGCATCTCGACGAGAGTTTATTAAGCTTTCTGCTTTAAGTGCATCATCATTATTAACAACAAGAAACGCTTCGGGGGGAATTCAAGGAGATAAACCTATCGTTCTTTCAACCTGGAATTTCGGACTACAGGCAAATGTAGAAGCATGGAAAGTCCTCTCGAAAGGAGGCAGGGCTTTAGATGCTGTAGAAGCAGGCGCTAAAGTGCCCGAGGCCGATCCAAAAGAAACTTCCGTTGGCTATGGCGGATTGCCTGATCGTGATGGTTTTGTTACGCTCGACGCCTGTATTATGGATGAGCATGGCAATTGTGGTTCAGTAGCATTTCTTGAACACATCATGCATCCGATATCTGTTGCAAGAGCAGTAATGGAGAAGACCCCTCATGTTATGTTGGTAGGAGACGGGGCGCTGCAATTTGCCCTTTCGCAGGGATTCAAGAAAAAGAAATTACTTACACCTGAATCAGAAAAGGCCTGGAAGGAATGGACTAAAAAATCGGAGTACAAGCCAATCATCAACATAGAAAACCATGATACCATTGGCATTATTGCTCTCGATGCTCAGGGAAATCTTTCAGGGGCATGCACTACCAGCGGAATGGCTTATAAGATGCATGGTCGAGTTGGAGATTCCCCCATCATTGGAGCAGGGCTTTATGTAGACAATGAAATTGGTGCGGCAACCTCTACAGGATTAGGTGAGGAGGTAATAAGAATAGTTGGATGCCATCTTGTTGTTGAGTTAATGAGGCAGGGGCATGCACCTGAAGAGGCATGCAAGCTGGCAGTAGAACGCATCCTCAAGAAAAATCCTTCAAAAGCTAAAGACATACAAGTAGGATTTCTTGCCCTAAATAAAAACGGTGAGTACGGCGCGTATTGTCTTCAAAAGGGATTTACTTTTGCCGTGCACAACAATGGAGGTAACAACCTTTATCACTCAAAAAGCAATTTTTAATTGAAAGAAGCTTATTAAAAATGACAGTAGAAATCGTTGTTTACAATATAGAATCTGCACTTAAAGCACAGGAGGGGGGAGCAGACAGAATTGAGCTGTGTGAAAATCCTGGTGAAGGAGGAACAACACCTTCTTACGGGACGATAGAGCTTGTAAGACAAAATTTAAGTATTGATGTCTTTGTAATGATACGTCCGCGCGGGGGAGACTTCGCTTATTCTAATTACGAATTTCACGCTATGAAACGTGATATTTCTCAATGTCAGAAATTGAGTGTTGACGGTGTGGTATTTGGAATATTGAATCCTGATGGTACCATTGATAAAAAACGATGTAAAGAGTTAATAGATAAAGCAAGACCATTAAAAGTCACTTGTCACCGTGCTTTTGATATGGCTCGCGATCCGTTTGAGGCGCTGGAAGACTGTATTGAAGTAGGCTTCGATAGAATTCTTACCGCTGGACAGCAAACACAGGCTTTAAAAGGCGCTGATCTTATTGCAGAACTGATAAAGAAAGCCAATGGAAGGATTGCTATTATGCCCGGTTCGGGTGTGAATGAAAATACAGTTGAAGAGATTGTAAAGAAGACGGGCGCCAAGGAAATACATTTTAGTGCGACGACTTTTAAGGCAAGTCCGATGCAGTACCGTAATGAGGCCATTGCTGGTATGGGATCTGATGAAGGTGCTGAGTTTAAGTTAAGAGTTGTTGATCCGGAACGTGTAAAGAAAACGCGGGCGTTAGCAGAATCAGTAAAATCTTTGACAGTATAATGTAATTAAAATTATATTTGCAGCTTGAGAAGGGGATTGGCTCGCTGTCTAGAGTGTCCCGATAGCTATCGGGAACGTCATTGAGCCAGTTGTAGTAGAATAAGAAACAAGGGGGATTAGCTCAGCTGGCTAGAGCGTCCCGATGGAAATCGGGAAGGTCATCAAGTCAGTTGAAGAAGAATAAGAAACAAGGGGGATTAGCTCAGCTGGCTAGAGCGTCCCGATGGAAATCGGGAAGGTCATCAAGTCAGTTGAAGAAGAATAAGAAACAAGGGGGATTAGCTCAGCTGGCTAGAGCGCTTCCATGGCATGGAAGAGGTCATCGGTTCGACTCCGATATTCTCCACGAAGGGTCTGCAATCGCAGGCCCTTTTCGTTTGATGTCATATTTTGTATACATATTATACAGTGAG
>NZ_JAHESD010000074.1 GCF_018598585.1 Chryseosolibacter indicum
GTAAAAAGCATGGCTAAAACAACGGGTAACATTCTCCTGGCAGCTGACGACGAGTTTCTATTGCTGTCCATCAAACTTTTGCTGGAGCCACATTTTACAACCGTTAAAACCGAAAACAATCCGGAACGGATCACAGCACTTTTTGATCGGGAGCATTTTGATGTGGTAGTGCTTGATATGAATTTTCGCCACGGAGATACAACCGGAAATCAAGGAAGATTCTGGCTGAAGAAGATTTTAAATCATTCACCGGATACACAAGTTATTCTTATTACGGCTTTTGCTGATATACAAGTAGCTGTTGATTCTATTAAAGAAGGAGCATTAGACTTCATCGTAAAGCCGTGGCAAAATGAAAAATTGTTATCAACGGTTAAAGCAGCAAACCTGATAAGCCAGGAAAAGCGCAAGGTGCGCCAGCTAAAATCGCAGCAGAAAACATTGGTCTCTGCTTTAGATAAAAATTATGAACCACTTATTGGCATTTCCACCTCTATTGCTGCAATCCGAAAGACTATTGAAAAGATTGCTCCAACAGATGCGGAAGTACTTATTACAGGGCAAAACGGAACAGGCAAAGAAGTAATAGCAAGGGAGATACATAAACATTCAAACAGAGCCGATGGCATATTCATGACGTTGGATGTGGGTGCGTTAAGTGAAAGCCTCTTTGAAAGCGAACTATTTGGCCACAAAAAAGGAGCCTTTACCGATGCAAAGGAAGAACGCGTCGGGAGGTTTGAGGCAGCCGCAGGCGGAACATTATTATTGGATGAGATTGGTAATCTGTCACTTCCCCTACAAGCAAAACTTCTTACCGTATTGCAACACAAGAAAATTGTCAGACTTGGCACCAATGATCCTGTAGACGTTGACGTGCGTATTATCTGTGCTACCAATGCAAACCTACAAGCAATGGTAAAAGAAGGTAAGTTCAGAGAAGATCTGTTGTACCGAATAAACACTGTTGAGATACATATACCTCCCCTATCTGAAAGACCTGAAGACATTCCACAACTGCTTTTGCATTTCCTTAAGAAATACGCACAAAAGTACCAGAAAGCCTATTTGTCCGTTCCTGATCCTGTTTTAACAGCATTGCAAAAGTACCGCTGGCCTGGCAATATCCGTGAGCTTCAGCATGCCGTAGAAAGAGCAGTGATTATGTGTGAAGGGGAAGTACTACAATTGGAAGATTTTGGCTCTATTCAAAAACAGATGTCGGCTGACTTTACCTTTGACTATTTAAACCTGGAAAAGCTGGAAGCATGGGCTATACGCAAAGCCATTGCAAAACACAATGGAAACATCAGTCATGCAGCAGAAGAACTAGGCTTATCACGTGGAGCCCTTTACCGCAGAATGGAGACGTATGGTATTTAAGCATTTTCGTTTCCAGGTTGTAATACGGGTACTTATACTCGCCTTTGTTATCCTTCTATTCACATGGTGCGTTCTCCATCATTTTTATCTCCGAAGTTTTTATGTGGCTATCACCCTTGTCATTTCTTTAGCAGAAATGATCTGGTACATAGACAGGTTTAACCGTGATATAAAAACATTCATGGTCAACCTGCTACAACGCGATTTCAGCACTCATTTCACTGCCGCATCACACGGAAAAAGTTTCCGTGAACTATACGAAGTGCTGAGCCAGATATCAGCGTCATTCATGACGATCAGCAAAGAAAAAGAGATTCAACACCGCTACCTTGAAATGCTCGTAGAACATGTACGCGTGAGTATTTTAAGTATTGATTCCACCGGCAAGATTCATTTGGCTAATCAAGCTCTAAAAGATCTGTTTAAAAAAAATGTGCTTACCAGTCTAAAATCAATTGCAGCCATAGATGCCTCTCTGGTTCAGGCGATCGAGGAAATTAAAACCGGTGAGACAAGGCTCGTCAAATTAAAATTGGACCAGGAAGTTCTTCAACTCTCCATGCATGCCGCCGAGTTCAAACTTGAAGACAAGTATTACAAACTTATCTCCATGCAGAATATCAGGAATGAGTTGGATGCGCGGGAGATTGAGGCATGGCAAAAACTTATCCGCGTGTTGAGTCATGAAATCATGAATTCCGTTTCTCCTATTATATCATTGAGCGGTACGCTTCATCATCTTGTACAGCAAAACCATAAATTATTTACAGAGCCTGATCAGCATCGAACACTGGAAGCAGGACTTGAAGCGATAAAGATAAGAAGCGAGGGCTTGTATAATTTCACCCAGTCCTATCGCAAGCTTACAGGTATACCGAAAGCTTCGATGAAGGAGATCAATATTCACGATCTTGTTGAACGTGTTTATACCTTAATGGCTCCAAAATTCCAGGAATACCGTATAGATTTCAAAAGAAGCGTCGAACGCAATTTAAAGTTCACTGCCGACCCGGAGCTTCTTGAACACGTACTGATCAATTTAATTAACAATGCTGTTGATGCCGTTGCTTTGAAGAACAACCCAACCATTCAAGTAAAAGCGCAACAGATAGAGCATCAAATACTGATACGTGTAATTGATAATGGCGAGGGTATAGAAGAAGCGATAGCGGATAAGATCTTTATTCCCTTTTTTACTACGCGTAAACACGGCACTGGTATTGGACTTGCCCTAACGAAACAAATTCTTCAACTGCATCATGCTGAAATTTATTTGAATACTATCCCAGGGGAAGGAACCGAGTTTGTGATGGTATTTTAAACACGTATTCAGCTTCATCGCCAGGTATTTCGTTTGGTATTAATTCTATAGCGTCATTGAAAAACATGGTACGTGCTAATCCTGGGTTCGCTATTATACCCTGGCTATCAGTGCCGAATGAAAAAGATGACTATAAGCATTTCAAGGAACCTCAATCCGTAGGGGAAGCAAGACTTGTTGTATCTGATACTTTTACCCGCAAGTTAATATTGGAAAAGATGGATGAAGCAATTGTAAATTATATTCCAAGGATCTGAAAGCATGATTAAAAACAAGAAGATCAAATGGAACGATCAGCCCATTTTGCAAGCATACACAACAGTAAAAACATAGCTGTGCTTTCCGCTTGCCCAACGTTCGTCAATCTATCCCGTCCTAGGGTATGAGTTTCATCATTTTCAACCATGCTGTAAATTGATCGATCCACCTATAAGTTGTTGTACCAACGTTTCCTGCACCAAAACCATGGCCTCCCCTGGTGAAGAGGTGCATTTCCACGGGACGTTTTGCCTGATACCATTTGTTGTATATGTTTATTGCATGCGAGGCGAATCCAAATTCATCGTCCTGGGAGCAGGCAACAAATAAAGGCGGGGCATCTGCTAAGACCGTGCCTAACCTTGATTCAGGCAAATCGCCATATATAGGTGCCACGAAGGAAGGTCTATTAAGTGAATCATAACCAAATGCCGTGGTTGCTGCCACCATGCCACCTGCGGAGAAACCCATAATGCCAATGTGTTCAGGGTTTAAATTAAACTGAGATGCATTAAGCCTTACATAAGCGAGGGCTTTTCTTCCGTCATCAATGGCTAAAGGAATTATCGGCATGGCTTGATCATCCCAGGCTTTCATATCTGCGGTATTGATCATTTCATCAAAAGGATTATTTGTTAATACATGCACCAGCCTGTACTTCAGCACAAACACAGTAATTCCTTTCTTCACTAATTCTTTCGCTATATTATTTCCTTCGTGATCAATGGCCAGAAAGTGAAAGCCTCCACCTGGACAAATAACAATAGCAGTTCCGTTGGCTGCTGATGGATCAGGAAGATGAACTGTCAGTGATGGATGTACGACGTTAAACACTGTCATTACATTCATGCTATTATTATTGTTCATTTCCTCCTGCCATGTCCATCGTTCAGAACCTGGTGCATGGCCACTATACAGTTTTATTTCCATCTCCTGTGCGTTAAGACCGTGTGAAATCAAAAACAGCAAGCATATGATTATCCTGACTATCATGAATTATGTTAAACCAAATATGCTACGAAAATAAGTTACAATATCTTAAGTAAAGAGGGTATTAACGGCAATTACGTGGGGCGACTACGACATTATGCAGAATTCCATACTATGCAGTGTTGCTCTACAAAAATCAAGCTGCTCTACATCCAACACCTTTGATTGGACAATCTCAACCCGGGCACATTCATTTTCCAAAAATGAAACAAGACGTTGACACTCTTCAAATGGTAAGCGTTTCGAATTCCAGAAATAGTTGCCTAACATTTCGATCTTGGGTCTGGATACACCAGCAAATGGAAGCGTGCAACTCAGAGGCTGTTTTATTTAAAATAGAACAGCCTCTACCCTTTAAAATTGAAATAGTTGTTTAACTAAACGAAAGGAGGAGTTTATGTCACTTATCAAGCGTACTGACTGGCCTGGATTAGGAGGATCACTTCTATCCGACTTTTTTGACGACGACAGGTTCTTTAGCTCACCCTGGCTGAAGGGGCAAAGTGTTCCTGCAGTAAACATTAAAGAGAACGAAAAGAACTATGAGGTTGAAATAGCAGCACCCGGATATAACAAAAATGATTTTAATATATCATTAGAGCAAGGCCTCCTTACTATTTCGGCTGAACGAAAGGAGGAGAAGGAAAACAAAAACGACCGATATACGAGAAGGGAGTTCGGTTATACTTCATTTTCAAGATCGTTTAACCTACCGAAGAATGTAAACGAAGAAGATATAAGCGCATTGTATGAAAATGGTGTGCTGAGGCGGACCATTCACAAGAACGACATGAAAGACGGGAAAGCCAAGAAAGCAATTCAGATACAGTAATTAATAACGACTGCTCTAAAGCAGTAATTATAAACACTAAAACTACAACTGTTATGAATCATCATGTTTTAAAAAGTTGTATTGATGCATGCAACGCATGCGCGGTTGAATGCGAACACTGTGCCACGGAGTGCCTAAAAGAAGATGACATCAAGCTTTTATCCTATTGCATTTCGCTTACCCGTGAGTGTGCTTTGCTCTGTGACTCCACGGCAAGGCTTATGAGTATGGGTGGCGGGCATGCTACCGCTCTCTGCCAGCTTTGTGTACAACTATGTGAAGAATGTGCGTTAGAGTGTGAGCGAAATGCAGCGATGGAACATTGTAAACGTTGTGCTATAGAATGCAGAAGGTGCGCTGAAGAGTGCCGGGTTATGGCAGAAGAGAACGCAGCGCAATTTGCTTAGTTGTTTTTTATCGTTTTTTATTTTAGTGTTTCTGTTTGACTGTGAGTCCCTGCCCTTCGCGGGGACTTTACTTTTTCAAAATTGTACTACCAGCTGCGTGGGGGCATCTCACTAAAAGGTATGCAGTTTATAGATGTTATTCTTACAGGGGGTTAGTAGTAATATGTCGCGCAATCCTTACCCTGTGCTATTTTCTTGTTCATCTGCATCTTCTTTTGCGTTCATCGCCAAGAGATTCCTTCACGACTCAGCACATGTACCCACTGTCGTTCCCAGGCATACGCCGGGACAGGCAGAATGACTTCACCTCATTAAAATTCACCTTAGACAATAACCGGACAGGCGACGTGTGAGCGCTGAACTTCCTGGTGAAAAGAACGTACTGCAAACTGCTATGATAACATAACCATTTATCAAGAGCAGGGGGATGTATACTTACTCATACTCTTCCTATACACTATCCATACTTCACGTATACTTCATGCATACACCTCTTATACACTTACATTATACCCAGTAGTGGAACAAACGTTCTATTATCGGCACATTGCTCTGCATTTATACATGTTGGTATTTAAAGTATACCCTTTATGAACAATTGTCCTATTACAGGCAGAAGCGGTCCTGACATTTTTTAAAGCTGGTGAACACCCCTTTGTTTTGCATCACACATAAATTTTTAATTATGGCAAGACAAAAAAGTTTTCTGAAACTGGAAGGGCAGATCGGGGATCTGACCTTCTTCAAGACGCAAGATGGTTACCAGGTTCGCGAAAAAGGCGGTGTAAGCGCAGAGCGTGTAAAAACCGATCCACGCTTTCAACGGACCCGCGAAAATGGCGAAGAGTTTGGCAGGGCTGGCAAAGCGGGCAAACTTCTTCGTGCAGCGTTACGATCCTTTGTTCTTAATGGGCAAGACAGGCGAATGGCAAGCCGACTAACGCGAGAAATGATGAAGGTGGTAAAAGCTGACACCGTTAGTTCACGCGGTAAACGCAACGTCACAGATGGTGAGACTTCATTGCTCAATGGCTTTGAGTTCAATTTGAATGCGAAACTCTCCCAAACCTTTTTACCTAAGTTCACCACTGCCTTTGACAGGAGCACCGGCGCTGGCCGGGTGATTGTGTCACCTTATGTTCCAAACAAGATGATCCGCGTGCCTGAGGGAGCCACACATTATGTACTTAAGCTTGGAGTCTCCGCCGTGGACTTCGAGAACGGCACATACAATACGGAGGAATTCTCCACTCCCGTACTTGCGTTTGACAATGTTCAAGCACCAGGGACAACGTTAGAAGCCAGTGTTGAGCCGGCCAGTATCCATCCTGTGTTTATGACTTTGGCTATTGAATTTAACCAGTTTGTAAACGGAGAATATTATCCGCTTCAAAACGGCTTCTTCAATGCTATTCAAGTTGTGAACGTCGACAGCGCGGTTTAACTGGTACTGCTGAATATCATGCAGTCATCACCAATACGGGGGATTGCCGGAAGATATGGACGAGCTCCTCCACTTTGAGGGCCATTCGTGGCTTAATGCTTTCGTCAAAAATAAATTTATCACTTAACGTTTAATTATGAATATTATATCAAGAATGCAGGCTCCCACGCCTAAGTTTTTTAAAATTCTCCGCACTGTAGGTCTGGCGCTCGCGGCGGCCAGCGCTGCAGTTATAGCAGCACCTATTACACTGCCTGCGGCTGTTATTACAATTGCAGGTTATGTTGCTGTAGCGGGCAGCGTAATGACAGCCGTGAGTCAAACTGCAGTGGATGATAAACAGGAAGGAGCGGATCCCGCGGATTATGTCGACACTGAATAATAATCACGGCACTCTTGCGGGTACGATTGGTGGCACCCTTTTCTCCTTGTTCGGAAGTATTCACCTGAATGACATTGTAAAGAGTGTGGTACTGGCTATTGTTGGCGCAACTGCGAGCTTTACCATGTCACTGGTGTTGAAACGTATAGCAAAAAAGGAAAGATGATGTAATCAGGTGCTGAGGCTTTCTTAAAGGCAAGGATAGGAACGGATCAAAATATTTTCCCTGCTGATCTTCGTGTAAAGCACATCGTGCTATCAATTACACCAGGACAAGGGAACGCATCCAATGTGAAGCTCTCCGACTTCTTTAAGAAAGCCTCCATTTACCATTGACAAAACAAGTATCAAGCCTTAAGGTATTTGCGCACTTCATCTAATGGGAGTCCCATAAACTGACAAAATTCATTTACAGAAACCAATTGATGCTTCTCCTTTCCGAACTTATTCCTGATTAAGCCCATTATTTTTCTGCAATAACGTTCTGTTCTGCCGGTAATACGCTGGATATCCTTGACATAAATAACCATCCGGTTCAGGTCGTGATTTATCATAATAAAGACAGTAGAATCTGACAGTAAAGGAAATGCGCATATACTTTCCGATCCAGTTACAAGCGGTTACAGTAACCCTTTAACAGCGTAAAATGAACAGAAATTGTTTTTGAATGTTGTGATCAGATCAAATGCTGAAGAAGCCTGTTGAGCGTTTTTTTCACGGATTCCTTTGTTCCCGACTCAATGTTATAGTATTTCATTCTAAAGCTCTCCTGAGAGATATTCTCCGACCGTTTTGTTTGCACGGCACTGGTAATGAATCGCACCAATTCAGTAATATTTTTATTTTGAATCACACCGATTTCTATAAAAGTCCTGATCAGACAGGCAAATTGTGATACAGACATGTCCAGTATAATCTTAAAATCATTTTTGAAATCTTTCTCCGGTGCGACCGGGGTGGCATTTAAGAGGTGTTGTTTTTCCCTAAGGTATTGCATTTCCTCTATGATCCATTCAGCAATCAGCTCTTTTGCACTTTTAAGTTCAGGCATGTAGATAAGACCTGGCCTTACCTGCTTTTGGTTTATTACTTTGTATTCAAAAGCCAGTTTTCCGAGCTGACCATTTAAGGTGCTCTCCTTTACCAATTCTGCTTGCAGGCTATTTGTATAGTGCTTTACAAATGCCGGTGAATTAAAATTCACGTAGAATATAAAATCAATTATGTGACTCCAGGTGAGCGGGATACCGTCCTGTGCCAGGTTAGTAAGTTCATGCAGCACCTCTTTCATATACGCTATTCTGCGATAGTTATATGTTGCATCTGACGTATTATTGGTAAAATTGTCAAGCATATCCAATAACATTTTTAAAGGCAAATGCTCCTCAGCGGTTCCAGACAGGAGCTTTCTAATGACGATCAACTGCTTTTGGATATCATGTTTTGCAAGCGAGGCATAAACGAATGAGACTCTTTCATCCAGGTTATAATATCCATGAAAATACCTTTCGATAAAAGAACGCAATTCTTCCAACGCATCCTCAAGTACTTTATTCAAATAGTTTCCCTGCCCAGTCCATTCTTTCAACAAAGAATCCAGCAATTCCGTAATTCCCCGCTGGTGGTGTTGGATATATCTTTTTATCCAACTTTCGCTGGTAGCTGCCAGTACATGATTTTTCCAGGACGCCTTTATTCTATTTACCTCCTCTTTTACGGTCACTAAAAACATTTCTTCCTGTGCCTGTGTTGGCGTTGTTAACGTTTCAAGCACTTCGTCTTTTAACAGCAACTCAAAATAGCTCAATTCGTATCTCACAAAGGCAACTCTTTGTTCAACTGAATTATTCCTAACAACGAACACTACTGCACTGACGTCATTACAGGAACAGATAATAAGCGGGCAAGTGAATAGCGTAAACTCTGGAGTAGGATGAACGTTGTATTAAACATATCAGCGAGGGGTTTGTTGTTCTATTTCCAAAAATTAATTCATTTTAACAGAATCAATATATCCATAAAAGAAAGAGACATTACATAATAATGATTTGTACCCAGACCATAACTTTGAACAAATAATTTAGTCTTCACTTTGTTGACAAACGTTTTCAATTATTCCAGACGCATAATTACATCCGCTCAAATCATAATATTTAATTTTAGAAAAAATATACAGGAGACTATTATTACCTAAACGCCTGGTTGTGATGTTATGTATTTTGTCAGATCATTTATAAATTAGAGCCAAGTCATTCGATTCCAGGCAAAGGAGCCCATCACAAAGCCTGATTGGGAGCGTAACAAAAACTGGTCAACTGGTGATTAGTCATTGCAATATTACTATTACCAGTTGTGTCACAGCTGTCATCATAAGAACAGTCATGATGGCTATTATTTCTTTTATTAATATCCAACGAATGCTTACTGCTATGGCGCAGGAAAACGTAAAACTCAAGTCAAAAATTTTTGGAACTGTTGAATACCATCTTCCTATGGGGCGAGACATCGAAGGAGATGTACGATTTATCAGGGCAGAAGGGCAGTTTGGTCAATTTGTATTCCGGTCTACCAAAGGAAGTGATTACTATATCTGGCAGGGCAGCACCATGCTTGAAGACGATACAACCCTGGCTATTTCCCATGAAAAAAAGTGGTTTACACTGAGCTTCAATCTAAAAAGCAGTTTGCATTATATCATTGAAGGTATGCCAGCGGGAGTTATTGCGGAGCGTTGTTATAATTTTTTTTCTACCAATAAAGCCCGGGCGGAATTGAGGCTCCGGAAAAAGGAAACTTACAACTCTTTCGGGATTATTTTTGAGAAAGACTTTCTTGAACGCTGGAAAGGTGTGTTTAATGCCTCCTCTGATTTCCTCACTGTTGCAGTAAACAGGATGCAGGGCAAGATCTTCAGCGAGGATATTGTTATAAGTTCTGAAATGCTTTCGATCATTGAGAACATCATGCGTTTCGATTACAGTAATGATGTACCCCAAATATACCTTGAGGTAAAAATATCAGAGCTTCTGCTCCTATGCTTAAATTCCGTTCCGGAGCAACATTATCCAGCGCGCATTCTCCTATCAAAAGACGAAGAGCTGAAACTTGAAGAAGCAAGGAAGTATCTGGTTGAAAATATTCACACGAAAGTTTCAGTACCAGAGTTGGCACATCTTGTGGGAATTAACGATTTCAAGTTAAAACAGGGCTTTAAATTTTTTTATGGTACAACCATTGCCTCTTTTAAATTAAACGAGCGGATGCAAAAAGCCATGAAGCTATTGTTGGAGACAGATGTTCCCATCAAGCAGATATCGTCACTATCGGGGTATAACAGTGTTCCCAATTTTTCTGCTGCCTTTAAACGAACATTCGGACATTCTCCCAAGCATGTAAGAGGTCGCCGACAGAAGTAACACTTCTGTTTTCCAGGTAAAATAGGAGTCCTCATTCATAACTCTTTATTCTGCAATCATAACCCATGCCGTATACTTTTATCCCATCGAACACGATAAAGCAATTTTTTATGAAGCCTCGTATAACCGATTTTGTACTTGCTCTCATATCTGCCTTACTCACTGCTTCTGTAGCTTTTAACATTTGTTAAGTCTCCTTTCAAATACAATAGCTTTCATTTTGGGAAACGAATACTTACATTATCATTTACCGCAGAAATTCCGAAAAACAAACTGTTTATCAGGCAGGATTGGGTTCAATTGGCTTACGATATATAAAATAATAGTTACGTGATAAATTCTAATGGATGTCTGACGTTATCAATAATGAGCGACTCCGAATGTTATTACGCTCTCATCCTGGAGAAGCTATTGAGCTATTGCACCAGTTCTATTCGGAGAGCTTATTTAAAATTGCATATCGATTTTCACGAGATGAAGAAGCTTCGCGGGACATTGTACAAGAAACATTTCTCCAGGTCTGGGCAAAGCGCAAAGAACTGAGTCAATACCATGAAAAATCGATTGAACACTATCTCGTGCGTACCGTGCGAAATATGTCGGTATCACATTTCAAGCGCAAGCGTCACCTGAACATCGATGACTTTCAATTCCTTAAAGTTTATCGCGATAGCTCAGCTCCGTTCGAAGAGGCATTGATTGAGCAAGAACTTATATCCAGAATGCGGGCCTTTATTATGACCTTTCCATTTCGAGAAAGGCAATGCCTCCTGATGAAAATTGACGATGAGTTGTCGCTTAATCAAATAGCGGCGAACCTTCGGATATCCCGAAAGATGGTCGAGAAAAGTCAAACTAGTGCCTTAAAAAGGCTTCGGAAATGGGCGAAAGATTACAGTAAGGAAAATGAAAATTTATTTAGCGATGAAGGTAGGTAAAGGACGTGATTTTCAGAGTACTGTTTATGGATAACACAAAACTGATCATCAACATATGGAGTAAGCAAGCGACAGATTCAGAGACTGCGGAATTGAAGGCCTGGATCTTTGCCAGTGAAGGCAATAGCTATAAATATGAATTGCTAAAGCTTCTGTGGAGTGATGCACAAAAAAGCACAGGAGATAACCCTGACAATTTTCATAAACTGGGACTTGTGGCTATTAAAACTGCTATCAGAAAAAAACGACAAAAGCAAAAGCGTAAACGACGCATACTGTTTGGGCTCATGGCAATTACTATCCTGGTAATAGCGTATCTGCTTATTGCAGTATTTTCGCCACCACATGGCAGGCCAGATAAAATAACACGATTCAACCAGACTCCTTTAAGGGAGGTAGTTGCAGATCTCGAAAGGAAATATGACATTAAAATTGAAGTGAAGGAGAATTTACTTGACTGTACATTCAGTGGCAGTTTTTATAACGATTCACCTGGACAAATCATCAGGGTTATTACAGAACGTATTAAAGCAAATTACACAGTCGGGATCGATCGAAGCTTCAGGATTGAAGGAAGTGGTTGTAACGACAAAAGCAAAAACTGATCTTATTGTCCGTAACTCATTGATGCTCTAATGAACCAGCAATCTGTTTCTTTTCCAGCACGACAATGAAGGTCATTTTAATAAAGAGAAATACCAGAACGGTTAGATTTATCCGATAGCAAAAAAGTATGTCGGTAAGCTGTTGCTAAGATTTCAGTGAAATAGAAATATGGTTTCATGTTTTAGAAGTACGTTAAAAACAAAATACCCCGGTGTCCGAATGGCCACCAGGGTAACAATCAATAATAATCCAAACTAGTAGATCATTATTCTTGTATATTTTTCCATGTTTCCGTCAGATAAATACAATACATAGATACCTGGCAATAAATTTGGCTCAAACTGTAGTTCACTTATAAAATCAGCAGTAAACTCTTGCTGATAAACAATTTCATTGGTGCTAACATTTCTTATAACAACACGTGTCACGTTGTTTGATTTATTTGGTAAACTAATACGAATGACCCCGTCTTTTACAGGGTTAGGATAGACCTCGGGATAAGTAACAAATTGTGTTGGATCAGAATTTATAACAAGATTTTCTGATGCTGCCCGTGCAGCTGTCGCAGTACCTGTTACTTCAATTCTGTCAAAATCAGGGGCATAATTGTCTCTCTCATGATGAATCTTAATGATATTATTACCTGCATTTAAACTAATAGTCATCGTCAGAACTCCAATGGTATTCCAGGTACTGGTAGGAGGAAAAGTAACCAGCGTTGTTGCTCCATTAATAGTTACCAATCCGGTTCTTGCATTTGCATCGCCGTTGATATAATAGATTTTCAATGTTTTATTTTCTGATGTAGTTGAACTCACAGAATTAAATTGGATATAGCCAACTTCATTGCCTACATTCTTAACGATGTTACCGTTAATCCACGTTGCCGGACCGAATGTATTTCCGGATGCTTCAGCTTCATAAACAGTAGTTGTTGTGGGTGCCGCATTAGTTTTTACGTTAACGGGATTACTTAATTCAGATATATTGCCTGCCGCGTCCTTTGCGGTCACAGAGAATGTATAATTAGTATTTGGCGTTAAACCTGTTACTGTAAAGCTTGTAGAATTGCTTGTACCAATAAGCGTACTTTCTCTATAAATCTCATAGCCGGTCACTCCAATATTATCAGTTGACGCACTCCATAATAGGGATACACTGGTTGACGTGATACCATTTGCAACCAAAGCTGTTGGCACAGAAGGCGAGACAATATCCTGCAAATTACTTTTTTGTACTGTTATAATATCAGAAGCTGGCAACGAAGTACCATACACTCGGATATCATCAATCAAACCTCTGAACATTCTATCTAACGCGGCGCCTCTTGTAACGGAATTAAAATGTCCTACCGCTAATTTAGCAATATTACTTCCTACTACACCTTTGTTGTAGTTCCTGGTTAAATCTAAAGTAGCATCACTTGTTTTGTTACCAAAGTAAAATTTCACCTGACTGGTTGAAGATTCGTAAGTAACTGCGAAAAAGACCCAGTTCGCTGCAGGCGCAGAACTTTGCGTTGTAATCTTGTTTGCAGAACTAGATGCGGGAGATCCATCCGGCCATCCATTGATACCCATCTGAAGACTTCCATCACTCCTGTATACTAAATCAACTCCATCAGCACCGCCATTAATCCACGAGATTATGCGGTTCCCTCCCGGACCAACATCACTACTCCTGCAATTCACCCATCCTGTAATTGTAAATGACCTAAGTCCCTTTAATTCGCTAACGACACCATTGCTTTCGACAACATAGTTTCCCGGGGTTGTTCCAAAATCAATTGAACTTACACCAACGGCATGGCTGGGTACATTTGTACTCCATACCGGAGACAGGTCAGTTTTTACAAGGCTCGTTGCTGCGCTGCCCGTGTTTGTTATAGAATTACCTGTATTCTCGTTAAATGCCAGCGCTATCAGCGGATTCACAATTGCGGAGCCTACAAGCGTTGCATAAACTTTATTACTAGCCTGAGAAACATTATTGGCTAAATCTCTGGCCTTAACAGTAAAGTTATAGGTTGTATTGGTATTTAGTCCTGTTACGGAAAAAACTGTTGTAGTACTTGTACCAATAGATTGGTTGCCAAGATACACTTCATATGCGACAACGCGCCTATTGTCCGTTGAAGCATTCCACGCCAGTTCAACAGCGCTTGATGCCTGGGAGACCAGACGGAGATTCTGAGGCGCAGTAGGAGCTTCTGTATCTGGCATTGCTACCCCCTCACTTTCGAAATATCCTAAATCAGGAGCATTGCCTTTATAGGGCCTTGTATCATTAACGCCTGCTATAACAATACCTTGATCTACTGCATTGGCATGTTCAATAGGCTGAAAATAAGTGTCAAACCTGTTTCCTGTACGCTTCAATTCTGCGGGACCAATAATCTGTGGCGTGGTAGAAAACGTAGTTGGCAACAGCGTAGGAGCAGTAGGATACATGTTATTTTTAAAAATTGAATTTGCCGGAGCAGCACCATCATTACCTTCGTTGTAAATGTATACCTGGAACGAGCCACCATGTTCAAAATCAAAGATGTTATTAAAAACCTTAAATGAGTTGGATCCATTTGAATATGGTCTCCGCATTTCAAACAACGTGGGCGTTCCACCAATAGCATTTATCGTATTATTGTAGAATTGAATGTTCTCAACTTTACTGGTAAAAACAAAAAAAGAGGGTTGGCGAGTGCCCAAATCGAAGATATTGTTTCTTACGATAAGATTCTGAATTGGCGTACCTGGATTAAGTGTCCCATTCCCACTATTAAATTCACCAAACACGCCCCATGCAAAAGAATTCTCCCGATAATCGATATAATTATGTTCATAAATAATGTTAGAGACAGCAGTCTCTCCAATAGCGGCATAGCCAACTTTAATCTTATTATGATGAAGCCAGAAAGCGTATGGATAGGTTGTTAACGGTGCGTTAAATTCCATAGATACTGCATTCGTCAAATCACAATTTGAAATCTCCACCCCTTCTGCGGCAATCCACCAGAATTCTATTGCAATATTTGCAGCCTTACCATTATCCCAGGCTGCTGAATCTTTGCCATGCTGTATAAGCCTGTCAATTTTCATATTGCGTATGTAATCACCCTTGCGCTGATAATCTGCCCATGATCGTAATACTTTAATCCCATAACCGGAATTCTTGGTCAGGTGCTCTATTGTGCCATTCCTTATTGTAATATTTCTTTGATCCCCATAAACGGTAATATTTCCTAAAGATCTGTCGGTGCCTTCATAACCACTTTCTTTTATTGTGAAATTGTAAATCTCTGTGTTACTCACCGTAGCCTGTCCTTTGGCTTCTATGTTGATACCGCTCGATGAAAAATTTAAAATCTCAACATCGTGAATTTTAACGTTATTCCGGTTTAGCACCCGAATACCCTCAAAGCCTAGTTCATTTACACCGTCAAGAGTGAAATGGCTTATCTCCTGATTACCGTCTACAGATGCAAGCCGATCAACTACCCTGTCTTCCTTATCCCATACGAACCGAATTCCCCCTTTTTCAAGAATATTTATACTACGCAAGTCAAACGCACCAGCCGCCACGTAGCTGAACACGGGCTCCTCAACGTCAGTTTTTTGCGGAAATCGTATGATCGTAACACCCACACCCTGACCCCTTACTGATACACCTTCTTTGGGTTGCATAGTGAAAGTTTCCGTAAATACTCCTTCGCCGATGATAATCAGGTGTGCCCCGGCCGGCACCTTCTCACAGGCCTTGGCTATTGTCTTAAAGGCACCTGCAGGCGAATTGCTCAAGCCATTATTGCTGTCGTTGCCATCCGCACGTACATAATAGGTGGTAGCATAAGCTCCTATTCCAAATAAGAGCATGCAAACTGAAAGTAAAAATTTCTTCATAATAGATTTTTAAGTGAATGATGTAAGTCGCCGAAACGCCAGACCAAGGGTAGCAAACAAAACAACGTCCTTTGTACATTTTTTGTAAACTGCACGGTATACTTTGTGAACAATCTTGCCGTAACAAATAAAAGATCATGATTTTACATGAACTTAATTTTGTTTCATGCACACCAATAAAAATGGATGGAGTGAGAAACTATACCTGATAGATTTGTAAATTGAGATAATAAACGGTTAAACCTGGTTTAGACTGAACGTCTCCAATAAATACTACTATTTAGAATACTAAATCAGGGAGCTTATTCAATGCACTTTAAAATAAGGGATGATAAAATAAAAAATACGACGTCTTTACTCCCTGCAAATACAATGGTTAATTCGTTACTTCGCGGTCTGAGAGTCGCTATCGTGTTATGTCTTATTTCTTCCTGTTCAGAATTTGGAAGACGCGAAAATGTTTCAGAAAAATACAATTCACAACGTTTAGCAAAGCTTAAATTACTTGATGAACCGCTTGGTGCACCAGAACCAGGCGAGTGGCTATTTGATCACCCTGAAAAAGGCCAAAGTTTCGAGCAATACAAACTTTCAAATCCGGTAAAACCAGATTCTGTTCGAAACACAATAATCATGCTTCCTTTGGGTAGCTTTACTCCTTACCAGGACTCTGTTATTAAATATACTGCGGAGTATCTGCATATCTTCTTCGGACTTAACACAAAAATACTTCCGCGCAGAGGCACTGATATTATCTCAAACCTTACTGTTCCGAGGTTTTCTGATGGTACAGAACAACTGCTTACTACGGATATTCTCAATTACCTTCAAAATAATATACCTCAGGAAGGACTCGTGATGATGGCGGTTACCTCTAAAGACTTATACGCTGGCTCTTCCTATAATTTTGTATTTGGTCAGGCTAGAACGAAGCACCACATTGCTGTATCTTCTTTGTCCAGGTATTACAATGGAGCGTTGGATGCTGTTGGTTATCGTATTTGTCTGGAAAGACTTATCAAGACATCAGCACATGAAATTGGTCATATGTTTTCATGCCAGCATTGCACGAATGCAGTTTGTATTATGAATGGAACAAATAATCTTGCAGAATCTGATAATTGCCCGAATAGACTATGCTCGGAATGTCATAAAAAATTACACTGGAATTTGCAGTTTCCAATTCATGAGAGAATAAGAGGCTTAAAAGCTTTTTTTCAAAGACATGAGTTAATGAGAGATTATGATATATTATCAAGGGAAATGGAAGCGTTAGAGTAAAGCTGAAAGGGCTACCATTAGCATCTACAGTTTGAGCTCCTATGTCTCGCTGCATCTCCATTTAAAAGCTGGGTACAGTCGTATTTTACCTACTTGGTTGAATAACTATAAAATTTTATATTTCCATTCACAGTTTCTTTCATTCGCTAAGTCACGGTCGTTGGTAATTGCGATTTAATTCTACCTGGTGGCCGGATTTAAAAACGGAAGTGATTTAATTTTCTTAAAAAGCCGGTAAATCACTCTAATGCGCAATAACTGTACAGATACTGCTTCAACTTATGAAATACGCCAACAACCAATACACTTTTGCCGCATCCGACCTTTCCACATACCTCTCATGCAGGCATGCAACACAACTTCATAAGCAATACCTGACTGAAGATAAACAAATACCTCATTACCACGATCCGGTTTTGGAAGCGCTGATCCAGCGCGGTGCAGCGCATGAGAAGGCTTACGTTGATTATTTGCGTGCACGGGGTTTAACCTCCACGAGTGGTGAAAGAAAATCTTGCGAAGAAACAATCAGGGCCATGGCAGCAGGAGCTGACGTAATCGTTCAAGGTCAGCTGAAACATAATGAATGGAGTGGATACCCGGACATTTTAATCCGGGTGGAAGGCAAAAGTCAATTCGGCAATTGGCAGTACGAAGTCCAGGATACCAAGCTTTCAAGAAACACCCGCACATCGGCCATCATACAGCTTTGCTTTTATACAGAATTGCTAGCGATCATTCAGGGTCAGGAACCTGAGAAGTTTGCTGTAGTCATGCCGGGAGATCCATTCATAATTGAAAATTTTCAGTTCCGGGATTTTAAAGCGTACTACAACGTCGTCAGGAAGAACTTCAGGACAGCGATCAATAATAACGTGACTACTTACCCGGAACCTGTAGAGCACTGCACCATTTGCAATTGGTGGCAAACCTGCAACGAACAGAGAAGAAAAGATGATCATCTTTCTTTTGTGGCCGGACTCCGCAAGACGCAAATACAGGATCTGAAAATCCAGTCGATCGAAACACTTCAAGCTTTTGCGCTAGCTCAAAACCTGGATCGCCCCAAGCGTGGAAACTTGGAAAATCTGGTGAAGAAGAAAAAGCAGGCTTCCATTCAGTACGACGCGCGTGTGAAGGATACACTCCTGCACGAGGTTGTCCTGCCAATGGAAGAGAAGCGCGGTTTTAACAGGCTGCCAGAACCATCTCCAGGTGATGTATATATAGATATTGAAGGGGATGCATTCTTTAAAGGCGGAAGCCTGGAATATCTTTTTGGAATTGTGATTACAGATAACAACAATGAACTGAAATATAACAGCTACTGGGCAACAACACGGGCAGAAGAAAAGCAGGCCTTTATCTCGGTGATGGAGTTCATTCTTGAACGGATGAAGAAATATCCAGGCTTATTTATTTATCACTATGGTCATTACGAGCCAACCACGTTTAAGCGTTTGGCGCACCACTATGCGGTATATGAACAGGAGCTTGACGACTTTCTGAGAAGAGGGAAGTTTGTCGATCTGCACGTTGTTGTAAAGGAGGCGCTTATCGCAAGCGTAGAACGCTATTCATTAAAGGATATTGAAAAATTTGCGCAATATACACGCCAAGTTGATTTAAGGGAGGCAGGTGTATCACGGAAGCAATTGGAAAGATCCTTACAATTAAATGAGTTTAATTCACTGCCCGAGGCAATCATCGAATCAGTGAGAGGATATAATGAAGACGATTGCCTGGCAACGCATGCGCTTCATCAATGGCTTGAAGGGGAAAGAACAAAGCTCATTAAAAGCGGTCAAAGCATCACCAGGCCGGTATTTACTTCCGATCCTCCGGACGAAAAACTGATTGAACTGGAAAAGCGGTCAAAGCTCCTGTTCGAGTCACTTACAAAAAGCCTTCCCGAAGATCGCGATACCTGGAATGACGAGCATAAAGCAAAATGGCTACTCGCCAATCAGCTTCAATATTTCAGGAGAGAAAACAAAACAGCATGGTGGGAACATTTTCGCTTGCAGAAAGCAGCGCACGATGACCTCATGGAAGAAAGAAAAGCGCTGGTGGGACTGGTATTTCAAAAAGACGTTGCATCAACCGGGAGGTTACCTGTACATCAGTATAAGTTTCCTGATCAGGAAACTACACTAAAGGAAGATGATGACCTCTATGTAGTGAACAGTTACAATGAAGAAGACCCCATCGGGATAAGGCTCGGTACGATTACAAGGATTGATTGTGAAAACGGTTTGGTGGAGATTAAGAAGACGGGAAAAACTATAGACCTTCATCCCATTGCGGTTCATGAATACGATGTCATCGGCATAGAGCAACTATGGCGCGCCATCCTTGCTATTGCCAATGAAGTAGACGATAATGGATTAAGGCGCATTGGCGACTACGTTGCAGCCAAGGACTTGCTGATGAATCGAAGACCGCAATTGAAAACGACGGACGTAGTTGGAATACAGCCAGGAGAAGCAGTGAGCGATGCCGCTACGCGCCTCGCACTCAATCTTAACCGAAGTATACTTCCTATACAAGGTCCTCCGGGAACGGGTAAGACATTTACCGGTGCGCATATTATTATCAATTTGATCAGAGCGAAAAAAACGGTTGGTGTTACAGCGGTGAGTCATCGTGTAATAACAACGTTGTTTGAAACAATTTACAGGGAAGCGAAGAAGCTTTCAGTTGCTGTTGACTTCGTTCATAAAGTGACAGAGAAACAACAGATGCCGGATTGGGTTAAACAGCATACGGATAAGAAAAAAATTAAAAAAGGAATCGAATCATATGCCATAACCGGAGGTACAGCCTGGCTTTGGGCGGACGATGATTTTCGCGATTGCGTAGATTACCTGATCGTTGATGAAGCAGGACAAATGGCGATGTCGCAGGTGCTGGCTGCGTCGCGTGCCTGCAGTAATTTAATTTTGCTAGGCGATCCACAGCAACTTGAGCAACCACAGCGAGGTGCGCATCCCGAAGGCAGCGGAGTAGCTGCATTAACGCATTTGCTCGAAGGCAGCGCTGTGATGCCGGAAGGGAAAGGTCTCTTCCTGGATGTAACACGGAGAATTAACCCATCAATAGCTAAGTTTACATCAGAAATTTTTTACGACAACAAACTTAAAGCCCTGCCCGAACTTTCAAATCAAAAAATTAGTGGCGGTACATGGTTTGATGGGGATGGACTATTCTATGTACCCGTAGAACATGGGGGAAACCAAAACCGCTCGGATGAAGAGATTGAAAGAGTGAAACTGATCGTGGATAATCTATTGAAGTCCGGGTCGTGGTCTGACGATAAAGGCATGCGTTACCGTATAAGCCCGAAAGACATACTGGTGGTTGCACCCTACAATGCGCAGGTCGATGGACTGAAAGCCAAGCTTAAGGATGTAGATGTTGGTACTGTGGACAAATTTCAGGGCAGAGAGGCTCCCGTAGTTATTTATGCAATGACAGCTTCCACGGTGGAGGACGCCCCAAGGGGGATGGACTTCCTGTTCAATCCAAACAGGTTAAATGTGGCAACAAGCCGTGCGAAATGCATTTGCATCCTAGTGGCCTCACCTTCTCTTTTTGAAGCAGAATGCAATACAATTGAACAGATGAGATGGGTGAACGGATTGTGCAGGTATCGGGAGTTGAGTAAAGAAATATAAAACCTTGCCTTTAATCACTTTTCACTAAAAAACCGAATCATATAGTCGTACATTTTCGCCAGCTTGTCAGAACCGGCCAGATGGCAGGAACGTCTTGTTCGTAGCGCTCTTTTGCTCATACCCACTACCATGCACACATCCTTTCGCGAATGTTATACCCCCCTCCCTGCACACCATGCCTTCGGTTTCTTTTCGACTTGCCTATCCCAATCAATTTATACCCCTTCAGGCAATTGAAATGTGAACGTGGTTCCTCTTCCAGGAACACTCTCTGCACTAATCTTCCCACCCTGTGCTTCAATAAACTCTTTTGAAATAGCAAGTCCAAGACCTGTACCACTGGCTGTACCTGGTATCTGAAAGAACTTCTCAAAAATTCTATCAAGATATTTCGCTTCAATTCCAGGACCGTTGTCGGAAACAGAAAAAGTTACAAACCTGTTATCTGCTTCGCACTTAACAACAACATGGCCGTTCTCCGCACTATAGCGAATCGCATTAGTCAAAAAGTTAACCA
Source organism: Chryseosolibacter indicum (assembly GCF_018598585.1). Classification (GTDB taxonomy): domain Bacteria; phylum Bacteroidota; class Bacteroidia; order Cytophagales; family Cyclobacteriaceae; genus Chryseosolibacter; species Chryseosolibacter indicus. Next base: position 21,349 of record NZ_JAHESD010000074.1, read on the forward strand.
ATACCCAAGTCGTTTTGTCAATATCGGCCTGAACAGCCGGCACGTCCTTTTCTATTTCAATATCAATAATGATATGCTTTCTTTCTGCCTGAAATTTCACAGCTTCCGTAGCAAGTGAAACGATGTCGTATGAATCGGCTCGCTTAATATTAAGCTTGATATTTCCTGTCTCTACCTGCGAAAGGTCCAGGAGTTCATTTGTGATCTTCGAAATCCTTGAAACTTCGTCCTGCAACGTTTCGGCAATGTTTGCCTGTTCTTCATTTAAGGTACCTACGCGGCTGTCCTGGAGCAGTTTCACACACATCTGAAGAGATGCGATGGGTGTTTTTAATTCATGCGATATGGTGGCGATAAAATTTGTCTTGGCGAGGTCCAATTCCTTATAAGCGGTTACATTCTTCAGCAGGATAACCGCGCCGATATTGATGTTTTCTTTTTCACCCGTAGGAAGGTAGTTAACGTGAATAATCTCTTTGCTAAAATAATTCTCCTTCCCGGAAACTACTGCCTTAATCAGGCCGGATTCATTCTTGCCGGGGTCGCTGGTCTTGATAAGGCTGCGCAGTAAATCATTATGTATGGCGATGTCTGGCGCGTATTGATCAATAACGGAAGTCCGCTCAAGATGAAGTAGATGTAACGCCTCGTCATTCACAAAGATGATCCTATTGCCTTCATCCAAACCGATAACCGGGTCGGTCATGCGGTTAATAATAGTTTCGATACGTTTCTTCTCGAAAATAATCTTGGCGAGATTGCTGTGTTCATAAGTATCCAGCTTCTCTGCCATCAGGTTAAAAGCATTTGCGAGCTCTTCGAATTCATCGTTTCTGTCGAATTGCAAGCGCTCTTCGTAGTTCTTATTGGCAATTGCCTTTATACCTGAAGTAAGCTGCGCAATAGGGTCGCCAATATACCCTGGAAAGTTTATAATGAAGACGAATGCGGCGAGAACGCATAAGGTACCTGTTATAACGAGATAGGTAGAAGCATTTTCCGAAGTTTGTTGCGCATTCTCATTCTTCTTCTGGATAGCTTCCATATTGATTTGCTGAATCGAGAGGCAGGTATTCCTGAGCTCCGCGAGCAGGACATCATCTACATGAGAAACTTTTATACGATTCAAAACAGACCGCAGACTTCTTGTCAGTTCTCCTTCTCCTGCTTCCGTAATGTTGCTTTCTTGCAGGCGGATATTTTTCTCCATGATCTCCAGGGCATCCGCGGAGTCTGTTTTTAATCGGTCGCACTGGCTGATGATCTCCTTGGTATATTGAAGCGTTTCATAGTTATCTGTGAGGATGTTCTTTGAATCCTGCGACAGTCTTTGCAGGTAATACAGGCCCAGTCCGCTAATGACCAGGATCACTGCAAAAAGAAACAGCACGCCAAGTGTAACCTTTATTTTAATACTCATGATAGAATCACTAAGTCGATGTCTGAATTCGAGAGCTTGTTTAACAATTGATTGAAGACATTGGTCTTTAAAATCACTTGCCACAACGTCAGGTGAGGCTTGCCAATACAAACCGTAGTAATATGCTTCTCTTCTGCAACCCGTGCAATAACGGAAGGAATGTTGTTGTCCTTTACCTGGATTACCTCGCCACCCATCTCGGTTGCCATCTTGAAGTTATTAATTAAATGTCGTTGAACAGAGAGCTTAATACGATTGGAGTCTTCCCGCCTGGTTTGAACATAAAGTACATACCATTTCGAGTTATAGTAACCCGCTAGCCTTGCTGTTTTGCGGATGATCATCTTTGCCGTCTCATGGTTACTGCTAATACAGGCCAGGAACCGCTCGTGACGTAGCCTGGTGTTAATCGTCACTTCCGTATCCACTTTCCGCTCCACCTGTGAGGCAACTTCCTTCAGCGCCAGCTCCCTTAACTGGAGGATCTTGTCCGGCTGAAAGAAGTTATCGAGCGCAGTCCTGATTTTGGAAGGATGGTAGATCTTCCCTTCCTGCAGCCGCGCAATAAGTTCGCCGGCAGTGAGGTCAATATTAACAACTTCGTCGGCCATCTGCAAAACCTTGTCAGGAATCCGCTCCCGTACTTCAATCCCAGTGATCTGTTGTATTTCCTCGTTCAGGCTCTCAATATGTTGAATGTTCACGGCACTGATCACATTTATTCCAGCGTCAAGAATCTCAACCACATCCTGCCACCGTTTCTCGTGCTTGCTCCCTTCAATGTTACTGTGTGCAAGCTCATCAATCACTACAATTTCCGGATGGATATTCAGGATGGCTTGTAGATCCATTTCTTCCAGCTCTTTTCCTTTATAGAAAGTCTTCCTTCTGGGAATGAGCGGAAGCCCTTCAAGAAGGGCTTCCGTTTCCTTACGGTTGTGCGTCTCAATGTATCCTATGCGTACATCAACATTATTTTTAATAAGGCTATGTGCTTCCTGCAGCATGCGATAAGTCTTTCCTACGCCAGCACTCATCCCGATGTAGATCTTAAACTTACCGCGCTTCGACTTGCGGATCAGGTGTAAGAAATGCTGAACCGATTTTTCTTTCTCGTCTATCAATGTACACTGTATTTCATTACGAAAACCAACAACATCATGTGTCCTGTTTAATCTGTTAAAAACTTATGGCAAGCGATGTAGAAACAAATGTGTTGCTGGTCGAAACGCCATCACCATCTTCAAAGATTTTGTCTTTGCTTTTGAGGTTTCTTACCTCCATGCGCCACAATGCATTTGGCATAACCTGGTAATCAAAATTGGCAGAGATGCCGGTTGTTTTAAATCCATTGGCGGTGCCCGTTGCAATGATAACACCGTGTTCATCCTGGTAATACTCGCCGCGCACAACAAAAGAAGCTTTGTCATTAAGATTGAATCGGGCGACCAGGATGGGCGAAACCCAGGAATTGGTCGAGCCTGTTTCGGGGCTCTTCTCTTCAATACCGTAATCAAAACCTGCAATGATCCCCACCTTTTCAGACACCTGGAAGATGCCGTAAAAATTATGGAAGTAGCGCATCTGCCTTGCACTGTCAGGCTTGTCTGTGCCAATAAAAGAACTACTGTTCAGTGTAACAGCTGCAGACGGCTTGAACGTAATCTGTGTTCCAAATGATGGAAGCGAATTTCCTTCAACCCGTTGCATACGCTGCCACCCATTCAGGATCAGACCGGATAAAAACCATTTTCCATTATCCGTAGTATACGAGATTTTCGCGCCCGCCTCGTAGTACGGGGTATTATCCGCGAGAATACTTCTTGTCAAATTCCAGCAATCTTTCCCGATCGCGCTTTCAAACCCAATGTGCGAACCGAAGATCCCTGCATCTACCCACAGGTTCTTTGAAGTAGAAAGTTTAATGCCCGCGTTTGCTTCCAGTACATTTTTTAGTACGCCTGGCTCTGCTGCCAGGTTCGCATTGGCATAAGTGCCCGACATCAATGCCAGATTCGCCCTTACATTATCCGAAGTATATGACCCTTTTATAAAACCCAGGTTCAGGTTAACTTCATTGTGCCTGTTAAATGAATAAATAAAACCTGGTCGCGTATTTCCCTTTGGCTTGTTAAAGTCGTAGGTATAGTATGTTTCAATGTATCCGCTTACAGTAAATGGTGATGGTTCCGATTCCTCCTGGGCAAAAGCCATAGGAGTAACAAAGGCTAATGGAATGAATAGGAAGAGTAATGTTTTCATGGGTAGAATTGACGTGGATCTATTTCTGGTTTGTAATTTCATCAAGTGCAATATTCAGTTTTAATACATGAACGCGTGGGGGCCCAAAGAGGCCGAGCAATGGTTTTTCAACATGCCTTTCAACAAGCGCCTCCACGACAGTATAAGACAGGTTCCTGACCTTTGCTATACGTGCAATTTGAACACGGGCCGCACCCGGTGAGATATGCGGATCTAATCCACTGCCTGAAGCAGTAACCAGATCTGCAGGAATACCTTCTCTCTTTACACCCGGATTGTGAACAACAAAGGTGTCAATTCTCGTCTTTACAAGTGCGAGGTAATCAGGATTAGTAGGTCCTTTGTTACTTCCGGCAGATCCCGCGGCGTTGTAGTCGACAGCGGATGGACGACCCCAGAAATAGTGGTCAGCAGTAAAACGCTGACCTATGTTTTTATATCCCACTACTTTTCCGTTCACCGAGATGGTTTCACCATTACCACCACCAGGTGTTAGTTTTCCTACAAATGAAATGGTCAGTGGATATAGGATGGCAAGCAGGATAATGAACACAGCTGTCAGCTTCAGTGAGATCAAAAGATTCTTTTTCAAATGATGTAATTTTTAGATGAATAGGCCCAGCACAAGATCGATTGCCTTGATGCCGATAAAAGGAACCATGATGCCACCAAGTCCATATATGAAGAGATTTCTTCTCAGCAAGGCCGACGCACCAATAGGCTTATAAGAAACGCCGCGCAAGGCCAACGGTATCAGCATTGGAATGATGATAGCGTTGAAGATGATGGCTGAAAGGATCGCGGACTCGGGACTTTTAAGATTCATAATATTCAAAGCCTGCAAGGCAGGAATAGATGCAATGAATAACGCAGGTACGATGGCGAAGTATTTAGCCACGTCGTTGGCGATGGAAAAGGTTGTTAGCGTTCCCCGGGTGATCAGCAGTTGTTTGCCGATCTCAACAACTTCAATAAGCTTTGTAGGATCATTGTCAAGATCAACCATGTTACCCGCCTCCTTTGCAGCCTGTGTTCCGCTGTTCATGGCAACGCCTACATCAGCTTGTGCCAGGGCAGGGGCATCGTTCGTTCCATCCCCCATCATCGCCACTAACTTTCCCGTAGCCTGTTCC
>NZ_JAHESD010000075.1 GCF_018598585.1 Chryseosolibacter indicum
GTCCAGAATAGTGCTGGTTTACTTCCATCTTCTAATTCCATAACATTGTCAGTCCCGGAAAATCATAATGGATTCGTATGGAAGTACAATATTCAAGGGACTGGTCTCGGCTGGCAAAATTGTCCAGCTTTGTTTGGAACCGGCAACTCAATAACATTTTCAGGAGAGTCGTTACTTGGAGGTAATGCGATGACCTACTTATTCTATAATATCGTATTTAAAGCAGTGTATGAGTGTGAGTCAAACAGAGAAACAGCCGAAATTAATCTTTGGCATTTGCCATCGGCTCCGTTTATTTCGGATATTGAATCCATTGAGCAAAGCTGTGCAGGTATTACTGATGCGGCGTTGAAAATTAAGTTTGGTCGTCCTTTATATTCAAATGAACAGATAAGAATTTCACTTAAAAAAAGTGGATCATCAGAACCTGCTTTGACTTATGATAGGTATCCAAATAATTTGGATGCTTATAACAGCCTGGTAATATCCAATCTGGAACCACATGACTACTATGATATTTCTTTAAATTCGTTTTACTACAATACCAATACTAATAATTTAGATGCAGGGTATTCTGATGGTAAAGAGCATAGGAGGTCTGCGAAAATCCCTGCACGTGCTCCAATTTCAAACTTTAATGCATCACCATCAAACGTACATTGTCATGCCGGGGAAGATGGAAAGATAACTGTAAGTGCACAAGGCGGGACATCTTCTTATACAGCCTATCTTTTACAAGATGGCATTCAGCTAACCAGTATTTCTTTAACCAATACGGCAAGCTCTAGCTTTACGGATTTGAAAAAAGGAACATATAATGTCAAATTAAAAGACAGCAATGGATGCGATCCCAAAGATCAAAATGGTAACGTAATAACATTGCAACCGGTAGTTAATGAACCTGCTAAAGACATTATCCTCACCGAAATTGAAAACATTGAACCACTGGGCTTCGGCCTAAAAAATGGTCATGTTACTGTGCAGGCACAGGAAGGTACGCTGGCATATACATTCTCATGGGTTGATAAAGAATCAGGCGAGTTATTACCTTCTGATGCACCAATTCAACAAGGGCCGACCATGCTGAACACCCTTCCCAACATCGGCAAAGGTATCTATCGTGTTACTGTAAAAGATGCAAATTATGCATTAGCCTATCCGCAAATAGAAAAGAACATTAGTGGGTGTTATGACACCATGACATTCTTTGTAACTGAACCACCGCTGCTCGAAGTATATCTTGATGAATACCATTACGTGTCCTGCAATGGATATACTGATGGTGAACTCGTTGCGCATGCGAAAGGAGGAAGACCTTTCCTTTTCGGTCATGAAGACCATCCTTATCAATACGAATGGTTTATACTCGATGAAAATAACAGCCCATTTGCATTTGGCGATTCCGACAGCATTGCAACAGAAAGGCCTTCTGCATGGTATCGTTTAAGGGTCACTGATAGAAACGGAATTCAGGCGTGGTCCCCGGACTATCAACTTATTCAACCGGATTTGTTGGTAGTAAATTTCAATACCTCAGAACTCCGTTGCAATGGTGATAACAACGCAATGTCAAAGGCACTTGTAGCAGGTGGTACAACGCCATATAAGTATGCATGGAGTACTGAGGAGACAACAAGCGAGATCAGTAATCTTACAGAGGGATGGTACTCAGTTGTTATTAAAGACATACGCGGTTGCACAACCTATGGACAAACCCAAGTGAAAGTACCTAACAGTATTGAAGCAACAGCCATAGTTGATAACCCTACCTGCGAAGATTATAAAGATGGCTCAATTACACTGGATGTGAAAGGTGGTGTTCGGCCTTATGCATACGAATGGAATCATGGAGTTACATCAGAAGATGTTTTTGACCTGGAAGAAGGAAGCTACAATGTAAAGATTTCCGACGCGAACAATTGCTTTATTCTTCGCGACTTCGTTTTAAAAGATCCTGAACTTTTCGCGCTAACACTAGGGCCTGACCGCAAGCTATGTCGCGATCAATTCCTGGAATTGGATGTCGCATTAACTGACATCGGCGCTCAATACAATTGGACGCGTAACAACAATCCTTTCTCGAACTTGTCAACTGTAAAACTTGAGGAAGCAGGAACCTACCATGTAAAGATAACTGACTCCAATGGTTGTTCAAATGAAGATGAGATTGTCATTCAACGTGAGGACGTCGAGATTGATGCCAACATCGTGGTTGCAACACGCGCACCTCAAGGCGGTAAGGTACGGGTTGCAAATATCAGCCATCCAGCTTCTGATAATGTTGAGTGGATCATTCCGGAGGAGGCTATAGTGCTTGAGGAAACATCAGGTTATGTAGATATTTCATTTGCATCAAAAGGAGAGTATAGCATCGGTCTAACCGGATTTAAAGGTGGTTGTGAGAAGACGGTGTACTCGGTAGTGCGTATTGTAGACAAGAATGAGCTCACTGATTACACAACCCCTGATGAACCTTATATCAAACAATTCATTGTGAAGCCCAATCCGAATAACGGAAGATTCTCTGTAGAAGTAGAACTCCGTGAAGCTGCTGATTTTAAGGTCTTGTTTCATACGGCGCAAGGTTCAATCATCAGAGAAGAACAAATAAGACAACAATCAACTGCCATCATAGAGTTTAATGTAGCATCACAGGTAAGCAGAGGCGTGCATCTGTTGCAACTCATTACCACGCAAGGTTATGCTACATTTAAAATTGTGATTGAGTAAGACCCTACTAGCCGATGACCTTGAAGAGATATTTTTATGTTCTGATGCTGTTGTGGTTTGCTGCCTTCAAATTGCAAGCACAGCAGACTACATATCCAGTGCAGGTGAATGTGCACCTGTTGCCACCGTATAGTCTTTACTTAACAGACTACTACAGCAGTACAAGAGAGAAGATCACGGTGACGCTGATCAATCGTGATCAGTTTAAGCCTACCTTAAATGTACGACTCCGCATGACCATCACCGCTGCAGGAGGCGTACGCATCCAGACCAATGATAACGCTTACTTTGCTCCGATCGTTGTCGAGTCGGGCGCTCCTATGCGTCTGACGCAGGAAGATCTCGCACCATACTTCCAGCATCAGAACCTCATTACGCAAGGATACTTATCAGCAGGTAAACTTCCTGAGGGATCTGTTGAGTTTTGCTTCCAGGTCATCGAAGCCTATACAGGCCAGGTGTTGTCAGCGTCAACTTGTACCCGTGCTTATGTAACAAGCCAGAAGCCACCACTGCTCAGCCTGCCACAAAACAAAGAAAGCATAGCCTTTCGTGATCCGCTCAATGTCCTCTTTCAATGGACCCCGTTACATCAAGGTCTTGCACAGGTTGAATATGAATTTATTTTAAAGGAACTCTGGGACAATGGAATGACGCCTCAGGCTGCCTTTCCTTACTCACCAGAGATTTATCGTGAGACTACACGAAGCACCTCACTTATCTATGGCGCCATGCAGCCTGGTTTGCTCCCAGGCAAAACGTATGCATGGTGTGTTCGCGCCAAAGCAAGAGAAGGCCTCGATGAAGTTAATTTGTTTCAGAATGACGGTTATAGCGAGATTCGTTGGTTCTCTTTACAAAACGATTGCCATCCTCCGGAATATGTGCTGGCAACTGCTGAACGCAAACGCCTCAACCTTGAATGGAATTCCTTACCCGAACATATAGGATTTACAATAAGCTATCGCCTTAAAAGTGAATCTTCATTTAATGAAAGCCAAAACCCATGGACAGAACAACAGGCATTGGAAACTAAGGCCATGCTCTATGGGCTGAAAAACGGAGGAACATACGAGTATCGCGTTGGAGGTATGTGTATGACTGGCCAGCCAGTATATAGCCCCATCTTCACAGTAACACTCCCTCAATCTGATAGCGCCAGACTGGCACAATGCGGGTTTATGCCAGACATAGACCTTACTAACCAGGAGCCAATTAAAGAACTAAGAACAGGTGATGTCTTCATGGCCAATGATTATCCTGTTACCATTACCCGCATCTCAGGAAGTAATGGCAACTTCACTGGCGAAGGATGGACAATTGTGCCATGGCTTGCAGATGTTAAACTGGCCGTGCAGTTCACGGATATTGGTGTGAACACCGACAAGCAGATGTATCGGGGATACATCGATGCGAAATATGATAAAACCGAAGGCCAGATTGCCAATGTAGATGATGTGTTTGAAGGAGGCTTCGATGTTGGTAATGTAAAGACAGGGATCACAAAAATTGATGTTAAACTTGACTTCTCAATCCCGGGTGTTGATGCATTTGAGTTGAATGATGCAGGTGAACTGGTAATCACTGATAGCGAAGGTGAGCCACACGTTATTGTTCCTGAAGATAAGTCAGGGCAGGGCAATGAAGGAAACAAAGTGGTTGTCTTCCCGATGGCAGTAGAAGACAAGGATGGTAATGTATACCAGGTTGAGGAGGTCACAGAAAAAGATGCGACCGGTAAGGTGATCAAAAGAGATGTAGTTGCGAAACATGTTGCAAGGAAAAGTGAACCACTGGCGCAGGATAGCTTTGATCCTACACAGCTTGACGGTGATAAAGCAATAGTGACATTTGAAAAAGGTGATGGCTACTATGCATTTGATACCTGGCTTGACTACTATGACAGAGTATCGCTGATCGAAGATAAATATGAAAAGCTCTATACGGGTTACTATGTGCCTTGGAAACTTTTGGTGGCAGGTAAGACTGATGTTGTCAGAGCACGAATAGAGATAAAAGACAAGTCAATTGATCCGTCAAAAGTAATCTTCATAACACCTCAGGGCACACAGTTTAAAGCTGATTATAATAGTTCAGATAAATCGTGGACAGTAAACCTCTCAGCAGGTCCCGCAGGTGATGCTCAGGAGATCTATGCACTACATCCTAAGGCAGATGGAAAATACTATAACCTTGGCAAGCTTAGTGTAGCCACCTACAACGCACAGACACACAATGTTACGCTTGTATCTGTAAACGGCGCGCCACCAGACACTAAAATAGAACAAACCTTAGCAGATGTCTATGGACCATTAGGGATTACTTGGCAGGTACAACGCGATGCTTTTAATTATAATGAAGATGCGATGAAGCTGATGGAGAACAGCACAGGCATCAACACGTATAACGACGCGATGCGTGCATTGAATAATGCTTATCGTGATGCACGTTCAAACTTCAACGCCTCTGCAAACTACCTTTTCTTTCTTAAGGCCACAGGAGCAAATAAGGTGAATGACCGCAACCTTGTAGGCTTTATGCCACGGGGTGCTCAATTCGGCTACATCTTCACCAGCGAAATCAAAGACATTCATGAACCAATGACGGTGGCCCACGAGCTAGGCCACGGAAGGTTCAAACTCTACCACACCTTCGACAAACACTACGGTGCAGTAAGCGGCTCTAATGAAACTGACAACTTCATGGACTACAACAACGGCCTTCATGTAGCAAAATGGCAGTGGGATATTATGAATGATCCGGCAATGCTGGTAAGCTGGTTCCAGGATGACGAGGAGAGTGCATTGATAGTCTCTGGTGAGAGAACCTATATAACACCTGCGGGAACGATCATCAAACTTCCTGCAGGCCATGAAATGAACAGTGCATGCTACGATGAGAATTTATATCCCAATGGGTCGCTGTTAAGTTTTACCGTAGCATCAAAGAGATACAGCGCACGGATCACTGCTGCCGCTCCCGTGATATTCAGAGGTTACTACGAGATCACTTCCAGTGGATGGGGTCAAGCCTACCAGGATCCCAACACGTACGCAACAGGTAAGCTTGACATCAGCTTCATTCAAAAGCTAAATTCAACGGCAGGGAAAGTTTACATTGGCGAGTACACTATAACCGATACAAGAACTAATCAACAAATAGCCGAGCAGGGCGATGTGCTCGTAAAGACGTTAGACTTACCTGATCAGAAAGCAAACACTAAAACCATTGATGTAGCCTATTCAGGGTGTCAGGAAGGCCAATCACTTCAAGCGTATCTCAAAGATGGTAAGCTTCAAAAATGGCTGCAAGCAAAAGGATTGAATGCAGATGTGTTTATCAGCGATTGCATCACAGAAGAAACCACACATGTTACTTCAAGTGCATCAACAACAACCCAAAACGCTACAGCCCAGCAAAGTTATAACAATGGAACATTCACTAGTGACATTGCTCTATGGGCATGTTGGGATGGAAACAAATGGAATGTTGAGCACAAGTACAAAGCAGGTGCGATAAATCCGACCCATAGCAAGATCAAAGCAGAACTTGCGCAGATTAATGAGGAGATAGACAGGCGAATTGATAAGCTGATCAGAGATGCCAGCGCAGGCAATGGCGCTGATCCTGCTGATGTAACATATGATTATGGCGAAGATGGCCGGGTGCACCTGGAAGGGATGAGTTTGCTAGAAGCCATTATTGCGCTAAAAGATTTTAGCAAGACGCTTATCAACTATGCGAAGATCCCTGAACAGACTTGGGATAGCAAGAACAAAGCAGATGAGTACAGCAAGTATCCTGTGCATGTTCCACCAATGTTAGCAGGAGCAGGTGACCAGACGCTGGAAGAAATGACTGGTGCGTTGCAGTTCGTGAGTTTCGGACTTGATCTTGCCGCCGATCCTGAAATTGCGAAGCAGACCTGGGAACAGATCAGCGGACTCACTCCAGGGGAAATCAAGAGGATGATTGTTGATGCTGCCCAGAGCAAAGCCGACAAGTATGCGGAAGGCGGTGTTATTGCTCGGCATGAGGCTGGTAAAGATGTTGTCGTGGTTGCTGTAACCGTTGTAGCGGCCTACAAACTTATAATGAAGGCAAGGGACATGCTGACAAGCAGTGGGGCCAAGCTGAAGAAAATCATAAAGGAAAAGACTGCGGAAGAAATAGACCAGTTTATGAGTTCTCCGCAGTACACCAACATGCTTAATGCAGCATGGAATAAATACAAAGGGAAGCTGAGTTTTGATGATTACAAAAAAAGATATGAGGTCTTAACCAAAAATAAGATTAAGGGTAAGGTTGCAGAAGAACAGTTTAAAAATCTGATGGATGGAGAGAAGCCATCTACAGGTATAAAAGTAGGGAGCTCCATTCGTTATTTTGATAACGTATTAAACGGAGTTGCAAGGGAAATAAAGTCTGGCAAGGTTTCTTTAAGTGCTTATAAAGATCAAATCCTTAAAGATTTGGATATAATAGAAAATCAATTGACTGAAATGGCAGAAAAAATTGAATGGCACTGTTTTGATGGTATTGATCCCGATGTTGAAGTATTCATAAAGTCAGAATTAGTGAAGCGCAATCTTTCGGATGATTTATTTAAAGTACTCAAGTATTAGTATATGGATTTTCATAAAATGACAAAAAGCGATTTCCTATCTTTCATTGAAAAGAAGGGAAAGTATCTTCAGGAATTGGAACAGATCGTTAAAGCGATTAAAAAGGATGACGGTTTTGAATTAAACTATGAACAGAATACTATAGACTTCATTCAGGAATTGTATTACGATGTATTCAGTGAGAAATGTAAAGTAGATATTCCAAAGAGCGAATTTCGATTATTATTCTGGATGTATTTAGGCGAAGCAGTCATTCAACATTTAGGTGGTGAGTGGACATTAGCTCCCAAGAATGATGAAGCAAATGGTACGCCTATCATTGAAAACTGGGGTGGAACTAAAAATAAACCCAGGATAAGTCCTTTCGTTTGGGAGAATTTGTTGATTAAAGGTAAACTACGAGAAAATATCAGCCGATTAATTTTAAGGATGCAAGCTACCCATAAATGACAAATTATTTATGAGTGACTTTGGAGCTACATTGACGTTGATTAAGCATAACAATCGAGAAGTAACAACTGAAGATAGGCAGTTAGTAAATCAGGAGTTAGAGAATTTTAAAGCCGGCAATGAATTTAACAATGCCTTGGGGGAAAATTTTATTTATGAGACGCTGCTAATTGCCAATGACAATACCATGCTGTGGATTAGATTAAGTGAATACTGGTATGGTGATCGTGATAATGAAGAGAATTTTGAGTTCGCGAAAGAAAATGATTTACCTCAGGCGGAAGAAATTGCAATCAGGTTATCCCGGTCTTTAGGAAAAATTTTTATAATCGAAGCGAAGTTTGAAAATTGGTAATAGCGATCACTTTAAAAACCCCATCGCTGGCGCCGCGTGTGCCATTTAAACCAATGCCAATATTAAGTTATAAAACGACATTGGTAATGAACATAGAACTTACTAGTTACCCATTAACACATAATTGTATACACGAGAACAATAAAAACAAACAATAAAAACAAAAATGAAAGTAAAATTTACAAACCCCCGATTCTTAAAGTTCTTATTTCCATCAATCCTTTCAGCACTTGTGTTTATGTCCGTAATCTCTTGCAGTGATGACGATGATTCAAACACTCCTGCTAACAAGTTTACTATCGGCGACACTACTGTTGTAATTAAAAGAGCAATCTTTAACCAAGACCCAACTGAAGGAACAGATGGCTTCTATAACCACACAGTAGGTTTTGCAAGTGAAGGTTATGAAATAAAAGATGGCGAGCATATTGAAGGCAAGGGAAGCGTTGCATCCTTTTCTTTCTATTCAAAGTCTGAAACTCTGGCACCAGGAACCTACACATATACAGGTGAAGAAGAAGTGCGAACAGAAGGCAACGTGTGGAGTGCTGGAGTAGATCGTGGTGTGACTAAGGTGGTTTTCGAAGGCGATGTCTATAGTTTTGGCGGAAAGGAATATGACTTTTCATCCGGTAAAATTGAGATTTCAAAATCTGGTGATACATATACTATCGTCTTTACCGGTAAAGCATTTGAAGAAAATGCAGCTAATCCGACCCAAGTTGATTTTAGTTGTAATTATAAAGGTAAACTTGAATTGATAGTACAGAAATAATCTATTGATTGGTGGTTGTCATATATATGACAACCACTTTTCCTTAAAACATTATGCGTACCAGTACCCTGCTAGTTATTCTTATAATAATATTATCTATCGTTTCCTGCAATCACTACGACGAACAGGAAATTCCAGTCATTATTGACATTGGTTATAGTGTAATTGATAGCGACTACAGCGTACCCGTTACAATACAATTGTCAAATAATACCGCCGGCGCTGACTTTTATAAATGGACATTTGAAGGAGCAACACCTTCGTCATCCGCCGATAAGATTCCTGGAGAAATATCATACACTACGGCCGGTACTTATAGAATAACACTTGAAGCCTGGAACGACACACAGCGTAGCACGCGCGACCTTATCGTTCAGCTTGACTCTGCTGTTAATGTTGATTTTGATGTGGCAATAGCTGTCAATGCGTTTGCACCTGCAACAGTAAACATTACTAACAAAACCCGTGGTGCGTCAACATATGTGTGGACCTTTGATGGAGCTTCACCATCAATTTCTCAGCACGAAACACCGCCACCTGTTGTCTATTCTACTCCTGGGGATCATGTTATTACACTAAAGGTGTCCAACGGCAGAGAGTTGTATACGCTTAGCAAAACCATTACAGTATTAGACGCCTTGGCTCCGGACTTTGATATAGAACCATCGCACGAGGATTACGATTTTGAAGCTCCTTTTACAGCATCATTGGTTAACAAGACTGTGAGTGGCATCCATTATAAATGGGAAAGTTCTGGAGGCGTAATTGATAATCGTAATGCAGAGAATGCACAGATCACTTTTAATGATTCAGGCGAATATACGATTACACTTACAGCAGATAACGATAAAGAGACTAAGACCTACACGCAGACAGTTACAATCAAACCGAATACAAATCTTTACATCATGAAAGATGTCAAACTGGGTGTAAGCTCGGCCCACAAGACTATCGGATGTTTTTATTCAACAAAGCTCAGGCGTGTACTGCGTGAAGCAGAAGTAACAGAAGAAAACGGATCCTTGATTGATATTGTGTTCTATGGCATCAATTCATCCTTCAGCTATTGCAGATTTGTATCGCCTGACAAAGCTTCTGACTTCACCTTTCCATCTATACCTGGAGCAATTCAAAATTATAACGTAAATACGTTAGAGGCAACAACGTTGACATTGACAGCCGCGCAGTTTGATGCCATGACCAATGATGAAGTATTGGCAAATCTTGACGTATCAGCCAATGATACTGACATCGCTTTCTTTACCAAAGAACAGGCACCTCGTATTGTTTTGTTTGAGACAAGCGATCGAAGAATCGGAGCCATCAAAGTAAAAGGTTTTGTAGCTGAAGGTACACAGTCATACATCCTCGCAGATATTAAAGTTCAAAAAGCAGGACAGTAATTATAATATGATGACCCTCTGGAAGTGTATGAGAAGTTGCGTTAATATTTGTGTTTGTACTGTATTGTATGCATTATGTATCATTAATGTGCAGGCACAGCAACTCGACCTGGCTAATATAGGTAAAAATGTTACGAACAAGCCTGTTAGACTTGGTGGAGGGGTATCTGCTAATACTATTTTTTACCAGGGAAACGATGGGCAGCAACGCCAGCCCTTTACCTATTTCCTAAATGGTAATGTTAATGTTAATCTTTTCAATCAGATCAATCTTCCATTCTCTTTCAACCTCACCAACCTTGGGAGTAATTATGGTTATCCTACGCTTCCAAACCGTTTGAGTATACATCCCATGTATAAGTGGGTTACTGGTCATATTGGCGACGTGGCCATGAGTTTCTCTCCATATACACTTAATGGACATATGTTTACAGGAGTTGGAGTGGATCTCACTCCCAAGGGGCCGTTTAAAATCAGTGCAATGTATGGCCGTTTGCAGCGCCATGTAGAATATGATACAACCAACACGATAGTACCTGCTGCCTATAAGCGAATGGGATATGGCGCTAAAGTTCGCTATGATCAAAAAGATTATTATGTGGGCATGAGTCTTTTCTCAGCTCGCGATCATGTTAATTCCCTGAGGTGGCAACCCGACAGTCTTAATATATTTCCCCAAAGCAACATTGCCTTCAGCTGGGATGGTGGCTTGAAGATCATTGAAAACCTGACCCTCACGGGCGAGTATGGATTAAGCCTGTTAACACGGGATGTAAGGGCGGAGCGCGAAGGATCATCGCTGTTGGATAGAACATTATCTATGCGAGCTTCAACTCAGGCATATCGTGCAATTAAGGGCGAGTTGAATTATCAATTGTTCAAAAATACAATTGGAATTGGCTATGAACGAATAGATCCCGAATACAGAACACTTGGTGCTTATTATTTCAACAACGACCTTGAAAATGTAACCCTTCGGTATGCACGTCCATTCTATAAAGATAGAGTTAGCGTAGCCTTAAGCTGGGGCATTCAACGCGATAATCTTGATAATACAAAAGATCAATCATCAAGACGATCAGTAAGTTCTGCAAACTTGAATTTTACGCCAAACGAAAAAGTGAACATTTCCTTTTCATACTCAAATTTTCAAACGTACATGAATTTGCGTTCGCAGTTTGATTACATCAATGGTCAAACTCCTTACGATAACCTGGATACGTTAAAGTTTACACAGCTCTCTCAAAATATGTCACTAAGCAGTAATTACTATTTTGGAAAAAATGAAAAGAGGAAACACAATCTCAATACTAATTTGAGTTTTCAGGAGGCAGCAGATAAACAGGGGGATATCCTTAGACCAGGAAGCTTATCACAGTTTTATAATTTCAGCACTGCCTATATCTTACTTTTTGTTCCTGAAGCTATTAGTTTTCAGGCTGCGTTCAATGCTACCTATAACCATATTGCAACTGATGATTTTATTACACTCGGACCTACCCTTGGAATAAAAGCTAAAGTATTTCAAAAGAAAATTACCGCAGGTGTTTCCTCATCTTACAACACAAGTATGAATAAAGGTGTAACCCAGAGCAGAATTGTTAATGTACGTAGCAATATCAACTATACCTTCCTTAAAAAACATAATTTAAACGCTACCGCGATTTGGCAACAGCGCAATCTAATGGAGCGCGGTATTAAAGAATCTACCACGGCAACGTTTGGCTACGCCTATAGTTTCTAGGTTTATTAATTCTTCTATTAGGCAAGACATATAATCCCGGTCCCTGTAAATTCTTGCCTTAAATCTCATGCAATTCCTTGCATATCCAAAAATTCAACTACCACTACTATTGCTACCCTATAGCTACGAACGGACACAAGTTATAAGCATCGTATTTTGATTTTAGGGATGGACAATGGACAACCACTGACTATTGACCATTGACTTTACCGAACCCTAACCCCTGATCCCTATTACCTAACCTCAGGGTATACTGACAATATAAGCATGACGGAAGCATGTCGAACCCAGAGTCAGGTTTCATTGATTTTTCGGCAATTTTGTCAGGTTCTAAAAAAAGTTAAAAAAATATTTACTTATATTTTAGTCCGCGTACTAACTGCGGTCTGCCAGCCGATATTTGAAACGTCAATTCAATGATAACACCGCGGGTTGTCTGAGATGCGATACGTAAATAATTGTTTAACTTAAAAATCATTAAAAAAAATGGCCTTAATTAAAGAGAATGACCTTACAGAAGGTATGAGTGGAAAATTTGGAAAGAAAATTGTTTTCCGGGTGGTAAAAGGTGTGACCGTAGCATCACGCAGATCAAGTAGTGAGAAGGTTTATACCGAAAAGCAAATCGCTCACCAAAGACGGTTTCAGCGTGCAACCCAATATGCAAAAGCTAAAATGCTTGACCCTGATGCAAAGGAATTGTATACCAAAATGGCAGGAGACAAAGCTTTTAACACAGCCTTCTCCGCAGCTGTACGCGATTACCTTGTAACGCCAACAATCCTTGATATTGAAGTGAAGGATTTTAAAGGAACAATAGGTAGCATTATTCCTATTAGAGTTTCTGACAACTTCAAAACCGTTAAAGTTTTGGTAGAGATTAAAGGTGCTGACAACACGGTAGTTGAATCTGGCGAGGCATCGCTCACATCTGGAGATGTAGATTGGAAGTACATTACTAAACAAGCACTGCTTTCGGTTGATGGTGTGAAAATAGTGGTGACAGCCATCGATCGTCCTGGTAATGAAACAATACAGGAAAAGTTGGTAGCATAATCGCTAATCTCCTTTCAATAAGGCGCAGGTTAAGGAAGTTGAATGCTTTGCACATCAAACAATAAGGCATTTTTTAACCGTCCTGGTACCAGTCCCTTAAGTACAGTAAAGCCCGATCAGAAATGATCGGGCTTCTCGTGTTGTGTTACCTTGGAACTGGTTATATTTCATTACTTACTCTGACCGTAATCCTTTCACCGGGCTTTCTACCACGGCTCTCATGCCGTGTATTCCAATGGTAACAAGTGCAATGAGAATGGTGGCAACGCCGGCAACAATAAATATCCAGCTTTGTAAATCGATGCGGTATACAAAACCATCAAGCCACTGCGTCATTAACAGGTAAGCAATCGGACTCGCAATAACAATTGCTATCAATACCAATACAACAAAGTTTATGGATAATATCCTAAATAAATTCCAGATGGAAGCGCCGAGAACTTTACGAATGCTGATCTCCTTCGTACGCTGTTGTATCATGTATGACGATAAACCAAACAAACCGAGGCATGCCAACATAATAGCAATACCAGCAAACAAATTCATCATCTGCGCCAGTTGAACTTCCGAATGATACAAGCGTTCATATTCCTGGTCAAGAAACGTAAATTCAAAAGGACGACTTGGTAACAATTGCTTCCATTTTGTTTCCATAAAAGCTAACGTAGCTGCCATGTTATCACCTTTAACTTTCACAAGTAGACGATTACCCCATGAAGCTGTAAACAACACCAGTGGTTCAATACTGTTGCGCATTGACTGAAAGTGAAAGTCTTTAACTACCCCAACAATTGTTCCCGGGTTATTAAGTATCATTTGCTGTCCAATAGCTTCTTCAGGTGTAGCGAAGCCAAGTTTTTTAACTGCACTTTCATTAATGATGTAATGAAACTGCTTGTCGTCCCAATCTTCTACTGCTACAGCTTCCATGTGTTGCTCAGTAAATCCGGTTCCTGCAATAATCTCAAGGCCTGCTGTACGCACATAATCAGCATCAACGGGGTTGGCGATGGTAGCTATAACTTCGTTTTCAGGCATTGAAGGCAGGCGCATGCTGTATCCGCCCACAATAGATACAGGGCTGCTAACACATCGCGCAGTCTGTGTGATGTTGTGGTTTGTCTTCAGTTCGTTCTTTAATGTATTTACTAAATTGTAATCGGTGTTATAACCTACTGACAAGGTAATCACATGGTCGCGATCATAACCAAGTTTTCCTTTTTGTATAAATCGTAATTGTCCTTGTATCACTACCGTTGCAATGATCAGGAATACCGAGATCGCAAACTGAAATACAGTAAGCGATTGTTGCAGCGCCTTTGCTGATCCTGTGTTCTTAAAAATTCCTTTCAACACTTTGGCCGGTTGCAGTTTAGAAAGCACCATTGCAGGATAAGCTCCTGCTATTAGGCTAACCAATATTGTTGAAACTATCGTACTTAGTATAAAAGGAATCGTAACCAGATCAGCAAACTGAAGGTTTTTACTAATCAAAGTATTGAAAGCAGGTAGTAGGGCAGTGGCCAACGCAAAGCTTACGAATACTGAAAGACTGCATAGAACAAACGATTCTCCGATAAATTGCCAGAACAATTGAAAACGCATCGCTCCTGATACTTTACGAATGCCTACTTCACGTGCGCGTTCAATAGATTTTGCTGTACTTAAATTAATATAAGTGAAACATACAATAACAATAATCAGCAAGGCAACGCCTCCCAGTGCATATAAGAATGTAACACTAGTCTTTCCTGTAAAATCAGCATATGGCGAAATGAGGTGTACATCTTCAAAAGGCTCCAGGTAAAAATGAATAGAAACACCTGTGCCTTTCATCTCTTTTTCCATGAAGGGATGAAGTTTCTCCTGTAACGGAGCGAGGGAAGTTGCATCACGTAACAACAAATAGGTAGTGTAGTTGGCATTGAAGTACGTCTCCTCCTGGTTAGATCTTAACGAAGAAAAAGAAGCAAGAAAGTCAAAAGTAATTTGTGAGGTGGATGGATAATCACGTATCACACCCGTAACTTCATAAGGTGTGTTATCATTCCCAATTATTAACGTTTTACCTACAGCGCTTTCTTTGCCAAAATATTTAGTGGCCATTGACTCCGTAAGTACAACTTTATCCGGACCGTTAAGCGCTGTAGCCGGCGTGCCTTCTATCATCTCGTAAGCAAATGCATCAAAGAACGAAGAGTCAGCAAACATAAAGTTCTTCTCCATTACAGGTTCCTTATGTAGCTGCACAATCATGTTGGCATCTGTCATGCGTATGCCTTTCTCTACCTCAGGAAAAGTGCGCGAAAATACAGGAGCAACTTTTGTACTTGTAAAAGTGCCCTTCCTGGATTCTCCTCCTTCGAAGTTATACTCCATCACTACACGGGCAAGCCTTTCTTTGTTAGGCTGAAAAGCATCAAAGCTTAACTCATGATAAATGAAAAGAGCTATGAGCAAACTTGATGTAATGCCAACAGTAAGTCCTAATACGTTGATGATAGTAGCAACCTTGTTTTTCCAAAGATTGCGAATTGCTATTTTGAAATTGTTCCTGAACATACGCATGAGCAGGAGTAACAAACGTGCCAGAGAAGCGAAAAGGCTTTATCTCCTCAAAAATTAGGCTTTATAGCATGGATATGTTCGTTTGTGAACAGGTGTTGACCATCAGCGCTCATGACGATGAGCAAACCAACTGGGTTTGTTTTATGATATGCATGGAATACATCGCTTGTAGGTCCGCTCTCTTTTTATAATAGAAAAACTGTTCCAGTACAATTAAAGAGTACCGTCATGGGGTGTCATTTAGACATTGTAACGGGTTGATTTGGACATGACAAATTTTCTATTTTTATATATAAAGAACTTTGCTTTTTGTATAAAATAAAGAATCATGTATGAAACATCTTACCATCGTTGTTCCTAAGGGAGAGAATAATTTAAGCAGCATTGTTGGCGCTTATAAGATATTGACAAGAGCCAACATGTATTGGAAGAATGCTGGGAAAAAAGAAGTGTTTAAGATTGAGTTGGCGGGTCTTGGCAAAAAGGTCGACTTTTATGGAGGTTTGTTTACAGCGAAGCCCGAAAAACATATTTCAGCTATAAAACACACCAACCTGGTGATTATCCCTTCTTTAAATCATAACTATACGAAGGCGGTAAAGCAAAATAAAGTATTAATTGATTGGATCGCAGAGCAGTATAAACAAGGTGCAGAGGTTGCCAGCATATGCACAGGAGCCTGGTTACTGGCCGCGTCCGGCTTACTTGACGGAAAGAACTGCTCAACACATTGGTCAGCAGCAGATGATTTTCGCATTAGATTTCCAAAAGTAAAACTTCTGACAGACCAGCTCATTACTGACGAGCACGGCCTTTATACAAATGGGGGCGCATATTCATTCCTCAACCTCATGATCTACCTTGTAGAGAAATATTATGACCGGCGAACAGCCATCTATTGTTCCAAAGTGTTTCAGATTGAAATTGACAGGCAAAGCCAGTCGCCATTCATCATCTTTAATGGTCAGAAAGCACATGGTGATGAATTAGTTAGAAAAGCACAAGAGTACATTGAAAGTAAGCTAGATGAAAGGATATCCATAGAAGGTTTGTCCTCTAGGTTTGCGATAGGCAGGAGAAATTTTGATCGCAGGTTCGTTAAAGCCACGGGCAATACGCCAATAGAATATTCACAACGTGTGAAAATAGAGGCTGCAAAAAAGGCGTTGGAAGGTAGTCGAAAAACAATCAACGAAGTAATGTATAACGTCGGCTATTCCGATGTAAAATCCTTTCGTGAGGTGTTTAGAAAAATTACAGGCATGTCGCCCCTGGAATACAGGAACAAGTACAATCGTGAGGCAATGGTCTAATCAAAGGAGATCTTATATTGATACCATGCACTCAATTCTACTTAAAAATTATGTTAGTACATAAAAGCAGCCAGCTTTGGTAGGTGGGATATCTGCTCCTTTATTTCTCTTCTCTCATACCCGTAAAGAAGCACGAAATCCTCTCACAGCATAATAAGATTCAGCTCCGTTGTGATATACAAATACATGATTGTAACGGAGATCACAAAAGAGCGCGCCACCAAGTTTTCGAATGCCGGGAGGTGTTGCTATCCAACTCGATGTTTTATTATCAAAACTTCCAAGCTTTTGTAATTCCTTATATTGTTCTTCTGTTAAAAGCTCAACGCCCATTTCTGTAGCCATACCAACAGCACTATTCGCTGGCTTATGTTCCTTCCGTGATTCAAGTGCTTCGTCATCGTAACAAACACTCCTTCGCCCTTTAGGACTTTCTGCTGAACAATCGTTAAATACATATTCACCGGTCTTCTTGTCAAAATCAACAACATCCGGTTCACCACCCGTTCTTTCCATTTCATTAAGTGACCAAAGCTTTTCCGGATTACCTGCTAGTTTTGCGCGTATTTCATCCCACTTAATATTTTTATGGCGATGCATGTTCTTCTCGAACCTTGCCTTTAGAACCTTGAGTAGTTCTTCTTGCAGTTCTTTTGTTAATTTCTTCTTACTGTTATTGCTCTTCATATATGTCAATTATATACTAGTCATTTAATCCCTTACCCTCCAGAATCTGAGGTATACATTTTTCAATTCGCGATTCGCGTGTAGCGGATTGCTTGGCTTGAGAAAAATAAAGAATATATGCTCTTTGTCGTCCCGGGGTTAATGATTTAAAAGCAGTCTTCAATGCAGAAATCTTATTTAATTTGGTTTTAAATTCTTCCGGCATTTCAAATTCAGATGTCTTTTTAAAATCTACTTTTAACCCTGCTTTTTCGACTTCAATTGCTTCTCGAATATAAGCTTGAATGGTTGTTCTCATCTTCTCTATTTCCCTGGTGTCGGTAAAACGTATTTGGCGGGCCGCCTGTACGTTTGCTGTCTGCTGAACCAAAATTCCTTTAGAATCTTTCAGTAAAGCGCCTTTCATGAAAAGGAGCGCACAGTATTCTTTAAAAACATGAATTAAAAATACGTTACTTTTTTCATGAGTATAACAGGGCACGCCCCACTTCAACTCTTCTGTTAAGCCACTATCAAGAGCAATAACTCGCAGTTGCTCTAATTCTTCCTGCCACTTACTTGCTTTCGTAAAATAAAAATCAACTTTAGAATTCATCTATGCGTTAGTTATTGACAGTAGTAGTTTTTCTATCTGCCGGCCTGAAATACCACGAGACAAAAGTGAGTAACAACAGAAGTGATGGACCAAATAAATCTTTAGCAGCATCATTCATTGCCAGATGTGAGAATATCGCGCCCGACATGGAGAAAAAGAAACCAGCATAAGCCCATTCTTTTAGTAAAGGAAATTTAGGAATGAGCACAGCAACAACTCCCAGCAATTTCCAGACAGCCAGTATGGTTAAAAAGTAGATGGGGTAACCTAAATGCGTAAATAAATCAACTTCTTCCTTTAATTTTATTAGTTGTACTACCCCCGTTGATACCATACCTAATGAAAGCCAGATAGTAGCAACCCAGTAGATGATTTTATTTCTTCTTGTCATGATGGTTATTTTAACTTACTAACAATTTCTTGTATGCGATTATGTGCCATGTTAATGCCTTGCGCAAAAGGTAGCTTCAGCATCTGATCCCTATCAGCAACGGATTTATATACAATTTGCATGGTAAGCTTGCTCGTGTCGTCCGTAAGCTTCTCAAATTCCAGGAACTCTAACTGAACAGGAAATGGGGTATTTTCCATCTCAAAAGTACGCGTGATCTTCTTGTTGACGACACAATCATGAATTACTCCATTGAATCGGTGTTTGTTTCCTTTAGGATCCGTTGTTTCAAACTGATAACTGCCATGTCTTTTGCTTTCGAGTGTCAGCACCTTTGTTCCCATCCATTGCTCAACAATTTCAGGATCTATGTAAGCTTGAAAGAGTAACTCCAGCGGCAAGTCAAATTCTCTTGTTATTACTAATTCTTGTTTGCCATCCTGGGCACTTACTTTTGTTTTTTGTTCCATTAATGTTCTTACTTTTTTGATTTATACTTTTTCATTACGGATTCAAGTTTATTAAATCGATCATCCCACATCTTGCGGAATGGCTCAATGAAGTCAGCTATCTCTTTTATCTTTTGTGGGTTTAGGTGATAATAAATTTCTCTTCCGGTTTGCTCTTGTCTTAGCAATTCACATTCATTGAGTATTTGTATATGCTTTGAAATTGTTTGCCTGGATGAGTCAAAATTCTCGGCTATTGCAGTAGGAGTCATCGCCTGTATCGCTACCAGTGCAATTATCGCCCTTCGTGTAGGATCAGCTATGGCCTGAAATACATCTCTTCTTAATTCCATTGCGCAGTTATTTGGCTGCAAATATATGTGCAGCTATGTAACTGCGCAAATGATGACGCTATTATTTTAGCCTTTTACTTTAAGTATTTGATTACCCAGACAAATGTTGTAACATGTTCTGCTAGGCTGGAAGCAGTATACTAAAAGTAGATCCTTTGCCTGATTGGCCATCAGCCCAAATGGCTCCGTTATGATTCTCTACTATTTTTTTGCACAAGGCCAGCCCAATACCCGTGCCTTCAAATTCATTCTTCGCATGAAGGCGTTTGAATAGTTCAAATATTTGCTGCGCATACTTCTGATCAAATCCAATTCCATTATCAGCCACATCAACACGTATATACTGCTTACTTTCATCAAGGTGTTTACTTCTGATCAGTGTTTGTTCGGTACATGGTGCAGATCGAATTGTAATATGCACTGGATAACCCGGCTTGGAGAATTTTAATGAATTGTTGATGAGGTTATAAAATAGTTGGTGTATCTGCCCGGGTACAGCATGAATAGTAGGTAAGTGTTCTTTTATAAATTTAGCGTTCTTCTGCTCGATCACCAGGTCGAGTTCTTCTTCAATATGTATGCCACTGCCTTTTCTCTGTGCAAGACATGTTAAAAATTAAATACCAACCATAGCGACAATTATAATACTTTACAGTTTAATACACACTCCTTTAGGGTAAGTTCGTTCTTCAAATAATTCTACCCCGCGTACATATTTACTTTGGATACTATTGCTGAATAGCTGTTTAATTTCCTCTTCATTTAACGATTCTTCTATCGAACGGCTCTTAAGATAAGACGACGATTAATCCATTCCCGAAATTAAGGATAAAGTAAGTCATGATTGAGAATACAAGTAGATGCGACAAGAATATTCAACTTTCGCATCTACTTGTATCGTCTTTATTGAATCCGTGTAGTAACTAAGATTGTACAAACTGCCTTTTAACTCCCAGCTCCAAACTAGTAAGATCTGCGAGTTTTATGGGCTTGCCTGTTTCACAGCTTTTGCGGGCAGCTATCCCTACAAGAATAGAAAGGGCTCCATCCCGCACGGATGCCGATTGATGTAACGGATCTTCGGTTACACCTCCGAAGATTTTATCCTTCAGCAACCGGTCACCCCCTCCGTGGCCACTTGTGCCTTGAGATACTTGAATAAACTCCCTGGTACTAAAGTTTTTATTCACAACAATTTCATCGTAAGGTCTTTCTTCAATAGGATGGCTCTCTTCTATCCATGCGTCTATTCTTCCTTTCTTTCCATTAAAGGCAATCCGATACCCTTCATACGGTGAATAGGTAGTTAACGAATAACTCACCTGCACGCCGTTCATATATTTTATAGTCGCCGCCATTTTATCGTAGATGTTAATATCTTCTTTCCATACACAACCATCGCGGAGATAGCCATCATGTTTCTCATGGGTTACATACAGGTCCATGTACTGTTTATTCTTTGTGATGTCGTAGTAGTAATTACACTTGTCCTTATGCGGGCAGGGGCGGCAGTTTGTATGTCGGAAGGGGTTGTTCTTCCCATAAAAGTCCAATGCTCCTGTAGCATATACTTCTGCAGGGTCAGACTCTATCCACCAATTTAATAAGTCGAAATGATGCGTTGCTTTATGGACCCACAAGGTTCCTCCTTTTTCTTTTAGTCTGTGCCAACGCCTGAAGTAGTCAGATCCATGGGAAGTATCGAGATACCAATGGAAGTCGACAGAAGTAAGTTCACCTATGGTGTCGTTTCTCAATAGCTCGTATAATTTTGCGCGATGCGGTGAGTATCGATAGTTAAATGTTACGGTTACCTTCTTTCCTGTTTTCTTCTCTGCCTGAAGAATAGCTTCGCATTTTTCTTCATCAGTTGTCATGGGCTTTTCTGTGATAATGTTCGCGCCGAGCTCCATTCCACGGATGATGAATTCATGGTGCGTTGCGTCAACTGTTGTCACAATCAGCGTATCGGGTTTAATATCCTTCATCATCTTCTCAAAATCATTAAACGTCGGGCAGGTGAAACCACATGCCTTTTTGAAAAACTCCAACCTGCCAGGATTAATATCACATAGGCCTACAAATTCTACTTTGTCGCTATAAGTTTCCTGAACATCTTTTGACCACATCCCTAATGCACGGCTTCCTGTTCCTACAATAGCAACACGTTTTTTTTTGTTTGCATTAGCATGAGAGGCCAAGCTATTTAACGGATTAAGCAGCAGTGCGCCAGACATGGCGGTACCTGTAGCAATAAAATCTCTTCGCGTAATTCGATTATTCATAGATCAACATTTTAAAACAGGTCGTAATTATTTTAGATCTGGCTGTGTAAATTCTCTTTTACCACATGTCCTTTATTATCCCGGTTTATCACAAACACATCCGTTAAACAGTATAAGGTTCTGCAATTTTTGCTTCTAAAATTATGGGTTTAAATTTATACTACAATCGATTGCATTAGGAGCTAATTTATCTTAAGTTTATCGGGTAACTATCCTGCTCTTACCGCCAAATAATAGATATTAAAAATTGTAAAGTATGGTACGAACCACTGAAGCAGACATTGTACGTGAGATTCGGGTGAACAACGAATCACGAATTCCAAAATACCGCCAGATTGTAAATTCTATTATTGAAGATATTGGAAGAGGTGTCTTGCATGTAGGGCAGCGAGTACCTTCAATAAATGAGATCAGTGAAGAATACTGCCTTTCTCGTGATACCGTAGAAAAGGCTTACAATTGCCTGAAAGAAAAGAAGATCATTGTATCTGCAAAAGGTAAGGGTTATTATGTTGCAAGAACCGTAGCGCCTTCAACACACAATATTCTATTCCTGTTAAATAAACTTAGCTCTTATAAGCTTCAAATTTATAATTCATTTGTAACCAGCCTTGGCGACAAAGCTCATGTTGATCTTAATGTTTACCATTGTGATCCCAAACTCTTCCTTAGCGCTCTGGAGGAAAACCTGGAGAGTTACGACTACTTTGTAGTAATGCCTCATTTTAAAGATGAAAAGATGAATCATCAGAATGTGAACCAACACATTCTTGAAGCACTGAGAAGAATACCAGAAGATAAACTCATTATTCTTGATAATTTTCTTCCAGGACTTCAGCGTAATGTTGCATCTGTTTACCAGGATTTCAGGTTAGATATCTATGACGCGCTGGCCGAAGGAAATGAAAGATTAAAAAAGTATAAAAAGCTAATTCTTGTGTTCCCTCGTAAAACGGTTTATCCCTTTCCTCTCGAGATACTAAAAGGCTTTAAAGAGTTCTGTCATAAGTTCTCTTATGATTATGATGTGCTCGAACAGGTCTACAACGATATGGATCTTCAGAAAGATGATGCTTATATCATTATCGAAGAAACTGATCTTGTAAATCTTGTTAAACAGATCAGGGATAAAGACCTGAGGCTGGGAGAAGATATAGGGGTAGTATCTTACAATGATACACCCTTAAAAGAACTTCTTGGTATTACAGTAATATCGACTGATTTCAAGGTGATGGGTGAAACAGCGGCCTATATGATTTTGAAGCAGAAAAAGGAACAGGTGAAGAACGTGTTCAACTTTACAAACAGAAACTCCATCTGACTTAACTCGCATCTGCAAATTCATGTTTGTCAAAGGATTTTAACGTAATAAGGTTATCAGGAATTGGTTGGCTATTCCATGAATCGTGGATAACAAGCGCTGCACCCAATGCAGATCCTTGAGGCATCGACGCTGCGTAAACCTTCAACTGAGGGAATAACAAGGTGAGCATATTCATATACAAGGTATTCGTACTGAACCCGCCGTCAACAAAAAGATATTTAACAGGTGAATTCTTTAATACGAGGTAAATGGCATCACGTTGCAAAAGCGCCATGTCATACATCAGGTGATGATAAGCTTCTTCATCTGATTTGAAACCTGACATGTCCGTTTGGGAGAAGGAAGTTAGATTTGGTTGTTGCTGGTATTCGAGGTCATCCATCCATTTTGCATTGAAGGGCATGGAATGATAACGACTTACAGCCTGGTTGTAGAAGGAAGCAATCCGTTTTACTTGGTGCTCATACAACGGACCTAGCAATAGACGCGATGCTTTTACTGGTTTTCCGGTATAGGTAAGATAGCACAGCACATCTTTTTTTAACTCATCTTCTGTAAGCGGGTTTGTATTAAACGGATTTAAGCTGATACACCATGTGCCCGTAGAGAGAAGAATAAAGGGATCTTTAAAACTGGTAAGATAGGGGATAAGTGCAGCAGAGCTGTCGTGAAGGCCTGTTCCTGTTTTTAGTGGGAGGCCCTCATACTTTATTTGCATTATTTGTTC
>NZ_JAHESD010000076.1 GCF_018598585.1 Chryseosolibacter indicum
GTTTCATTGCCATCGCTTACAAAAGAATTTCTGGGCTATTCTGTTGACAGCTGGGGATTAAATGCTTCTGGATTTAGTTATGTAGTGCTTCCCGATGATATTACCAAGAAAAACCTTGAAACTCGTTTGGTCGATTTTGCTCATAAATATCTTACTGAAGGGGACACGAAACAGAAATACCTTCTTCAATCTTTGGAAGATATTCATTTCGATAATCGATTTAATGACGAAGCAGTTGAAAAATCCACGCTAATAACACTTGCTATACTTGGTGCTTTCATTCTAACTATAGCATGTATCAATTTTATTAATCTAGCGACAGCGTTGGCTATTAAAAAGTCTAAAGAGATAGGAGTTAGAAAAACGCTCGGTGCTGTACGTCAACAGCTCACGGTGTATTTTCTAGGAGAAACATTTGTTATAACCTTACTGGCCGTATTGCTCGCCCTGGGGGTAGTGGAATGGACTTTACCCCTGGTGAACAATTTCACGGGAAAACAAATGCCCGAATCACTGCTTGGACATCCTGGACTCCTTGCTTTTATCTTTATGCTACTCATCACAGTTACCTTACTCTCTGGGTTGTATCCAGGTCTTATATTATCGCGCTTCAATCCGGTTGACGTATTGAAAAATAAAATCACTGGTCAGGGTACTTCAGGTTCGTTGGTTAGAAAAGCACTGGTTGTTTTTCAATTTCTTATTGCCCAGGCGCTTATTATTGGCACTTTAATAGTTTCTGATCAGATGTCTTTCTTTAGAAATAAACCGTTAGGGTTTACAAAAGATGCTGTGATTAACGTGAGTATGCCGGAACATAAGGAGGCTACCCTTCGCGCATTAACGTCAAGGCTCCAGTTAAACCCGGAAATACTCAGTGTTTCTTACTCAATTGGTGCGCCCGTGTCAAACAACCATGTCAACTCCGGATATCGCTTAACCGATGCGCCGAGAGATCGGGTATATGACGTAGAGATAAAAATGGCTGACATCCATTACGGTGAGACCTATGGGCTTGAATTGGTAGCGGGCCGGTGGATAACTGAGGCGGAAGAACGCCTCTCATCAGACGAGCTGCCTGAAGAAGATCAGCATTATGCAGTAATTGTCAATGAATTTGCTGTAAGACAATTAGGATTTAAAAATCCAGACGAAATTATTGGTAAGCACGTAACACTTGGCTTAAATGATATTGATGCACCGGTTGTAGGCGTGGTAAAAGATTTTCATACTGCTTCGTTGCATAAAAGCATTGGCCCGGTAGTTATAGTCAACTTTCCTTATTTCTATTATGATGCCGGAATTAAAGTGAGTACAAGCAATCTAAGCGAGACACTTGCCTTTATAGAAAAATCATGGAACGAAGTGTACCCCGACTATTATTTTCAATACACTTTTCTCGATCAGCACGTTGCCAGTAGATACAAGCAAGAAGAACGTACATTTACGTTGTTTAAGATTCTATCAGCGTTATCAATATTTATTGGTTGCCTGGGTTTGTATGGTTTAATCTCTTTCATGGCAAACCAAAAGCTTAAAGAAGTTGGTATACGAAAAGTAATGGGGGCCTCAGTTACAAGCATCATCTTACTTTTTTCTAAAGAATTTATTAAGCTTATTCTCATTGCTTTCATTATTGCAGCCCCGTTATCATGGTACTTTATGCGTCAATGGCTTCAGAGCTTTCAGTACCATATAAACATACAATGGTGGGTGTTTGCAATAGGAATTGCAACTACAATGTTTATTTCTCTGGCTACTGTTAGTTATCGGGCCATTCGTGCAGCTATCATTAACCCAGTTACTACCCTGCGGTCTGAATAGTTTTATTCATAATGAGAGTCAGAAGTAAATGAATGGAGGTACATCGAGGTTGAAACGTTGTAAGCTTAGATTGCTAGGGTAGGAATAATTATAGCGGCTTTCCTGTAACGATTTCTTTGGAGGCTATTGAAGATAATATTAATCGATGGAGAAATGCTGGCTGGTGAGTTGCTTAAGAAAGTGGTCTATACGCTCACTGACGTTCAATGTTGAATGGAAGCGCTGATTTTTTCTTTTCTGCGCTTCTTAGTTTAATAATTGCCTGTAATTAACACTTTTTTACCTATTTAGAATTAATCACTGGCAGCTCGTAAGTCATTCAATTTTTAGCTTATTCCGTGTTAAGTAGCAACAGAGATGCATCGGTCTGTCTTCAGAGACCTATCAGTTGTCCTTCTGCCATCCTTCTGCCATCCTTCTGCCATCCTTCTGTCAACTTTCATAAAAAGGCCTTTTTAATGAAGAATAATTGAATTATCAGTGAAAAACAGCAGAATCAGTACTGATGCACGAAGCCAGGCAGCCGGTTCCTTGAAGGTAATGGAGCTTTGAAGTTAAAATCAAGTTTAGGGAACTAGAACAGTAAATACTAAAAGCTTTTGTATAGTAGCAAATGCCGCTAAAGTAAAATAGGCTATTGTACCTGCAATGAGTATGCGATCGGTTATTCAGCACCCTAACGCGCGGTCTGGTTGTCCCTTTGCAAGTACTATTTATTTAGGCACTCTTTTTTTAGCGGATTTTTAAAAACCTCTTTATGAAAGCTTCTCTTGCAGATCGAGCATCCAAGGGCGTTGTAACGCTATGTTTACCTCCCATTTCAATTTCATCTTTAGTCATTTTGTGTATTTTATTTAGTACATGCTTAAACAGCAATCTACTACACTATCACAATCGAGTTCAGAACACTTTTTAATAACTATTACAATTTAAAAATTAAAGTACCCTTATGAGAAAAAATGTACCCTCATGTATAACCAGTATTGGATACTGGTTATCAAAACTGTGTGTCTGCATTACTATTTTGTTAACAATTATCCATGCAGATTTAAAGGCGCAACCGGTTTTTGTAAAGCAGCTTGCTCCTGGAAGTAACAACTTTGTAAGTAACAATGGCTATCTCTATTATGCGTCCGGTGACAGTCTATGGAGATCTGATGGAACTCCCGGAGGAACTACATTGGTAAAAAAATTAGGTCAAACTATTTTCAGAATTAGTGAGATCAAGTCGCCAACGTCCGTTTTTATTATTACACAAAGTGGTGGAAGTCAAAGCTTATGGAGAAGCGATGGAACAAACACCGGAACGGTGATGGTCGGAACTTATAACACAATAACACCTTTAGCTGTATATAACGGTGAACTTTATCTAAGTATTAATGATGGCGTGCATGGTGTAGAACTATGGAAGCTGAGCTCAACAAATTCACTCTCGTTGGTTAAGGATATAAATCCGGGCAGTGGTAGTGGATATCTTGGGTCGATTACATACTATAACAATAGTTTGTTCTTTAGAGGCGGAACGTCAGCAGACGCTAATATTTGGAAAACTAATGGCACGGAGGCAGGAACGGTTGTAGCAGTTGATCTTCCTTTCAACGACTTTTATGAGTTGAAAGCCTCAGCCGGATACTTATACTTTGATAGGTCATATACAGACCCTGAAGATGAATTTTCACAAGTTGCCGAGCTATGGAGATCCCAAGGTACCCAGGCGTCTACACAGATGGTAAAGATTTGGGGTCCCGAATTTTCCCAATACAATGGTATAGGAACTTACATAGAGTTTAATGGAAAGACATATTTCATCAGAGCTCACGGAATTCCAGAAGAAGAGTTGTGGGTTACAGATGGGACTGATGCTGGGACCCAGATGGTAAGAAAAATAGTTACAGATGGATTTGTAGGTCCAATTCAAATTGTTCGTAACAATCTGGTATTCGCCGATGAAAGCCAAACCTTTGCAGGATACATATGGAAATCTGATGGGACAACTGCAGGGACATCGTCTTTTTATGATATCAAGGAACTGTTTGCAGATAATAATTATGCAGCTTGGTTAGATCTCACCCCTGCGGGTGACTTGCTGTTCTTTAATGATATAAGGTCTGAAGGTGAGGAAGCTGCACCGCAAGACTTGCAAGTATATCAAAGTGACTTAACCGCAGGTGGAACAAGGACACTTCAGGATATATACAATGTATCAATAAAAGGCACTGCTAATATCACAGCTTCCGAAGATAAAATCTTTTTCACTTCTTCAAACAATGAGGAAGGTTTCAGATTATGGTACTACGATCCATTTGCTGCACCATCACTTTGTAGTGGTACAGGTGGTGTAGTGCATGAGTTATGGAAGAATGTATCAGGCACTACCGTATCAACAATTCCTGTAAATACGACACCTGCGAGTACTTCTACGTTAAGTGTTTTCGAAGGTCCATCCAATATCGGCGACAAGTACGGTAGCCGTTATCGTGCCTTGTTATGTGTTCCGCAAACTGGTGATTACAGATTTTGGATTGCAAGCAATGACAATAGCGAGTTATGGTTAAGCACAACTTCAAGTGCAGCTGATAAAGTAAGAATTGCTTATGTAAATGGCGCATCCAATCCAAGACAATACAATAAATATGCAAGCCAGCAGTCCGCACTCATTCACCTTGAAAAAGGAAAGACTTATTATATAGAAGCGCTTCATAAGGAAGGTGTAGGTACAGATCATATTTCTGTTGGTATGCAATTGCCTGATGGTACACTTGAGCGTCCTATTACGGGCGCGCGTCTTATTCCTTATAAGGAAGAAAATAAAGCACCTATTGCTAATGTGTCCACTGATGAAATTGTTTACGCTGCACCTGCGAACGTTGATATTACATCAGAAGCTTCAGATCCTGATGGCGCTGTAGTGAAAGTAGAATTTTTCAATTCGGGCGTAAAAATCGGAGAAGATTTAACATCACCTTATAGTTTCCGCTGGGAGAATGTACCTGCGGGTACCTATTCTATAACTGCAGTGGCTACTGACAATGAAGGTGCTACTTCTATTCCTACTCCAACAGAAATTTACGTGGAAGGCTGCAGTGCAACAGGAACGATTTTAAGAGAGGTATGGAGAAATGTAAGTGGAACAAGTGTCTCTGATATTCCTGTTAATTCACCTCCATCTGAAACAAGTCAGCTTTCCATTTTAGAATCCCCTGGTAATATTGGTACTAAATACGGAACGAGAATAAGGGGTTATATCTGTCCTCCGGTTACTGGCGCATATTTGTTTTACATAGCGAGCAATGATAATAGTGAACTTTGGTTGAGCAGTAACTTTAATCCTGCGAATAAAGTAAGAATTGCATATGTAAATGGTGCTACGGAACCTCGTCAATGGAATAAGTACAGCAGCCAAGGATCGGTAGCAATCAATTTAGTACAAAACCAAACCTATTATATTGAAGTACTTCATAAGCAAGGTGTCGGAACTGACCATGTTTCAGTAGGCTGGAGGTTACCTGATGGAACGTTTGAACGCCCTATTGCAGGAAGCAGACTTTCTCCTTTCAATTCCTCTATGTCAGAGACAGGTATAGCAGCAACGGCATATTCGTTTTCTGAAACAGATGTTGACACTGACGGCGAAATAATTCTGGCGCCAAACCCAACAAACAAAAAGCCTGTTACACTTTTCCTTCCATCACTTGAACCGGGATTAACTAAAGAGCTAAAAATTGAAGTAACTTCATTGGTTGGATCTCTCTTGTACGCACAGACAATTTCATGTACAGAAGGATGTAATGAAGTGACCCTTGATATTACTGACAAACTCAGTGCTGGAGTTTATTTGGTAAATGGCGCTTTTAATGGAAAGCGCTTTACAAAACGACTAATTGTTAAGTAGCAAGAGTATTCGATTTATTAAAAAGGGATCAGTTTGATCCCTTTTTCAATTTATAGGTTATTTGGTGTTAATCAAAATACTGCTTAATAGGTGTATTTTCTATGTGAATGTATTAGGAAAAGAAGCTATTAGGACTAATACCTTACATCCTGGTCACCTTTTTACGCTATCTGGTACTTATACTTTAAATTTAAATGCCGCTTAAGGCATTTAATAAAAACACTCACTAACTACATAACAATGAAAATCACCCGATTCTTACTGCTTAGTGCAGTACTTTTTTTCGCATTCTCATGTTCTGATGACGACGAACCTAAATCTCAGGAACAGGAACTAGAGGAGGCAACCTTGAGCTTAAATAGTTCATCAAATGTTATTACAGCACCTTCGGCGATGTTAAGTTCTGATGATACTTATGCGCAAATGGCTGCGGCGTGGGTTCAATCTGCCAACGCAATGAGTCAATATCTTGAAATGATGGTAATACCACAGGGAGCTACAAAGTCCAGTACAAGAATTACGGCAAGTAACGGGCGCAGTGCTGAGAGTGGTGAAGTTCTTACTTATACTTGGAGCCATCCACAAGGTGGAAGCTATGCATATCAGGTTAGTAATACATCTACTAAATATGTATTTGAAATGTTTATAAAAGCAACTGGTAGTGCTAGTTGGGTTAAATATTTTCATGCAGAAGAGTTAAAGGATAGGAGTGAGGGATACATGAAAGTATTTGATGCGTACGGGATGACTGATAAGCCTGGCAATGCGCTTCTTCAGTATTCTTGGAAGCGCAACGGCGATAACTTTAAGATGCTAATAGACGACTACACGGGAGCATTTGTTATTGAATTAAATCTCAATGTTAAAACTAAGGCGGGAAATGTAATCTATATCATAGAAGGAAGTAAGACTTACGAAATGATTTGGGACGCTAAAGGAAATGGCGGATGGAAGTGGTTTGATACAGATGGATCTATTTTAGAGCAAGGTCAGTGGGAAGTTTAAATTTCAGGTTAAATAAAAAAGAGGCTGCTTAGCAGCCTCTTTTATTATTATAACTAGCCTAGCACTTAATGGCACAAAACACTAATCCTGTAACATTAAACCTTCAGCAACATTAAACCTCTTCTCAATAGTTTTTAGTCATCCAGATCGTCACTTCTGTTACCTATTCTGAAGCCAACGCCCACTGCAAAAGTCCATGCCCTGTGTTTTAATGATACAGTGTTATCGTTATCATTAAGATCACTAAATCCAAATCCATATCTTCCGTCTATTGTAAAAAACACGCCATTGCCAGGGGTTTGAATATCAATACCCGCTCCTACAAGGCCACTGATATCTGATTTTCTGACATCGTCTGTGTTTGCTTCCAGCGCAAGGCCAGATTGAGTATCTGTACTTTGAAAATCCAGATCAGTTCTAAATGCAAAGTTTGGTCCGAAAAGTATATGAGGGAAGATGATCTCGTTTGCGAGTGGTAATCGGAGTTTAGCCAACACAGGAACTTCGAAATAATTGATGCTGATGTTATCCCTTACATTGCCTGTTGTCACGTCTGCGCCACGTTCGGTAAGTAATAATTCTGGTTGTATGGCAATTACCGGTGCTAGCTGGAAGTTTAGGAATACACCTCCAAACCAACTTGTTCTCGAATCAATGTTATCAGCATCTGCGCCACGGAAGCTTGTTATTGCAAGACCTCCTTTAGGTCCAACTGAAAATCCAAATTGCGCGTTAGCAAAGTGGGAGGCAGTAAGCAAAAATAACATGATGGATACTGCAACAATTCTTTTTGTAAAACTCAGTTTCTTCATTTTGTAAACAGGTTATGTGATTTTAATTTTTGGTAATGCTTAGTTGTCTAAACAGCAGCCGACTGCTTAAAACAAACAGCCAGAACAGAAAGCTTTCTCACTCTACACTGGTATGGAATAATAAAGATTATGCCGCGCGAATTTTCTTTATGTTAAAAAACGGTTAAGTAACATATGAATAACTTATATGGTAATACAGGTACTTCTAAGCCCTTATTGCCTGCTTAAATTAAAGCAGGTATATAGTCCGTTGTTTGTATCATTAATGTCTATTGTTAGCGATGTTCATAGCGGCATTTTATCTATTACACAACAAAGAATGGTAGTTACGATAACACTGGTTATGCTGTAAACAGCTTCGCATAAACGGTAGCGGAACGGATGAATGTTGTCAATGCTAACGGCAGCAATGAGTGGTTCGTTCACGGCAATCATTGAGTTTGACTTGCTGTGACCTCATCTACAATGGTATTACAAATATGATTCATCAATGCAAATCGGATGCATGGTGCATGCCTTGAATGATCATAGACTTTGGGACAGTACGCTTAGAATTATTTACCATATTATGTGACTTGCCAAATGTCATGTGAGGATTAGAAAGGCATTTAAGTAATTACGCTTTTCTGTACCTTAATACCGACAAGGCTTTCGAATGATTTCCGTATAGCGCGGTATTGAAGTAATCAAGGTAAAATCTGAAAGACAGTTTTTCCCACGTGGGTAAAAACGCCCCACTCCAAAAGTAATTTTTACATGAAGTGAAGTATTTACATTTCCCTATAGTTAAATTTGTATTTACTTCTGAGAATGGATTCCACAGATTTAAAATTAAGGGAAAGGGTTAAAGAATTAAATTGCCTTTATGCAATTTCCAAAGTGGCCTGGGAGGCAAGCGAAGATATAGAGGTTATAGTAAAAAAGATTCTTGATATCGTGCCAAAGGCAATGCAATTTGCAGACCTAGCCGAGGCGAGTATTTGTATCGAAAATCAAACATACAATACCCCAGGTTTTAATAGGTGTAAACATTTTATTGAATCTCCTTTATCAAACGGCCGTAAAAAATATGGTTTTGTAAAACTGGGCTACCGAAAAAATGCCGGTACTGTGGCTCCTGTGTTTCTTAAGGAAGAGAAACATCTGATAACAGCGGTTGCGCAAGAGCTATCTTTATTTATTAAGCGTGCAGCAATTGAGAAGGACAAACAGAAGTTGCAGATACAGCTACAGCATGTAGAGCGATTAGCGTTTGTTGGAGAGCTTTCGGCTGGTATTGCACATGAACTCAATGAACCTTTGGGAAGGATTCTTGGCTTCGCGCAGCTTATAAAGAAAAGCGGGAGGTTAAACGAGCAACAGGGGGAGGATATTGAGCGGATTATTAAAGCTTCTCTATATACACGGGAGATCATTAAAAAGCTAATGATATTCTCAAGGCAAATGCCGCAGCAAATAGCCAAGGTAAACCTTAATGACATCGTAAATAATATTCTTTATTTTATTGATGTACGATTTCACAGCAGGGGTATCAACATAATTAAGGAACTTGATAAAAAGCTACCGGAAATAAAGGCGGATGAGGTTCAAATGAGCCAGGTGATGGTAAACCTGATCACCAATGCCGTATATGCTATGCCACATGGAGGAGATGTTACCATTAAAACATCCGTGAAGGGAAGTCAGGTTAGCCTTGTTGTAAAGGATTCAGGAACCGGAATGACAGCAGAAGTAAAGGAAAAGATTTTTGAGCCTTTCTTTACAACGAAGCCGGTAGGGCAGGGCACTGGACTGGGTCTTTCGGTGGTTCAGGGTATAATAGACGCGCACTATGGAAAGATCATGGTGACGAGTTCTCCAGGTAGTGGTTCTAAGTTTGAGATTTTATTACCAGTTAATCAGACGAGTAAGAGATGAAGAATAAGCAGGCTGTATCTTTTAAAATTCTTGTTGTAGATGATTCACCAGAAACAATTGAATTGATTAAAAGAAATCTGGAATCAGTAGGTTACGAAGTTTTTACTTCAAACAACGTTCAATCTGCTTTGAAACTTCTGCAATCTCTTCCTATAAACCTTGTTATTACTGACTTAAAAATGCCCGGTGAAAATGGAATGGAACTGGTGCGTCATGTAACTGAAAATTATAAAGGACTTGGAACCCTTGTAATAACTGGCTTCCCATCCATACAGGGGGCAATTGAATCTATTAAAATAGGCGCAGAGGAGTATCTTGTAAAACCATTTACGGATGAAGAGCTTTTTAAATCAGTAGAAAGAGTTCTTGGTAAGTCATTTAAGAATAAGAAGGAATCTTTAAAATCAATACCACAGACTTTCGGCATTATCGGTGAGTCGGAAGGAATGCTTAAGGTCTTTAACACGATAAGCAAAGCCAAGTCAACGCAGGCTACAGTGCTTATTAATGGCGAAAGTGGTACAGGAAAGGAGCTTGTAGCTAGGGCGTTGCATTATGGCGGACAGGCTTCTGCGGCACCTTTTGTACCAGTTAACTGCGGGGGCATACCCGATTCTCTTCTTGAAAGTGAATTGTTTGGTTATGTAAAAGGAGCATTTACGGGTGCCAGTGAAACACGTGCGGGCTTTTTTCAAACCGCCGATGGTGGTACCATTTTCCTTGACGAAATAAGTAATACAAGTCTGACGATGCAAGCAAAGCTCCTACGGGTACTGCAGGAAAAGGAATTCTACATGGTGGGTTCTAAAAAACCTATCAAAGTGAATGTAAGGATTGTTGCCGCAAGCAATGTCGATCTTATGCAACTCGTTAAGAAAGGCCTGTTCCGTGAAGATTTATACTATCGTCTCAATATCATTACAATAGATCTTCCTCCACTGAGAGAAAGGGAAAATGACATTCAGATTCTGTTAGATTACTTTCTCTCGAAATATGTAAAAGAGCTGGGTAAACAACCCATGCGCTTTACCCCTAAGGCAATTAAGGTGCTTAAAGAATATGCCTGGCCGGGTAATGTAAGGGAACTTCAAAACGTCGTTCATCGCCTTGTAATTATGGCAGATGAAAACACCATCGATGTTCCTGATCTTCCTGAAAACTTCCGGTTCTCTGCCTCTAAAACCAGAAGCCTTAATAAACGATTGGATGTAATTGAGCGCGAATACATACAGGATGTACTTTCTGCGAATAAAAATAACATTTCTCAAACTGCTCAAATCCTGGGCATAGACAGAAAAACATTAAGAGAAAAAATCAAGAAACTGAACGCCTGATTTTTGGTGGGGAGAATCTCTCCACCAGCACGAAAACGCTCCAATCTCTTTTTCAATTTTCTTCAAAATTGATTCAATTTCAAGGATTTTAAATGGTATAGCTTTTGAAATGCACGAACGGGGTAAACGTTATGCATTTGAATGATTTAGAAGAAATTGTTGTAAGAGAGCTGAGGAGTCTTTGCAGTAATTGTCTATACCGAAATACCTGTAGTTATCGCAATACTACAAAAAAGGTAATTATCCAGTGTGAATTACATGTACTTGATTTAGATACAAGTGACGATGCTCAGCCTAAGGGCTTATGTAAGTCCTGTGATACCTTCAACAGTTGCAAGTTGCCTGGCAAGAACACAGGTGTCTGGCACTGCCAGGAGTTTAAGTGAGAAGTTAATTAGGGAAATTATGCTTGGAAGTTCTCAAATAGGAAAGCAATTGAAAAACGGAAAGTGGAAAGAATTTAATAAGCATGCAATTTTAATTGCAGAGGGGTGGTACGCTAACGGTCTAAAGAATGGTCTTTGGAAAGAATATTATGATACGGGTGAGCTAATGATCGAGGAATATTACAAGCAAGGGATACAACATGGAAGGTTCGCTTCCTATCACCCCAATGGGCAGTTGTCGAGTGAGGGTCAGTACAATAATGGGAGAAGAGAAGGATATTTTAAGGTGTATGATGAAGAGGGCAGAAATGTTAGAACGCTTCTTTTTATTGATGACAACCAGGTTGAAGATCTAGAAGTGGTTGAAGTTAAAGTGGCAAGGTAGTGTGATGTAGTAATTTGGTAAGTCTGTAAAAGATTAAACAAAATATTAAAGATATAAAATGAATAAATGCGCGTGTAGCGATTGCCCATGAGAAAGAAGATATTATTGATTGACAACGATCAGCAGTTAAACAGGATCAATGAAAAAGTTTTACTTAGGTCAGGAATAGTAAGTCAATTGCATATTACAAGTAATTGCAGAGAGGCTATTGATTATTTAAGGTCGCGGGAAGAAAAAGGTTACCCCCTGCCTGACGTTATTGTGTTTGAAATCAACCTGCCATTTATGAATGGATTTGAGTTTATTGAGGCATTCAACAGCCTTCAAATAACAGGAAAGTCGAGAATAGCCCTGGTAGTATTCACCTCATCCAGTAACCCGCGTGATAGACAAAGGATGTTGGCAAAAGGAATCAGGCATTACATCAATAAGCCTTATCTTTTAACAAACCTGAGAGATATTGTGAACCGTCTAAGTGTTGACGAAATCGAAATGTATCCGAATGTAAATACTGCTACATACCGGTCAGTGTCTAACATGTAAGTCAAAGTATTAGCGCAAATCATTGAGATGGTTTTCAGATCTATTTCATGAACATTACAAGTTTACGCCTGAGCGTAACAATGCCGTAACTTGATGGCGTTAAAAAAGAGAGCAAACGATGGCTCTCTTTTTTATTTGGTATACCAACAAGTAACTACCAATTCCATAAAAGGTATCAGCACTTAATTCTCAGGATTAAAGGTATACGATTTTATCAGGAATAGAATCATATACATCTATGGGAGGCAACTACAGCGTAATACTATCATTTGTTTTCTTGGTGTTGGCAACAACGGATTTAAGTGGGCAAGTGCACGAAAGGCAAGGCTGGTTATTCTGGTCGCATGAGCAAACATTAACGAACAAATTGAAGTTATTTGGTGACTTACAACTGCGTTCGGCAGATGAGGCTAAATACCTTGAAACACTGTTGGTAAGGCCCGGGCTTACTTATGTCGTTAACGACAACGAAGAGCTTACTGTTGGCTACACACTATTTGCTAATTGGGAAATGGAGGAGGATAAAAAGGTGTATGAGCCTGAGCATCGCATCTGGGAACAATACCAGGTAGAAATGAAATTAGGAAGTAACACTTTATCGAATAGGATTCGTCTTGAACAGCGGTTTCCTGGGCAATCGCAATTTTCACAGCGGTTGCGTTATTATATTAAGTTGAAAATTCCGGTTTTCGAGTCAAGGTACTTTACTGCCATTCAAAATGAGATTTTTCTTAATGTTCAGAATAAGGAAGTTATAAATAATCACCTATATGATCAGAACAGGTTATATGGTGGAATAGGGTATGAGTTTACCAAGGAGATCGACCTTGAACTGGGATACATGTTCAGGTATCAGATCGAAAAAGAATCAAATGTAGTTAGCCACATCCTTCAGCTAACAATAAGTACAAATTTTTAGAAGAGGTGAGTGTAGAAAAAAGAAGAGTCGTTACGAATGGCAACGACTCTATGAAAAGGAATTTAGTCTATGATTCCTTTGGTTCCATGGCAGCCTGGTAGTTGATTTTGCTTTCGGCAATTTGAGTGAGAAGCGAATCTGTTTCTTTCTCTTCTGCCAAAGTTTGTTGCAAAACTTCAGCTGCATCATTTAGGCCGATAGTTTGAGCGAGGGTTACTAAACCTCCGTAAGTAGCAATTTCATAGTGCTCTGCCTTCTGAGCTGCGAAAATCAATCCTACATCGCGTTGTGATGTTCCTTCTTCAGTCTCATCAATGATCTCTTCACCTTCCTCAGCAATGCCGGCCATTGCAGGGCATTTTTGAGTTTCTGCTTCTTCACCAATTAATGAAAACACTTCCTTGATTCTCTCTACGTGTGTTTTAGTTTGTTCAAGATGTGTTGCAAAAGCCTGTTTCAGTTCATCGTTGGTCGCAGCCTCCTGTAGCTTGGGAAGTGTTTTCACAAGCTTTTTTTCTGCCCATAAAATATCCTGTAATTGATGAACAAAGAATTCTTTCAATTTAGAATCTGCTGCTGTTCCTGAATTTGTCATTGTTGCCATAATAATATGATTGTGTTTTAATCGCGTTGGAGGTGTGACTACTTCTATGCCTATACTTTTTAATTGAAGGTATCTTCAATACCTTATTTATTTTAAAATTCGGAGAAGAATGATTTATAGGAGTTCAATCGCCATATGCAGAATTGAATTACAAGACCAAAGGGACATGATTTCTATGTTAATTTTAAATAGCAAAATCGAGTACTAACAGGTAAGACAAAATATTCCACGGTGTGTTCAAAATGCTGCACACAAATGGTAATGTGTGCAGCCGGATTAAATGTTATTTGCTCTCTCGCACCAGCCAAATGGTGTCACTGGCGTCATCTGTAATCAGCAGATTACCTTCTTTTGTTACCGCTGTCGCTACCGGACGTCCATACACTTCACCTTTCTCTGCATCAGCAATAAATCCTGTAACGAAGTCCTCCGCCGGCCCGGCAAGCTTTCCGTTTTTGAATGGAACGAAAGCAACCCTGTATCCTGTAAAGGCAGATCTGTTCCATGATCCATGTTGTGCTATAAAAGCGCCGCCTTGGTATTTCTCCGGAAGCTGTTTTTGTTCGTAAAAGACAATTCCCATAGAGGAGCTGTGGCTATCCAGCGGTAAGTCAGGTACGATGGCTTGTTGGACAAGTTCTGGTTTTTGATCTTCTTGTTTTATGCGTGGGTCGATATGCTGTCCGAAATATGAATACGGCCACCCATAGAATCCTCCTTCTTTCGCTTGCGTGAGATAATCCGGAACCAGGTTGTCACCGAGTTCATCTCTTTCATTTACAACAGTCCAAAGCTCACTAGTGCCAGGGAGGATATCCATGCCGACCGGGTTTCGTAGCCCGCTTGCAAAGATACGTTTGCCTGTTCCATCAGGATTGATCTCAAGAATGTTGGCTCTAAATTGTTCTTCTTGTATTCCGTGTTCAGCTACATTGCTGGCGGAACCAACAGAGACGAATATTTTCGATCCATCATTGTTCGAAATGAGATTTCTCGTCCAGTGATTGTTATATCCACCAGCAGGTAAATCGAGAATCTTCTCTCCTTTAGCATCTATTCTAGTATCGCCATCTTTATATGGATATCGAAGAATGCCGTCTGTATTGGCAACATAGAAATAGTTGTTCAGTATGAGCATTCCGAAAGGTTGGTTGAGACCGGTAATATAGGGCGTTTGAACTTCGGGTTTCCCATCGCCGTTGTTGTCGCGAAACAAATACACTTGGTTTAAACTGCTTTGGGTGTGCTGCGATTCATTGCGGCCTGAAATCTCGTCTGTAATTTTCTTCTTGATGCCTTTGCTTTCAGTATTTGCCAAGGCAACAAAAATGTCGCCGTTAGGAGCGACATAAATATTTCTCGGGCTTTTAAGACCACTTGCAAATTTCGTAATACTTAATCCCTCCGGCACTGTAGGTGTTTTTCCTTCTGGCCAGCCTATTACCTTACTGTATTTTACAGCTGACTCCTTTTCATTAGGAGGTGGGAGGTTGATTGTTGCTTTATAAGTGTTTACAGTAACTGTGTCAGTCGATACATTCCCCGCCGTGTCGTTTTTAGATTGTTTGTTACAGGAGATAAGTGAAATTATGGAGATTGTTAAAATTAAGTGAAATGAAAACCTCATAGTTACAGTCTTTAAAATTTGTCTTTAATAGTTAGAGCATCAACAGCGGCCACTAAACATCATCAGGCTTATCGGCTCGGCCAGTAAGAGAAGAATATTCTGTAGCTTTGTTATTTTGAGCTTCTGTGGATTAAAAACTGATGCCACTGTAT
This sequence comes from Chryseosolibacter indicum, assembly GCF_018598585.1. Taxonomy (GTDB): domain Bacteria; phylum Bacteroidota; class Bacteroidia; order Cytophagales; family Cyclobacteriaceae; genus Chryseosolibacter; species Chryseosolibacter indicus. The sequence goes on from NZ_JAHESD010000076.1 coordinate 15,401, forward strand.
TAAAAAAAGAAAAGGCTCTTTGCAGAGCCTTTACTAACAACCAGCCTAATTATACAACCAAGGCAAAAGCATTGACGTCAACGCATTGAAGTTGCTGTATGAATTTTATTACCTGTCGACCTTTTATTGTGATGACTTCTCGTGATGATGGAGTCAAGGGAGTATTTACCGCTTCCTTTGATAATAAGAAATAGGAGCGCAGTGATCAGAAGTGTGTAAATCTCGTATTGCTTATAGAGCAATAATGCTAATGTTTGAACAGGTAGAAAGTGAAGACTGATAGCGGTGCAAAGTACTGCAGCTGCGATCTTGCCAAAAATACCAGCGATAATAAGTAATAGGGCGAGAATCTCTATGATGATGACGCCGTAATAAAAGACTTTCTCGAAAATTGAAATGTCCTGTACGTGCGATTCATAAATAATTAAATGATCGTAAACATGTTTCCATTCCTCAATGCAATGAGGGATTAACACAAGCGCTACTCCTACACGAAATATAATGTTGATTTCGCTATTTGTTGTTTTACAAATTTCCTTCCAGTTGCTCATTGAATGATCGTTTATGTTTCTAATCCTAATTTCCGCTTTAAACATGCCGCGCTGTGGGGATAACATTGCTTGTCAAACTTACAATCCATTATGGTTAATTTGAATGTTGCATGTTTAACAATTTGTTAAGGAAAGAAGAAGGAATTATAATAGACGTAACCAGGCCTTATTAACAGTTGCTACTGCTAATGGCTGCAAGTTGTAGTCACTACCTTTCATATAATTAGTTCATCATCTATGTTTAGAAAACAACCACAGAGATAAATAGCAAGACAGTAAAGATAGGTTTTAGGTAAATAGTATAAGTTTGTTGTTATGCTGTCATTTAAGCATGAGGTATTCCTTGAGGTTGCCCGCCAGTTAAGTTTTACAAAGGCAAGTCAGATTCTCTACATTAGCCAGCCTGCTATTACCAAGCACATTCAGCAATTGGAGGAGCAGTACAATACAAGTTTATTTGAAAGAAAAGGCAACCTGATCTCCCTTACAGAAGCAGGGCAAATATTGCTTGAGTTTTTACAACAGGCAAAGTCAATTCAAAGACAATTGGAATATGAGATTCATACTTACCATAATCAGCACAATGCGAAAGGCGAATTAAAGCTCGGTGCCAGCACTACAGTTGCACTTTACATCATTCCTTCGATATTGTCAGGGTTCAGGCAGAAGTATCCAGGCATTCATATCAGTCTTTTGAATCGTAACTCCGAAAATATTATGAAGGCGTTGCTGGAACATGAGATTGACATGGGCATTATAGAGGGGAAGAACAAGATCTCAATGGTGAACAGCGAGCCCTTTCTGGCTGATGAGGTGATACCTGTTTGTTCAGCGCGCAGCTACCTGGCTAAAAAGATTAGATACGCAGTCAAAGATCTTACTGATATGCCTGTCGTGCTTCGTGAAAGAGGATCAGGTACACTTTCGGTAGTAAAGCAGACATTGGCAAATCACGGTATAAAACTGTCAGACTTAAAAATCACTATGCGCCTGGGCGGTACGGAAGCATTGAAAAACTTTGTTCTTGCTGATGATAGTCTTGGTTTCCTTTCCATGAAGGCAGTATCGAAAGAGTTGGCATCAGGTGAAATGGTAAGACTTTATATTGACGGGCTAACGATGGTAAGACAGTTCTACTTTATTCAGCGCCACGGTGAAGATAACCAGGGCCTTAATCAGGCATTTATCAAATTTTCAAAGAGCCATTATAACATAAAGTTATAATGCATAACTATTTCATATTAGGCTTTCACTAAAGGGCATTCTACATTCGCTCGTACTAACAGCCATAATGATGAATACCACAACGCAAAAAAGAATGTCCCGAATTTCATTTTTGCAATGTTCTGTATGTGATAAAACGTACCCTATTGAAAAGATTAATACTTACGCTACCTGTGACCGTTGTGAGAAGTCACCCCTTATATGTGAGTATACGCTTCTCTCTGGTTTGGCTAAGTGTAATATCGACCAGAATGAGCGCTCAATGTGGCGTTACTTCGAAATGCTTCCCGTGCTTGATAAAAAGAACATAGTGAGTTTGGGAGAGGGGTGGACGCCTTTGCTTTCACTACCACGACTGGGAAGTTGGATGGGTGTACATAAACTTTTGTTAAAAGACGAGTCTCTAAACCCTACCGGGTCGTTTAAAGCAAGGGGATTAAGTATGGCAATATCTAAAGCAAAGGAGTTAGGGATAACAGAATGTATCACTCCTACTGCAGGCAATGCAGGAGGAGCAATGGCTGCATATTGCGCAAGTGCCGGCATGCGGGCTACTGTAGTTATGCCACGACACACACCTCAGGCGTTTAAGACGGAGTGTCAATATTTTGGTGCTACGCTTATAGAAGTAGAGGGATTAATCAGCGATTGTGCGAAGAAAGTTGCTGAGCTTAATGTAGAAGGGCGGTTCTTTGACGTGTCTACAATGAGAGAACCTTATCGTCTTGAAGGCAAGAAGACAATGGGATATGAAATTGCCGAGCAACTGGGTTGGCGATTACCGGATGTAATCCTATATCCTACTGGCGGAGGCACAGGATTGATCGGTTTGTGGAAGGCATTTTCAGAGATGATCGAATTAGGATGGATAGAAAATAAAATGCCGCGCCTTGTGGCAGTACAAACCGAAAATTGCAGGCCTGTTGTAAACAACTTCTTTGATGTAGACAATGCACCGGAAGCAAAGGCAAGCATAGCAAATGGCCTTTCAGTGCCCTTTCCTTTTGCACGCAAGCTAATACAACGTGTTTTGAATGAAACCAATGGCACTGCCATTGCTATTGAAGAGGATGAGATTATACCTGCAGTGAAAGAAATCGCATCTAAAGAAGGGTTATTTGTTTCGCCTGAAGGAGCCACGTTAGTGCCCGCATTAAAGAAACTTTTGGCTTCAGACCAGGTTCACCCGGAAGAAGAAATACTACTATTAAATACGGGTACGGGTTATAAGTATATCGAATCTTTTTAATGATTTAAAAACTAAAGCCAGCAGGTAGAACTGCTGGCTTTAAAGCTATATTTTAAATCCCAATGATACATTTATGCTTCTTCCATCAGAGGGCCATACACCTGGACCTGGATAGAAAGAAGGACGTTTTGTAAAATAATGCTTATCGAGTACGTTGTTAATATTCACTTTTGCAATGATATTCTTAGATATAAATAACGTGCTGTTGATATCAAGAAGGGCATAGGAAGGCACAATACCTACAGCTCCTGTTGAAGATGGCAGTTTCGTATTCAGTGGATCAGCATAGCTTTCTCCTAAATAGCTGTAAAGAAAAGAAAGACTTGCAATAGGGATACGAAAACTGAGTCCATTTCTAGTGATAATTTCGGGAGCGCTTTCTACGTTGTTGCCACTTATATCAACATTCTTATCTCCTGCGCGAACGTGTGCCGACTCGTACTCTGCATTCATAAATGCGGTAGATGTAAATAATGATACGCTGAGGTATTCACCTAAAGGAACATTGTATTCAATAAATATTTCTGCACCTCTCGTTTTTGAATTGCCGATGTTAGTTCTATAAAGTATAAAAATGCCATCCTGATCAGTTGTTGCCTGGCTCCCCAGACGGTTGTTATACTGAACCTGAAATACGCCAACATCCCAACGAAGATATTTTAAAGTGCCGCGGTAGCCTGCTTCGAAATTATAGCCTTCGGCATCTTTTATATCTTTATCTACAGTTTCGTATACAGATGCGGGAATGATGTCTTTAAATATAACCGGTCTGTAAGCTTGTGACCAACCTGCATAGAACCCAGAATTGTTGTTGACGTGGTATTGGGTGCTTATCCCGAACAAAGGAAACTTGTGTGAAATGGTGTTGGGTATATCGTTAACATCATAGTAGGAAATTGTGCCGTACATTTCTGACTCACCTATTTCAACTCTTACACCAGGGTTAATGGAAAGCTCTTCAGATAATTTAAAATTGTTCTCCACGAATACAGCGATGTTGTTTGTCTTGAAATGTAAGTCCCTTCCCCAGCCAGGTTGAGAAAGTGAAAGATCAAAACCAGTTCCTGTTGTTCCCTTGCCTAGCTGCTGGCGGTTAAGATCGTTTCTCATTACCTGTATTCCGCCAATGAATGTGCTGTGGTTGTTTAGGAAACGATAAGTATGCGCTGCTCTTAATTCAGTTGTAAAACTTTTGAAATGATCTACATCTACTTGGCGTGCCGTGTAAGTTAATGTGGTGGGATCTATTGCATCTTTTACATCAGCAGGTTTATCCAATTGTACACTGTTTCTGTCGCCCAGTAGAGCGGAGGTAATAAGTTGCAGGTTTGTGTGTGAAGAGATGCGCCATTCTGCTTTGAGCGATGGTACGTATATTTCCGGGTTGAAGTAGTTTCTTGATCTTGTTGAAGCACGTGGATTTGCATGGAACATACTATCAGTAAGCGGTCCTGGTATCTGATAGAGATAATTGGACCTGCTTAATTCTCCTGTAATCTTTAAACTTTTAGAAGCCTCATATACAAGCATTACAGATTGTGCGTCATAATCTGATGCACTGTTGTCCCGATATCCATCTGATTTGCGTTTTGAATAATACGCATAGTATTGAAATTTGCCGATCGTTCCACTTACGGCATTGTAGGTAGAAAGTAGTCCAAAAGAACCTGTGGCATTAATACTTTCAAATGATAAAGCTTTGGTAGTATCAGGTTGTTTGCTTATATAGTTAAGGAGCCCGCCAAACTGAGCACCGTATTGCAGTGATCCGGTACCTCGGACAAGTTCGATTCGTTCGACTGCTTCCATCGGCATGCTGTAGTGGCTTGCCGGATAGCCATACATATCCGAATTTGTTATGGCCCCGTTTCGTCTGATGTTGAACTCCCAGCCTCTATGCGGGTCAAGCCCGCGGGTAGAAATGTTAACTTGATTTCCGCTGCCATCCATGTCATAAACAAAGACGCCGGGTACTTTCGCGAAAATCTGCCGTGCTGTTTTCTCAGCAACGTTGGCATCCAGGTTTTGTACTTCAATCACTTCATTCTTTTTGCCTGACCATAAGTATGTTTTATCGAGATCAGGAAGACGGTCGATCGTTTTTATATCAGCTTGACTGAAAATAGTTATTTCCTTTAAGCGGTGTGTTTTGACGGAATCTGTTTGTGACTTTGCAGCAATACAACAAAGCGTAAATAGTATTACGTAGAGTTTTTTCATAAATAAAACAATAGTTAGGTAATGAGATGGTACGATCACTTGTAAAGGATCGAAATCAATAAAAAGAACTATTGTTTATACCTGCGGAGGACGATCAAGTGATTTAATGCAATCAAAAAAGTAGATGTTGGTATAGCATGGCTGCGCTGCTATGTTTACGGGATATCTTACAGATGTAATTTCAAGAGCGATAGATGTTTCGAAATCCTTTAAAAAGATATTGGCGGTTTTAGAGGACGACTTGGAGTTGATGGGTTTATCGGTGAGGGTAGAAGCAAGATCTTCAATGGCGTCTTTAATTACAGTTCCTTTTTTATCTTTTACACAGACAATATACAACGTGTCGTTATATAATTTCTGCTTTACCAGTCGGTAAACTTCTCCTTCGTAATTGAACTTCCCATCAACACGCTCGTAATTCTGTTGACCAAATGAGTACGGTAATGCCAACGGTATTTTCAGTGTTATTGCATCGCTTCCGGCGTACACCTCATCATTAAGACGCGATGCAATATGTTTATTGTTAAGAATTTCAAGGTGCGAGAATAAGCCATAGAACCCAACTATGTTCAGCAGGTGAATAAAAATGAGGACTATGGCTAATATGCGTTTCAAATCTTCGAATAAGCAAGAAGGCTCGAAAACTAGCAACTATATCATATTTGTCAAAACATTAAAAGAAGAACGAGACGCCTGCCTTAATAAAAAATGGATCGCCCGGTGTGAAGGCCAGTTCTGATAGGCCTTGTCTTTCACCTGGCAGTCGTGTTTCCGTATCGAACTGTGCCTCATTCCATTCTCTGTTTAGTAGGTTTGATGCATTTAAGGAAATCTCATAGGCCGGCCTTGTATATGTTAAAGCAGCATCGAGTAGAAAATATCCTTTAGCGGTTACTGAGTTATCTTCGTTGGCTGGCCTGTTGTCTACATGCCGATATCGTAAGCTTGCACGCAAACCGTTTTTAAGACTGGTGGTAATTCCACCGATGCTGGTAAAAGTAGGTGCGAGCGGAATGTAATTTTCTCCTTCAGGATCGTCAATAGATCGGCCATGAGAATAGTTTCCGTCAAAGTCAATAAAGAGCCAATCCGCTGCCTGGTAGCGTAATGACAAGTCTATACCGTAGCGCTGCGTTTTTCCGCTTGGCTCTACTACAGCTTCATCACCAACGTAAACAAATTCCTGATCGAGCTTCAATTGCCAAAGTGCTGCGTTCAACAACAAGTTCCTTAAAGGTTTGGCAAACACACCAAGATCGGTTCCGTAAGCTTTTGGGAGAATTTCATGCCCTCTTTGTGACACTACTACCCGGGTATCATTAGAGTGAAAACCAATTCCATTTTTGAAGTAGATCTGAAAGTCAGGGTTGATGTTATAATAAACATTTAGCTTGGGACTTATAGCTGTTTTTGACTGCGATTGTCTGTTGTAAAGGCTATCCAGCTTGTTGGAATGCTGGAATGAAAAAGCATCGACACGTAAGCCTGCATTAAGGCTCAGCTTTTGTGTAAGATTGAGCATGGCATCAGTATACACGTTTGCGTTTATCTGGTCAACATCTCCTAATGCTATCGCGTTAAGAAAAGTATAGCGGGCCTTAATGTGCGACAATTCTATATTGGAAATGTCGTCGTAACGAATGCCCACCCCGCTTTCAAAACGCAGTGGTTTACCTCCTATTAATAATTCTTTCTGATAGGTTCCCATATACCCGTAAATGTCGCGACTCTCTTTTTGTTTGATGGCATCACCATTAATTGAATCATTTAGAAAGTATGTGAAGTTAGAGTATAGTTCGAAGTTATAATGAGAGAAGTAGACCTGGTTTTTGAAACGTGAACCATCTTCAAATACTTTGGTGAGCGAGACGTTGACATTATTTCTTCCCGTAAATCCTCCTTCAGTATTATCAATAGCACCGAATCTGCTTATAAGACCTGATGTAACGGCGCGTTCTGAGATTTGCCCGGAGGCATCCCATTCGCTTTTAAAAGCTGAGAGGCTAACACTTAAGATCTTATCATCGGCAATTAATCCATTAAATTTGCCAAAAAGGTTGAGCCTGTTAAAGTTCTGCGGACTTTCGAACGGACCATTGGTATAGTAGTACTCAGCGCTTACGTAAGCATTCTGATTTCTATCATTTTTACCCAGCAAATCGAGCATGGCTACTGTTCTATAGGTGTCGAATCTTCCTGCTTCAAATTTTACACTGCTGCGATCGATCGAATTTTTGGTGTGGAAGTTTGCATACCCGGCTGTATTGAAATCTCCAACCCTGCTGTAGTAAGGGCCTTTGTTGAAATCAACATAGTCAATTAATTCAGGCGTTACAAAGTGCAGGTCAGCATAACCCTGGCCATGTGCATGTGATACCATGTTTACAGGCATCCCATCAACAGTAAGTATTATATCAGTACCATGGTCTATATCAAAACCTCTCAAAAAGATTTGTTCGGCTTTTCCTCCACCTGCATGTTGCGCAGTAACGACGCCAGGAATCATTCTCAGTACATCCTGTGAAGATTTTAAAGGACGCAGCCCGATATCAATCTTATTGATAGATGTCATAGTGTGTTCAGTAGAATAGGCGCCTGTAATTGTAACCTCATCAAGGCGAAGCGTTGAGGGAGTTAATTTGATTATAAGTGTTTTTGTTTCTTCTCCATTTACGGTAAGGGTAGTTGTATAGGCCTTATAGCCAATAAAACTTATTTTGATGGTGTAGTTGCCATCTTCAAGGCCATCGAAACGGAAATTTCCAAACTGGTCCGTGGAAGTAATAGATTCGTTATTAAGGATTACAGAGGCACCGGTAAGGCGTTCTGCTGTTAAAGAGTCAGTAACGGTGCCTTTGATGAGGTTCCCGTGTGCAAAAGCAATATTTGCGGACATCAGAATGAAAAAGATGGAGGTAAGGGTGTTATAAGCCAGGT
>NZ_JAHESD010000077.1 GCF_018598585.1 Chryseosolibacter indicum
GGCTTAGAGGAGACTTAGAGGAGACTTAGAGGAAAACGGAGGGGTAACCTGTCAATATGCAGGAAAAACCTTTTGAATCACGTCTAAGCAATAGCGATTTGCCTAAATATTTTTACCTATGATAAAGAATTTAATCTGTATGGCACTCTTTGCCAGTACGTTGGTACTCACTGGCTGTGGTGACGATGAAAAGGATGACAAGGTAATAAAGCCAGTGGAAGAAGTTGATCCTCCAGGTGCACCGCCTAAAACATGGGAGGTAGACGGCTGGACTGGCAAGGCCAACCTTAAAAGAGTTTTTTATGACGATGATGTCGCCATTTATTACGACGGCGATATGGATCCTAAAATAACATGGACTTTCAAATTTATCGGAGACGTATGGCGCTATCTAAAAGTTGTATATCAATGTACTCCAGACCAGCGCCTATTTGCCACACTTCATGGTAAAGGTGGTGTTGGTACCGCTTCTTATTATTATAGCGATGCGTGGGACTATCGCAATACCATAATCTGCTATTCAGATACGTGGGACGAAAATCAAGGGTGGGCTAAAGATCTGATAACACACGAAATGTTTCATGTGGTAGAGTCAGTTGCATTTGGAGCACATTCTTATTCAGCGGGGTATGGTGATTATCCCAATGGTATATGGGGTGACAGTCAATTTGCACCAATCTTTCAATACGATATTTATAAGCATTTCGGCATGGAAGCGAATGCGAGACAATGGGAAACACAAATGAAAACAAGTTACGCTGATAAACCTACGCCAGGCACATATTGGTCATTGAGCTGGTTCCTTCCTATTTACAATAACTATGGTAAAACTGAAGTGCTATCTGGCTTTTTTAAACTTGTTGGTGAACATTTTCCTGCTGACAGAAAGCTAAATATGGGGGAGTTTGTTCATTTCTTCAGTGGTGCCGCACATGCTGATCTTAAAACATATGCAGTAAACACTTTTGGTTGGACTACAGCATATGAACAGGAACTCCAAAATGCCAGAGAAGAGTTTTCCATGATTGAATATTAAATTGAGTATTTAAGATTACTCTGGAACAATCAGAGCTACTTCTGATCTCAACCGGCCTTATTTCTTTTCGGGAAATTTATTCTCAGTAAGGGAAGCTATCTTAGAAGTTTTAGGTCCTCATTCGCAACATTAGCGAAATGGTTTCTGCGTCTGACTGCTTCCCTTGCAGTGAGCTCAAATGTCAGAATCCAACGGGAGGTTTTTGCTGTAACTTTTTAGATAGCTTCTCCTTTTTTTCGCGGCGCAAATATTTTTTAGAACAGCACAAGTGTCTGCATCCGTTTTAAATACAATCATTGAGGGATACATTCTTTATTCCTCCTTTATTAAAATTTTATTTGAAACTAATTCATCCTTTCCAAACTTTAAGGTGTTCTTATCTCGAAATGCCGAATAAAAACCGGTGTTTAAATCTGGGGTTCTAATTCTAGACCCTCCGACTCCAGATAAAGCAAGTAAGTATGAGTCATAAAGGGACGTTGGTCTTGTTTTGGCTTTAGAGATAACTAACCTAAAACCTATGAGTAAATTTTACACTAGCAGATTGCCTGTTATTCGCTGGGTATTATGGTTCACATGCAGCAAACAAACCCTAATGCTGGTTGTGATCATCATGTCCGCCTATTTAAGAGCCTATTCCCAAAACGAAAGTTTCGTCATTGATATGCAGGATGCTTCTTTAAAAGAAGTAATGCGTGCTATTAAAAAACAGTCAGGCTACAGTTTTCTTTATCAGGATGATCTTATCGCCAACTACGGTCGAAGAGACTTTCATATTGATACCAACGGAATAGATGCCGTTATGAATCTGCTGCTTACCGGCACTCAGCTTACCTATGAAGTATCTGACGACGTAATTGTTTTAAAGGAAGAGGTAAAGACAAAGACACGAGCGTTAAAATCTTTTGCCTTCCAGGTAAGTGGTGTGGTAAAGGATAACAAAGGTGATCCTTTACCTGGTGTAAGTGTTTTTGTTAAAGGCGCAACAAAGGGTACTGTTACAGATTCACAGGGTGCTTATCACCTTGATGTTGCAGAAGGTGACGTGCTTGTCTTTTCATTTATAGGTTTTTCAAAAGTAGAAATGCCTGTCAATGGACAATCAACGATTGACGTTGTACTGGAAGAAGATATAACTGCACTTTCAGAAGTAGTTGTAACAGGATACCAGGATATAAGAAAGGAGAGCTTTACTGGTAGAGCGGTTACTGTTACAGGAAATGAACTTAAAAAAGTCAATCCGGTTAACATCTTTCAAAGTATTCAAACTTTCGATCCATCCTTTCGCGTCATGCAAAATAATATCGTAGGTTCAAATCCTAACCGTTTGCCTGATATAAATGTGCGTGGTGCTACAGGACTTCCTACTGATGCAACCCAATTGGATAGAAGTAACCTTACTACCAATCCCAACCTTCCTACATTCATTCTCAATGGTTTCGAGGTTTCAATGCAAACCGTTTATGATCTTGATGTAAATAGAATAGAATCGATAACACTGTTGAAGGATGCAGCTGCAACAGCCATTTACGGTTCACGTGCATCGAATGGTGTGTTGGTTATTACAACAAAAACCCCAGAAGATGGAAAGCTTCAGTTCTCTTACAATTATGAATTGAATGCTTCTACGCCAGATCTTTCAGTATACGATGTGCTAAACGCATCTGAGAAACTTGAATATGAATACCTGGCCGGGGTTTATGATGCTGATAGAAATAAGAATGTTATAAGACAAGATGAGTACGACCAGTTATACTATCATAAAAAACGTCAGGTATTACGAGGTGTAGACTCTTACTGGTTATCAGAACCAGTAGAAACTGCGATCGGACAAAAGCACTCACTTACTATTGAAGGTGGTGCAAAATCATTGCGATATGGAATAACTGGTCAGTATCAGTCATTACCCGGTGTAATGAAGGAATCAGGAAGAAAGCGTTATGGGGGAGAAGTGTACCTATCTTATGTGCTGAATGATAAGTTTACCTTTAAAAACTCAACTTCAATAGCCCAGGTAAATTCACAGGAATCACCTTACGGATCTTTTGAAGACTATGTGAAGATGAATCCATACTATGCTAAGCGTGATACGAATGGACAAGTTCTGCGTGTGTTGGATGAATGGAACCGGAAGTACAGGGACGATGGTGGCGCCGAAGTAGCAACAAAGGATGCTGTGTTAAATCCTTTATATGATGCGCAGCTGAGTAGCTTTAATAAAAGTAAATATACGCAAATCATTAACTCCTTCTCCGTAAACTGGAATATTACCAATGGACTTTTAATGAAGGGACTGATCAGTTTAACAAAGTATAATTTCTCTCAGGACCAATTCACATCGCCATTTGCCAACAGGTACTACAACTATTCCAATAGTGATTTAAATAAACGTGGTGACTATTATTATAAGCAGGACGATGAGACTACGGTAGACGGAAATCTGTTGCTTTCTTACAATACAAGTATCAACAATCACATCATCAATGCTTCAGTAGGAGCCAACGTTCGTGAATTTACTTCTAGTGAGAAGGCATTCTATGCTAGAGGTTTTACCAATGACAAATTTGACAACATTGGTTTTGCCAGCAGTTACTATGAAAATGATTCTCCTTTTGGATTAGATGAAAAAGACAGACTTGTAGGAAGTTTCCTTACTGTAAACTATTCTTATGCCGATAGGTACCTCCTAGACCTTACAGGCAGATTAGATGGTTCTTCAAAATTTGGTACTGATAAAAAATACGCTCCTTTCTGGTCTGCCGGTATAGGATGGAATGCGCATAAGGAGGCGTTTTTGTCAACTTCGTCTTTAGTTAACCAGTTAAGAGTTACTGCAAGTACAGGGCTTACAGGAGGGGTATCATTTCCTCCTTATCTGGGTAAAACTACTTATGCCTATTACACAGATTGGTATAGCACAGGCGTTGGTGCTGCTTACCTTGCTTATGGTAACGATAACCTTAAATGGCAGCGTACACAGAATTATGATGTAGGTGTAGACCTCATTATATTCAATAATCGCTTTACTATCTCACCTACATACTATTACAAACTCACCAAAGATCTGATCACAGATATTTCTGTTGCTCCTTCAATGGGTTATGCCTCTTATAAGGATAACCTGGGTGAATTGGAGAACAGAGGTTATGAACTAGCCCTTAAGCTCGACGTTTACAGAAATAAAAACTGGAATATAAGCTTAAACGCTAACTTAACACGTAATGAGAATAAGCTCAGGAGCATATCTAATGCATTGACCAGATTTAATAAAGATGCTGATGAAAAGCAGGAGGATGATGAGTACAAATCGGTACCGCTTCTCCGCTTTACGGAGGGAAGATCACTGGAAACAATTTATGCGGTTCGATCACTAGGTATTGATCCTGAAAGTGGTAAAGAAATCTATGTAAAAAAGGATGGTTCGCTAACATATGATTATGATGTCAATGATATTGTACCTGTAGGAGATAAAACACCTTCGTTATATGGATTTTTTGGTGGCACAGCCTCATACAAAAATCTGATGTTGTTTGTTAGCTTCTATACGCACTTTGGCGGCGACCAATATAATCAAACCCTTATTGATAGGGTAGAGAATGCTGACCCGCGTTATAATGTTGACCAGCGTGTTCTTGATCAACGATGGAAGAAACCGGGTGACAATGCATTCTATAAGGATATTGCTGACCTTGGTACTACACGGGCTACTTCCAGATTTGTTCAGCCCGATAAAGTGCTTGAATTAAAAACTGTAAGCCTTTCTTACGACGCACCAACATTTCTTGAGCGTAAGTTGGGTATGCAGATGCTGCGCTTTGTAGTTACAGCTAACGATGCGTGGCGTTGGTCTGCGATACAAATGGAACGTGGTATTGAATATCCTTTTGCCCGCTCATTTACATTTTCTATACAAACCAGATTCTGATAAGCATGAAAAAATATTTACTATTCCTGATTAGTATTTGTGTTGCATCCTGTTCTGATTATCTGGATGTAAAACCGGTATCACAAATCGATAAGAATGCACTGTTCCAAACAGAAGAAGGCTTTTATGAAGCACTTAACGGAGTATACTCCCGGGCCATTGGCAACGATTTGTATGGTGAGGAGCTAACCTTCGGATTCCTGGATGTACTCGCACAAAACTATTCTGTGTTTGATATTGCAGGTTCAAAGTATCCTTATCAGCAAACAGCGAATTATAATTACACAGAAAAGAATTTTATCGATAGAAAGAACAGGGTATGGGAAGGCCTTTATAACGCTATCGGTAACTGCAATTCCTTATTGGAAAACCTGGAGATAAAAGGTAAGATATTATCGCCGGATGTTTATCCGATAGTAAAGGGTGAAGCATTGGCACTCCGTGCCTATTTCCACCTTGATATCATCCGCATGTTTGCTCCATCGTATAAGAGTAACCCCACTGCGCCTGCAGTTCCTTATGTTACACGTTTCTCTAATCTTGCAGCACCGCAGTTAACAGTTGCGGCAGCATTGGATAGTGTTATTGCAGATTTAACCTCTGCACGCACGTTATTAAGAGGTATAGATCCCATTGCAAAGCCAAGTTACAAGGTTGGTTATACAACCGATGGTGATGATGCTGATACAAATCCTGATGATGGATCAAACGAAGAACAAGGCTCGCTGTTTCTGCAAAACAGAAGACACCGTATGAACTACTATGCAGTATGTGGTACGCTTGCCCGGGCACATCTTTGTAGAAACAACAAATCTGAAGCCCTTGCTTTCGCCAAAGAGGTAATCGAATCAAATAAATTCCCCGCAGTGAAGCGTGAAGATTTTGGTAACGTAGAAGAAGAAAAACAAGACCTTATTCTTTATCCTGAATTGGTGTTTGCCTGGGCTATTCCAACACAGGTAGATGAATTACGCGATCGCTTCGAAAGAGGAAACAGTTCACTTAACGTTCGTCTTGATCCAGGAAATGCCATATACGAGACAGGTTCAGTAGGAGCTGAAGATCTTAGGATAAAAGAATGGTTTAAGATTGATAACAGCACGACCGCGCGTTTGGAACTGAGAAAATATCATCGGGAGAATACAAACAAACATCCTTTAATGGCTCCTGCAATTCGACTAAGTGAAATGTACTACATCGCTTCAGAATGTTCTTATCCAATTAATCAGAATGACGCCTGGAGTTATTTTAACAAAGCCCGTTTTAACCGTGGCATTGCTGGCGCTTATGAGATCTGGAGTGGCGATGAACAGAAGCTTCTTACCGAATTGCTCAAGGAGGCAAGAAAGGAATTCTATGGAGAGGGACAGATCTTCTATATGTATAAGCGATTAAATAAGAATATCAAAGGATTGGACGGATCAGAAACACCTGCAAGTAATAAAGTTTTTGTATTGCCAATGCCGGATGATGAAATTCGATTAGGTCAACGCGATTAAACCCAGGGTCATGAAAAAGCATTTTCTATATCTACTTATTTTAGTGTCCGTTGTATTCGCTTGTGAAAGTGAAGACGAAAATTTTCATTACGCCGCTGCGAAGGACAATATTTACTTCGGAGTAAGTGAATATGTAGGACTTACAGAAGAACAAAAAGGAGATCGTTTTTTGAGAGGGCAAGTACCGGATACCCGGTTCTTTTTATACTCCTTTGCTATTGAACAAAAGCTTACGGATACAGTTTATGTTCCGGTAACAATTTCAGGTAAACGAGTTCCCTACGAAAGGAAGTATAAGGTAAGGGAATCGTCTACGTTAACCTCAACCGCTGAAGGCTCATTGCATTTTAAACCATTTGAAGAATATTATACTATTCCAGCTGATTCTGGTACTGCGTTGCTTCCAGTTATTCTGTACAATAAAGATGCAAGACTCGCAGATTCTACCTTTTATCTCTACCTGGAGCTTGTTCCATCCGACGATTTTGACGTTACTATTCCTGTTTATGCAAACGCGGGCGTAGGGTTCTCAGCCAGGCTTGAAGAACCAGTATGGTGGAAACCTTGGATTTCATTCTTTGGCACGTATTCAAGAACGAAGCACGGTCTCTACCTTATTTCGCTGGAAGGCGTTGATGACAAGGATTTGCCTCCCAATATGGATGGAGAGAACAGTTTCTTTATTCCTTATGCACTGTTCCTCCAAAGTAAATTTAATACACTCTTGTTCGATCCGTTTTTATGGATAAAAGATCATCCTAATTACATCATTGAAAAAAGAGCAGAAGGTATTTATGACTTTTATAATAGCGAGAATGCATTTAAGAAGTATACATTGAAATTCAATGTCGAGGATGGGAAGCATTACTTTATTGATGAAAAGGGAAAGTTTGTATCTACCTCTATTTAAGCTCTTTTATAAAATGAAATAATTATGAAAAAGAATATACTTTACTTACTAATAATAGTTCTTCTTTCTGTTACTTCTTGCTATGAAGACCTTGGCAATTATGATTATAAGGAAGTAGAAGATCCTACAGTGATAGGACTTCAGGACAACATTTTTGTTGGTTATATAGGTGATAGCCTTATTATTGAACCCAAAGTGACACATTCACTTGCAGGAACCGACGCCTTAACATTTGATTGGGAAATAGCCAATCACCTGGAGTTAAAAGGTGAGTTTTACAAGGGGTCTACTTTAAGGTTCTTATTTAACCTGAAGCCTGCAATCTATTCAGCAAAACTTACCATTACCAACCAAACCAATGGAATGAAGTACTTCTATAATTTTAAAATAGAAGGAAGAACAGAGTTTTCGACAGGAACTGCCATATTGAGTAACGATGGAGGTATTGCCCGATTGTCTTTTGTGAAGGCAGGAAATGTTCTTATCCCAAACTTGTATGAAGGACTGCATGGCGAGAATTTGCCTAACGATCCGAAGCAGATACTGATAGTTGATAACTACTACACTCAAAGCTATCACATTGTGACAGGGGAAATAAATAAACCAGGTGTAATACTTGAGGCTGCAACAATGCTTCGCACGAGGTATCTAAAAGACAATTTCTTCGAGACTCCTGATCCGATAGTAGCCAACTCCCTTAAGACACATCCCGCGGGAGCAATCTCTCATGGTGTTATCAATGGAAAACTTTATTGTGGTACATGGCAAACCTTTTCAGGAAGTCCTGTATATGGATTATTTGGTGCGCGGGCCGCAGGTGACTATGAACTATCGCCCTGGTTTAATTTTTATGGAGCACATTACTTAGGATACGACGTTAACAAAAAGCAGCTTCTACAGTTTGATATGAACCTTGGCTTTACTGGTTTAAATTATACGGTTATACCAGCAATGCAGGAGTCAGGAAAAGACTCTTTTGATCCTAAGGATATGAAGGTTGACTTGCTTTATATGCAAGATTTAAATCCCGAGAACTCCTATGCTTTCGGAAAGGATGCGAATGGCATCATATACGAGTACAAGTTTGATACAGAGCCTACGGTTTTCTTTCCTAAACGGAAGGTCCAATTCCCTGGGGCTAGTTTGATCAGGGAGAATACCAAATGGCAGGGATCGCAATTTGATGTGATATTCTTTACTTCAGATGATAAGATTTACCGTTATGTTCCCGATAACCAGGACTTGCGCCCACTTGAAGCTGACTTCAGCGGTAAAACAGTAACCATGATTAAGCTGATTGATAACGACCTTCTCATAGCAGGAGTTGAAGGCAGTATTTACTATCTCGATGTTAGTACGGGTAAATACGGAAGCGTTTATCGTGTTATCGACAATATACCAGGTTCACCCGTTGATGTAGTCGTAAGGAAATAATGAGCAAATAGTTATCAAGTGATGTTGAAGAGATTACTGTTATTATTTTTAGTACTATGCTGCCATTATCTAAGAGCGCAGTTCCAGGTATCCTATTATTCTCCTGCTACAGGGCCTATTGAAGATGATCGCATCTATCAGACCATTCTTTCAGCTGGCAATTGGTTGATGAATGAGAATAAGACTACGCCGCTCTCAGCGTTGGCAAAACAATTGGATAATGAAAGCTGCCAGGTAAGTTTAAAGAAGCCTTATAGTAAAGCGCTGGGTAATTCTGCTTTGTACAATAAAAGCAAAGAAGGAGTACTTGTAGTAGCAACACTTTTTAAGTGTGATCACTGCCCGAATGATCACGTTCGCGCAGCATCAGGGTTCACAATTTCAGAAGATGGCCTTGGCGTTACGAGCTATCATATATTTCGTGGAAATGCTACGGATGAAAAACATGACCTGGCACATGTTGTTATGGATCATCAGGGCAACGTTTATCCAATCAAAGCCGTGCTTGCTGGTCATCTGGGTGACGACATTGCCATCTTTAAATTTGAAACTGATGGCAGGAAACTTCCTGTGCTTCCCTTGGGAAAAGATCCTCAGGTAGGGGATGATGTTACAGTAATTGCACATCCGCATTCTATGTTCTACTCTTTTACGCAAGGTAGTGTTTCGAGGTTGTATAAGAGGCAAGGAGGTGAGAAGATAAGCATTACTGCTGACTTTGGGCAAGGATCCAGCGGTGGCCCTGTCTTTGATAACAAGGGTAACATAGTCGGTGTCGTTTCTGCAACGCTATCGCTGTATAACTCCGATAACAACCTTCAGATGGTATCTAAGGAAACAATACCGGTTTCGCGCATAAGGGCATTAATAAAATAATCAATAACAATTTATAGAAGTAAAAAATAAAATCTAAATGTTAAAATATACTTTTTCGTTCGTCTTAATACTAGCAACAATCTGTTTTGGTTTTTCCTCCGGTGATCCAAAAGGTAATGGTTTTGTAATAACAGGTAAGATTAAAGGGTTTAGCTATCCATATATCTATTTCGCACATACTGAAGATGGAGTTTCAAAATTAGATTCATGTGCTGTAAAAGGGGGTGCGTTTAAATTTGCTGGAAAGGTATCTGAACCCGAGATGGTTTTCCTTCACACCAAAGACAGACGGCTACAAAAGGTATTCTATGCCGAAAATGTAAACATGCAGGTAGAAGGGGATATCAATGCGCTTGATCGCCTTGTTATTAAAGGATCAAAGGTACAGGATGATTATGCTGAACTCGAAACACAGATACAAGCGCATAGAAACAGGGTAATGAACTTGTATAACGCAAGTGAGGCAGCAAAGAATGCAGGTGACTCCATAAAGATGAAGGAGATATTAACACATGCAGAGAAGCTTTACAGGATGGAGTATGATATCAGAATGCAATTTATTCTTACGCATCCAAACAGTCCGGCTGCTTTGCAGGAGCTAATGGTTTGGACAAATGAAGCGAATTATAAAACTGCTAAAACTTTGTATTACATTCTTGGTCCGGAAGTAAAGAGTCTGAAAAAGGCAAAAGAAGTAGCCCAGCGTTTAGATAATCTTGAAACTGTTGATTTAGGAAACGCCTTCCAGGATTTTACGCAAAATGATATAGATGGAAAACCAGTAAGCTTATCCTCTTACAAAGGAAAATATGTGTTACTTGAATTCTGGGCAAGCTGGTGTGGACCATGCCGCGCCGAAAATCCAAATCTAAAACACGCTTATAGTAAGTATAAGGATAAAGGTTTAAATATTCTTGGTGTATCGCTTGATGATAACCAGGCACGCTGGAAAAATGCATTGGAGAAAGATAATTTGCCTTGGGCACAAGTATCTGATCTTAAAGGATGGAAGAATGAAGCTGCAGTAAAATATGGCATTCAGGCTATACCTGCAAACTTCCTTATCGATCCTCAGGGAAAGATCGTCCATCGAAATTTACGCGGAGAGGAGTTGAACAAGGTGCTGGAGAAGATATTCAACTAAGAATAGTATTATAACAATGCCTCTGGTCAGCGATATGCAGGTCAGAGGTATTTTCTTTTTAGTCTTGCTATTTTTTTGTTACTCCCTCGTTGATCTTTCTTACAGACTTTTTACTAAGGATAAGTCCAGCAATAACTACAACAGTTCCTGCTATAGCATAGCCAGTAATGGCTTCTCCTAAAACAAAGAAAGAAAGGATATAACCGAATACGGGAGCAAGGTATAACCATTGGCTTGCATGTACTGGATCTTTTTTAAGAAGATAAAACCAAAGCCTTACCGATATGATAGAGACAACGACGGATAACCACAGAAGATTAAGCCAAAAATTTAAATCGGGAATGAGGTAAGCATCACCTCTGTTTACTAGCAGTAGTGGAGATAAACCTAATCCTCCGATTACAATTTGCCACGCATTAATACTATCTGCAGATAAACTAAATTTAGTTTTGCTGTAATAGACATTGCCTAACGAGAATGAAAACATTCCAAGAAGCATAACAATTACCGGAGTTATTTTTATTTGTTCACTTCTGAGTAGGGGAAACGTTGCAATAACCAACCCCGCAGTGCACAACAACATCCCTGTAAGCTCGTTTGTCTTAACCTTTCGCTTCATCCAAAGATTGCTTAAAAGAAGTATAATCAGCGGGTTAACTGACGTGAACAAATTTCCAAGTCCACCAGGAAGGTCCTTAATAGCGATAAAGAAACAACCAAGGTATACTGTTGTATTAAGAAGTCCGAAGATAGCAATCTTGTGCCATTCATTTTTTTGCGGTAGATGGATCTTGCCGGTGTATATTAGCATTCCCAAGAGTAGTAAAACACCTACTGCAAGGAAACGGAGCATTACTAATTCAATAGGACTAGCCGAATGAAAACCAAGTTTCGCTGCAATAGCCGCAGAAGACCATAATACTGAAAATAGTATTCCAATTAGAATATCTTTTTTTGGAGTGAGCACCCTTTCGCTTTTTTCTTGTCGTACTAAAACTTCAACATAAAATCTGTAAGGTTTTCATTGCGGTCAAGTAAAAGCTTCTTGCGTAGTCTGTAACGGCTAATCTCGACACCCCGTACAGATATATTCAAGAGATGAGCAATTTCCTTTGTATTTAAATTTAAGCGAAGGTAAGCACTTAATTTTACTTCCTGGGGAGTAAGTTTAGGATACTTTTCCAGCAATCTATTTGTAAAATTGCCATGAACGTTATTGAAGTGAAGTTCAAACTGCTTCCAATCGTTGTCACTGCTTAAGTTTTGATCAATATTATGTATAATCTTTTGTAGATCATCCTGGGGCTTCTCGAAATCTTTCTTCTTGATTAAATCCTCCAGGTTACGTTTAACTGTATTTAAAAGCTCATTTTTATTAATGAGGTGGATGGTAGAAGATGCAAGTTCGCGGTTCATGTGATCAACTTCAGACTGCAGTTTTTCATTTCTCAGTTTTACAATCTGTTGCTCACTTTGGTCCGCAATCTCTTTTATCTCCGTGTCTTTTTTATGAAGTTCCTGTTCTTTATTCAATAGGATGAGGTTCTTCTCTTTCTTAAAACGTTTATTCAGGTACTGAAACATCATTACAAAAAGAAACATTGCTGAAATACTGTAAAGCACATACGCTATTGAGCTTCGGTAGAAGGGAGGAAGAACAGTAAACGTAAAAGCTTTTGCTTCACTTATTGTGCTGTAGATGTTCCGTGATCTAACATGGAAGGTATATTCACCTTCAGGAAGGTTAGTATATTCTTTCTCTGTCTTTTGTATCCATGAAGACCACCCCTGATCAAAATTCTCAAGGTAAAACTGGTATTCTGTCTTTTCTGGATTTTCATAAAAGGATGATGAGTATACAAAGCGAAGAGAATTTAGTTTATAGGGAAGAACGAGTTCGTTATCCGAGTAAAGTTTGGTGCCTTCCAGCAGTAGTGAATCTTTTTCTGTCGATGTGTTCAGCACCTTCCTTAGATGAGTTTGATAAGGGGGCATGTCTTTTCGCTTGGCAGCATTGTAATGAATAAAACCTTTCTTTGCGCCGAATAGAATGTTGTCTGCATCAAGCGCGCGCACAATTCCAAGATCATCATTAAGAAGATCCTTTATCTTGTTAAATACCTGGGTATCAGTTGTAGCCTTACCAAATTTGTCGAACAATATTTTTCCAACCTTAGGCCTGGTGATAAAATATATATTTCCTAATACATCCTGCTCCATTTCAACGATGTGCTCATTGTCAGGAAATAAAGTGCTGTACTGTGCATCAGGTACAAATTTGTCCTGCTCGTACTTATAAATTCCCTGAGAGGCAGGGAAGATAAGCCTGTTGTCAATCACCTCCATATTGTTCAGGTAGTCAGAAGGCAAACCATCATGAGAATTATAGAAGCGTATAGATTTGATATTGTCGAGTTCACGGTCAACTTTTAACTTATAAATTCCTTTGTAACCATGCGCCATCCATAAATCGCCCTTATCATCGAATTCCAACACCCTCGATGACTCTTCAAATGATTTAAATTTATGTTTGAAGTGAATTTTCTGATCCTTGATCTGTAAAAGACTCAGGCCAGTATAAGATCCCATAACGATATAGTCGTTATGCCTAGGGAAGGAAACAAATTCCCATGCTCCTCGTTCCGGGTATATAAGTTGTGCTTTTTTATTGATGATTTCATAAGGGCCATTATGATGCCCCATAAGAATATGACCATTAATGCTGGTAAGTTTATACACCTGTCCTGCACTATTGGGAACCAACTCAAAATGTCTTTTTGAAGCTTTCTGGTCCCAATAGAATAACCCTGTGTTTGTCCCGAGATATAAAATACTTCCTACTTGTAGCGCAGAGTAACCTGTTCCTATAAGTCCGACATTGTTATCGATAAAAGAGAACGGAGAACTCAACTCTATCATTGAAATGCTATTGTTAAGCCCAAGCCAGAGATTTTCATGTACGTCTTGGTAAAGTCCGTGCACAGTTTGGTCCAAGAGACCATTCTCGCGGTCTATGTGTAATACCAGTTTTCCCTCCCGGTTAATGATAACCAGTCCATTATTTTGGGTCCCCAGCGCAAATGTTCCATCTTTTAACATAATGGCCTGGTTAATCACGCTCGAAGTAATAATGGGAGTCTCTTCTACAGCAAACTTTTTAATGGAAAGCCCGTCGTGGATGTAAATCCCATCGTGAATAGTGAAGATGAGGATATTGGTATTGTTTAATGGTAGGATTGAAGCTATTTGTCGTTTGGCAAAGAAATCACCGCCAGGTATTAACTTAAGTTCGTTTCCCTCAAGCATGGATAGACCATGGCCCCATTGCAGCGTATAAAACTGTTTATTTACAAGGAAGGAGAACTCCAGCGGGTATTTTGGTTCTATTGTTTGCGGAATACTGCCAGGCGCGTAGACGTATATATTCTTAAAAGTGAAAAAATATAAACTCCCATCTTTCTCATAGATCCGCCAAACCTCATCAAAATTCCTGTATTTAGACGGGAGGCTGTCAGCCAACGAATAGTATTGTAATGTCCCATAAGCGTTGGGGCTGAAGTAGCCGAAGTCGGCCTGGCTACCAACGTATATTTTCTGATCGCTGCCAACAAGTACCGATCTTATTTTGGTGCCATTCCTTACCGGGTGAATATTCCAGAAAGTCCCATCAAATTGAAGGAGTCCAAAGTTATTAGCTATATAAATGATTTCCTGATTGTCTTGGACGATGTTCCAGCTCTGAATGCCGCCGTTAAATTCCTCAGTTGTATAATTCCTTATGAATGGCGTTCCATATTCCTGACCATTTGCCAAAAATGGGAGTAAAATGAAAACGATTTCGGTTACTCGTAAAAATATTACGCTCATTCGTAATGATTTAGGTTAATTTATTCGGCTTTGATGTACCTCTAAAATGTGGTGTATTTATCACCTTTTTGTGAATATCCCATTTTTTTGATAAAAATAAAGATTTTAACCGGCTTGATGTGTAATTGTTGTAGTGGTTTTGCTGGGTTGATGTAGTATTGATGTAGTATTTTTTTAGGCTAAGGTATAGCGTCGGGCTACTTTTGGAAACGTTTTCGTACCCAACCAAATAAAATGCATGAATAAATACTTACTCATTGTGCTACTGAATATGACATTCATTTCAGCAGCACTATCACAAAATGTAATTACAGGGCAGGTGACATCAGGGACTGACAAGGCAGGCCTTCCTGGTGTGAGTGTTCTTGTAAAGGGAACGACCCGAGGCACATCAACAGATGCCAATGGCCGTTACAGTATCGACGTCCCGGCCGAAGGCCAGACGCTGGTGTTTTCTTTTATTGGCTTTGCCACACAGGAACAAAACATAGCAGGCCGCTCAACTATTAATGTAGAACTTCAGGAAGATGTAAAGAACCTGGATGAAGTTGTCGTAATTGGTTACGGCACATCAACTGTTAAGGAATTGACAGGATCAGTTTCTTCTGTCCGCGGTCAGGACCTCCAAACCGTTAATCCGGTAAGGGTAGAGCAAGCACTGCAAGGCCAGCTGGCTGGCGTTCAGGTTAGCTCATCGTCCGGCTCTCCTGGCGGTGCTCTTAACATCAGAATCCGTGGTTTATCAACCAATGGAGATAATGCACCACTCATTTTAGTGGATGGTGTGCCTTATTCTGACGATGGACTTGCTGCGTTAAACCCTTCTGATATAGAATCTATAGATGTGCTTAAAGATGCTTCTGCTGCCATATATGGGGTAAGAGGCGCAAATGGTGTTGTTAATATAGTAACCAGGCAAGGTAAGAGAAATCAGGCGCCTTCATTTGAGTTTAGCGGTTATTATGGATTGCAAGAGACAACCAGGAAATTAAACCTGTTGAACGCAACCGAATATGCTGTTCTAAAGAATGAAATGTATGGCTTAGCGGGACAAACGCCACCGTTTGCCAATGCAAATTTAGGAAAAGGAACAGACTGGCAGGATGAGATTTTCCAATCGGCTCCTATACAAAACTACAACTTGAACGTTACGGGAGGTTCTGAAAAGAGCACCTATTCAATTGGTGGTTCTTTTATGGATCAGGAAGGTATAGTAGGAGGTGATAAGTCTGGCTATAAAAGATTCAACGGTCGTATAAATTTTACTACTGACCTGGCTCCTAAAGTTACATTGCAAAATGTACTCTTATATACAAATGAGAGAAGGAGAACGTTACCTGAAAATGGTCTTGGTTCCGTCTTATTTAATACCATTAACGCATCTCCGGCGGCATCAGTTAAGAATGCTGATGGTACTTATACATATCTAACAGAAGTGAGCGAAGTAATCAATCCGTTAGCACAAATCACGAATACGTATAATGAAGCACGTGTTAATAAATTAGTAGGAAAGCAAGAGCTTACTTATAAGATCAATAACAATTTTGAACTTACGGGAAGAGCCGGATACAACTATGCGATCGTAGATGATAAAGTGTTTAATCCGCTCGTGTGGTATGGTTTAGGTAAAGCGCAAAACACAGCTGCCAATGAAAACCTTGACCCTAAAACTCAGAAGATCGGAGATACTGAAATACCGGTCTATAATAATGTAACGGAAACAAGAAGTTCCTATTTCAACTACAACCTCGAAGCTTTTTTAAACTTCAACCGAACATTCGCAGAAGTACACAAAGTGAAAGCAACTATAGGTACTTCCATGATTGCAGATAGAAACGAAAGCCTTTCAGGGACAGGATATAATGTACCTTATAATTCCTATGAATTCGCTGATATTTCCTTAACATCACCTTCTGACTACCTGAACAATACTTCATCCTGGCAAAATCGTTCCAGGTTATTGTCTCAGTTTGTGAGAGGAGAATACTCCTACAAGAACAGGTATTTGTTCTCAGCAGTTTTAAGAAGAGATGGATCGACAAAGTTCGGTGGTAACAATCGCTTTGGTTATTTCCCTTCTGCATCCGCAGCGTGGGTAGCATCAGACGAGCCCTTCTTTAACTCTGAATTATTTGAATTTTTGAAAGTGAGGGCAAGCTATGGTGTATTAGGAAATGATCGTATTGATGTTGATGCATACTATGCGTTATTAGGAGGTGAAGGTGTTTACCCTTTTGATGATCAATTAGTAAATGGAATTGCTATAGGCAGATTAGGAAATGCCGATTTAAAATGGGAAACAACGCATCAGACTGATTTTGGTGTTGACTTAAGTATGTTCGAGGATAAATTGAGCATTACCGCAGATTACTTTATTAAAGTTACTAAAGATCTACTCCTTACGCCTGATGTTTCTGGTGTACTTGGAGCCTATGGCGCAGGAGGAAGTCCTCCCTATGTTAACGGGGGTGATGTACGCAATAAAGGTTTTGAATTTGCGATTAACTACTCAAATACCATTGGTAAAGACTTCAAATTCAATATCGGTTATAATTTCACAACAATTAAAAATGAAGTTACCGCACTGCCTCCTGGGGTAGACTTTTTCGAGTATGGCGCATTTAGCGTAGGAGGAGGAACAGCAACAAGAATGCAGGTAGGATACCCAATTGGTTACTTCTTCGGATACAAAACAGAAGGCATCTATCAGAATAATGATCAGGTAACTGAAAGAGGTGTTGTACAAAACGGAGCACAACCAGGTGATCTTAAATTTGTAGATGCAAGTGGAGATGGTGTTATTGACTTTAGCGGAGACACGGATAAGGTAATGATTGGCTCACCGATTCCCGATGTAACAATGGGACTAAACTTAGGTATCTCATTTAAAGGATTTGATTTTTCTACCCTCCTGTATGCAAGCATAGGCAATGAGATCTTAAGAAATTATGAACGTCAGCTACCCCTATCAAACCAATTGAATTATAAGCTTAACAGGTGGACCAGCGAAGGGTCAACCAATAAAGAACCAAGACTGACGAATGCCGAAAATACAAACGGTGTGCTCTCTGATTATTTTGTTGAAGATGGCTCTTATTTAAGAGTGAAGAACGTTCAGTTAGGCTATACATTGCCTGCCGCAATAGGAAATGCAATCCATGTAAAGAGATTAAGAGTTTACGTTGCTGTAAATAACCTGTTTACTTTTACAAAGTATATGGGATATGATCCTGATTTGGCTACTGATAGCCCACTTACTTCTGGTATTGACTACGGATACTACCCTCAAGCGAGGACATTTATGGCAGGTTTAAATTTAAATTTTTAAACAATGAAGAATTTTATAAGAATATCAATACTTTCTGTCTGTAGTGCATTTCTATCGACAAGTTGTGATGACTACGTTGATATCGATCCGCTTTACGCTCAAAACGCAGACAATTACTTTAAAACACCCAGTGACTACGATAAAGCACTAACGGGTGCATACGATTTATTGCAGACATCCTATTTAGGTATCTGGATTGGTGAAATAGCTTCTGATAATTCCATTGCAGGAGGAGAATCCGTTACGGATTCAGAAGGTCTTCATCAAATAGATGCAATGAGACATGGCGGTGTAAATGCAGAACTCAGAAGTATCTGGCGTTATATGTATGCAGGTATAACACGTGCTAATTATATTTTTGAGTTTAAAGATGCACTTGAATTTGAAGGGAAGGATAAAATACTTGCCCAGGCTTCATTCCTTCGTGCGTATTACTATTTTGAGTTGGTAAAGTTCTTTGGCGATGTTCCTGTAGTTCTTAACAAGCGGTTGGGAGCAGAGGAACTATCTTCATTACAACGCACGCCTTCGGCTGAAGTATATGCCCAGATCGAAAAGGACTTACTATATGCGGCAGAGATACTGGATTGGACAGCCCAGCAAAAGGGTCGTATTACCAAGGGCGCCGCACTGTCATTACTTGGTAAAGTATACTTATATCAGAATAAATTTGCAGAAGCAGCTCAAACACTTGATAGAGTGATTAATGAAGGGCCATATTCGTTATCAAATAATTACAGCGGACTTTTTTACGTAGCTAACGAAAGAGATGCTGAATTTGTATTTGACATAGAATATGTAGGTGCAGAGGGTGGTAGCTATGGTTGTTTTACCTGTCTTGAAGGATTTGCTGCTGTTGGCTTTCATGGAATAAGAGCATATAAAGGTCCTATTTATGCAGATGGAAATAGCTACAACTTACCAACACAGGATCTGGTAGATGCTTTTGAAAATGGAGACCCTAGACTTGAGGCTTCCGTGTTGGATATTGAAGCATTTATTGCAAGCCAAGGTACATCCATCACGTATGCAGTAGGCGCAGGAGGACACACCGGTTACTATAACAACAAGTATATCAAGAGAGAGGGTGAAAAAGGTCCGGCTGATGATGATCTTACCAGTCCACTCAATCACCACGTCATTCGTTATGCTGATGTATTACTAATGGCAGCAGAAGCACATAACAGAAAACCGTCTCCTGATGGTGGATTAGCGCTCTCATACCTGAACATGGTAAGAACACGTCCAAGTGTTGAGATGCCTGCACTTAATCTATCAGGTACTGCACTTACAGAAGCGATCTGGAATGAACGCCGTGTAGAATTTGCAGGAGAGGGACTTCGATTCTTTGATCTTGTAAGAACAGGAAAAGCAGGACAGGAGATTGAAGGATTTGAAGTAGGCAAACATGAGCTATTCCCTATACCACAGGACGAAATCGATCTTGCTCGCGCTGGGTGGAAACAAAATCCGAAGTATTAATTTAAACATGGCGTTAATATGAAAAAAATATTCTTTATTCTACTAGGAGTTCTGTGTTTGCAGCTGTTCCTGGTATCATGTCAGGAAGATGAAGCAATGCTTGATACGGCATCAGCACCAGTTGAAGATGACGCAGTCTTCACGTACTCCAGTACGGAGAGAAGTGCCAACGTACTTAAATTCTCTAATACATCTAACGTACTTTTCAAAAGATGGAATTTCGGAAATGGAAAAACAGGAGAAGGAAATGAACCTGTAACAGAGTATCCGCTTAAAGGAAGCTACAAGGTCACACTTACTGTTTATACAGCAGGAGGAAGTGCAACAACAACACAAACCATTGAAATAGCTGAAGATGATCCAACACTGCTTGATCTGCCTATTTATAACATCATTACTGGAGGGAAAGATGAACCGCAAGGAAAGACATGGGTGATAGACTCTAAGACTTTAGGACACATGGCTGTTGGTAACGGTTCAAGCCTTGAGATATATTGGCCAGCCCCTCCTGATATCAAAAGCGAAACAGGATTGTACGATGATAAATATACATTTGCTCTGCAAGGTTTTAAATATACGCAACAGACAAATGGTGATGTATATATAGATAATCTTCAAGTACCTAAATTTCCTGGTGCGTATTTAAATAAGGATGACTACACGGCGCCTTTTACAGCACCTGATAACCTTACTTGGACTTTAACTGAATCTGATGGAAAGCAATTCATTACAATTAATGGAAATGGATTCATTGGATTTTATACCGGTGTATCAACTTATGAAATTTTAACGGCAACATCTGAATTACTACACTTACGATATTTAGATGCAGGAGATCCAGGCTTAGCGTGGTATTTACGTTTGGTCCCTGAAGGGTATACTCCTCCAGCAGAAGAACCAGAGGAACCCGAAGAACCAGAAACGCCTGAATACAAGATCGAAGATATCAGTGAAGACTTCGAAGGCGAACCTACTGTAAATTTCGTTAATGATTCTCAAGGATCAATTGTCGCTTATGATAATCCTGCTCCTGTTCCAATTAATATCTCTGCAAAAGTGGGTAAGTATGTTAAGGCGAGTGGTAATGCCGGCGAATTTGCAAACGTTCAAATACCTCTTGATTATAAAATGGATATCCGTAACCGGCATATTTTCAAGTTAAAGGTATTTATTCCAAGTTATAACGATTACACCACAGAAGGTGGTGAATCATGGCAATCATACAAGACGTTGCAGAAGCAGGTTTCTGTTAAATTACAAAACTCTGACCTTGGTGGTAATGCTTACACCACGCAGGCAGAAGTTATTCAGAATAATCTTCAGACTGATAAATGGCTTGAATTGACGTTCGACTTTTCTGCTTTTTCTTCGAGAACGGATTTCGATAAAGTAGTAATTCAAATCGGAGGTGAAGCCATTTTTACAGGGGGAATCTTCTTTATAGATGATTTTGAATTGTTACCTGAATAAAAAATAGATTAAAATATGATGCAGTTTATCGGTAAGTATTTAACTGATAAACTGCATCTGTTGTGCAATTTAAATACTAAAATCGTGTTAAAAAAAGCATACTATTTACTGGTTGCCCTCATTGTAATCATGAGTTGCAATGACGACGAATCTTCACCAGAGCTAAAACTTCCTTCAGATCTTGCTTTAAATGTTGAAGTAGATGAAAAAGGAACAGGAGAAGTAACGGTTTCTGCATCTGCAAAGAATGCTAACTTTTACAATGTCTACTTTGGCGATGGAGCCAATGAAAAGCCTGTTAACACCAACGAGGGAATGGCCACTCATAAATACGCCAGGTCAGGCACATATACCGTAACCGTACAAGCGCACACTACGGCGACAGCTTTTATTACAGAAACTAAACAAGTTGCGGTCGAGGTCCTTCCTCAGGATGGCTATACAACGCCTTTAACCTATGTGGGTATGAAGCTTGCCTGGCAGGATGAATTTGACGGCACTTCCTTAGACGCCAGTTATTGGACGCATGAAATTGGAAGAGGTGCAAATGGGTGGGGTAATAATGAACTTCAGTATTATCGTCCTGAAAACACTAGCGTGAAAGACGGCTATCTTACCATCACCGCTAAAAAGGAAAGCTTTGAGGGTAGTGAGTACACATCATCCCGTATTATAACAAAAGATAAAAAAGTGTTTCAATACGGTCGTGTTGATATTCGTGCAAAAGTTCCTAAAGGAAAAGGTATATGGCCTGCGTTATGGATGCTGGGAAATAACATAAGTACAGTCCCTTGGCCGGCATGTGGCGAAATTGATATTATGGAACTAGTAGGAGGTGGTGCAGGCAAAGATAACACCGTACATGGAACCATCCACTGGGAAAGCAACGGCCAACCCGTTAACTTTGGAAAGGAATATTCGTTAACATCAGGCGTTTTTGCTGACAAGTTTCACGTGTTCTCTATTGTATGGGATGATAAGTCAATAACATGGTATGTAGATGATGTTCAGTTCAATGTTGTTGATATTACATCTGCTGATCTGAGCGAATTTAAAAATCAGTTCTTCTTTATATTCAATGTTGCAGTAGGAGGTAACTGGCCAGGTAGTCCTGATGAGTCTACAACTTTCCCACAACAGATGACTGTTGATTACATAAGAGTGTTTCAACCCGAGTAATGACCTTTAAACCATAACCTACTTTTTAACAGACTAACTTTTGTATGAATATATTTCTTCCTGTTTCATTTTGGATTCTTCTTACAACATCGGCAGAGTATAAAAGCAAACCCAAAATGATATGGCACGACGAGTTTGACTATACCGGCAAGCCTGATCCCAAACTTTGGAGTTATCACTTGGGTAATGGCTGTCCGCAACTCTGTGGTTGGGGTAATAATGAGTTGCAATATTATACAGAAAAGTCTGAGAATGTAAGGGTAGAAAATGGACGTCTTATTATTGAAGCACATAAAGAACAAACGGGTAACAGTGCATATACGTCAGCAAGGGTACGTTCGGTAAGAGAAGTTTCTCCTAAGTATGGCTATATCGAAATAAAGGCAAAGTTACCTTTTGGCAGGGGATCATGGCCTGCTATTTGGATGCTGCCTGATTCGTTAAAATACGGCGGATGGCCTAAAAGTGGTGAGATTGATATCATGGAACACGTTGGTTATGATCCTGGCGTCGTTCATGGTACAGTTCATACAGAGGACTTTAACCATATCAAGGGAACACAAGTCGGTAAGCAAAAAACAGTGACTGACTTTGATAAAGCTTTTCATATCTATGCCATTAACTGGACAGAAAAGAAAATTACGTTTCTTATTGATGGTGTTCCTTACCATGTGTTTGAAAACAATGGATCTGGTAGCGATGCCTGGCCTTTCGATCATCCCTTCCACTTAATAATGAATATTGCAGTTGGAGGAGGCTGGGGCGGACGCGAAGGCGTAGACGAATCCATCTGGCCACAACGCATGGAAGTTGACTATGTACGTGTATATGCACCGTTAAAAGACAACTTTAAATTCTCGACCCTGAGTAACGATTAGGTTTATATATGTTCGTGGTTTCAGAGGCTGTTTCGAAATACTCTTCGAACAGCCTCTTTTTTCGCAGCCTTAATACACCAACCTATTTTAGGGATGGACCACCCCTTACTATTGACCCATGACTATTGACTGATGCCCTATCAACCCCCAACTCGTAATACCCAATACCCAGTGCCTAATACCTAATGCCAACCTTCTCCCATCCTCATCCTAACCTCTCCCTAACATTTCCCTAACCTCAACCCGAGATCCGTCTAGGGTTTGTCTAGTATATGTTTAACCTATGTCTAGACTTTTCTACACGAAAACGATCGAAAAACGCATGTATTTTATAATCTTATTGATAATCAAATTATAACCTGTAAACTATAAACAGGTGAAACATTTAAACCCAAAATTGTCATTAGGGAAAGAAAGTATAAACTTCAGGTGGCAACGGTTCATTATGTAATTAATGAGTGCCAATCAACCATTAGTAACCCATTAGAGTGCCTGGGAAGTGCCTGCGGTTAATCCCTGGTAT
>NZ_JAHESD010000078.1 GCF_018598585.1 Chryseosolibacter indicum
TGACCCAGCAGACCAGCCACCTCCTCTATAACCCCCTCTTCCTCCACCGCCCCTTAACCTGGAAATTAATATGATAATGATGAGGATAATAATAAAGGGAACAATAGATCCACCATTGTTTCGTCTTCTTCCCGAAGGCTTACTTTCTGCCTTATATTCTCCGGCAATTGCTTTTAGTATAGCGCTGGTGGCTGCTTGAATCCCTCCTTCATAATCGTTCTGCCTGAAATTCGG
The DNA here is from genome assembly GCF_018598585.1 of Chryseosolibacter indicum. Lineage (GTDB taxonomy): Bacteria > Bacteroidota > Bacteroidia > Cytophagales > Cyclobacteriaceae > Chryseosolibacter > Chryseosolibacter indicus. The sequence goes on from NZ_JAHESD010000078.1 coordinate 235, forward strand.
TGCGATCTCATTTCTAATTATCTGATTACACAATGCATCAGGCAAAACACCTTCAAGGCCATAACCAACTTCAATTCTTACCTTTCGGTCATTTATAGCTACAAATAATAGCACACCATTATCTTTACCCTGTTGGCCGAGCCTCCATTTTTCAGAAACTTTAAGTGTGTAATCTTCAATGGGGTAGTCATCTAAAGTTGGAATAATTAGTACGGCTATCTGGTTTGAAGTAGAATCCTCGTGCGTTTTCAGTTGCTGTTCGAGACTGTTTATAAATTGCACTGAGAGAGTATGAGCTTCATCATGAATACGTGTACCCCAAAGTTCAGGAACAGCAGGCTGAGCAAAGACAAGGTGCGATACTAACAATAAGGCTATTGATACTTTTAGTTTCATGATTTGCTGATCCTGTTTAGTTAAGACGTAGATCATCCCGAAGTTCGTTTGTATCATCAGATTCTTTAATGAAACCTTTCTCTAATAATATCTCACCACATCTTTTAATACCCTCTTCAATACCACTTACTATTTGTCCTTTATGTATGTTTTCCACCAGTAGGTTAACTATCTGGTCCCATTCCTTTTGCTCTACTACCTTACTAATTCCTTTATCTGCCATTACAATTACTTCATGTTCGAAAAAGGATATAAATAGCATAATACCTGTTCGATGCTTTGTATTGAAAACCTCCTCTTCGAGAAATATGTTTTCTGCACGTTGACTTGCGCGTTCGTCCATGTGCTGTCTGCTGAGAAAAAGTCTTTTAACGGAATAAGATAAATTAGGTAAGAACCAACCAACCAAACCTGCACTTACTACTACCATCATGATGAACATAGGGTCGTAATAAAGCGTATGCGTGGCATCTGTTATTATATAACGATCAAGAATGACAATGACAATAAATGCAAACACTGAAAATGAGATGCAAGCTTTATAATTAGCTGTACGATAAGGCCCGCTTTGCTCTACAATTACAGGAACAATCTCTCCAGAAATTTTCTCTTCTGCTTCTTTAACAGCATCTTTTATACGCTGCATCTCGGCTTCGCTAAGCTTTTGTTTCAGGCTCATAGAGTATTATCTAATAGGTCAAAGATAACCAGATATAGCAATTATTATAGAAGGCCTACTTTTTTGCCGTTAACGAACGTTTTGCTGACTCTAGGTCATAAAAGGTTTTAACAATGTTAATTGGGGGTGTATGTTTCAATGCTTCATTGGTAGATATTTGACTCAGCATAGAAGGGGAATACACCCATGCAAAATACTTCAACCCGGCCTCTACCATTCTTGGCAACCAGTTCTCTCCTACCCACTGCGCAGCAGGAGTCCATATGCCAAGAACGTTTGTATTGTCATTCAAAATGTTTTGACATTTATAGTGAAGTAGGGCTTCCAGCATTTTTTCACAACCTTGTTTAACAGATCCTTCTGTCTGGTAGCCCTTCCAGTTAACGTAGAGGTAATGATTCGCAAAATCATATTCTATAGAGACAAAGTCTTCTGAAAAATAAGCTTTTGATCCTTTCCGGAGTTCAAGCTCATTTTGGATCTCTCTCAGGATTTCAATTTTTCTGGAATTATTCATACTGTAGTTATACTTCAGTGCAATTCCTTCAGGTATAGTTGAATTGTGTTTTCAAGACCGAAATACAAAGCGTCACAAATTAAAGCATGTCCGATTGAGACCTCATCTAAATAAGGTATGTTCAGTTTCAAAAACCGAAGATTATTAAGATCAAGATCGTGCCCGGCATTAATTCCTAATCCAGACTCGCGTGCTACTTTTGCGCTTTCTATATAAGGTTTAATTGCAATTTCCTTTTTGAGTTTAAATTCACTTGCATAAGGCTCCGTATATAATTCAATTCTGTCTGCGCCAACCTTAGCTGCCCCTTCAACCGTCAAAGGTAGTGGGTCGACAAATATTGAAACCCTTACGCCATAAGCTTTAATTTCAGAAATAATCTCCTTCAATAAACTTGCATTTTTAATAGTGTCCCAGCCTGCATTAGAGGTAATCGCATCAGGCGGATCGGGAACAAGTGTTGCCTGGGCTGGCTTTACTTCTCGAATTAATTTCAGATAGCGCTCGTCAGGATAGCCTTCGATGTTAAATTCTGTTGTAACTACTTTCTTTAAATCAATTACATCTTTATAACGAATATGGCGTTCATCAGGTCTTGGATGAACAGTAATACCCTGAGCTCCAAACCTTTCACAATCTAAAGCCGCCTTTATAACATCGGGATTATTTCCTCCACGTGCATTTCTGAGTGTTGCAATTTTATTAATATTGACGCTGAGTCGAGTCACCGGAATTTTTGATTTTTTTTATTATTAACTATTGTTCACTTTATTTTGTTCGAAAAATAACACTAACAGCGTTAAAGACTATGAGTTTAAGACAACAAATTGATAATGATATTAAAAAGGCAATGCTATCGAAAAATAAAGAAGAGTTAGATGCCTTAAGAAGTATTAAGTCTATGATTTTGCTTGCAGAAACTGAAAAAGGAGGATCAGGTGATATAACATCAGACGCCGAAAGCAAATTATTGATGAAAGCAGCAAAACAAAGAAAGGAATCTGCAGAAATATTCCAACAACAAAACAGGCCGGATCTGGCGGAAAAAGAACTTGGCCAATTAGAAATTATAAATCGATATCTACCGAAACAATTATCTGAGGAAGATTTACGCAAGGCAGTACAAACCATTATTGAAGAGTCAGGAGCAAAGGGCTCTCAGGATATGGGTAAGGTGATGGGACTTGCTACTAAAAAGCTAGCTGGTCAGGCCGATGGAAAGGTGATTTCAGAATTAGTTAAAAAAATGCTTACACCTTGAGTTGGATCGATATTATCATCATTTTATTAATTGCATTTGGTGCATTTAAAGGTTATAGAGATGGATTTTTGGTTGAGTTATTCTCGCTGTTAGGGATCGTTCTCGGCATTTTAGGAGGGTTTAAACTTTTAGGCGTCTCACTCATCTATCTTTCCGAGCATTTTAACATTGATGAAAAAATCTTACCTTATGTGGCCTTCGGTGCTGTGTTCATCATCATTTTGCTAGTAGTTTCTTTAATAGGTAAAGCTTTAAAGGCATCCATTGAAAAATCATTTTTAGGCCGAATAGACGAAATGGCAGGTGCGGCATTAGGTCTTATAAAGACGGCATTTGTACTCAGTGTGTTCTTTTGGATAGTAGGAAGCTTAAAAATAGCGTTCCCCTCCACCTGGCAAGAAGATTCAAAGTTTTTACCTTTTTTAACTGACTTTGCTCCAATGGTTACTTCATGGATCGGTGAGCTTATCCCCGCCTTCAATGATATTTTTTAGGTAATATTTACAACCAGCTTAGTTTTTAATACTCATTAATTTTTTAGTTATTTCATTCATTAGTTTATAATACCTCATATGTCAATATTAGTAAAAGAGGATAACGGTTTTAAGTTCGTAGATGAGGGACAAGGTCCGGTTCTATTGCTCCTTCATGGTTTGTTCGGTGCTCTGAGTAATTGGGAAGGCGTTGTAAATCGCTTCTCTCGGAATTTTAATGTTGTAATACCAATGCTTCCCATATATGAAATGCCGATTAAAGAGGCTGGTTTAGAAGGGCTAAGAAAATTTGTAGAGGATTTTGTGGCATATAAAAACTTGGACAACATGATTATAATGGGTAATAGCCTCGGTGGGCATATTGCTTTATTATACACACTTAAAAATAGTGAACGTGTGAAGAAACTCATTCTTACCGGAAGCTCTGGTCTATTTGAAGACTCAATGGGTGGTTCTTATCCCAAAAGGGGAAATTATGACTATATACGGGAAAGAGTTGCATACACTTTTTATGACCCCAACGTGGCTACAAAAGAATTGGTGGACGAAGTTTTTGAAACAACGAAGAGCATTCCTAAGTGTATGAGGATAGTAGCTATTGCAAAATCGGCCCAACGCCACAATATGGCTGATGAAATTCCGAACATAAAAACGCCAACGCTTCTTGTTTGGGGGCTAAACGATACAATTACGCCGCCTATAGTTGCTCATGAATTTAATCGACTTATCCCTAACTCTCAATTAAAATTTATCGACAAATGCTGCCATGCACCTATGATGGAGCACCCGGAGAGATTTAATGAACTTGTTGAAGATTTTTTGGTTACATAATTGATATTAACATTTTATCTAAGCCCCATTTGTTAAATAGCTACATATGATCGCTGAAGACTTAATAAACCATATGATTCCTCCTTTAAAAGGATCCGATGACGCGCATAAAGCTATCGTTTGGATGGAGGAATTTAGATGTACTTACCTTCCCGTTGTTGATAATAATCGGTTACTCGGATTTATTTCTGAAGAAATTATCCTCGAAACTAATGATATTGAAAAACATGTCGGTGATTTTAACCTTGCCGGCCTTTCATGTTATGTTCACCTTGACACCCACTTCTATGACATTTTAAAAGTAGCAACTGATAACAAGCTTCAAATGGTAGCAGTATTGAACGACGATCAGCAGTACGCCGGAGTTATTACTGTTCAGGATACCCTTACTTCTTTTGCCCAGACAGCAGCTGTTCAGATGCCAGGCGCCATCCTTGTTTTGTCTATGAACTATGTGGATTACTCTTTGTCAGAAATCAGCAGGTTAATAGAAGAAAACCATGCAAAGATTCTGAGCAGTATCATAAAAGAAGATCCCTTGGATCCTGGGAAGATCAGACTTACTTTAAAAATCAATCAGACGGACATGACACGCATTGTGGCTACTCTTGAGCGATTCAATTACAAAGTTATTGGTCGTTATCAGGAGAGCAGACCGGTAGAGAATGAAAGAGAGAGAATAGACATGTTGTTAAGATACCTGGACATTTAATTTTAGAGAAGCAATTGTAAAGGCTACATGAAAATTGGTGTCCACGGCAAGGAATTCAAGAAGGAGGCTATTCCTTTTATAACAGAGATATTTGAATACCTATTCAAAAGGGACCAGGAAGTATATATTTCATCCAAATTTGAAAGCCTTCTCAAACACCAGGCGTTCAAAAAATTTTCTTGGTCTACCTATGAACCAGGTGCCGATTTAAAAGAGTTTGATTTCTTTATTAGTGTAGGTGGCGATGGCACATTACTTGAGTCCGTTACACATATAGGTGGTGCGGAGGTACCGATTTTAGGTATTAACACAGGAAGACTAGGTTTTTTAGCTACCATTAATAAAGCCGACATACAGAATTCACTGGATAAAGTTATAGCCGGCGCATACACTATTGATAAAAGGGCTGTCCTGAAATTCAATGCAGATAAAGAAGTTTTTGGAAACCTGAATTTTGCTTTAAATGACTTTACTGTTGTTAAGAAAGACACATCATCAATGATTACGATACACACTTATATTGATGGTGAATTCCTTAACTCTTACTGGTCAGACGGTATTATTGTAGCAACGCCTACTGGATCTACCGGATATTCTTTAAGCTGTGGTGGACCACTTATTTCTCCTAGTTCAGGAAATTTTGTGATCACACCGATTAGTCCTCATAATTTAACTGTACGGCCAATAATTGTTTCAGATGCTTCCGAGATTTCGTTTAGGGTTGAGGGAAGAAGCAGAAAGTTCCTGGTTTCATTGGACTCAAGAATTTCTACTGTTGACCATACCTTTACTTTAAAGATTAAGAAAGGAGATTTCAAGGTGAATTTAATACAACTTCATGGCCAACATTACTTCAAAACATTGAGGCAAAAGTTGAACTGGGGTTTAGACATTCGCAATTGATTTTTTATTATAATATATTTGTATTAGACTGATTTTAAGTCGTTTAAACCCCACGGCGTGATGAGAAAGGCAATTTATTTGGCTGTAATGGCCGCAGTGTGTCTGTTTACTTCTGAAGGATACGGACAGCTAAGCCGAAGAAGTATTAAAAAGAATAACAGACAACTCTCTACTTATCGAGGCGATAAATTCCATTTTGGAAAGGACAAAACTTACAATGCTATAGGTTTCTCTGTAAATGCTTTAAATTATTACGGTGATCTTGCACCTAAGCCTAACCGCTTTAGTACAGATATCTCTTTTACAAGACCCGCATTTGCTGTCTCTTATGCTCATCGCTTCGGCCCACGTTATACCCTTGTAGGAGCATTTATGTATGGAACGCTTAGTGGATCAGACACGAAATCAGCTGACGAAGGTGATGCAGAAAATGCCTTTTTTAGATACCAAAGAAACTTGTCGTTCAGAAACAGAATCAAAGAACTATCATTAATAGCATCTTTTGACTTATTTGAAAACTCATCATCCTATTTGAGCAGAGTTGCATGGACTCCTTATGCATTTGTCGGTGTGGCAGTTTTTCATCACAATCCGCAGGCTCAGGTTCCAGCTACCCAGGTTGATGGCATTACACCATTTAGCAATGCCGGTGAGTGGGTTAACTTAAGGCCTTTGGGAACGGAGGGACAAAACGCAAACCTTCTTCCTACCGATGCCAATGCTGGCATAAAATCTTATAATTTAATTCAGCCTGCTATACCATTTGGTGTTGGGGTACGTTTTAGAGTTAACACATTAGTGGATATTGCTGCGGAGTTTGGATTTAGATATTTATTCACTGATTATATAGACGATGTAAGTCAAAGTTATGTTGATTTAGGTGTGTTTGGTGACAATGAGCTTGCAAAAGCCATGTCATACAGAACCTTTGAATTACCACAATATAATCCTGCTGTAAATCCCTCTATCCTTCATGCTTATACCGGAAGAGATAATAGGCAATATATGGCGCTTCCGGGGTATGGAGAGGAGTTTAAAAATGACGTTACTTCTAATATACGCGGAAACAAAAACGATAAAGATATTTACACAGTTTTTACAATCAGAGGAACCTATATTATAGGAAAATCAATTCACCGGGCTAAATTCAGATGATGACTGCTAAATCTATTCTCTTTACCTGTACAGTTTGCATTTTATCAGCTATTAATGGAGTTGCACAGCGTTCAGAGTTAGGTTTTGGTATCGGCACCTTTAGCTACACCGGTGACTTGGCGAAAAATTATAATCTTTTAAATTCTAAACCGGCAGCAACAATTTTCTATCGCTCCAATCTTAGTTCTGTTGTTAGTTTCAGGGCCGCCCTGACAGGGGGAGGCCTAGGTGCAAGTGATGAAAAGAGACCGTATGATGCCTTTGCAGAAGAACGGGCTGCGTCGTTTAGCATCTTTCTCATGGAGGCCTCTACAGTTATGGAGTACCATTTTTTAAACTGGAGGAGTGAAAAGAGAATGCTTCGTTTTACGCCCTACTTGTTTGCGGGTTTGGGTTTATTTGGAATGTCAGGCCATAAGGATAAAACCCAGGAGTATAGTAATGTCCAAGGAGCAATACCTTTTGGGTTAGGTTTTAAATATGTGATTAATCCAAAGTGGTATCTATCGCTTGAGTTTGGTGCTAGAAAAACTTTCTTCGACTACCTCGACAACATTTCCGAAGGCGATCAGCGTTATAAGGATTTTCAATACGGAAATCCTAATGATACTGACGCTTACTATTTTTTAGGATTGAGCCTCACTAGAACCTTTTATTCAATCCCGTGTCCAACAAATCCTTATAGGTAAGTCGCGCTCTTACTAAGTTCTTCATAAATTAAATTTACCTTTACTTTTTTTGGGCTAATTTTGAAACCTTGTGGCTTCATTTAAAGAACATATCGACTTAAATAATTTGCCCCAGCATGTAGCTATTATCATGGATGGTAATGGCAGATGGGCAAAGAAAAAGGGTGCGCTGAGAATCTTCGGACACCGAAATGCAATTCAGGCTGTACGAGATGTGACAGAGGGTTGCGCAGAGTTAGGCGTTAAGTACCTAACCCTATATGCTTTTTCAACTGAGAACTGGAACCGGCCAAAAGAGGAAGTGGACGGCTTAATGGAGTTACTTGTTAATACTATAAAAGAAGAAATAAAGACACTTTCGGATAATCAGGTAAGACTTAAAACCATAGGAGCCACTTCTCATCTTCCTGAGGCCTGTCAAAAAAATTTAGCGTGGGCCATCGATCAAACAAAAAATAACACAGGTCTTACCCTTATTCTTGCTTTGAGCTATAGCGGCAGATGGGAGATTCTTCAAGCCGTAAAAGCTCTTGTTTCAGAGGTACAAAGCGGAAAAATTGATGCTTCTGCTATAAATGATAAAACTTTAGAAAACTTTTTGCAGACTTCGGGCATCCCAGATCCTGAGCTTCTTATAAGAACTAGTGGTGAGCTTAGGATAAGTAACTTTTTATTATGGCAGATCGCTTATACTGAATTATTTATCACGCCAACACTATGGCCGGATTTCCGAAAAGAGCATTTGTACGAGGCCATTTGTTCTTATCAACAAAGAGAAAGACGATTTGGAAAAACTAGTGAACAATTGAACCCCGTGGGTTAATAAGATGAAAAAATTTTTAATTATTACCATTCTACTCTGCGTAACATTCAGTTCCTGGGCTCAATTCAGAAGAAGAGATCGAAATGCCGCACAACAGCCCGCAGAAAATAATTTAAACTACGCTAACCCCCGAGAATATATAATTGCTGGTATTGATGTGTCGGGAATTAATGTCCTTGATAAGAATGCAATGATTTCTATTTCTGGCCTTAAGGTCGGAGACAAGATTAAAATTCCTGGTGATGCCATTACTGGAGCTATCAGAAAGATCTGGAAATACGGTCTGGTCGGCGATGTTACTATTGAAGTAAGCAGAATTGAAGGCGAAAACATATATCTTAATATTGAGCTTGCCGAACGTTCTCGTTTAACCGCTTTTTATTTTACAGGCGTAAATAAAAGTCAAGAGTCTGGTCTAAAAGAAGATCTTAATCTGATTCGTGGAAAAATCGTGAATGACGCCATGATCCGTAATACCGAACTGGCTGTAAAGAAATATTTCGTTAAAAAGGGCTTTTTGAGAACAGATGTTAAAGTTGTTCAGGAAAAAGACACTTTAAATAGAGATGGAATTCGGTTGAAGATTGCCATTAATACTAAGTCAAAGATCAAAATCAATAAAATATCTTTTACAGGTAATGAACACATTGACGATGCGACACTTAAGCGGAGGATGAAAAAAACCAAGGAGCATCCACGTTTTACACTACATCGGACAGTGTTGAGCGCGTTGCTACAACCGGGTAAGTACGTAAGAATGGGTGGGCCTGTCAGCCGAAAAGACACAAAAGAATTCCTGAACGACAATATCAAATTAAACATCTTCTCGAGTTCTAAACTAATTCAAACCGACTACGAAGACGACAAGAAGAAAATCATCGCTTTTTATAATTCAAAAGGTTATCGTGATGCAGAAATAGTTACTGACAGTATTTACAATCATAACGACAAGACCATCAACATTGACTTTAAGATTTATGAAGGCCCTAAATATTACTTCCGAAATATCATCTGGACCGGTAACTATATTTATACTGACAAGCAGTTAAGCACTGTACTCGGTATCAGTAAAGGAGACGTGTATAATAAAGAACTCATTGATAAAAAACTGCAGTTCAATCCAAAAGGCATGGATATTAGCGGCCTTTACATGGATGATGGATATTTGTTTTTTAGAATCAACCCTGTAGAAGTAGCTGTGGCAGGAGATTCAATTGATGTAGAGATGAGGATTCATGAAGGAGAGCAGGCTACAATTAACGAAGTAACAATTACAGGAAACGACAGAACAAGTGACCACGTAATCCGTCGCGAGCTAAGTACCATTCCAGGTCAGAAATTCAGAAGATCCGATATTATCAGAACGCAGCAAAGTTTAGCACAATTAGGATATTTTGCTCCCGATAAAGTATCACAAAACCTGGTGCCAAATCCTGATAAAGGTACTGTAGACGTAGAATGGCAGGTTGAAGAACAGTCTAACGACCAGGTTGAATTGTCAGGTGGTTGGGGTGGTTACTACGGTTTCGTGGGAACGTTAGGATTGACATTCAATAACTTCTCTGTTCGTAATATTCCTAACTTTAAAAACTGGCGTCCACTGCCTGTGGGAGATGGACAACGTTTATCATTGCGCGTCCAGGCTAACGGAAGACAATATCAGAGTTATAGTTTCTCATTTACTGAGCCATGGCTTGGAGGAAGAAAGCCACACTCATTCAGCGTAAGTTTGAACAGTTCAGTACAACGTCTTACTCGTTATCAAACAACAGACGGTATAGTTGATCCAAGTATTAAAGTAAATAGTGTAACAGTAGGTTTAGGGCGAAGACTTGAGTGGCCCGATAATTACTTTACCTTAACAAACTCTCTGTCTTATTTACGGTATAGCTTAAATGACTACAACTCGGGACTTGGCTTTACAAATGGTAATGCAAACAGCATTAACTTTAATACAACTATTGCACGTCGGAGCTTGAACGAAATAATGTACCCCTCACAAGGTTCAGACATTTCATTAAGTATTACACTAACACCTCCTTACTCTTTATGGAGAGAAATAGATTACAATACCGCTAATGCTGGAGACAGGTTTAAATGGATTGAGTTCAACAAATGGATGTTCGATGCTAAATACTACCTGCCTCTTGATAACAAGAAGAAGCTTGTTTTAGAAGCAAAATCGCATTTCGGATTTATTGGCTCATATACAAGCAAAGCTGGAATCGGTCCGTTTGAAAGATTTTACCTGGGTGGTGATGGACTGGCTGGTGGCTTTAATTCATTCTTGTTAGGTCAGGAAGTGATTGGTCTAAGAGGATACGAGAACAACAGAATCACTCCACCAGATTATAACAATTACAGTACTTCTAACGCTAGTTCAGAAATTCAAGGGGGTATCGTTTATGATAAGTTCGGACTTGAGCTTCGTTATCCTGTAACGACAGGTAGTGCCGCTACGATTTATGGCTTTGTTTTTACTGAAGCCGGAAACAATTGGAATACTTATGAAGACTTTAATCCGTTTACTCTTTATAAATCTGCAGGCTTTGGAGCGAGAATATTTATGCCTGCCTTTGGTTTGATTGGGTTGAATTGGGGATATGGTTTCGATACCCTTCCTGGGGCAACTCAAAGAAGTGGTGCACATTTCCATTTTACGATTGGTCAGCAAATCAGATAGTATGAGGGTGTATTTTATTACAATATTTTTTCTCATTTTCGGCCTGAATTTTGTCCATGCTCAACGGTTCGGTTATATAGACACCGATTTTATCCTGAACAAAATGCCGGAATACGGTAAGGCCCAGGAGGAGATAAATCAGCTTTCTGGCGCTTGGGAAAAGGAGATTCAGGAGATGGCAAAGAAGATTGAATCCATGTATAGCGATCTTCAAGCCGAACAAGTCTTACTAACCGACCAGATGAAAAAAGAAAGAACTGCTTCTATCCAAAAGAAAGAAGCTGAGCTCAAAGAATATCAAAAAAAGGTTTTTGGATTTGGCGGCCTCTTCTTTCTTAAGAAGCAAGAATTAATAAAACCCATTCAAGATAAAGTATGGGATGCCGTGGATAAAGTAGCTAAACAAAACAACCTGGCTATTGTGTTTGATAAAGCCGGTGAACTTGTGATGATTTACACTGACCCACGTCATGATTATACAGACTTTGTTTTAGATGAACTTGGATTAGGTGATCCAAACGATAAGATTAAAAATTAAAATTTGAATAAAATCCCAATGAGAAAGTTTGCATTATTATTTGTGCTTGGCGTTACTTCATTCTTTTCACATGCACAAACGGCATCTAAGGTTGGTTTTGCCGATGTAGATTACATCTTCAGCCAAATGCCCGAGTCAAAACAGATTGAAACTGAACTTAAATCAACTCAAACCCAATTAAAGAATCAAATAGATGGTAAAGCTCAGGAATTTCAAAAGAAATTACAGGATTACCAGGCAAACGCAGGTACTATGCTTGATGCTGTTCGTGTAAATACTGAACGTGAACTTCAGCAATTACAACAAAACTTAGAGAAACTTCAGCAGGATGCCCAATCAACCATTCAAAATAAACAAGTTCAATTGATGGATCCTGTTTATAAGAAGGTTTCAAAAGCTATTGAAGACGTTTCAAAAGAACAAGGTTATACTTTAGTTCTAAATTCAGTTATTGGCGGTGTTGATGCTGTATTATATGGCGATTCAAGCCACGATGTATCAGACCTGGTTTTAAAGAAATTAGGTGTTACACCTAAGCCAGCTGCTGCTAATACTCAAGCACCTGCAACAACTCCTCCTCCTGCTAATAATAAGCCAAAGCAATAAAATTTTTCATTTTAATGAGAAAAGCCCCGATTAGGGGCTTTTTTTATACCTAAATTTATAAATGATCAATCCACCACCATTAAAACCAGGAGACAGGATTGCAATAGTCGCACCCGCAAGAAAGGTTTCGCTTTCAGATTTAACATCTGCAATTGATACATTTTCAAGTTGGGGTCTTGATGTTGCAATTTCTGAGAATGTTAAAAGTGAGGCTCACGCTTATCTAGCAGGTACCGATCAGGAAAGACTTGAAGGGTTTCAAGATCTTATCGACGATCCATCTGTTAAGGCAATTATAGCAGCAAGAGGTGGTTATGGAAGTACGAGAATTTTAGATAGTCTAGACTTTTCAAGTTTTAAGAAAAGTCCCAAATGGATTATCGGCTTTAGCGATATTACTGCCATACATCTTAAACTTCTTCAGCTGGGTTGCAAAAGCGTTCATGGAACAATGCCCATTCTCTTCTCCCAACCGAACGCACGCACCTCGGTAGAAAGCCTGAAAAATCTTCTCTTTAATAATTCGTTTGAAATTAAGTGTGATCCTTCTTCGAGAAACAGGTTAGGATCAGCAGATGGGGTTTTAGTAGGCGGTAATCTTTCGCTTGTAGTTGACTCACTAGGAACATCCTCTGAAATAAATACGAATGGATGTGTTTTACTTATCGAAGAGATTGACGAATACATTTATCGGATGGACCGAATGATGACCCAATTAAAACGCGCAGGGAAACTAGAGCAATTGAACGGTCTCATAGTCGGCCACATGACAGATATGAAGGAATCTACATTAGCATTTAAAGAGGATGTAGAGCAAATCATTTTAAATGCTGTAAAGGATTTTTACTTTCCTGTTGCTTTCAATTTTCCATCAGGTCATGAAAACCCAAATTTTGCCTGGATACATGGCGAGAAGGTTATTCTAAATGTTGGGCAAAAAGAGGTGTCACTGAAATCCGAAAGTATTTAATACATATTCAAAAAGAGCATAGAACCCCAATGCTAACAGCATAATCCCGGGCATTTTCTTAATAATGGGGTTATCCTTAAACCTGGTAGCTATACGTTTTGCTAATGCCGCTAGCACGATTAATAAAATGAATGCGCCTAGGGAAACGCCAAATAAATAACTGTGAATTTCAAGGTGGGACGAGAGATCGATCCATTGTAGACCTTTTAGATAGGTAGTTATTGCTACCCAAAAGGGCAAAGCCAATGGATTAAGCATTCCGAGTACAATACCACGCTTAAAACCACTTTTATCAAAGCCCTCAACAACTCCACTTCTCTTTTTAGGCGACCATAAATTGAAGACGCCCAGTAAAATCATCACAATTGATGCTATCAGTTCAATATTATTTGTAATAACAGGGGATGACGAAATTAACGCTTCAAACTTAACAGCAAGCCACGCATAAGGGTATTCTACAAGGGCCGCAGCAAAGGCAAACCGCCAAGCTACATCTACTCTATTTTCTAATCCAAGTTGGATGATTGTAAGATTCAATGTGCCCGGTGGTATGGAACCGACAAATGAAAAAAAGAATGCTAAGAGAAAAGAAAGCAGTACATCCATAACCTAGCGGGTGGCCGCTTTAAACTTTTGATAATATTTAAGTCCTTCTCTTAAGGTGGTGTACCTTACTCCGTTCCTCCGATTATGAGTAGAAATAATAAAAATGTTTTTCCAATGATTTAAAAGAACACTTATTGCTTTCCAGATTTTAAAGTTTGGATCATATATATGGGCAGGTTCTGCGCCACAGCCATTGAGCTCAACTATTTTTACGTTTCCTTGGAAAAGATCTGGTAACGAAGCACACTTTAGGTCAAACCGACCAAAATAAAAACCATCAATTTTTTTACTTATCTTATCGAAACTCGATGATAATTCTTCATTGATAAGCGATGTTCCATCAAGAAATTTAGTTCCAAGCGCATGATTGCCAATTGAAACAAGCTCCATTTTGAATCCGATTGGTAGTACCTCATCCAACCGGTGTTCATACATTTTCTCAAGTCTCTCCCATTGAAGTTTAGCTCGATCCTTTGCGAGTATAAGTTGTCTTAAATTCAATCTGCCGTCTCCCACAACGTGAAGCATTTCTTTCATTACAACAGAGGTAACTTTACCATGTTCTTCGTTTGGTAGCCTTGTATAAAAAACACCGAATTCAAGCGGCAAAGTCACTAATTCTTGCGCTAAGAAATCAGTTTTAACAAGCTTGAGGTAGTTTTCAATATCTTCAACAGAAGAGACTTTCTTCACCATGTAACCTCGTTCACCAATATCCGGTTTAAAGATTACAGGCCATGAAAAGCCGTTGTCCTCGAGACTTTTCAAGACAGCTTCTTTTGAGGAAGGTCTTTTTATAAGAATAGTTTTAGGAACAACGGCACTTGGAATTTTTTGGAGAACTTCAAATTTCGATTCGCCAAACATCCCTCCCATTGTAATTCCGGGGTTAGAGGCCGTAAAAAATAACAACGACCTTGCCCTTATTGATAGCCAAATCCAATAGAAAAAAATTGGAAACTGTAGAATTCCAAACGGCCAGTATTCCCAGCTCTTAAACTTAATAATGAAATTACTGCGCTTAACTCTTCGCCAAAAGGACATTCTCTCTAGTGCACTTTTAGTGAGAAGATTGTGCTACCGCTTCATTATAGCGAAGTGTTGACGCAGCTATGCCAAAGTCAGCAGGCAACATGATATAAGATGCGACTTCACGTATTCCTATTTTCATAATAGCCATATGATGCACCGCATGTTCAATGTTATAAACCAACTCACGTGTTGTATTTGTTTCAACCGTAACTACATCATCCTGAGTTGTATCATATCCAACCTCTAGTTTTAATGGCTTATCGAAAGGAATCTGATTTACAAAATCGATGATGCGGTTAAGAGCATTTATTGCAAGAACTCTGTCCGTTTCTATTTTTTTATCATGTGCCCTTTTATCATAATTAACTACACCCTTTTCGAACCCACTCTCTAAACAGAAAAAGAATTCTAAAGTATGTCTTAAGTGTTGGCCGATTGTACTATTACTTAATGCGTGAGACGGTCTAGAAAAATCTTTCTCATCAATCTCTTCAACAAGATCTACTAATTGACCAAGTATTTGGGTACAGGCTTGTGATAACTTCATATTTACGTTTAAGTCAAAGATAAATTAAAACGTGCCACAAAACGAATACCCGCACTTGGGTGAGACCCCAACCAGCTGGTAACGCTTTTTTTCAGCTGCCATTAAACATTTTAAGTATTCAAAAAAGGTACTTATTAATCTGCCGCAAACAAAAACGGTGGTGTTGCAACAAGTCTTTGTTTTTGATTGATGAAGCTCGATTAAGAATTATGAAAACAATAACGGTCAATTTCATTTATGTTTTTTAGAAATAGAGACATAGAAAGTTACTTCTCAGATGATTTCTATGCTTCAAAACTGGCACGGACCTTGTTTTTTTTTAGAACAAAGGGTTGAACATGAATAAAGTAGTCATTGCGTTATTATTGGCAAGTATCTCCTCGCCAGCATTTGCTTATATTTCTGGTATTGCGATTCTATCTGATGCTAAAAGTTCTAACATGCAGGTTTACGTAAACGGAAAACTTTACAATAAGCAACCAGGTAAATTTGTTCGGATAAAAAGTTTACCAGGTTTGTTTCATGTGGAGGTTAAGGTTCTAAATCCTTATGATAAAACCTGGTATCTGTTGCGTAAGGATATTCAAGTGGAAAAAGGCTATGAATGGTATTACAAAGTTGTATTTACTAAAGGTAAGAAACCTTCTCTGCAGGAAGTAAAACGTTACCCTGTATACAGCAAGTATTTTCTTAACCCCTCATTGTATAACCGCCACTTTATTTCGTAGGGCGCCTTACTTGAGAAGATTCGCTTCGTTTTAACAATAGAACTACTAGTACGATTAACAGAACCGTAGATAGGTCAAAATCAAAAAAATAGAAATCGAAATCCCAATTAAAGATTTGATCAAATAACCATCCTATTCCTCCAAAGACTCCTCCGATAATTCCGAAGATACCTCCGATTACGGCTCCTACAACTCCAAATACAATTCCAAATACCGCCGCAAGGATGCCGAAGGAGACAGGGAAGACAAGCAAGCAGACAATTACAATAAGTAATGATCCTAAAGTTTTAGTTGTCATAGCAATTGATTTATCTGTAGTCATTTACTCAAAATATATTCCATTTTCAATAAATGCGTTTTTAATGAAAAAAGCCCTGTTTATGGCAGGGCTATGTTCGTATCTGTACAAGGATGTGTTCAATCTTTAAAAAGGGTATTCTCCTTTTTCAATGGCGTAATTTGCAACCTTTCTTCTCGCCTCTTTTAAATTGTAAGGATCAATTTTTGTGAATCGCTTTAAGCCTAATAACATAAGTCTCAGCTCATCTCCCTCTGCAAAGGCATAGATTGCGTGTTTTCCTGCTACAGCAGCTCTCTCAATTGCATGATGCAGGTAAATCATTGCCAGTTCTTTTTCTATTTGGCAATTCTCTTCGCCACGAATACCGATCAATTTTTCAACACGAAGCAAGGTCGATTCTGCTACGTATCCTTCTATCAGCATGTCTGCCAAATTCATAAGCACTTCCTGTTCTTCAGAAAGTTTCATCATAAATTTCTGAACGGCTGCTCCAGCTACCATAAGCCCAGCCTTCTTAAGATTAGCTAATGCTTTCTTTTCCTTTGCAAATACACCTTCATCATCTGAAGCGCCAAAATCAGGTATGGCCATCAGTTCTTTTTGAACTGCCATAGCTGGAGACATAAGATCAATCTGACCTTTCATCGCTCGTTTAAGGAGCATGTCGATGGTAAGCATTCTGTTGATTTCATTTGTACCTTCAAAAATTCTGTTGATACGCGCATCACGATAAGCTCTATCCATAGGGCCTTCTGCTGAGAAGCCCATACCTCCATAGATCTGTACGCCCTCATCAACTGCATAATCAAGTACTTCAGATCCGTGTACTTTTAATATGGCGCACTCAATAGCAAATTCCTCAAGTGATTTTAATCTGGCTTTTCCTGAATCCAGCCCTCCTGCCACAAACGCATTGTAGGCATCATCAATATTTTGACCAGCACGATAACAAGCAGATTCTGATGCAAAAATGTGTGCGATCACATCAGCAATCTTATGTTTAATGGCTCCGAAGTTTGCAATGGATGTTCCAAATTGCTTACGCTCCTTTGCATAATTAATAGCAAGTGAAATTGTTCTTTTAGATCCGCCCAACGCTGCAGCACCAAGTTTAATGCGGCCTACATTAAGAATATTAACAGCGATCTTAAATCCATTTTCTCTCTCACTCAAAAGATTTTCTACGGGTACTTTACAATCATTAAAAAATATCTGACGGGTTGAAGATCCTTTAATACCCATCTTATGTTCTTCTTCATTCATTGTAATGCCACCAAAACTCTTCTCAACAATAAAAGCGCTTAAGTTCTTATCATTATCAATTTTAGCAAATACAACATATACATCAGCAAAACCGCCATTTGTAATCCACATCTTTTGGCCATTGATTATATAATGTTTTCCGTCAGCGCTTAATGTTGCTTTTGTTTTACCTGAATTGGCATCAGAGCCCGAGTCTGGTTCTGTTAAGCAATAGGCAGCTTTCCATTCGCCTGTAGCTAATTTTGGAATGTATTTCTTTTTCTGTTCTTCATTACCATAGTAAAGAATAGGTAATGTACCGATACCCGTATGGGCTGAAAGTGCAACAGCAACGGAGTGGCCAGCTCCTATAACTTCGGCAACAAGCATTGTTGTATTGAAGTCCATGCCGAATCCGCCATATTCCTGAGGAACAGATGTACCTAACAGGCCGAGTTCTCCTGCCTTATCAAGAATAGATGGCATGAGTTGAAGGTCTTCCATGGAATCAATCTCATCAAGCCTGTTAAACACTTCTTGTTCCAGAAATTCCTTGCAAGTCTGAGCAATCATTTTTTGCTCTTCGTTCCATTGTTCCGGAATAAAGATTTCACTTGCTTCTGTTTGGCGGATTAAAAATTCGCCCCCCTTAATTGCTTGTTTTGTTTCTGTTGCAGCTGCCATAGTAAAAAAGATTTTAGTATTGAGATCTAAGACATGAGATTCTCACCTCAACGTATTTTGTAATGAGTAATTCATTTTTTGAAGCTGATCTAATTCATCTAACAATGAGTCAGCTTCTCCTCCGATTAATCCTAAATTTTTTGATATAATAAGTTGTGTTTGTAGTTCGAAGCACGAACCGTTCGATATACCGAGAAAGTGATTAAATTCTTTATTCGTATTCCTCCCCGCCCCTTCAGCAATATTTGACGGTATTGAAATAGCTGATTTCCGTATTTGAGCTGTTAAACCGTATTTCTCCTCTGCCGGAAAATCTTTTGTAGACTGATAGACATTAGTTGCCAGAGCAATAGCCCGCTTCCAAATAATTAATTCTTTAAGATTGTGCATAGTGTTATTGGTTAGTATCTCAATACTCCTATCTCACGACTATCATCTTAACTTAACAACTCATACACTCCAGCAACACCTTGCCCGCCTCCAACGCAGGCAGTAACGAGTCCGTATTTTTTATTTCTTCTCCGAAGCTCATTGAAAAGTGTTAACGAAAGTCTTGCTCCTGAACTTCCTAACGGATGACCTAATGCAATAGCTCCTCCATTTACATTTAACTTTGAAGGATCAATATCAAGCTCTTTTACCACGGCCAGCGATTGTGCCGCGAATGCTTCATTCAATTCTATAAGATCAATGTCACTTAGTTTTAGTCCGGCGCGCTCTAATGCTTTTGGCACTGCAGCAACGGGACCTATACCCATAATGCTTGGCTCAACGCCGGCGACCGAATAACTCATCATCCGTGCAATGGGTTTAAGGTTTAATTGCTTTACCATTCTTTCTGACATAACAATGGCAAATGCAGCGCCATCTGTAGTAGGCGAAGAGTTACCTGCAGTTACTGATCCGCCCTGAGCGAAAACTGGTTTCAGCTTTGCCAGCACATCCATATTTGTATCTGCTCTTGGACTTTCATCGGTATCTACAGTAAAGTCTCTCGACTTCTTTTTACCGCTTTCATCTACATAAACTTCTTTTACGGCAATAGGTACAATCTCTTCTTTCAACTTGCCATCCTGCTGTGCTTTTATGGCTTTCATGTGTGAGTCGTATGCAAACTTATCCTGCTCTTCGCGAGAGATTTTATATTTAGCTGCAACTTGTTCTGCAGTTAGACCCATGCTTGTATAATAATCCGGATGATTTTTGGAGATGTTATAATTCAACACCGTCTTCCAACCCATTACAGGAACGAGAGACATAGATTCTGTTCCGCCAGCAATGATGCAGTCGGCCATGCCTGCATGAATTTTTGCAGATGCAATGTTGATGGCTTCAACGCCTGATCCGCAATAACGGTTAACAATCATACCTGCATTGTCTATACCCAGCGCCATCAATGCGATTATCCTTCCCATCTGCATGCCTTGCTCCGCTTCCGGAACTGCATTACCAACAATAAGGTCATCAACCATCTTGTTGTCCAATCCTGGAACAGACTTAACAAGTTCTTTAATTACTTCGGTAGCAAAATCATCAGGTCGTGTAAAACGAAAGCCTCCTTTTTTTGCTCTCGTATTTGCTGTCCTTTTAGCTGCAACTATGTATGCGTTCATGTTTTTAAATATTAAATAGGCAGTAGGCAAAATGCAATAGGCAATTTTACTGTTCTACCTTGTGATTAGTTCTTAAATATTTCTCCGGATACTCCATCATGTGATTTAGCAATTTGCCAACTTCTTCAGAGCGTGTCATTAGATTTTGAAATTCCTCACGCTTTATATAGTTACATGATAAAGCAAAATCCAACCACACTTGCGTTTCACTATTTTCCATATCAGCATCTGAAGTCTTGCTCACAAAATATGCTTGATAATTTCTCTTTCTATAGGCTTCGGCAACACAAACAGCAATTGCCCTGGACGATCTTCTTATCTGATCGGTAAGAGAATACTTCTCCTCCTTCGGAAATGTTTTAGAAATTTCAAAAATCTGCATGGCTAGCTCGAACGCCTTTTTATAAACCGTCAGATTTCTGAAATTCTGATTATCCATTGCCTATTGCTCTTGCCTACTGCCTACTAATTTCTCAACGGTTTCCCTCCTGTTAAAATAGACTGTATTCTTTCAAGTGTTTTCTTTTCGCCGCAAAGGCTGACGAAGGCTTCCCGTTCCAGGTCAAGAAGGTAGCGTTCGCTTACTTCCTGTGGCGCGGTCAGATCTCCACCACACATTACGTTGGCAATTTTCAATGCAATTTTTGCATCATGCTCGCTAATGTATTTACCCATGCGCATTCCGTTTACCCCAGCCATCACCAATGCTAATCCTGCGCGACCTTGAACTTTGATGTTTGTCGCCTCCTGTGGCATTGAATATCCTGCTTCGTATAATTCAATAACCGCTTCTTTCGCATCGGCTATCTGCCTGTCTCTGTTTACAGAAATTCTATCTACTGTTCTAAGAATATTTATCTCGCGAGCCTCTTCTGCTGACGTTGCTACTTTCGCGGTAGCTATATTCATAAACGCGTTTTGCAATGCATTTAATTCTACATCGCCTTCTTTTAAACTATCGCTTACGCGTTTTGCAAATTCTTTGGTTCCACCACCACCAGGTATTAATCCAACACCTACTTCTACCAATCCAATATATGTTTCGGCAGCAGCTTGCGCGATATCGGCATGCATGGTCATTTCACAACCTCCGCCCAATGTTCTTCCCTGCGGACAAACAACTACTGGAACAGAAGAATAGCGAAGACGCATAACCGAATTCTGAAATGCACGAACCATAAAATCAATCTCGTCGTAGTCTTGCTCGATAGCATACATAAACACGAGACCGAGATTTGCGCCAAGCGAAAAGTCCGCACCCTGGTGGCCAACAACCAACCCGCGATAATTTTTTTCTGCCAGATCAATGGCTTTGTTTAAGCCTTCAATCACGGTAGTGCCTAATGTATAGCTCTTGCTATTCCAGGAGAAGTTGATAACACCGTCACCAAGATCGATGATCTTAGATTCCTGGTTTTTCCAAACTACATTTTCACTCAGGTTTTCCAGGATGATAAATTCTCCTTTTCCAGGAATGCTCTTATAAGACTTAGACGGGATGTCGTAATATTTACGCTCGCCTTTTTCAATTTTATAGAACGAAGCATTTCCGGCCTGAAGCATTTCATAAATCCATGGTGCAGGTTTATAACCCATAGCCTCCATGTCTTTAATCGATCTTTCAACGCCAACGGCATCCCAGGTTTCGAATGGTCCTACTTCCCAGCCAAAGCCAGCGCAAACAGCATCGTCAATTTTATAAAGTTCATCGGCTATTTCAGGAATGCGATTGCTCACATATTGAAACAAGCCAAAGAAGGAGTCGCGATAGAATTCACCAGCCTTATCTTTTCCGGCTAACAAAACCTTGAAACGATCCTTCAGGTTATCGATCGTCTTTGTTGTTTCGAGCGTGGCAAATTTTGCTTTTGCCTTTGGCTTGTATTCAAGTGTCTTCAGGTCGAGGGTAAGAATCTCTGTTTCACCTTTTGCATTCTTTGTTTTCTTATAGAAGCCCTGACCGGTTTTATCGCCAAGCCATTTATTCTGTTCAAGTTTTGTTATTACTTCAGGAAGCTTAAAGATGTCTTTGCTTTCGTCGTTGGTTAATCCGGTATACAGATTACTCGAAACTTTTACCATTGTATCGAGACCAACAACATCGGAAGTTCTGAAAGTTGCTGATTTTGGTCTACCGATTACTGGGCCTGTCAGTTTATCAACTTCATCTATATTCAGATCCAACTTTTGCATCGAGTTCACCACTTTCATTATTCCGAACACGCCAATGCGGTTGGCAATAAAGGCAGGTGTATCTTTACAGAGCACGGTAGTTTTTCCTAAATACAGATCGCCATAATGCATTAAGAATTTTACAACCTCAGGATCCGTATGAGGTGTTGGAATTATTTCCAATAACTTGAGATAACGGGGCGGATTGAAAAAGTGTGTTCCGCAGAAATGTTTCTGAAAATCTTCGCTTCTTCCCGCAGCCATTAAATGAATGGGAATACCTGAAGTATTTGAAGTTATAAGCGTTCCTGGTTTTCTATGTTTCTCTACTTCGTCGTAGACTTTCTTTTTTATATCCAGGTTTTCAACAACTACTTCAATAGTCCAATCATAGTTTTTGATCTTGGACATATCATCGGTAAAATTTCCAAGCTTAACCCGTGAGGCAAAACTCTTGCTATAAAGGGGATTAGGATTAGATTTTACCGCAGCATCAAAAGAACTTTGAACAATCCTGTTTTTAACAATAGGGCTATCGAGCGAAAGGCCTCTCTTTTTTTCTTCATCCGTAAGCTCTTTGGGAGCAATATCAAGCAAAAGAACTTCTACGCCAATGTTAGCGAAGTGGCAGGCTATGCGAGAGCCCATTACACCAGAACCTAAAACTGCAACCTTGCGAATGGTACGATTCATATGTTATTGAGTTATCCGTTGAAAGGTATCAACACGATTTGTTAATTATTTTTCGTAAATATTATTTTTATCGATAAGCCGGTTAATCTGCTGAAGTACGTCAAAAAAAACGCTCAGCTTTTCTTCACTTATCTCTTCACGCACAGCCTCATTAAAGCGAAGAACAGTCTTTTTTG
>NZ_JAHESD010000079.1 GCF_018598585.1 Chryseosolibacter indicum
CAGTTAATACTTCGGCAAAGGAGTTAATGGAAAGAGGAGAAGCCCATTTAAGAAAAGTACGAGCAGGTCAATGGGGTACTATTGTCATTATATCCCTTTTGATCATCGTCTTGATTACCTATTTCATTTTTATGAAATCCTATCTGATGAATGGCTTAACAATCGGATTAACCTTGATGATTGTGGTGATGATAGCGCGGGTAGTTTTGGAGTGGATAAGTGCCAGACGATTTGTAAAGATTAGGCCAGACAGCTCGCTCGCAGAATTTAGTGCAAGAATGCAGGGGTATTATGCCTGGAGAAAAAAGATTCATACAGTATTTATTCCCACCATCTACATTCTCTATGTAATCGGATTTACTTTGCTCCTTCCTGCATTCAAAACTAACCTGTCACATAGTATGTATCTTTATTGTGTAATAAGTGGCTACGGATTCTTAACGCTCTTTGCCTTTTTATTAGTTCGAATTTTAAAAAAGGAGATGAAATTATTGGAGTTTTTAAAAGGTTTTAACTAAACCCTATTCTATTTCCATATGGCTATCTCTCTGTTCATATCTGTGACTACCTTAGGGTCCACACATCCTTACTTTTATCTTTTAAATAATGTCAATAAATAACCATTATATCTTTGTTCACTTCCCTCCCTGATTTTCCAAATCGGTTGGTCTGAGTTATTGATTTAGCTTTCCGATCTTCATGTTTAATTAAACAACTTTATAAGTCCTTCCTCAGTCGTTTCTGCTAATTCAAACACGATGTCGGACCTGGATCGCAAATCGAGCAATGTGCGGGAAGCGAATATTTTCTTATCCTTTATGGTTACGCCAATCAACTTCACCTTGCCTTCACTTGGAATTTGTCGGAATACATTATTAAGCACGGTGTCATTGGCCACAAAATAGGTCGTCGTCAGTACGCTGTTCAAGTCTTCAAACACTAAATAAACGATGGCACTCGTCACACTATCTTGTGGATTAAAAGCAAATTGTAAATCCCTTTTATTAGTCATCTCATAAAATCTGTCAACATTTATCCATCCCAATTGTTCGAGCTCAACAGCTTGATATAACTTCTTCCGAAGGTTTTGATTTTCCAACGATTCTTGCTCTGTTGTTTGTGTTGTTTCAACATTATAGTAAATGGTATCTAAGTCATCTAAAGAGATCTCGATAACACTAAATTCTGACCTGGCAATAGAGCTAGCATTATTACGCTGTCTCAACAGTACGCTTGTTTCTAGCCAATTCATTTGTTCAAGGGAATCCCTTTGACCATAAAACAATTTCATTTCATCGTCGCTTAACTTAGGAAATTCCGCTTTTATACTTTTACCTTTTTTAATCTTGAGATCTTTACCCTCCGAGGAAATCCTTATCCAATAAGCGCCACCAGAAACAAGAAGCTTCCCATTTGATATCGTTTGAGCGTCAGCTGTTATTAAGTCATATCGATTAGCAAGTTCTATCAATTCAACACCGATCTCTTTCCCCATCACCTCTCCGCCAACCTCTGTTTCTAGATTTTTAGGATCTATTGTAAGCACCGTTCCGTTACTACCCTTTGCTACAATCTGTTTGGTCGTCTTAAAAGTGAACCTTTGAGTTACGTTCTTCGTAACTAAATTTTTTAAACGTTTCGATTCAGCAGCAAAGTCAGTAACTGGAACCTTCTTCTTAAGTGCTTCCTTTGTTTTACACTGCGTCAATGCGGTTGAAAGAATCGAGAATACAACAAGAGCAATAAAAACTGCTTTATACCGCATTACGTTAATCCTCATATTAATATTTTAAGGAGAGATGCTAAACCGGCGGCATTCCATAAAACTGACTGCAATTTTTTATTCAAAAATTTATCTTTTTAGAATAATCATAAGGTCCCGCGCTAGAATTGTTCTATCGTAGGGCTCATGGATAAAATTATACAAGAAATACGCTTCACCTTTTAACACTCAATAGAGAAGTTCAATCGCCCTCATTGCTTATGCTACG
The DNA here is from genome assembly GCF_018598585.1 of Chryseosolibacter indicum. Classification (GTDB taxonomy): domain Bacteria; phylum Bacteroidota; class Bacteroidia; order Cytophagales; family Cyclobacteriaceae; genus Chryseosolibacter; species Chryseosolibacter indicus. The sequence goes on from NZ_JAHESD010000079.1 coordinate 1,992, forward strand.
CATTACCCATTTGTCAACTGTATATTAACAAGTCGATTATAAATTTATGTCTAATGTCCATTTTACCCCTCTATAACCCCAATCAAACCACAGGTTCACCCGAGGATGCTTCGAGGATGCTTCGACCATGCTTCGACTTTGCCTCGACTTTGCCTCGACTTAGCGTACCTAATAATTACTGTTCAAGGCATCTTAACCATCAGCAGACCGCCTCTGTTTAGACCAATAGATTTAAAGAAAACAGGCAGGGGTAATGCTGTCAATTACAGCTAAGCGTTGAAGAAGATACGGAAGACCTCGTTCGTCCCGGACTTGCGGTACTGTCAGCTGCATGTTATAAACCGTCAACTCCATTCCATGCCTATTGCCCACTTTTCAGATGCGGTTTTATTGATATTACGAATATCCACCTGGCTCATTTCTGACCAGTTCCTGTTCAGTTCTATGGTTTTATCAATTGATTCATTGTCAACTGGCTTTTGCCTACTGCCTATTGCGCCGTGCCCAAAGCCACCCTCACTCTACCCTCCCTTAGTATCCAGATACCCTCCAGAGGGTATGCCACTACCCGCCTAAAGGGTTTTACTTAGAATTGTTCTAAAGTCCTGCTCTAGTTACAGTTTCCTCATCCATATTTGCAGCCTCTGATCTATACCCTTAACCATTAATATTCAGATGAATAGAATTTTATACTTATTCTTTTTCCTGATTAGCACAGGAACCATTTTAGCGCAAACCGGAAATGTTTCGGGTAGCGTTAAAACCAGTGACGGACAGCCCGCATCTTTCGTAAACGTATATCTGAAGGGCGCCAATAAAGGAACCATTACCGATACAGAAGGCAATTTTGAGATTACCAAAGTAAAACCAGGCAATTACACATTGGTAGCCAGCTTTGTTGGACTGCAAACACAAACGCAAACTGTTGATGTAAAAGACAACCAGACTACTGAAGCTTCATTCACGCTGGAAGAAGACGGCCAGGAACTAAAGGAGGTAGTAATTTCTGCCGACCCTAGTCAGTATGTGAGCGATTATCCGTCTATCTCGCTGCGTTTAAAAACACCGCTTATCGAAACACCACAAAACATACAGGTAGTAAATGCACAAGTCATTAAAGATCAACAGATCTTTGATATGCGTGAAGGCATCATCCGCAACGTAAGTGGTGCCACAGCATCAGAACACTGGGAGACTTATGCAAGAATTGTAATGAGAGGCGCCCGTATTGCTTCTTTCCGTAATGGCATGAACGTAACCAGCAGTTGGGGCCCGTTAACAGAGGACATGAGCATGGTAGAACGTATTGAATTCGTTAAAGGCCCTGCAGGTTTTATGCTCGCGGCAGGTGAGCCTAGCGGATTTTACAATGTTGTTACCAAGAAGCCTACCGGCGTTAACAAAGGAGAAGTAGGCATGACTATCGGAAGTTATGGCACCTACCGTGGTACACTGGACCTCGATGGCAAGCTCAGCAAAGATGGAAAATTACTTTACAGACTGAACTTAATGGGTCAGCAAAAAGGAACACAAAGATCGTATGAGTTCAATGACCGTGTTTCCATCGCCCCGGTTATCAAATATCAGATCAACAAAAATACATCGCTTACTGCAGAATATACACTTCAGCATGTAAAAATGTCTCCAATAGGTTCCAGCTATAGCTACTCTGCTAACAAGTTGGGAGATCTTCCAACAGACTTTACGACATTAGAACCTAACATGCGCGCAACAACAGCAAAAGATCAATCATTATTCCTCACGTTCTCACATGGAATCAATGACAATTGGAAGTTTACAGGACAAATAGCTTATCAACGTTTCGACCAGGTAGGTGAAAGTTTGTGGCCTGCAGGCTTTACAAATGGTGTGTTAGTTCGTGGCATGAATAACTGGGATGTTCTCGGAACTGCAAAAGTAGGACAGTTCTTTGTTAACGGAGACGTAGAAACTGGAAAGATAAAGCATCGTATTCTTGCAGGAATAGACATGGGTGATAACAGTTCATTTCAGGATTACTGGCAATTCGGAACCTTCATTGGCACAACCGACTTTGATGTATATAATCCTGTGTATGGCACAGTGCCTGGAAATGCTTATCCTGTGTTTGACCGCTCATTAGATATACGCGAACGCGGCGCCGTATCAAGCACACAGTATTCAGCACTTTATATCCAGGATGAACTCCATCTATTTGATGAAAAATTAAGACTGACACTGGCAGGCAGATATACGAACACTGACGATAATGGCTATGCAAAAAACACCATTAAAGATAAGTTCACACCCCGGCTTGGAGTCAGTTATTCAATAAATAGCAACACTAGTGCTTATGCCGTATATGATCAGTCATTCATACCTCAATCTGGTGTCAATTTCGAAAAGGAACCATTTGATCCACTTACAGGAAATAACATGGAAGTTGGTTTAAAAAAAGAATGGTTAAATGGGCAATGGACGGCTACTATATCATTGTATCAGATTACCAAAAACAATGTATTAACGGGTGATCCAGAACACCAAAACTATTCTATACAAATAGGTGAAACCCAAACACAAGGTCTTGAATTTGACATACGTGGACAGATTGTTGAAGGTCTAAATGTAACGATGAACTACGCGTACACAGATGGAAAAATAACAAAAGATACAGATGAGACAATGGTTGACCGGCAGATACCAGGCACAGATAAACATATTGCCAATGCCTGGATCAGTTACCGCGTACCTCTAGGTGTAGTTAAAGGGTTAGGTATTGCAATGGGAGTACAACATGCTGCAGATCGCACAAACTGGTATGGGGCATACTACCCAACCGTTAACTCAAAAATGCCATCTTATACAAGATTTGATGCTGCATTATCTTACCAGTTTGAAAAATTAAGCATCGGCCTTAACGTAAACAATATTTTCGATGCTGAACTAATATCTGGTTCCTATTTCCTTCCTAGCAATTTTTACTTCTGGCAATCAGAAGCGCTCAGAAACTATCGCTTATCGGTAAGCTATAAGTTCTGATTTATCTTTGAAGCGTAATTATGATGAGTGTGTGACATTAGCAGTCACACACTTTTTTTATTTAATAGTCAGCCTAGTGAATCGCTTCTCGTTAAATGCTGCGCATAATTCTGAAGTAACGTGCAATTAGAACTATGCATCTACCTGATTGTTTCCCTGCGCTTATACATCTTATATACTTCAAACCATATTACGGAAATAAACCCTGTTAAAGAGGCAACCGCCAACTGGCTCAAGGTAAGAGAAGTAAAGTTGAAGAATCCAGAAAGAGGCGGGTAGTAGATAAAGGTTGCTGTCAGCACAATGGTTACTCCAATGATTCCTAATACCAGGTCATTTTTATATCGAATAGTAGTAACAATTGAATAATAAAATGAACGATTTGCCAAGGTCAAAAAAACATTTGCCGTAATTAACGAAGTAAATACCATCGTTCTTGTTATTAACTCACTGCTATAATTTTGAAAGGCAAACTGATAAATAAATAACGTGCCAAGCGTTATTGCAAGGCCCTGTACAACACTTAAACTCAGTTCTTGCGTACTAAAAAAAGTGGTACTAAAAGGTCTCGGTTTTTGAATCATTGTATTTTTTTCCATTGGCTCATTTTCATAAATGATAGAGCAGGTCGGGCCACAATCAGTTCTAGGAAGATCACGTGCACAGGCGTAAAAACAGAAGGATAAGCCCACCCTAGAACAAGCGGTATAAACACCGTAAGAATAATAGGTATGTGAATAGAGATGATGTACTGAACTGCTTTTTTCAAATTAGTATAGATCTTTCTGCCCATTGCTATGGCATCAATCATGCGGGCAAGGTTGTCATCAGTTAATACAATAGATGAAACCTCCTTGGCGATCTCTGAACCCTTTTTGCCCATCGCGATACTGATATGGGCCGCTTTAAGCGCTGGCCCATCGTTAACACCATCTCCTGTCATTGCAACCACATGTCCATTTGCTTTTAATGCATTCACTATTCTGAGTTTTGCCTCAGGAAACATGCGGGTAAAGATGTTGTACTCCATTACCTTCTGCCTGAGAATGTCTTCAGAAAAACTTATAAGTTCATCGCCACTGATTACCTTATCATAACCAGCAAAGTTTATCTGGCGCGCTATGGTAGAGGTTGTAGCGGAGTTGTCTCCTGTAATAATTTTGATCTGCATACCTGCACGATAGAAGGCATTGAAAACATCGGTAATATTTGCTTTTGGAGGATCATAGAACGCGACCAACCCCAGGAAGGAAAAGGACAATTGTTGCTGATCTTTTGGAAATGCATCACCTTCAACCTTGCTAACACCTACACCCAGCACGCGATAACCCTCGCCAGCTAATGACGCCAGTGCTTGTGTAATGCTCGCCTCTTGTTCGGAAGTTAAGCGCGACACCTTTACTATGGCTTCAGGGGCGCCCTTGGCCGCCACGATTCGCACACCCGATGAATTTTCAAAAACATGTGTCATCATCGGAGGTTTGCCTGCAAGCGGATATTCATGTACCATTCTGAAGTTACTCCGTTGGTCAGTTGCAGAAGTTCGTGCATAAGCTTCATGAAGCGCTGCCTCCATTGGATCAAAAGGGATTGGTTCACTTGCCCACATTGCCGCAGTGATAATTTCATGAGCACGTGCATCATCCTTGTCATGGATAGACCTCGTGGCAAGTGAAAACACTTTAGTTAACTGCATGCGATTTTCAGTAATCGTACCCGTTTTGTCCAGGCAAATGATTGAGGCACTTCCTAACGTTTCTACTGTAGAAGTATTTTTAATAACAACGCCTAACTTCGTGAGTCGCCATGCTCCAAGAGCCATAAAGGTTGCAAATGCTACTGGGATTTCTTCGGGAAGAATACTCATCGCAAGTGTTAGCGCCTTGAGCAGACTTTCCAACAAATCAAAAGAGCGTGAAAAATTTATTAACCAAACGATCAGGAAGACAATAATGCCTGCGAGGGCCATCTTCTTTACAAAATTGCCGATTTGTTTTTGGAGCGGTGTTTCTCCTTTTTCAATTGATTCTATTGTTTTACCAATCTTGCCAAGAGCTGTTGCGGCTCCAACAGCAATTACTTCGCAAATAGCCAAACCACCGCTAACCAAACATCCTTGAAATACCTTATTGTTGATTTTGTTGTCCTTCTCAACAGGAAGAGACTCACCAGTTAAAATAGAATCATTCACTACAAAATCATTGGACTGTACTACTCGCCCGTCCGCCGGTATAGAAGTACCTTCTTCAACGATCATATAATCCGCTACAACAAGCTCTTCTTTTGGAATCGTTAAAATCTTACCATCTCTAATGACTCTGCAAAGCGGTTGTGTCAAAGCCCGAAGTTTATCCAACGCTCTTTTGCTCCGCGACTCCTGAAAAAGAGAGATTCCGGTAACCATAAAGATTGCAGATATCATGAAGATACCATCACTGGTATTACCTGTTAAAAAGTAAATCAACGCTGCAACTACCAGAAGGATCAGCATCGGTTCTTTTAACACGTCCAGTACAACAGTTAAGAAGTGACTCTTACTTTCCTTTATTTCATTCCTGCCGTGCCTTTTCCGCGATTCTAATACCGCAGCCGTAGTTAAACCTCTGATTCCGGACTTCTCAACGATTACATCAACCTGAGTTCTCAAATTAACTTTAGATTATCTGCGTTATATTATATTTACAAAATAGGAAAAATCAATTGCCTAGAGCCTTGTAAAAGAACTATATATTGCCGTTTTGGGTTTAGATAAAATAAATACTCCTGTATGTACAGTCACATCATTAAATGAAACGAACGTATGAAGGGTGAACAGGAAGTGCTACTTCGTCTTCTTTAATGCGGCAATCCATCTCTTAGCAACCCATACATCCATGTGCCTGCAATGGCGCTCAGTAACGTAACGATTACAACAATAAATCCGCTTCCTATTTGTGCGAAGAGTGGTCCGGGACATGCGCCTGTCAACGCCCATCCCAATCCAAAGATCAATCCTCCAATAACATTACCCCAATGAAATTTCTTCTCATGAAATACTACTGTTTCATCCTTCATGGTCTTGATGTTAAATCTCCTGATAAGCCACACTGAAATCATCCCTACAACAACTGCAGAGCCTATTACTCCATACATATGAAAAGAATGTAGCCTGAACATTTCCTGGATCCTGTACCATGAGATAATTTCAGCCTTTACGAACACTATTCCGAAAAGCACACCCAGAATGAGATACTTCAGGTTTGAGGTGATTAAACTTTCCTTTTCCATCTGATTATTCGGTGCCTCGCATTCTTCAGGAAGCGATGAATGAATAGTCGTAATAGGTTTTCTTATTTTATTATCCATAACGCTTCTCTTATGCAATAATTGACATGATCCAGGGAAATACGAGGTGCACCATAGCAAAGCCTCCCAACATAAAACAACAAGTTGCTACCAGTGATGGCCATTGAAAAGTTGAAAGCCCCATGATGGAATGACCCGAAGTGCAACCTCCGGCATAACGTGTTCCGAAACCAACCAGGAAACCCCCGATAATAAAAAAGAACAGACCTTTTAGGTTCAGTAGGTTCTCAACACTAAAAATTGCAGAAGGCATCAGGTTGTTATCAACGGGTATATGCAATGCTTCCAGCGCCTGCGTAGTTGCTGGTGAAACTACTATCGGATCCGGATTGCTTAATAGCTGAGAGGCCACAACGCCGCCAAGCAATATACCTGCAACAAAAAACAGGTTCCATGCTTCTTTCTTCCAATCATATTTAAAAAACGAAATATTTGCCGGAATACATGCAGCACAAATGTGTCTTAGTGAAGATGATATTCCGAAATGCTTGTTACCAATCAATAACAATGCAGGAACTGTAAGGCCTATTAATGGACCTGCTACGTACCACGGCCAGGGCTGACGAATAATTTCTAACATAACATTGTAAAGCTAATTGTTTGCCAGGAAGAATTTGAAGCAAACAATTTCAGCATATGGGAATAGCGATAATAATATAACCCATATTACTGACCAACAATTAACTACTGACCGTTGGCATTAATGCTACCGCACCGCATTATCAATTGCCTATTGTCAACTCGCAAATTCCCTTGCCTGCTGCCCTTTACCTCCCTACTAATTCAACATTGTAGTTACAGGCACGCTACACGGAAGCTACAGGAAAACCACCGAAAACAAGCCGTTTTCCCGTAGCTACACTGTGTTTCCGGGCAAATTCCCGTTTCCCCAGATAATGCGTGCCTGTTTAAGGATTGTTAGACTACCCCGGCGATCAAAAAAATTTTCCAATTCTTTTACTATGCACCTAGGATGCCACGTGCCGGCTTACTTTTTGACTTATGACTACCCTATTTCTTGCCTATTGCTTTTTGCCCATCGCCTGATTTTCTGACTAAAATCTTGACCCAGTTCTTCGACTTTGTCAATTGATTCATTGTCAATTGTCTAATTATCCTTGCCTTATGACTTACCCTAATCAACAACTTCCCCTTTAATAGTAAGCTGCACCAATCCCTCTTCTGTATTGGCATTAACAGATACCGACTTTGTGAACTGACCTGCCTTTGCAGCATTGTAGGTAGCTGTTACATAACCAGAAGCTCCAGGCGCAATGGCATCTTTAGAATAAGACGTAACCGTACAACCACACGATGCCTGCACCGAGGTTATGACCAGGGGAGTTTTACCACTATTGATAAAAGAGAACTGGTGTGTAACCGGCACGCCTATTTTTATTTTACCAAAATCATGTATGGTGGCTTTCCATGAAAAGATGGCGCTTTCGTCTGCTCCTGTTGTTGAAGGCTTGTTATTAAAAGCGATGCTTTGTGTAATGACGACAGCTACTATAGCTAGTCCTGCAAGTGTTAGAATTAATTTCTTCATTTCATTTTACATTTTAAGGTTGAAAATTTTGGTGTTGTGTTCGAACGATTCAAAGATGCAGGAGTGTAAAACAAAAAGCTGTTAACAAAAATCTAAATGATGTTAAAGGTCTGTTAATTCTAAAATAGCTACTGTCGATTGTTAACAAGATGTTAAAAGACTTAAGTGCCAACTGATTTTCGTAATTTTAAGTTGTGAAAAGCTCAACAATCCGATTCGTAGTTATTCTCGGTGCCTTATGTATTATTGGTATTACCATTACCCAGCTGTACTGGGTAAGAAGGGCCTTCGACCTGAAAGAAGCGGAGTTCGAAAGAACAGTTAATGCTTCGCTTTTTAATGTCGCTTATAAGATTTTCGATATTAACAATACGCCACCGCCAACAGCTAATCCAGTAAAGCAGATATCGACCAACTATTTTATCGTAATGGTAAATGGTGATGTTGATGCGAGGCTGCTTGAATTCCTGCTTAAGTCGGAATTTGAGAAAAGAAACATCCTGGTGGATTTTGAGTACGGCATTTATGACTGCGCCAAAGAGAAGATGAAGTATGGCGACTACGTGCCGCTGCTTTCATCCAAAGAAAAAGTAACGAATAAAAAACTACCAACATGGAATCACTACGCCTATTACTTCGGCGTACAATTCCCTAATCGTGAAGCCCACCTCCTCAACCAACTCGGCATCTGGTCTTTTTCCAGCTTTGTTCTTTTAATCGTAATTATATTCTTCGCCTATACGTTATTCATTATCCTGAAACAGAAACGGCTTTCCGAGATCCAAAAGGATTTCATCAACAATATGACGCATGAGTTCAAAACTCCAATCTCAACCATAGCCTTATCTGCGGAAGTACTAAAAGATCCGAATATTATAAAACAGCCGGAACGCCTGCTGAACTATACTACTATTATCGAAAAAGAAAACTCGCGGTTAAAGCAACATGTTGAACGTGTATTACAAATGGCGCGACTTGACAAAGAAGATATCGGCCTGAAAAAGGAACGCCTTGACATTAATCACATCATTACTGATGCTATTAAAAACACATCTCACGCACTGCAGGAAAGAGGTGGTATTATAGACACAGAACTAGAAGCATCGCAGCATTATCTTGAAGGTGACAGACTTCATGTAACCAACGTGCTTAATAACCTTATTGATAATGCCATTAAGTATTGCAGAGAAACACCTCATATCATTATCCGTACAATTAATTCCGGAAAAAATGTTATTATAGAGGTACAAGATAATGGAATAGGTATCAGTGCTGAAAATCAGAAAAGAATATTTCAAAAGTTTTACAGGGTGCCTACCGGTAATGTGCATGATGTAAAAGGTTTTGGGCTTGGCCTTAATTATGTAAAAACTGTTGTTGAAGCCCATAAAGGAACCATTCGCCTAGAAAGCGAGCTCAATAAAGGAAGTACGTTTAAGGTTTACTTACCCATAAGTCAATAAAATGGAAAGTCAGAAGAAGATCCTGCTTGTTGAAGATGATCCAAATCTTGGATTTGTAATCAAAGATAGCCTTTCAGTAAAAGGTTATGATGTTACCTTATGTAAAGATGGCAGCGAAGGCGAATCAGTTTTCAAAGAAAGAGCATTTAACCTTTGTATCCTCGATGTAATGCTCCCTAAAAAAGATGGCTTTTCATTAGCGCGTTCCATACGCGAAAGAAATAAAGAAATACCTATTCTCTTCCTTACAGCAAAGGCCATGATGGAAGACAAACTAACAGGGTTTCAAACCGGCGCGGATGACTACATTATAAAGCCTTTTAGCCTCGATGAACTTATATGCAGGATGGAGGTTTTTTTAAGACGTACGGTTCCAGCAGAAGCAGTGAATGAAAAAATATACCACCTGGGAGGATACGAGTTTGACCCTCATAACCTAGTGCTAAGAAAAAACGACTCAGAAAAAACACTGACACAGAAAGAAGCTGAGGTTCTTAAACTACTTTATAAAAACAGAGATCGTGTCCTCAAACGCGAAGAAATTTTGACTCAGATCTGGGGTAACGACGATTATTTTATGGGAAGAAGCATGGATGTATTTATTTCCAAACTTCGTAAATACCTGAAAGACGATCCCGCCATTCAAATTGTAAACTATCACGGCGTCGGATTCAGACTTGAAGTAAGATAACTTTACACCATCATGTCTGACATCAGTTTCTTCGGGGTCTTTGGTGCCTTTATTTGTATTGCACTTATCGTCATTGGCGTACTGGTGTTCATTATCGCGCTAACAATATCACTCCTGCAAAAAATAGCCAATGGAGAAAGGTTGCGTCGCCAGGGAGCTTTTGGTTATGTTATAGGCTCTCTTATCCCTATGTTCTCCGGACTAATCTTTCTCTATGCTTCTGCAACTATTACTAATGGTGAAGTATTGAAAGCATTTGATGATTACATTAGTTTTGTACTGATGGTTGCAGCCCTTGCGCCTATGATTGTGATTGGTCGAAGCTGGAGACGAAGAAAAGCTAGTCCTCCTCAGGAGCGTAACGATCAATAATATCCTGGCTGATAATTCTGTACATTTCAGCTACTTCCTCCTTATCTTTCAGGAACTCCATGTGCTTATCCAGTATCTCAAGGTCACCTCTTTTCGCAGGGCCGGTTTGAGATCGTTCAGGTCCGATACTTAAACCTTTATTAACAGTTTCTGCAATAAGTGGCTTAAGCAGATCGAAGTCCAGGTTGCTTTCCCTCATAATTTCATGCGAAAGCGTAAGCATATGATTGGTAAAGTTGGAGGCAAATACCGCAGCCACATGCACCGCCTTCCTGCTCTCGGAAGAGATCTTTAAAACCTTTTTACTGATTGCTTTACCCATTGTCATCAAGGCCTTTTCAGTAAAATCGTTTTCACTTTCAATTAAAATGGGGATATCACTGAAATCTACTTTCTTGCTTTTTGTAAAAGTCTGCAAAGGGTAAAACACACCAATATTTTCAGTAGGCGAATATCCTAAAAGACTTAAAGGCTGACTTCCCGAAGTATGGATTAGAATAGCATCATCGGGTAAAACAATTTGTTGTGCAATTTCCGGGATAACATCATCTGAAACGCAGATAACAAAAATCTTTGATTTACTCAGAGAGAAATCAAGCGATGTTTTTACCTGACCTTCATAAAGTCTTTCTGCTAAAGCTTCTGCATTTTTAGGATTATGACTATAAACCTCTTTTACAGCAAAGTCAGTATTATCAAGTGCTGGAGCAAGATGCCACGCAAGATTCCCTGATCCGATAATTGATACATTCATTGTGATTCCACTTAAAGTTCCTTTACTCCTTTTACTATTCTATCCTTACCTGAAATATCTTTCACTATTTCAACCTTTGCAAATCCATTTTGCTCAAACAACAAAGCGACTTCTTTGCCAAATTGCCAATTGATCTCAACAGCAAGCAGACCTTCATAACGCAACGCAGTTTTTGCTTCTCTCGCTATAGCGCGATAAAATATGAGAGGATCATCGTCTGGTACAAACAAAGCCAGATGGGGCTCATGGTTTAGTACATGGCTACTCATCTCAGCTTGCTCCATTTCAGTTATATACGGTGGATTGCTTACAATAACATCAAAGAAGGCGTAAGGCAAAGGTTGTTTAAGAATACTATGGTAAATAAAATCAATGTTTGCGCCAAGTGTTGTTGCGTTTTCTTTTGCCACTGCAAGTGCTTCATGGCTTATATCCGAAGCGTATAGTTGAGCGTTGCTAACTTCACAGGCAAGGGTAATGGCAATACAACCACTGCCTGTTCCTATATCCAGAATCCTTGGGGTAGCAACATCTTTTGACTTTAGGTGATTAATAGCAGTAAGTACAAGCTCCTCTGTTTCGGGCCTGGGTATAAGAACAGAAGGACTAACCATAAACTTCCTGCCGAAGAAGCTTGCCTCCTTTAAAATATACTGAATAGGTTCTTGCCTGTTTAACCGCTCAACAGCCTCTTTAAGTAAAGCCTCCTGACCTGGTGTTGATTCTATTTGCTTTTCGGCTAAAAGCTGCGTACGTGTTAATCCTAAAACATGCTCCAGCAAGAGCAATGCTATGTATTGTGCCTCCTCCCGATCATATTCTGTTATATCGTTTACTATTTCCTGGAACAGAGCTTTGGAATTCTTCATCGCTTATTAATCTTTGCAAACATAAGCATGTTTACATCACTATAGGTCCTTTAACCAAGGGATTATTAAAGACGTTCAATGACGGAGTTATCAGTACAAAAAGATCAATTATATATGCAGCGTGCCCTTGAGCTGGCAACACTTGGAAGCGGCGCTGTTAGCCCTAATCCATTGGTAGGCTGCGTCATCGTTCATGATGACAGGATTATTGGCGAAGGATGGCACAAGGTATATGGAGAGGCCCATGCTGAGGTTAATGCTGTTAATTCAGTGGCTGACAAAAGTCTTTTAAAAGAAAGTACCGTTTATGTTACGCTCGAGCCTTGTTCTCATTTTGGCAAAACACCTCCGTGTGCTGACTTACTCATTAAAGAAAATGTAAAACGCGTTGTTATATGCAATGATGATCCTTTCCCTCTTGTGGCTGGCAAAGGAATTGAAAAATTGGAACTTGCAGGCATCCAAATAACCAGAAATGTACTGGCAGAAGCGGGAAGGGAGGTCAATAAACGGTTCTTTACTTTTGTTGAGAAGAAGCGTCCTTACATTATCTTAAAATGGGCTCAAACGGCCGATGGGTTTATTGCACGGGAGAATTATGACTCCAAGTGGATCAGCGATGAATATTCCAGACAACTTGTGCATAAGTGGCGCGCTGAAGAAGACGCCATCCTGGTTGGTTCATCAACAGCCCTTCATGATAATCCAACACTAAACGTGCGTGATTGGACTGGCCGTGATCCTGTAAGAGTAGTTATCGATCGTTCTTTAAAACTCCCCGGCAGCCTAAACTTGTTTAATGGACCACAACGCACAATATGCTATAACCTGAAGGAAGAAAAGACCAAGGAGAATGTTCATTTTGCCAAAATAGGTGAAGGGCAATTTATTGAAGAGGTGGTTAAAGACCTTTGTACGCGAAAAATTCAATCTATTATTGTTGAAGGCGGTGCTAAAACACTTCAGGCTTTTATCGATGCTAACCTTTGGGATGAAGCCCGGGTGTTCTATTCTCCCATTCATTTCCAAAATGGTATTGAAGCACCGCATATAAAAGGTAAACAGATGCAGGAGATAAAATTAAAAGCTGATACACTCAAAATAATAAGTGCATAGCTATGGATAACCACTTCCAATCTTTTCACCAAAGTCGTTAACTAATTTAAAGCAAATTACGTTTCTCCATATATTTCGGCACAAAAACCAACTCTTATGGAAAAAGTAAATATTCGTGAAAAGTTAAACTTAATTCACGATCATTGGAATCCGAGAATCATCGGAGAACTTAATGGCCAGCACGTTAAGGCTGTTAAAATAAAAGGTGAATTTATGTTTCACCATCATGAAAATGAAGATGAACTGTTTTTGGTTATCAAGGGAAAATTAAAAATGGAATTCCGCGATAAAACTGTCGAAATCAACGAAGGTGAATTTCTTATTGTTCCAAAAATGGTCGAACATAAGCCGATAGCAGAAGAAGAAGTAGAGATGTTATTATTTGAGCCTGCATCAACACTAAACACAGGTAATTTAGAAAATGAAAGAACGCGTAAAGAACTAGAGAAAATTTAAGATCATGGCTGAAGAACTTATCATTGCTACGTCAGTAGATAAAAAAGAAAAATACAAAACACTTATTCCCCAGATTGAAGCCCTTGTTGCCGATGAGAAAGATGTTGTGGCCAATCTTTCCAACATTGCTGCAGCGCTTAAACAAACCTTCGATTTCTTTTGGGTAGGATTTTACCTTGTTAAAGACAATCAATTAGTGCTGGGGCCATTTCAGGGACCAATCGCCTGCACGCGTATCAACTTCGGCAAAGGTGTATGCGGCACTTCCTGGAAGGAAAAGAAAACCATACTGGTACCTAATGTAGATGAGTTTCCTGGTCACATTGCCTGTAGCTCAGCTTCAAAATCTGAGATTGTTGTACCCGGATTTAAGAACAATGAGGTAGTCTTGGTTCTTGACGTGGATAGTGACAAGCTAAATGATTTTGATACAACCGATCAGGAAGAACTGGAAAAGTTGATGAACATTGTAGGAGGATTGCTATAAGAAAACATGGCCAGTAAAGAGCTGAAAGCGTTCTATCAGTCGAAGGCTGATAAGCTAACTATCACGTTAAGCAGTGTAAGCAAGAAAATAAATGTTGTTTCAAATATAAGGCTCGGTGTCGCACTGCTATTTCTTCTTGCGCTTTACTTTGGTCTAACATACCACGCATTGCTATATGCATTGCCCGTACTTCTTTTCATCTTTGTCATTCTTGTCCACAACCACAGCAGACTTTTTGATGAGAAAATACACCTCCAAAATCTTATCACCGTTCAACTGAATGAGTTACAAGGCTTAAAAGGAGATTACTCCTGCTTTGATAATGGCAAGGTCTTTATTCATACACATCACCCCTATACGCACGACCTCGATATCTTTGGTGATGGCTCCCTCTTTCAGTTTGTAAACCGATGCAGCACGCTTAACGGTAAAAAATTATTGGCTTACCGCCTTGCCAACCGATTTGAAACAAAAGACAAAATTGTTTTACATCAGCAGGCAGTAGTTGATGTCTCAGCTAAAACGGATTTCAGGCATGAGATGCAGGCCAGTGGCATGCAGGTTGAAGAACAGGCTCACGACCGGATACAGTTACGCGAATGGGTAAAACAAAAGCCATTTCTTTACGGCAAATCCTTTTACAAAGGCGTGCTTACAATCTTCCCGGTAGTAACAATCTTACTACTGATCACCTCATTTATTATCGATGGGGCTTCACGATTTTTCTGGCTGGCAGTTTTCGCGCAACTCACATTCCTGGGATTTCATATCAAAAAGATCAATGCCTTTCACGAATATATTAGCAAGAAGAAAAATATACTTGATAAATACGCAACGCTTCTAAGCAAAATACAGAACGTCGATTTCTCTTCCGTGTTAATGAAAGACCTGCAACAGAAAGCCAAGAACGCCGATGTAAAAGTGAAGAAGCTTGCTTCACTGGTTGGCGCACTCAATGCACGATCAAACATTATGACAACACTGTTTACTAATGGTGTACTCATGTACGACCTACAATCCGTTTATCGTCTCGAGAAATGGAAAGAAGAAAATGCAGCAGACCTGGAGCAATGGCTCAATACAATTGAAGAGATGGAATTTATTTGTAGTCTTGGCACACTTGCTTTCAACAATCCGCATTTTGTTTTTCCTGAGATTAACGCAGAAAGAAAACTGGAAGCGGAGGAACTGTCTCACCCGCTAATACTGCGGGATGAGAGTGTATCTAATGACGTCCACCTGGATGCAGCCCAATCGATCATGATCATCACCGGGGCAAACATGGCAGGTAAGAGTACTTTTTTAAGAAGCTTGGGTGTTAATGTAGTGCTCGCATTGACCGGATCTCCTGTATGTGCCACACGCTTTAACTGTGCATTGATTGATATCCGATCAGGTATGCGCACGGCTGACTCACTGCGCGACCACCAATCCTACTTTTATGCTGAATTGAACAGACTGAAATCTATTGTTGATGAATTGCAGGAAGGAAAACAACTCCTCATTCTCCTCGACGAAATTCTTAAAGGAACGAACTCAACCGATAAGCAGGCAGGATCTATTGCACTGGTAAAACAATTTATTGATTACCCAAGCCTGGTACTCATTGCTACGCATGATCTTGCACTGGGCGATCTGGAGCATGAGTACCCATCAAAAATCAGGAACTTTTGCTTTGAGCCAACCATCATTAATGATCAACTTTCATTTGACTATAAGTTAAAGCGAGGCCTCGCTCAAAAAATGAATGCTACATTCCTGATGAAGAAGATGGGAATTATACCGGTTTAAATACGAATTCTATTTCACCACCGTAGCTTCCAGTTCAACTTTCAACGTTTCAAAAAGACCTTTTACTTCAAGCAGAGTAGAAGCCTGTTTCATACCATACTTAGCTACCCAATCCTGGAAGACATCAAAGCACCTAAAAAGCTCGGCTGACGAAGTCGTATAAACATTTAACCGTACAATGTTCTTACATTCATAGCCTGCTTCCGTTATCACCTGTTCAAGGTTTTGTATCGCTTGAATAAGCTGAACTCTCATATCTTCTGTACTTGATTGCCCGTTGACATCAACGGCAGCCTGGCCGGCACAGTACAACGTTCCTTGCACCTGTTTTACTTCAACAGCCTGAACATAGCCGCGTTCATCCTGCCATTGCCAGGGATTAACTATTCTTTTTTCCATGTGTTTACGTTAGTTTGTGTTTTAGTTATACACTGCAAAGCTGCGAAGAACGCAAGTAACATGATGTGACATACATCACAATTACAAAAAACATGAAAACAAACTAACGTGAAAGCCGGCTCAGCGTTTCGCGCGAAACACCCAGGTAAGAAGCTAGCAGTGTTTTAGGCACCCGTTGAATAAGGGAAGGATATCGGTTAAGAAGTTGTTCATACCGTTCCTTGGCATCGGAAGCAAGGAAAGACAATATGCGCTGCTGCGATGCAACATGACCACCATTTGCCTTTTTTAAAAAGAAATGCTCCATCTTTTGAAGTCCGGCACATAACTTCTCATAACCTTCTAAAGAAAGACAAAGCACGGTCGTATCTTCAAGACATTGTAAAGACAATGCTGCATTGGTCTGCGCAAGGAAGGCTTGAAAATCGCTCTCCCACCACTCCTCCATGGCAAATGAAACAATATGCTCTTTCCCTGCTTCGTCGTTATACAACAACATCAACAACCCTGAGACTACAAAATAAACATAAGGCACACGCTCTCCTTTCTGAAAAAGGAATTCACGTTTTTCAAAACGCTTACTGATAAAGTGCGAACGCACAAAATCAAACTCATCATCCGCTAGCGCTACTACGTTCTCTATGTGTTGTCTTAACTTATCCTGCATACATCAGAAAGATATACAAGTCAGTGCTATTGCCCAATTGATGTTAATCTTTTTAGGGCGAGGGAAACGCATACATTAAGGCCCCATTATCACCTGACTACAATTCCAAACTGCTCTTTCAATTCCAACCTTAATTCTTCGTCACTACCTATAACCCTTTCAAGCCTTTCACCATTTCTCTTTTCAACCAACTTATCATTGAACAACGTAACCCTACCTGCCGTTGTAGGTTTTGTACAAACAGTATTCTTGACAAAGTATGACATTGGGTTGGTTTGCTTATCGAAACAAATATCATGAAACCGATCGATCGTCACATCAGTTAAATTGAAAGTATACTTTTTATGAAAATCTGTCCCATCTGAAGACATTGATAACAGATAGTTCATTTCACCGAGTTCTTCTATCTTAAAGAAACTTCTTCCATCTGTCTGAATACCATTCTTAATTTCAAGCGGTTTTATAAACAGGTCACCAAAGCCAACATCGAGCAAGAACTTCTTCGTTGTTTCTACATAGACTGACATGTGATCATACTCTGGTCCTAACCCGCCTGCATCGTCAAAAATCCTTGCTGAAATTATTTTACTCTTAAACCCGAGACCACAAAGGAGCCAATTAAACAGGCTGTTCAACTCATAACAAAAACCGCCCCTTGATTCTGCTACTACTTTGTTATATACGTTTTGTGGTTCTAAATCAAAGATTCGCTTGTAATGAACATCCAGATTTTCAAAAGGAACATTGAAAACATGACTTTCATGAAGCTGAATTAACGTCGCGTCATCAATACGGATAGCCTTTTCAGGGACACCAATTCTTCTGAGATAACAGTTCTTATCCATGATGGAGAGAAGAGCTTTGTTAAGAAAGTAAGGGAATTGTTATTATTGTCTTTCGTATTTTTTCAAGGTTATTAGACAAGTTGTCAACTTAACTTGTTAATTCCTTTAAGTTTATCTGGATCTTGCCTAGTATCCAAAGGGAGAGAATTAATATTTGAGTTTCCGTTTCCTCATAAATTATAAGATAATCCTTAACGATCTTAACACACGTATTTGCATCATCGGTGGGCTTCCCAATTTGAGGAAAATCAACAATTAGTTTAATTGACCCTCTGAATAATTGGTCAAGCCTCTTGCTATAAACGCTTGACTTATTCTCGTCTCCAATAGTCAAGAATTTCTTTTCTATCAAACTGCGCTCTGAGCGACCAGACTACTTGCTTAGCCATTCATCAATCTCTTTGACGGCCTGATCATTCTTCAAAGGTGAGGCAGGATTATCCTTACAGACTCGCGATGCCCTGTAATTCGCAACACCAAATTTAATTCCGTTTTCTGACAAAAAGGCTTGAAAATGGGAGGATATACAAAGGATATAGCTAGGGTTTAGGATGGCCTTACCACGGTTTTAGCTACCTTTTAGAAAAAAGGCTGCAAAATCAGAATTCAATTTAGCTTTCGGCAATTATGGCAGTCGTCTTAAAATAAAGGCTCTAAGTTTCCTAATCAGCGTTTACTTCCCTGTATTAAAATAGACTCCCTTATCGATTGTTCTTTAAGATGCAAAAACGCCTTTCGTTCCTCATCTTGTTTGAATCTCTCGAAATCCTGCTCGATGTCAAATTCAACCAAGTGAATTTCGTAAGGGGCTTCTATAGTATGTTCTACATAAGCACTTGCCTCCGGCCTAATCCGGAATAAAAGTTTACCGTTATATTTCTTAATAATCGGGATTGCTATCTCTTCAAATTGATCAAATGTTTCTTCCTGTCCAGGAACAATGTAAATGAGCTGTGTGATGTAAATCATTTCATGCTGAGATTAGATGTATCTGCTATTCAAGATAGTAATTCCATCATTAAGGATGGCATCAGGAATAGTATTAGCTATAGATTTTATATCTTAAAGAAAGGAACATTTTCACTAGTTTAGGATTAAGCAGTTGACATGCTCTATGAATACAGTTGATACGAATAACATTCTCAACCTTCGAAATCTTATATGCAACGCCATTAAGAGCAAACAGCGCATTCAATTTATGTACAATGACAAACTACGTATCGGCGAACCCCAATGTTGCGGCATCAGCACTGCGGAAAAAGAAGTTGCAAGACTTCACCTTCTGCAAGGTGGAAGCAGACCCGAGCAATTGTTTGAACTGGCAAAGGTGAGTTCCCTCATACTTCTTAATGAACATTTCACGAAGCCTGGTCCGTACTACAGCAAAGATGTTAAAGCAATGAAAGAAATCTTTTGTCAGCTTTGATCAACTATAACCTATAGCTGTTTCATCTCCAATGGATTTTGATTCAACAGCTTCACCATAATACTGTACAGTTCCGGCAACTCCTCGCTGAAGCGCGCTGGTCTTTCAAAGAAGTTCTCAACGGCCACAGCAAAAAACTCGTGAACATTAACACAGGCATAAGGTCTGAAGAAAGTATTAGGCTCTGTTGATGCACATATTCTTTTTGCCCAGGCATCAAATTGCTCCAGGGCATTTTCATTCAGATATCGTGAGTTCTCATAGCGAACAATATTCTCAAGGCGCAGGGCATGGGCCATTTCATGAAGTCCTACATTGGTTGAATCAGTCTGATTAATATATCCGTCTACAAATGCCTGCCATGAAAGCACAATGATACCATACTTGGGATTCACCTCACCCTTGTGATACTGTTTTGTAATGGATGAATAATAGTTGTTGGGATAAACGAGGATCTTATTAAAGTGCCGTAAGTAGACATGGGGTAACCCAAAGGTTAGCTGCACTGCCGATGCAGCTATCAGCACTTTAGCTTCAACAGGAACGTGACTTACATTTCTGGGAATGAAACGCTTTCCATAAATGAAGTTTGTCACCTTCAGTTCAAAGCGTGCCTTGTTCTTGTCTGATAAATTTCTGTAATAGCGAAAGTACTTCTGTAGAATATCCCTGTACTGTTGAGGTACAGGGAGAACATATGTCTTTAGCGGAGCCGTAGCTCGTGTAGCATAACCGTAGCCTCGCCTTATTCGCTTTCTATGCTGAAAAATAAGGATCAGTACAATGGCTAATACTACACCATAGGAAAACATTATTAAAACTTCCGGAGAAGTCGGTTTATAGAGCAGGCCTCGATAAGCTTAGGCTTAATCTCCTGGATGCTTACACGTTCCTGCTTCATTGTATCCCTATCACGAATAGTAACAGTGTTGTCTTCCAAAGTCTGATGGTCTACGGTAATGCAATACGGTGTACCTATAGCATCCTGTCTTCTGTAGCGCTTACCAATAGCATCTTTCTCTTCATAGAAACAACGTAAGTCATACTTCAGGTCGTTCATGATGGCCGCAGCACGTTCCGCCAAACCATCTTTCTTCACTAAGGGAAGAATAGCCACCTTAACAGGCGCAAGCGGAGGAGGAATTCTCAACACCACGCGCTCACTTCCATCTTCCAGTTTTTCTTCCTTATACGATTTTGCGAGTACAGAAAGGAAACACCTGTCAAGACCAACAGAAGTTTCAACTACATAAGGGATATAATTCTGGTTGTCTTCTGAATCGAAGTATTGCAATTTCTTTCCTGAGAACTTCTCATGATTCTTCAGGTCGAAGTCAGTGCGCGAATGTATTCCTTCAAGTTCTTTAAAGCCCATTGGGAAGTTGAACTGAATATCACAGGCTGCATTGGCATAATGCGCCAGGTTAAGGTGATCGTGAAAACGATAATTCTCATCACCTAGACCAAGTCCTTTATGCCACAGCATTCTCTTTTCTTTCCAGTACTCATACCACTTCATTTCTTCTCCCGGCTTCACGAAAAACTGCATCTCCATCTGTTCAAACTCACGCATCCTGAAAATAAACTGGCGCGCTACGATCTCATTTCTAAAGGCCTTCCCAATCTGCGCAATACCAAAAGGAATTTTCATCCTTCCTGTTTTCTGAACGTTAAGAAAGTTTACAAATATACCTTGTGCCGTTTCAGGGCGGAGGTAAATCTTGTTGGCTTCATCTGCAAGCGAACCGATCTCGGTAGAGAACATCA
>NZ_JAHESD010000007.1 GCF_018598585.1 Chryseosolibacter indicum
ATTTCTACCTCACAATTGATGAAAATTCAGACCCGGGGGCGTGGCCTGCAATGACAAATATGCATTTGCTGGTCCAAGATCGTAACGCGCAGAGGTATTTGGACGATTGTTACGGCTAAAATTGACGCGTACCAGGCTGGCAATTAACAGCGGAGCATTTTGTACCCAAACTTTATTACTATCATTCAGAGAATCGAATATTTTATGCCATAACTCGGGCTGATCTTTAGTTGCATAAACATAGATCCACGGCTGCTCATTTATGCTAGAAGGCGCCCATCGGGCAGCTTCAAATAAAGAGTCAATCTTTTCCTTTTCAACAGGTCTATCTGCGTAAGCTCTTCTACTTCTTCTGTTCTGAATGACCTCCAGTACAGGAGAGTGAAATTCTGATGATTTTTGCATTCCGACTGTTTGCACTTCCATTTGCTCAATCAATTATTCTGGTTGTTTAACACTCCTTACCACCTCTTTGTTTCAAGTAAAGTTAACCAACGTGCGATTCTTAATCCAGATTTAAAATTAATCACCTTTCGTGATCCGCCTGAGCGCCAGAATATTTAGATGAAAAAGCATGGAAATATCAACAGTTGTTACCTCTTTGATTTTGAATCAACAATTTGAACCTAAGGAACTTACAAATAATGACGTAGTCATGACGTACCGGTACAATTATTTGCAGTATTAGAACTGTAGTAGCATTTTCTGTCAGCAATATAGGCCATCATACTTTTGGAGCAAACGAAATCGTTTCCGACCTCTTTCTGGGGAAAAACGATTTCAAACTAAATCCAAACAATTAACTCTAAACGTATGATGAAAACTTTACAGCGGAGAAACAGGCTTATTCAGCTTGCCATGATTTTCTGCTTTACCCTTTTGTGGGGGAATCTATTAGCGCAGTCGCGGACGGTAACAGGCACAGTAAAAGACAACGACACGGGAGAAGTGG
Source organism: Chryseosolibacter indicum (assembly GCF_018598585.1). Taxonomy (GTDB): domain Bacteria; phylum Bacteroidota; class Bacteroidia; order Cytophagales; family Cyclobacteriaceae; genus Chryseosolibacter; species Chryseosolibacter indicus. The sequence continues at coordinate 953 of NZ_JAHESD010000007.1, forward strand.
TGCCAGGGGTAAGTGTTCTGGTGAAGGGAACGAGCACCGGGACATTAACCGATGCTGATGGAAGATTTACAATTCAGGCATCTGATGAGAGTATACTGGTGATCTCCTTTGTTGGATACACAAGGGTTGAGGTACCAATAGGTACACAAACAGATATTCAGGTATCTCTAAAAGCTGATGTAACCCAACTGAGTGAAGTTGTAGTTGTCGGGTATGGTGAGCAAAAGAAGAGTGTAGTAACTGGTGCCATCTCGAGCATTAAGGCAGAAGATCTTCAGTCGATGCCTGTTACACGCATAGACCAGGCGCTTCAAGGGCGTTCTTCAGGGCTAATCATTGCTGCTAACTCAGGACAACCCGGCTCAAGCGCAACTGTGAGACTAAGGGGAATTACATCATTCAATCGTAATGGTGGAGATAACAATCAACCACTATGGGTTGTTGATGGTGTAATTGTTGACAATGGCGGAATTGGTGTTATAAACCAGTCTGATATTGAATCTATCGAAGTTTTAAAAGATGCAGCCTCACAAGCAATTTATGGGGCAAGAGCGGCTTCTGGCGTGATCCTAATTACGACCAAAAAAGGGAAAGCTGGGGGAATACAGATAAACTATAATGGATATTATGGGTTCTCTGAACCGGCAAGAAAACTTGACCTTCTTAATGCGACCCAGTATGCTACTCTTATCAATGAATTAAAAGTAGCTGATGGGAAACCTTTAAAGTATGAAAACCCTGCTTCCTTTGGAGAGGGAACAGATTGGCAATCCGCCATTTTTAACAATAGCGCTAGACGTCAAAATCATGAATTGAGTATCTCCGGAGGTAGCGACAAATCAACTTTTTACACTTCATTTGGTTATTTAAAGCAAGAAGGAATTGTAGCAACAGATATATCGAAGTACGAACGATTTAATCTGCGATTGAACTCATCACATAAGTTAGCCAAGTGGTTAACATTTGGACAAACCTTAGGGTATACTCACGATAAAACCATTGGAATTGGAAATACAAACAGCGAATATGGTGGTCCGCTTAGCTCCGCCATTAATCTAGACCCAATAACACCTGTTGTTGTTACCAACGACTCAATAGCGAACGAGGCACCATATGCACCTTCTCAAGCGAATTACGACGGTAAGGGAATTATTCGTGATGAAAAGGGACGTCCTTATGGTATTTCTTCTGCAGAAATAGGTCAGGAGATAACCAACCCTGTTGCTTACATCAAAAAACAATTAGGCAACTATAACTGGGGCGATAATGTCATTGCTAACGCTTATCTCGAAGCAGAACCATTAAAAGGATTAAAATTACGTTCAACATTTGGAACAAAGTTGGCTTTCTGGGGTGACGAGTCTTTTACACCTGTTTTTTGGCTGAATTCTTCTACTCTAAACGCCGTAAACTCTCGTTCGAGGTCCATGAATACAAGATTCGACTGGAATGTAGAAAATACGATCTCCTACACAAGAGCCATTGATAAACATAACATTACTTTCCTGGTTGGACAAGGTGCTTACAGAGACAACAACACGAGGAATTTAAACGCCACAAAAAACGATGTTCCAGGAAATAGCCTTGAAGATGCATCCTTTAACTACAATGTACCGGGAAGAATTGGAAATGGTTCAGAGGGACAAATACATAAAGTAGCGTCTTTCTTTGGCAGAGTAAACTATAATTACGAAGAGAAGTACCTTGTTACTGCTTTATTCAGAACCGATGGCTCTACAAGATTTGGTGAAAACTATCGATATGGAACTTTCCCTTCACTCTCTCTCGGATGGGTACCTTCTCTTGAGACCTTCTGGCCTTCAAACAATACTGTTAACTTTCTTAAAGTTCGAGGTAGCTATGGCGTTGTGGGGAATGATAATATCGACGATTTTGCCTATGTGTCAACCATTGGAAGCGGAAGGAATTACACTTTCGGAACCTCAGGCAGCTACCTCAATGGCTTTAGCCCTAATGCGCCTGCTAATCCTAATTTGCAATGGGAAGAAACAACTTCTACCAATATAGGTTTTGAAGCTACACTACTAACTAACTTCTCGTTTACTTTTGACTGGTTTTTGAAAAGAACAACTGGTATTCTTATGAATCCAAGAATTCCAGGTTATGTTGGAGCTGTTTCTAACCCGGCAGCCAATGTTGCAGACATGGATAATAGAGGGGTTGAACTTGAACTTGGCTGGAGAAAGAGTTTTGGGGAGCTTAACGTAAATTTAAACAGTAACTTTTCCTACATAACAAACGAGGTTACTAATATTGGTCGCGACAGGAAATTTATAGACAATGAGAGATTCCAGGGGAGTACATATAACATTACCCGTACTGAAGTTGGCAGACCGTACAGCTCATTCTTCGGATTCAAAACCAACGGAATTTTCCAAACCGATGCAGATGTCAACAGTTATGTAGATGCAGATGGTAACAAGATTCAACCTAACGCAAGGCCTGGTGATTTTCGCTGGGTTGACATAAACAATGATGGCAAAATTAATGAGAATGATAGAACATATCTTGGAAACCCACTTCCCAAATACACCTATGGGTTTACTATAAGTGCGTCCTATAAAGGATTTGATGTTGTTTTGTTTGGACAAGGGGCAGGAGGAAATAAGATTTTTCAAGGACTTAGGAGATTTGGTATCCCTACTACAAACTTCCAGACAGAAGCACTTGGAAGATGGACCGGGCCTGGTACGTCTAATTCATATCCACGTCTTATCGAAAGTGATCCAAATGGCAACTTTTCCAATCCCTCAGATTTTTATTTGAAAGACGGCGATTACTTCCGCATTAAAACACTTCAAATAGGTTATACCATTAATACATCACTATCATCAAAAGTAGGATTAAATCGAGCTCGTATTTATGTGATGAGCGAAAACCTGGCAACATTCACTCAATACAATGGATATGATCCTGAAATCGGAGGAGGGACGATGAGCATTGACCGCGGAATATATCCGCAGGCGCGCTCATTTATGGTTGGATTAAATTTAGGATTCTAGAATTTAAAACCTGAAATAATGAAAAAGCAAATAATAAATCTGTCTGTTACTATTATTTTAATAATTCTGTCCTCGTGTGACAATTTTTTAGAAGTAGCGCCAAAAGGACTTAACCTAGAATCAAATTATTACAAAACCCCAGAAGAAGTTTTTGCAGGTATAGTAGCGGTTTATGATGTTGTAGGGTGGCAAGGTGGAAATCTTGTAACTAAAGTTGGTGCTACCATGGCCGCATCTGACGACCACCATGGAGGAGGAGAAGGCGCAGGTGATAAAAATTTTACTGCATGGGATGATTTCACCCTTACGCCTGCACAAGGACCTCAAGAAGAGTTATGGAAGAAAGGATTTTCTGGCATTTTTCGAGCCAATGTTGTTCTTGAAAAGCTTCCTACAGCACCAATCGCAGAGGGTTTAAGAAGACGATACACGGCAGAGTTAAAATTCTTACGTGCTCACTTTAATTTTGATCTTGTCAGATTATTCAATAATATTCCCTTACTTCTTTCGCCAGTTTCTCCTGACAAAATGTATGACATTGAGCAAGTGGCTCCCGCACTGGTTTATCAGCAAATTGAACGTGATCTCACTGAAGCAATACCTGATCTACCTGAAACTGTTACAACAGCCGCAGAAGGAGGTAGAGCTACCGAAGGTACAGCACGCGCTTTACTTGGTAAAGTTTATCTCCAACAGGAAAAATTTGCACTTGCGGCTGAACAATTAGAAATTGTAAATGGAACACCGGGGTCAACAAATAAATTCGGCTATAAACTTCTGACAAACTTTGGTGATCTATGGAAGTCTACTTCAGAGTTTAAATTCAATAGCGAATCAATTTTCGAAGTCGGCTTCACGAACACTTCTGCGGGTGATTGGGGTTGTACTGCATGTACTGAAGGTAATTTGCTTAACATCATGTCGGGTCCAAGAGGTTACAATCCACTTGCCGCCAACGCTCCCGATTACATTTCAGGATGGAGCTACTTTCCAGTTACCCAAAGCTTGTATGATCTAATGAAATCAGATCCGCGGTTTATTTATACAATAGCTGATTTAAAAACAATGAAGGCTAATGGTATTGCAGATTACACTCCTGGCGCACAAGATACAGGCTACTTTATTGAAAAGTTTTTAGGAAGGAAATCAAATTCACCAACAGGCCTTCCTGGTGCACAGGAACTAAATTATCCACAGAATATGTATGAAATTCGTCTTGCTGACACTTATCTAATGGAAGCGGAAGCACGCATTAGAGGTAATCTTGACGCAGGAACAGCCGGGACTAGATCTTATACATTATTAAACGCTGTGCGGCAGCGAGTTGGTCTTACTGCAGTAGACGCGACATTGCAAAATATAAAAACAGAAAGACGTCTTGAATTAGCAGGAGAAGGACATCGTTGGTTCGACCTTGTTCGCTGGGGTGACGCTGCAACTGTATTAGCACCTAATTTTGTAGCAGGAAAGCATGAACACCTCCCTATTCCATTAAATGAGTTGACAAACACCAAACTCCAGCAAAGCAAAGAGTGGGGTGGCACCTTATAATGAATGTTTATTTTAAATAATGACAATGAAATTAAAATCAATCATAACAAAATATTCCATTGCATTTGGGATATCTGCAATCGCAATAATAATTGCTTGTCAGCCCGATGAATTTGAAGGAAATGGCAATGGCATTCTTTCGCCCAAGTTAGACTCTACATTTACAATAACACCTGTTATTGTAGAAGGAAAGACTAATACTTACGTGTTCAACGTAAATGATATGACAAACGTCCTCGGCGTAAAATGGGACCTAGGTCAAGGGTTAGTGTCTACAAGCGAAAGAACAGACACCATTTTTTATCCGCTCAAAGGTGTTTATAATCTAACTCTTAAACTGACGGGAATCGGCGGAAGAATTTTTTCTACCACTCAACAATTATTAATAGAGAAGTCAGATCCAAATGCAATAAATATACTTCAAGGTCCAGAATTTAATACTGGGGATGAAGCATATTGGACTCAATTGAATATCACCCCAGGTGTAACTTTTTCTTTTGCAGATGGCAAGACTGTTGTAAGCGGTGGAAACGGAGGACATGCCGCCTTATATCAACCTGTTAATGTTACTGAAGGGAAAAAATACAAATTAGATATGACTGTATCTGGCAAAGGTGCAGTAGATACTTGGTTTGAAGTTTATTTAGGTTACGATGCTCCTGTTCAAGGGAAAGATTATGGCTCAGGTGGCAATTTAATGGGACTAAACACATGGAGTAAATGCGGCGACACGCCCTTCAATACCAAACTCTCGTCTATTGCCTGTTCTGGTAATATTAAAGGAAATGCTCTTATTTCAATTACAAAAACTGGAACTGCATATCTGGTTATTAAGTGTGGTGGAAAAGATCTGGGTGAAGGAGGGATTTCTATTGATGATGTCGAACTCAGACTAATTCCTTAAGTAATAAAAACCTTGGTTTGGGTTAATGGTGTCAACCAACACCAGCTTGTGGCCTTCGGGTATCCATACGATACTCGAAGTCACAAGTGTTTACTTTACATGTCCTTTCGCAAAGAACTCCTTAATAACCGGGACACATTTACAAAATCACTTAACTTACTTTATCACACAAGGAGATACATCTATGAAACAAAAACTTTTTGTCGGGCTGCTATGTGTTGCTTCGCTGTCTGGTGCAGCACAATCAGGGCCGACTAACTACTCAGCAAAAGACATTCAATCAAAATCTGTGACTGTTTATACTACTGCTGAAAAAACTGATCTGAAAATCACGCAAACTGACAAACTACAATTCAAGAATTTTGGTCAACCGTTGGAAACGCAGGTATGTGTGTTTGTTGATCCTTCAAAAACTTTTCAAACACTTATTGGTATAGGTGCAGCCTTAACAGATGCCTCCGCCGAAACATTTGCTAAATTAAACAAGCAAACTCAACAGGAATTTCTTACCGCTTACTATAATCCTGAAAAAGGCATAGGATATACGCTCGCAAGGACGAACATTAACAGTTGTGATTTCTCCAGTGGCAGTTACACCTATGTGAGTGATGGGGATGAGTCGTTAAAAACCTTTAGCGTATCGCACGATGAGAGGTACCGCATACCATTTATTAAGCAGGCTATAAGTGCTGCAGGTGGAAGCCTTACGATGTTTGTAAGCCCCTGGAGTCCGCCGGCGTGGATGAAAGACAACAACAGCATGTTACAAGGCGGTAAACTCCTCGAAAAGTATAAGCAATCCTGGGCCAATTACTATATCAAGTTTATCAAGGAATATGAGTCACGTGGGATACCTGTATGGGGATTATCTGTTCAAAATGAGCCGATGGCAAAGCAAACATGGGAGTCTTGCATTTACACGGCTGAAGAAGAACGAGATTTTGTAAAAGAATACCTCGGCCCTACATTACACAAAGCAGGCATGGGAGATAAGAAGCTTATCGCGTGGGATCATAACCGTGATTTAATTTATCAGCGCGCAAGCACAATATTCTCTGACCCTGAGGCAGCGAAATACATCTGGGGCCTCGGTTTTCACTGGTATGAAACGTGGACCGGAAGCGCCATGCAATTCGATAATTTAAAAAGGGTAGCTGAGGCGTACCCGGATAAGAACCTTATCTTTACTGAAGGCTGTGCAGAAAGTTTCAATTTAAATAGAATATCAAACTGGGCTCTTGGTGAACGTTATGGTCTTTCATTGATCAACGACTTCAACAGCGGTACCGTCGCATGGACAGACTGGAATATTCTTCTTGATGAAAAAGGAGGACCAAACCATGTAGGCAATTTTTGCTTTGCTCCGGTGCATGCAGATACAAAAACAGGCAAACTTATTTACACCAACTCTTACTATTACCTGGGTCACTTTTCGAAATTCATTCGTCCTGGTGCAAAACGCATTGTTAGCTCATCAAATAGAGATAAATTACAAACCACAGCATTTGTAAATACAGATGGAAAAATTGCAGTGGTAGTGATGAACACGTCAGATGAGAAGATCTCTTATCGGTTATGGATTCAAGGACAGGCTGCTGAAACAGTCAGTTTACCGCATTCGATATCTACTATGATAATCAATTAGCATTTCGCTATTCAACGGTGAAGACCCGGGCATTCAAAACGCTCGGGTCTTTTTTATTGCTTTATAAACAGACTTTTTTTCTATTATTTCTGATGCCTGACTTAAGCGACACTTTGCTCGGCAAATTTATGGCTTCTTTCCTTTCGATCGTTTAACCGCCGACCTGAGCTGGGTTTTCTTCTTACCTTGCTCAGACATTGCAAAGCTTCTTGTCATCTTCTTGATATGCTCTGCTTTCCGAAATCTGAGTGCACTCCAATCCTCATCTATCGCTACCATTCTTACTCCTTCGAATCCATGCTTTCCAAGTTCTGTCCATCCTGTATCCCTGTTAAACTCACACTTATACTTCTTTGATGTTCCTTTCGGATAGGCAAACCAAACTATACCATCGACACTGATTTGTCGGGCGATCTTCTCTGCAAGCATATCTACTTCATTTTGTTTTGTAACAAAAGCCAAAACAAATTCTATTGTTTCCGCAGGCTTTAAGCTTACCTTAATCTCCGTGTCAGATTCCATTTCTTTTAATGGAGGCATGAACGATTCCGGCGCATTTAAAATAAAAATCTGCTTTTGATCCTTAAAATTTAACTTCTTGAATATAGCATTCATAACGGCGCTCGATAGAAGAATAAAGATAACTGATATCTTACCTCAATGAAGAAATAAAATTCGACCCAAGAGATATTTTGCACTTTCAGTTTTAAACCTATCTTTAGTTGTACTATTCGTGCAACAATCGTAAAGTTTGAAATAAACGGACACCATGAACGGAAAATACAGAAGCCAGAACTGGTTTGGTAAAACAGGAAAAGATGGGTTCATCTACAGGGCCTGGATGAAAAATCAGGGAATACCTACCCATGAATTTGATGGCCGACCGGTTATCGGCATTTGTAATACGTGGTCTGAACTAACCCCTTGCAATGCACATTTCCGTGAATTAGCAGAATCGGTGAAACACGGTGTTTATGAAGCCGGTGGGTTTCCTGTTGAATTTCCTGTAATGTCGCTGGGCGAAACACTTATTAAACCTACCGCCATGCTCTATAGAAATCTTGCGAGCATGGATGTTGAAGAATCGATAAGGGCAAATCCTGTTGATGGAGTAGTATTGCTATGTGGTTGTGATAAAACAACGCCATCTCTTGTTATGGGCGCTTGTAGCGTAAACATCCCGACTATTGTTGTTTCAGGAGGACCAATGTTAACGGGCAAGTTTCAGGGTAAGGATATAGGCACAAGCGATGTATGGCGATTTAATGATGCGGTAAGATCCGGAGCTATGGACCAGGACCAGCTTGTAATGGCCGAAGCAAGTATGTGTCGCAGCCGTGGCCATTGTGCTGTAATGGGAACAGCCTCTACTATGGCTTCTATGGTAGAATCTCTCGGCTTGTCACTCCCACACAATGCCGCTATTCCGGCAGCTGACGCCCGAAGAAAAGTATTAGCTCATTTATCAGGAATACGGGCCGTAGAGCTTGTAAGGAACCAAGTTAACATCTCTGATATCCTAACAAAAGAAGCTTTTGAAAACGCCATTATAATAAATGCTGCTATTGGTGGATCCACGAATTTTATAATACATCTTTTAGCAATAGCCGGCAGAATCGGCGTAGACCTTTCATTGGATGATTTCGACAGGCTTTCGAGAAACGTTCCTTTAATAGCCAACCTTCAGCCATCAGGAAAGTACTTTATGGAAGACCTCTACTACGCAGGAGGTATACCATCCGTTATGCGCGAGCTTGACAGCTTCCTTCATAAAGATTGTATCACTGTGAATGGAAAAACCATTGGAGAGAATTTCCAAAAAGAAGAATGTTATAACCGCCAGGTCATCGCTACTGTTAATCAACCTTTCAATGAACTATCAGGCGTTGCAGTCATTAAGGGTAATCTTTGTGAAAATGGTGCGGTAATTAAACCATCTGCTGCAAGTTCACATTTGCTTCAGCATACAGGAAAGGCGGTAGTATTTGAAGATATTGAAGATTATAAAGCGAGAATAGATGACCCAAATCTTGACGTTGACGAAAACAGTATCCTTGTTTTAAAGAACGTCGGTCCAAAAGGATACCCAGGTATGCCGGAAGTAGGCAATATGGGAATACCGACAAAACTGTTAGCTAAAGGCGTTACAGACATGGTTCGCATTTCAGATGGAAGAATGAGTGGCACCGGGTTTGGCACTGTAGTACTGCATGTTTCTCCTGAAGCTGCCCTTGGTGGTAACTTTGCTGTAGTACAAAACGGTGATCTTATCTCACTTGATGTTCCTGGGAGGTCAATTACCCTTCATGTTTCGGAAGAAGAATTAAAGGAAAGGAAGAAACGATGGAAGCCGCGAATAAAAAATTACGACCGCGGCTATGTTCATCTGTATCAAACACACGTAGAACAAGCACACCTTGGCGCAGACCTTGATTTTTTGAAGGGTAGTTCGGGAAGTGAAGTAACAAGAGACTCGCATTAAATATGCAAACATGTTTAAGAATAAGGTTGCCATTGTAACAGGAGCTGGCCAGGGAATAGGACTTGAGATTTGCAGACAACTTGCAAGCCAGGGGACAAGCGTAATACTTAACGACGTTGAAGAGTCTCTGGCACTAGAAGGAGCGGATAAAATCAAAAAGGAAAAAGGCAATTGTATCCCGTTTCCGGGAGATGCTTCTGATGCCAATTTTATTCAGCATATGGTTGATAAAGCTGTAAGTGAATTTGGAAAACTTGACATCGCCATAGCAAATGCAGGGATAACTTTATTTGGAGATTTTTTTGATTATAAGCCTGACGATTTTTACCAGGTTTTAAAAGTAAACCTTGGAGGTTCATTCTTTCTTGCACAGGCGGCAGCAAGACAAATGAAGTTACAGGGAAATGGGGGAAAGATACTTTTCACCTCCTCTGTTACCGGTCACCAGGCACATAAAAACCTCGCAGCTTACAGCATGACAAAGGCAGGCGTTGAAATGTTAGCCAAAAATCTTGTCATAGAGCTCTCTTCGTATAAGATTTGTGTAAATGCAATCGCACCTGGGGCCACACTTACAGAACGAACCATGCTTGATCCTACATACAAAGACACATGGGATAATCTTACACCTACTGGAAGAACATCTACCGTAACAGATATTGCACAAGTAGCCATGTTCCTTGTTTCACCGCAAAGCGATCAAATCACCGGCCAGACAATTGTAATCGATGGTGGATGGTCAAGCATAAGCCCATCGCCATTCTAGAACTACCGCTAAAGCGCTGAAACGTGTTCTGTCTCCTGACAGAGTGCTCTCAACAGTTTTATAACTTCAATCTGATTGGTTAAGTTATATTGCGCCAGTGTATGGCCAGAACCAATTTTAATTGTAATGGCTTTATCGGCCAATGCACGAAACATGTCTTCATCCGTCTTATCATCTCCTATGGCCATGATAAAATCATAATCTCCCTCATCAAGAAACTTCTTCGCTACCGAGCCTTTGTCTACACCAGAAACACGAACTTCGATGACCTTGTTGCCATCGATAATCTGCAATTGTGAGTTTCGTACCATATGATGAAGATTGTCCAAAAGCTCACGTGATCTTATGAAACCTAGTTCGGATTCTACATTTCTGTAATGCCAGGCCAACGTATGGTTTTTCTCTTCAATAAAAGAGCCGGGACTTCGCTGCATGTATAGATCTAACGTAGGTTTAATAATTGGTTTCCACGATTGATCGATTTCACGCTCATATTTCCATTCACTATTCCTAAGCCTTATAGCAGCCCCATGTTCAGCGACCAGGTTTATGTCAAGCTCGCGGAACCAACTATCAAGTGAAGCACGATCCCTGCCACTTATTATGGTTAAGGTCGTTCGCGCGTCAGAAGATAGTGTTTTTAATAATTGAATAAGTTCGCTATCAGGCACTGCCATCTTCGGTAGCTTCGTGAATGGCACTAACGTTCCATCATAGTCCAGGAAAAGATGTCTTCTTTCAGCCCTTCCAAACTGCGCTGCTACCTCACGTACTAATTTTGGTGTAATGTTTCGGGTCTGCTGCGCCTTCTGATGCTCTTTTGTCTCTTCAAGTTGTTTTAAAAAGTCATTTACCCAATGGATAACGTTATACTCCCTTAGTCGCTTGTGTAAAACTTCAATCTTCTGTTGTTGCTCACTGGCATCCATTATTAAGGCGGTGTGTATGGCATGAGAAACTTCTTCTCTGTCCATCGGGTTTACTTGCAATGCCTCTCCCATTTCATTTGCCGCACCTGCAAGTTCACTCAGTATCAAAACACCTTGTGTTGTTTGGCTGGCTACGTATTCTTTAGCCACCAGGTTCATACCATCGCGCAAAGGAGTAATCAAACCCACATCAGCTACCTGGTATAAAGCACTTAATTCATCAAAACTTAAATGATTATATCGGTAGATAATGGGCTGCCATTTTAAGGTAGAATACTTTCCATTAACACGTCCGATATGTTCTTCTATCAACTTTTTACGTTCATTGTATTTGGATATAATCTGTCGTGAAGGAACAACAACCAGAACAAATACAACACGTTCTCTCCATTCCGGATGCAGCTCCAGGAATCTTTCAAAGCCCGACAAACGATGGGTAATACCCTTTGTATAGTCAAGGCGGTCAACGGAGAAAATTATTTTCTTGTCTTCAAAATTACTTCGTATTGAATTACGCAGCGTTGTTACTTCAGTCGACCGTGTGGCATTATGGAACTTATCAAAGTCAATACCCAGCGGAAACAAGTCGGCCTTAACAATTCTATCTTTAAGAAATACAGTACGGAACTGGTAATCATAACCAGTAACCATTTGAACAGACTTGAGAAAATGCTGAACATATTCGTGGGTATGAAAGCCAATGAGATCAGCCCCAAGCAAGCCGTTGATTATTTTCTCTTTCCACGGCCTGTGAAGCATACGGAAAACTTCAAATGAGGGGAAAGGAATGTGAAGAAAATAACCGATGGTAGCATCAGGACGTTGTTCTCTGATCATCCCGGGCAACAACATTAACTGGTAATCATGTATCCATAATGTATCACCAGGTTGCAGAATGGTTAATAATTTGTCTGCAAAATGTCTGTTTACCTCTTCATAACTTTTGAAAGTCTCTTCATCAAATTCTACAAAGGAGGGAAAATAATGAAACAGTGGCCATAGGGTTGCGTTGCAGAACCCATTATAGAACTTATTATAAGTTTTTTTCTCAATAAAAAGAGGCTCAACTGAAAATGACGATGTTTGTTCCTGCGCTATATACTTCTTCCACCGCTTTTCAGGAAAATCAGCAGAACCAATCCACCATTTTGAGTTAAACGTTCCTTGTGGTCCTGAAGTCTCAAAATAGCTTTTCAACGCACTTACCAATCCCCCATCGCTTTCTTTGAGTGTTACAGAATTGTTCTTCTCAAGTAGTTGAAATGGCAACCTGTTAGAAACCACAATCAACCTTTTTTGCATTACATCTTCCATCCCTGTTCATGTTTTAGTTTAACATGCTTGGGTGAGTATCACCGCAAATCATAAGCCCGCAAGCTACTATTTTAATAGCCACCAGCATTATATTACCAAAAAAATCATTCCTCAACGCGTGCGAACGGTATTTACAGCCAACTCCCTCATTTTTTTTACAAAAGTAAAATACATCTGGCGAGTATACTTTTCATTACCTGGCTCAACCTTGTTTACAACATTAATGTTACAATCGTTACTACTTTTCTCCTTACACGTAGTTCCTCCGTTGATAATTTATATCTACTGAAATAATAGCACTTTACAATTAAGTTAATTCGTCTTTTCAAAACGTTGGTAGAAGGGTTGATTTTTTAGAGTTGAATGAGAATTATTACTTTAGCGGATATGGTCAAAAAACGCCCTGTCCTTAAAGAATCGGAATTCTTCAGTAAAGGCCAACTTTACTTTTTACCGCACATCTCCATAGATTGTGTTATTTTTGGATTTCATAATAATGAATTGAAGGTGCTTCTGTTACAGTGGAAGGAAACGTTGAAGTGGTGTTTACCAGGAGGCTTTATTTACCGAGATGAGCATGTTAATGATGCAGCGATCAGAATTTTAAAATCAAGAACAGGATTAGAAGATGTTTACCTCCAGCAATTTTACACCTTTGGCGATCCTCAACGCGACAGGGGTAACCATGGTGTAAAACAAAAAAAGAATAGCTGGATAAATGATAGGTTTATCACCATTGGGTACTGGGCCATTGTAGAGTACTCGCAAGTAAAACCTACTGCAGATGAATTTAGTAAAACCTGCGAATGGTGGGATATTGATAAGGTTCCTAAATTAATTCTTGATCACAATGACATTCTTAAGGAAGCATTGGAGTCGTTAAGAAAAAATGTCAATGAATATCCCGTAGGAAAAAATCTGCTACCCCCCAAATTCACAATGCCTGATCTTCAAAGGCTTTATGAAACACTTCTTGGTAAGAAGCTGGACAGACGAAACTTCCAGAAGAAAATGCTTAGTCTTGACATCTTACAGCGCTTAAAAGAACGTAAAAGTGGTGTGGCCCATAAAGCTCCCTATCTTTATAAATTCGACGAAAAGAAATATCAACGTGCCTTAAAACAAGGATTAAAGTTTGGTCTTTAAAAAAACGTCTTCCGTCCAATAAAGAACAGAAGACGTTAGACCGAATTTTATAACCTTGTCTACTGAGTACGTTTACCTGTCAGATTAAAGCTTCTGAATTGAGCTATATCCATGGTACCTTGTATATCATCTTTGCTGATGGTATACGATACGGTCACGGTGCTCGTATTACCACCAAAGTTTACGGGGTAAGAGAAGCTAACCTGATTACCATTTACTGTTACATTGGTAAGAACAGTTTCCTGAGGCATTCTGTTGGTTTTAATGGTACCTGTATAGGTGTCATTCTCCTTCTTGAGAACTATTGTACCAGAGCCGCCCTGCGGAGAATCTATTGTAAAATCCCAGGTGCCAGTTGGCTCATATTTAACCGAATCCTGTTGTTGTGCCGCATCAGCAGGCTGTGTCTGAGGACGCTGAGCAGGCTGTTGATTTCTTGCTCCTCCAAATGAAGGGGCCTGACCTTGACCACGAGGTTGCTGACCTCCACCTGTACCACCTTCACCGCCCATCTGCATATTGTCTCCACCACCATCTTTTAAGTCGTCGTTATTGATAGATCTCTTTCTTCTGCGTGAAGAATTATCTAACCCCATTTTACCGATGCGATAGCTAAAGTTAACCCTGAAGCTTAAGTTATTTAAAGTGTTAACACTTCGCTGGTCAATAAGCAGTGATTTGGTTTCACTGTTAATCTTCATAGATGGGGTTAAGAAGTTTTCAGCTGCAAGGCCTATACTTCCACGCTTTTCATTAAACTCTTTGCGGAAACCTACGCTATACATTCTAAAGCTTCCTTGCGTTCCCTGCAATTGGACTTGTCTGCCTCGGCCAAATCCAAAGAACTGAATAGCCCATCCCTTATCGAGATTATAGCTACCAAATAAACGACCACTAACAACCCATCCTTCGTTCTTTGCCTTATACTCAGGCAGAGGACTGTTATTATCTAAAACGGTATAGAATACATCACCACCTCCATTCAAGGTCAGTTTTCCAAGCATAATATTGGCGAAGACGCTACCGCCATAGGCATTTTCAAGCCCTATATTTTGATAGGTTGTTCTGATGGTGTCTTGATCTTCAGCAACTTTATTAATTACATCTCTTATGCTTTGAATTGCGTCATTTGTATTTCTCACAAAACCTGTAAAGCTTAGTGACACACCTTTCACAAAAGTGCTATATCCAATTTCATAATTGTTTGTGTATTCAGGTTGCAGGGTTGGATTACCTACTGTTACATTAAGATTGTTTTGAAACTGGGCGTTAGGATTTAAGAAGCGAATAGATGGCCTTTGAATTCTTCTGTTATATGAAGCCTTAATAGTGTTACCGTTCTTTAGCTTTTTAGAAGCGTTTACACTTGGTACAAATACCCCATAGCTAGGTATTTTAATGTTATCCTCTGTTCTGGTATAAGCATCAATCGTAGTGTACTCATAACGAGAACCTGCTTTGAAGCTATAACCTTGCTTAGTTGTAATGGTATACGAGAGATAACCCGCCATTACATTCTGATCATAATTCAAATTGTTATTGAGACTTACTCCCATACCCGTGCGAGGCACGTATATTCCATCCTGATTCTCGAAGGATGAGAAATCGCTGTATACCTTTCTCATAATATCCTTACCACCCAACTCCAGCATCTGATTCGTACCAATAGGCATTTGATAATCTACCTGAAGCGTAGCTTCCTGATTATAACTATCATTTACGTTTTTAAAGTCAAGCGTGGGAACAGTACTTTCAAAAACATCATTAATAAAATCACTGGTCTGGTTATTCCTGCTAAACTGGCCCTGGAAGCTTAACTCATGCTGCGGCTTTTCGTATAAATGTGTAAACGTAAGACTGGCATCAACTGTATTGGAGTTATCAAGATTTTGAACACCACTTAAGCTGTATCTTTGCAACACATCATCAATATCATAAGTACCTGTAAACAGATCAAATTGTTTCCTCTTATTGTTCCTAACGCCAAAACGAACAGATGACGTTATGAAATTCTTTTCGTTAATATCGTAATCCCATCCAAAAGTATAGTTACCGAATAAGCCACGATTACGAGTGTCAGCGCTTTGTATACTATTTGATACCTCTGTTCGCACTCCATCAATCATTTGGTAGGTAGTTTGTTCATTTTCAAATTCGCCGGTTACATTATAGTTGGCTCTTCCCCATCCACCAAGCGAAAAGCCCATCTTCTTTCTTCTGTAGTTACCGTTTAACCCCAGGTTCGATCCTCTGAGACCAACACCTGCATCCAGATTCAATGTAAGGCCTTCGAGATTATTCTTTTTCGTTACGATGTTTATAATACCTGCCGAGCCTTCTGCATCGTATTTAGCCGAAGGCGAAGTGATTACTTCTACCGTTTTAATCTGATCGGCAGGAATTTGTTTAAGTGCATCAGCAATACTGCTTGCTACAATGGTTGATGGTTTATTGTTGATCAAAACCTGGATGTTCTGATTGCCTCGTAACGAAACATTCCCATCCATATCAACAGAAAGCATAGGAACACGCTTAAGTACATCAGTTGCATCGCCACCTTTTGCGGTAGCATCATTCTCGGCATTGTAAATAGTTCTGTCTACTTTCTCTTCTATAAGAGCCTTTTGTCCTTCAACAGTCACCTCCTTTAATACACGGGGTGTAGGGCTAATGATGATTGTACCAAGATTAATGTCTTTACGATCATCAACTGTTACGTTTACGGTACGTGTATCAAAACCAATAAAAGAAATAAGAAGATTATAATTACCTTCAGCAACCTTACGAAGCGTAAATCCTCCCTTTTCGTCACACACCGCACCGTCAATAGGTGTGTTGTTATCCGCTTTTGTTAAAGCAACATTGGCAAATTCAACAGGCTTTTGCGTTACGGAATCAACAACTGTTCCTTTTATCTCTGCATTTCCTTTCTGCGCGAGCGCTGGTAACGAACAGCATAATGACAGGACAACTAAACTTAAGTAGTAAATATTTTTCATGAATCTGTTTGAGAATTAAAGCCTGATTAAATCAATGGGGTACTATAACGGATTAAACTAACGGCAAAAAAATATGTTTTGTTTCTGATCCCAATAGGGTATTAGACTATTCCTTCAATTATATCGACACATCCGTAAAACTTAATGAATCTGAAAGGTATATCGGATTTTCGGTCTCTGTCGATCAATTTTTTTTAACGGTCGAAAATTATCAATGAAATACATGTAAATGCCCACATGCCTCTACTTTTAATGTACTTTTAATTCCCTTTTTATTTTTGCCTTTATCCAATCCCATGCAATCGCTTTTTCAAAGGAAACGTCTTTTACTTGTTCATATATCCTTTTGGTTAATGTACCTCTCCTTTTTCCTTTACCAGGTAAGCCATTTCAGGCACGGTAAAGATTTTGAATGGGGACGCGCAACAACGTTTGCAGCCGTACAACTTTTGTCGACCATGTTGGTAGTCTATTTAAACTACTTTATTTTCTTTCCGAGGTTTCTTGTTCAACAAAAATTATGGAAGTACCTGCTTGAGTTCTTGGTGCCTTTTGCTATTATTATCTTTGCGCGCGTACACCTACAAAGGTATCTTATTGATGGGTACACCTATCAACGACAATATTTCTATTCGCATATTTATGTTGTTGAACTTGTTATAGTTACCCTATTCATCACTGGGTTTATAGCCATGCTTCGCTTTGCTGCCGACTGGTTTGAGCTCATGGCCACCAAGCGCGAAATTGAAAACGAAAGGCTTACCGCTGAATTAAACTTTTTAAAGGCACAAATTAACCCGCATTTTCTTTTTAATACTTTAAATAACCTTTACTATCTGGCCTATACCAACTCATCAAATACTACAGAGGTAATAGCCAAGCTATCGCAGATGATGCGGTATATGATCTATGATTCTAACCACGACCGGGTACCATTAACAAAAGAGATTGAATACATGGAAAATTATATAAGCCTTGAACGTTTGAGACTTAACAATCAAATTCCAATATCTTTCGATATAACCGGCGATGTTGATAGATACCTGATTGCTCCATTTATCTTTATAACTTTTTTAGAGAATGCTTTTAAACACGGTGTAAGTAACACAAACCCGAAAGCGTGGGTAAAGGTGGGTATTCGTTTACAGGGCAATATTTGCATTTATACCGTAGAAAACAGTAAGATTACTTCTGCAAAACCAGAAGCAGAAGAAAAATCAGGGATAGGATTGCAAAATGTCCAACGAAGACTAGAGTTGAGTTATCCAAAGCGGCATGAACTTAAAGTTGAAGATGGGTCAGGTCAATACAAAATAACTTTAACGCTTACATTATTATGATAAGATGTTTGATTGTAGACGATGAGCCTTTAGCACGTAATCTTTTATCTGATTATGTTAAAAAAGTACCCTACCTTCAACTGATTGACGCCTGCCCCAATCCATTAACCGCGCTTGAAGTAATAAGAAATAATAATGTAGACCTTCTGCTCCTCGACATCCAGATGCCTGAAATAACAGGACTTACGCTTCTAAAGACCTTACAAAAGAAACCATTTGTGATACTAACAACAGCATACTCGGAGTATGCCCTTGAGGGATATGAACTTGATGTTATAGACTACCTGTTAAAGCCTATTACTTTTGAACGCTTTCTGAAAGCTGTTGAAAAAATGAATCAACGGATCCAATTGCCTGAGGCATCAGAAGAAACAACTGCAATCAAAGAGCCGGCGCAACCTTTTGTGTTCGTTAAAGACGGCACCAAGCTGGTTAAAGTTCAGTGGGAAGATATTTTATATGTAGAAGGGCTTAAAGATTATGTTACAATTCATACCAAAATCCAGAAAGTTGTTACCCTTCAGCGGCTTAAGAGCCTGGAAACACAACTACCTGTTAACCAATTTGTAAGAGTACATCACTCTTATATTGTAGCGCTTAAAGCAATTGATGCCGTCCATCGGAACGAGATCCAGATAGGGTCTACTTTTATACCGATCAGTGATAGCTATAAGAAGACCTTCCGTGAAATTGTTGAGAAGAACCAGATGCAGTAAAAAATATTTTCACCTGCTATTAACTTTTTTTGCAGATATCGAAATCTCTTATACTTTTGCAATCCCAATTCAATGGGAGCTTAGCTCAGCTGGTTCAGAGCATCTGCCTTACAAGCAGAGGGTCGGGGGTTCGAATCCCTCAGCTCCCACATCACAAACCTCGGTCTAAAACCGAGGTTTTGTTTTTTATGCCACCTTTACGTTCGACAAGATCCAGGAACGCTCACTCGTAGTCCTATTATTGCAAAGGCCGTAGATTCCGTCGCAATTTCTTTGGCACATTATAGTCTCTCGCGTAGGCACGAATTACAGATGAAAAGCGTGCTCCTTTTATTTAATAAATAACATTTAAATAGCTGGCAAATACATTCTGCCAGTACCGTGCGAGCACCATGCCAGCACCATGTCTGCGAGAAAATACCCCCGTTTCTCGCAGACATACCGCACGCACGGTGCCGGCATGGTGCTGGCATCGGAGACTCCCGAGCTTCTTAGCCTGTTATGAGGATGGGTAAGCTGGACTGCCTGGCAAAAGCGCATCTGAGCTGCAGTTGAAGGTTTCTTCAGTTAAAACTTTATTTTGAATTGTCCGTTTCAGAATACATATTTGCCTCCGATGCCGCGCAATGTTGAGTTTAACGAAGAAGAAGCAATCCAAAAAGCCATGGAAGTTTTCTGGGAGAAAGGCTATAATGCTACTTCGCTTCGCGACCTCACAGATGCTATGAAAATCAACAGTAGCAGCCTTTACAACACTATAGGTGATAAGCAGGAATTATTCGTAAGGTGTGTTAAGCACTATACCGACATCAGGAAAAGAGACCTTCAAAAGCGGTTGGCTAGTTCAAAATCTCCGTTTACCATACTGGTTGACTACATTAACGATGCTGTTGATGTTATCATCAGTGGCGATAACAGCTGTATGGCCGTGAAGACAGCTTTTGAGGTGGCAACCAATGATCAACGCGTTAAGGATATTCTTAAAGAAGACAGCGGCTCTGCCTATCAGTTCTTATACACATTGATCAAAAAAGCTATTGAAGAGGGGGAGATATCTCCGGAAGAAGATGCCGAGGTACTTGCTGACTACTTCATCAGCACCTGGACGGGCTGGTACGAGTCGTACATTCTTCATAAAGATCCTATCAAGATCAGGAAGATGGCGCAGTACTTCATTAAACAAATCTCCAAGTAAATTTTTTTATTCCTTTTTGAAACAATCATTTTAAAATAATTCAAGTCAGCACTCATTTTAAAACAATCAATTCAGAATCACTAAATAAACAACATGGAAAACAAAACAATCTACAAAGACCTTCAAGGCAAAAGAGCATTGGTAACAGGTGGCACCAAGGGCATTGGAAAAGCAATTGCCGATCAGTTGGCACAGGCAGGTGCTCAGGTTATTGTATCGGCGAGAAATTATCCTGTTGATACACTGGCTCATCATTTTATTGCGGCAGACTTAACACGGCCTGACCACGTATCAAAACTAGAACAAGAGATCAACGAGAAGTTTGGCGGAATTGATATTCTGATTAATAATGTTGGTGGTTTAACCACACCAAGCGGAGGTTTCAGTACGCTAACAGATCAGCATTGGGAAAGTGAGTTGCAATTGAATCTGCTTGCAGCCATCCGCCTCGACAGGGTTCTATTGCCAAAAATGCTTGATCAGAAAAGTGGTGTAATCATTCATATATCTTCCGTTGCCGGCAGACAGCCTCTCTGGCATCTCAATATGGCCTATGCTGTTTCCAAAGCTGCATTAAATAGTTACAGTAAAACACTATCTTCTGAGCTTGCCAGCAAAGGCATACGTGTGCTTACGGTATCTCCTGGCGCCACCAAAACTCCCCCAATGGAAAAGGTTATTCATGACCTGGCTGCATCTCAAGGTATTCCTGTTGATGATGCCTTTCAGCAATTACTAAATCATGTGGGAGGCATACCGATGGGTAGAATGGCTGAACCTGAAGAAGTGGCATCGCTGGTTCATTTCCTGGTTTCACCAGCTGCAGCATACCTCACAGGAGCTAATTACGCGATTGACGGCGGCTCTTTACCGGTTGTTAACTAGATTTTATATTAGAGGTGCATGTCTAAAACACATGCACCTAATCTATTTGATCACGGATAGCTTCTCTATCAATCAATGACAATACCTCGCTGATCTTACCATTAACGAGCTTATAAAATACATGCTCGGAGAAAGAGACTCTTCTTCCGTTTACAACAACGCCCATAAATTCACCGGCTGGCGTACAATTAAAATTCAAACGGCACGCAATGGTATCTTCATTCGCTACTAGCAAGCCAATCTCAAAGTACAGATCAGGTATGTCTTTAAAGTTCTGGGCAAGCAGATTCTGATAGTCTTTTAAATGCATTGCTTTTTTATTGTACGTGAGATCTTCATTTACAAACAGATCAAGATCCTGAAGCCTTCTGTTGTTGAGGCAGCTTATATAATTTTGATAGAACTGGGTGAGATTTGAATCCATTTTGCCTTATTACCTTTAGTATAGAGCAAAAAACCTTACGCCAGCAAATACAAAAACATTGCTAAGCGCGGGTATCAGACATTCATTATCGTCGTATTAACCCATGTTCCTAAGGCTCCTCTAACTGTCCTCCAAGTCCCCTCCAATACTTTCAAATACCTTTCCGAGACTTTCCCAAGCTTTCTCAGACTTCCTAGGCTTTACGTTAAATAGTGGTGATTTTGCTTGATTACGGTTAAACTTACGAGTATGATTTTGCCTTTAATCATAATAAAACCAACTTATCTCGGTTTCAATTAAGTACGTATTTTTGCAATACTATTCTTTTACCATTGAAGACGCTTCGCAAGCTCCTTTTTTATATTTCACTTACAATTGGCATTCTGTTAATTGCACTGGTAGCATCTGTTTTCCTGTTTAAGGATAAGATCATCAACGAGTTTATCAGAGAAGCCAATAAGAGTCTTAACACTCCCGTAAAGGTTGGAAAAATAGATGTCTCTGTTTTCCAGCAATTTCCCAAGCTCTCCATTGTAATAACCGACGTTTATGTTGAAGACAGCCATCATGGTCAGTACCCGCTTTTAACAGCCAAAAAAATTTCGTTTCAGATGAATCCCATTGAAGTATGGCAGGGGAATTACAAGATTGAAGGATTAAAGATTATTGATAGCGAAACGAATTTCAAGATCAACGCGGACGGAGAAAATAACTATAAGATCTTAAAGAAAACCAAAAGCACAGGAAAAGAAACAGTGAGCTTTGCATTAAATAATGTTGAGCTGGAGAAAACCGTCTTTAACTATTTCGACCTTTACGGGAAACAAAACCTCAGGTTCTCAAGTAAGGCGTTGACTGCTTCCATTGGCATTACTGACTTTAACTACAACATAAAGGCAAAAGGCCAGCTCACTACTGAAAAAATTGAGATAGAAGGTAAGCCCTACCTTGCCGGAAAAGCATTTAACATTCAAAGTAGTCTTATCTATAACGATAAGGATAAAACACTTTTAATAGATCCATCTTTACTCGAACTTGGAAAAGCATCTTTTAATGTAAGTGGCTCCTACGCCTGGAAAGAGAAAAACCTGATAGACCTTACCACAGAAGGCACCAATACATCGATACAAACCATCCTCTCGCTACTGCCACAAACTGTTAGTAGCAGTGTTGAGAAATACAGAAGTGAAGGCGATGTATATTTTAAATCGAGATTAAAAGGAGAGATCGGCAAGAACAAACACCCGTCTTTCTCCGCAGAGTTCGGGTTTGATAATGCAACCATTTATCACCCTGAATACAAATCGAAAATAGAAAAAGCGACCTTGCAGGGCTCATTTGCCAGCGGTACGTACAGCGATCTCAGGCAAGGTTCTCTGGTTCTTAAAAATGTAAGAGGCGAACTCAACGGCGAGCCTTTCCAGGCAGACTTTGTTCTCAATAATTTTGTTGACCCTGCTATCATTTTTAAGTTCAAGGGCAAGCTGGATGCATCATCTGTACTCGGCTTCTACCCTATAGAATCAATTGAAGAGGCCAACGGATCGCTTACTACAGACATTGCTTTCGAAGGGAAGATCGGTCTTCTTAAAAACAAGGCTACAGCACAACGTGTCTCAACGCAGGGAACTATTGATCTTAACAACATTACCCTCACATACGGCGAGCACAAGATTAAACTCCAGCAATTAAACGGAAGCTTACAGTTTAGTAACAATGATCTCGCGCTAAGCAACGTAAAAGGGAAACTCGGCAAATCTGATTTTCTTCTTAATGGATTCTTTAAAAACGTCATTACTTTTCTGCTTTTCGACAACCAGCCTATTGGCATTGAAACCGATCTCAAATCTGCTTTTTTAGACCTGGATGAAATCTTTGCCCTAAGCTTCGGCACTAAGTCAGCAGAGAAAGAAGAGCAGTACGAATTTGCAATCTCGCGCAATGTTAACCTTAACTTTAATTGTGATGTAACCAAACTACGCTACAGAAAATTTAATGCAAGGAATATCAAAGGCGATTTACTGGTAAAAAATGAGGTGGCGGTATCAAGGAATTTATCGTTCCAATCCATGGGGGGCGACATGACTTTATCAGGAATTGTTGACGCTAAAAATCATAAGGCTATAGACCTTGTGAGTACGGTAAAGCTGAATGGCATCCACGTGGACAGCGCCTTCTATGTGTTCGAAAACTTCAACCAGGATTTTATTAAAGACAAACATCTAAAAGGCCGCACCTTTGCAGAAGTTAATTTGGAAATGACCTTTAACCAGAACCTAAGGTTATTTCCGGAAACATTAATCGCAGATATCGGCATGGTTATTAAAAACGGCGAGCTCAACAACTTTGAGCCCATGAAAAAATTAAATAAATACCTTGATGATGAAAGCCTGAGCAAACTCCGCTTTTCGGATATAAAGAACGACATCCACATAGAAAACAAAACTGTTTACATACCCCAAATGGAGATCAGAAGTAATGTTACCGATTTAAAAGTAAGTGGCACACATACCTTTGATCAGCGCATCGAGTACCGCATTGTTACTCCCCTAAGAAGAAAAAGAATTGTAGATGTTGAAGCACAAAATGCTATTGAAGAAACAGGGGGCCAGTCGAAGCTCTTCCTTAAAATTTATGGAACCACAGATAACTATCGCATAGCCTATGACGTGGAAGCTGTACGGAAGAAAATCGGGAACGATATCAAGCGCGAAGTACAGGAGCTGAAGGATGCTTTTAAAGGCAAGAAGCAACAAAAGGAAATCGAGTTACAAAAAGATGATTATTTCGATTGGGATGATCAGACTCCTCAGGATAATTAGCGCGCTGTATCAATGGTTTTACTTTTAAATTACATTAATAAACTTGGTTCGCTCATAAAAAGGAGGCTATTGAGATAGAAGAAGTAGCTTGTCCGTTGGGTGCTTATTCTCTACTCGGTCTTGAACTGTAATGATAATTGTCTGATCAAAACTGTCTCTTATTTAAATTCATTATAAAAACCTGTAAAAAGGTCTGCTTTTCTTTCGACAGGCGACAATTTCATCTTAAACGAATCCCTTAGTTATAAACCTTACCGGAGTACATCTTATCCTGTCTTTACTTGTGTAAAACTTACATGATTATCATCACGGATTATTGCCTTTTATAACTACCGGGCTATCTAATGTTATATTTTTTATAAATTGCAGTGCCCTCACCAATAACCATGCACCAAAATTCAAGTTTTCTGATTATTGATGATAGCTACATCGATCGTATTGTTACTGCGTCGATGCTCAAAACTACATTTGAAGAATGTGTTGTGCATGAGGTAAATGGTGCCATGGAGGGTTTACAATTTTTAACGGAGAAGAAATACCAGGCGCCGTTGGTGATTTTGTTGGATATAAAAATGCCAAAGGTTGATGGCTTCGACTTTCTTGCACGACTTGAAAAAACAGATGACATCGCGAAAGAAGACCTGGCAATTATCATGCTTAGTTCTACTATAGACCCAACTGACATTCAAAAAGCAAAGGAGAATACAAATGTGAAGAAATTGTTAAGCAAACCCCTTTCTATACAAGAGCTCAATCTTGTATTACATGCTATGAAATTGCTTCCTTAACAAAATCATTTAACGGTTTTATTGTCTTACAAATCTCAGCTGCATTTTTAACAAATGATTTATCTGCAACTTCTTTATCCGTTAAGTTCTTGCTTACAATAAGACTTTTTAATTGAAGCCAATGTAGATGAGGATGATCTTTGGCATAGCCCTTCGGCGCTGTCTTCAATTTGTCAAACTCATCAAAGCCATTAAAAAGGCTTTTAAACTTTTTCTGGTTTACAATCTTCTCCAGCTTCTCACTATTATAATCAATCTCTTGTCTTATTTTCGTTAGGTTAGTTGCGTCAGGCATATAAATACCTCCCGCTACAAAACTTCTATTTCCCGGCTCCAGATGTAAATAATAGCCTGGCTCTTGTACCAGTTTTCCATTTGGTGAAAAGCCAGCGCCCATATTTGTTTTATACGGGCGTTTATCTTTACTGAACCGGACATCCCTGTATATTCTAAAGATCAGTTTTCTTGCCTCGAGGTGCTGCATGCCATCATCAAATTTTCCGAGCTCCTTTAGCAACGCAGACACTACATCTTCAAAAGCTTGTTTGGAATCGAGGTAGCGTTGTTTATTCTTCTCAAACCAATCACGATCATTATTCTTGCTTAAGTCTTTTAGAAACTTAAGTATAAGTTCTGTATTCATTAGAATGATATTTTGAAATTACTTACAAGTAGTCAACTATAGTTTCGAGGCCTATACCTCGGGATGCCTTTACCAATATAGTAGCATCTTTAATGGGAAAGGTTTTAAGCTCGTCAATCAGCTCGTCTTTCTTGGCAAAATATTTCGCCTTGGGTATTTCATGAAGGGCTGTTTTAAATAATGCACCGCATAAGTACACTTGTTCAAAACCTTTTTCTTTGATCAGCCTTCCTATTTCCTGGTGTTCTTTTGCAGCTTCATCTTCCAACTCAAACATATCGCCGAGAATAAGAACCTTTTTAGGTACATTCATAGCCGCAATGTTTTCAATTGCAGCCTGCATAGAGCTAGGGTTAGCGTTGTAGGCATCTAAAATAATTGCATTGGAATTCTTTCTTACTACCTGAGAACGCATGTTACTGGGTACATACTCAGCAATTGCGCGGTTAGCGAGCTGTGCATCTACACCAAAGAACTTTCCAATACACAACGCCGCAGCTATGTTTTCGAAGTTATAGGCACCAATAAGGTTGGTAGTAATCTCTTCACCATTCTCCGCCAGCACTTTTACTATCGGATCAGCACTTAGCAATTGTGCATGGTAATAATCGCCCTTTTGGGGATATAAAATAGGGGTTGTGAATTGTTTTGCCAGTCTTGCAAGAATCTCGTTCTGTGAATTGATAAATACCTGGCCACCTGTTAGAAGAAGATGCTGATACAATTCTGATTTTCCTTTGATAATGTTCTCAAAACCACCAAAAGTGCCTATGTGTGCTTTACCAATGTTGGTAATAAAGCCATGGGTTGGATTTGCAATAGAAGACAGGAGCGCTATTTCACCTAAATGATTTGCTCCCATTTCAACAACAGCTATTTCTACCGACTTATCAATTGCTAATAAAGTAAGCGGCACTCCAATGTGATTATTCAGGTTTCCCCTGGTAGCGTATGTTTTAAATTTCTTGCTTAATACGGCGTTTACAAGTTCTTTGCTGGTGGTTTTTCCATTAGAACCTGTCAACCCGATTACAGGGATTCTAAGCTGATCACGATGATAGCGGGCAAGCTTCTGTAAAGTATTCAATACATCATCAACAAGAAGACAACGCTCGTTTGTGTTGTATTTCTCTTCATCAATTACAGAATAGCTGGCTCCTTTCTTTAAAGCTTCTTCCGCAAATTCGTTTGCATTGAACTTATCGCCCTTAAGGGCAAAGAATATAGAACCAGAAGTTATTTGCCTTGTATCAGTGGAAACTTTACCACTTTCAATAAACTTTTGATATAAGTTTTCTATTTTCATGATTACCAATAATCTAAACTTTTACGCTGTTGTATGCGCTTTTTATTGAGGCAATATAACAGCATCAGCCGGCCCGCGTTATATTGGTGGCGAATTTAATTCTCATGTTCCGATATTTACTTACCGTATTGCTATACCTTCCTGCCGTATGCCTGGCCCAGTTTACCTATGTACAAGATCAGGGTATACCTGTAAGAGACCTTAACAATAAATTAATTGGAAACCCTTGGGCCGGTGGCTTAAACGCAGCCCAGTATAATACCATGGACCTGGATAATGATGGGTTGGAGGACCTGGTACTGTTTGATCGTATGGCCAACAAGGTGATTACATTTGTAAATATTAGCAACACCTCCTATAAATACTCCCCCGACTTTGAGAAACTCTTTCCTGCTGAAATAACAAACTGGTTATTGCTAAGGGATTATAACTGCGATGGCAAAAAAGACATTTTTACAGGAGATATATTGGGTATTAAAGTATTTACTAATACATATAACGGAAGCCAACTTACCTGGGAAAAGTATTTATTTGATACTGGTGGGCCACAAAAAAGTGAAGTATTAATAACAGAAGGCTCGGCCAAAGTAAATCTTCAACTTGGCTTTGATGACCTACCCGCTATAATTGATGCAGATGGTGATGGCGACCTGGATATTTTTAATTTCCGATATCCCGGAGGCGGAGCTGTAGACTTTCATGAAAATGTGAGCAATAACTGCAATGTTTTAACATTCAAAAGAGTAACAAGAACCTGGGGCAACTTTTCAGAATGCCAGTGTGGCATATTTGCCTTTAATGGAGAAAGCTGTGCACCTGGAGGCCGCATAGAACACGCTTCCGGCAAAAGCCTCCTCGTGTTTGATGCAGATGGTGATGGTGATCTTGATATTGTAATGTCTGAAGCAGAATGCTTCAGGCTTTATTTATTAAACAACACCGGAACAGCCCAGGCGCCGGCTATTACATCATCTACAGATTTTCCAGCTAATAGCCCCGCCAATTTTTACATATTTCCGGGAGCGTTTTATGAAGATGTTGATTTTGATGGTGTGAAAGACATCATTGCTACACCAAATATCTACAGCAAGGAATTTATCAACACCAATCTTCAGCAGTCTAACTGGTTTTATAAAAACAACGGAACGAATACCAGCCCGTCCTTTACATTTATTAAAAGTAACTTTTTGCAGGATGACATGATTGATGTTGGTGATCAATCAGTACCTACATTGATTGATTATGATGGTGACGGAGATTTAGATCTACTTATTAGCAGAAGTGCTTCTGAAAACCTGACCTCTTCCATATACCTTTATGAAAACACGGGAACGAAAGACCTGCCCGACTTTAAATTGGTAACAGAAGACTACTTGAGGTTTTCGCTATTAAATTATTATAATCTTAAAATTCAGTTCGCTGATATCGATAAGGACAATACTACTGATCTCGTCTTTACAGGAACGGACCTCTCAACAGGTAGCACAAGATTATATTACGTGCCAAACAAAAGTGCTGACAAAGCCGACTTCTCGGGTCAATCGGTACATCCAGTCAACTTTAGCCTCTCATTTTCCGAGAACCTGTTTGTAATAGATGTTAATACAGATGGATTGCCTGACTTATTGGTGGGAAGAAGCAATGGCACCATTGAATATTGGAAAAACACAGGCATAGCTTCTGCGCCTTCATTTACACTTGAAAATGCGAGCTTCCTTGGTTTTAGCTCATCAGTAAACAGGCAAAATATGGCCATATCTTCAGGTGACCTTAACGCAGATGGAAAGACCGACCTGGTTTTAGGCGATCAAACCGGGGTAATCAATATTGTCAGCGACTTCAGAAATCGTGGCGACAATGCAGAGCCAATGCACGAAATCATCTTCAATAAAAGGTTGGCCAGCTATACTGATGCTAATTTAGGTGGACGCATATGGCCTGTTGTTGCTAACCTCTTTAATGCAAACCAACCTGCGCTTGTGGTAGGTAATATTCTTGGAGGAATTCAGATACTCAAGAATGACGAAGGCAAATCTTTGGCTTCAAAACCAGTGATAGAAGTTTATCCTAATCCCGTAGCATCATCAGAAATTCTGAAAATAAGAGCCGACAGGCCAGTGACGGTACAGATCTTTTCTTTGCTGGGTGCACTTATGGAGCCCAAGCAAATAGAGGCAAATGAAATCCATGAATTTAAACTTCCTAACCTGGCGGCAGGCCTGTACTTGTTAAGATTTACCTCACACGGAAAAACAACCACCAAAGAGTTAGTCATTCATTAATTAAGGAAATGATCCCGGCGAATAAAAAATACTTCTCATATTTGCGGGCTCATTAAAATTATAAGATGCAACCTATAGCTTTTCTCTTCGACATGGACGGTGTTATTATAGACAGTAACCCTTTTCATAAAACTGCACTTAAACAATTCTGCAAAAAACATGGTCATGAATTGACTGAAGAAGTTTTAAAAGAGAAAATATACGGCCGCACCAACAAAGATTGGCTTACCAACCTTTTTGGAAAACTTGAACCTGAAAAATTAAAAGCTTACGCAGAGGAGAAAGAACAACTTTTTCGCGACCTGTATGAAAACGACATTAGGCTGGTAGATGGACTGGATTCATTTCTTAAAAAGCTGGATGAATATAAGATACCGCGCGCTATTGCCACTTCGGCACCAAGGGCAAACGTCGATTTTACTTTAGCTAAAACAGGAACACATAAGTATTTTGAGACCATTCTTGACGATTCTTTTGTGACTGAAGGGAAGCCGAACCCGCAGATCTATCTTAAAAGTGCTGCTGCGCTAAATTTTAAGCCAGAAAATTGCATTGTTATAGAAGATTCCATTTCTGGCGTGCAGGCAGGAAAAAATGCAGGCTGTAAAGTTATTGGCATCACAACCACGCATATAAAAGAAGAGCTGGCTGATACCGACATGATCATTGAGAATTTTGTCGGATTAGACCCTAAAGAAGTCATTTCACAGCTTTTTCGGGTTTAACTAAGTATCACACAATGGCTAAAAGCACTTTTGCATGGCAAGTTTTTCCCAGAAATGTGGATTCTGACTTGGATTATTAGATTGCTTTTACCGATATTTGCAATCCCTTTAAAAAAGGGGTTAAAATCAAAGAGCTGATATGGCACGAGTTTGTCAAATTACCGGAAAGAGACCTCAAGTAGGTAACAATGTTTCTCACGCGAACAACAAAACGAAAAGAAGATTTTATCCTAATCTTCAAAAGAAGCGTTTTTTCGTTCCTGAAGAAGACCGTTGGATCACATTGAAAGTATCCACTAAAGCTATCAAGACCATCAACAAGCATGGTATTTCTGCTGTATTAAAAGAAGCCAGAGCCAACGGCAACCTGGTGTTATAATAAAAACATTAAAGAATCATGGCAAAGAAAGGCAATAGGATTCAAGTGATTATGGAGTGTACAGAGCACAAAGCTACTGGTATGCCAGGCATGAGCCGCTACATCACTACAAAGAACCGTAAGAATACAACCGAAAGATTGGAACTGAAGAAGTACAATCCTATCTTGAAGAAATATACCGTTCACAAAGAAATTAAATAATTATGGCAAAGAAAGTTGTTGCTACCCTGAAGAAAGGTGATGGAAAAAGCTTTGCAAAAGTTATTAAGGCTGTAAAGTCTGAAAAAACTGGCGCATACACCTTTAAAGAAGAAATTGTTCCTGCTGAACTGGTTAAAGAAACATTAGCCAAAAAATAAGGAATCATCAATTTTAACACGGAAGTCCCTTTTAAAAGGGACTTTTTTTGCTTTTATACTGGCCGCAATTTTTACTAATTTGTAATTATTGAAGTTTCTAGCCATCTCGCTTAAATAAAAAAATACCATGGCATTATTCGGATTGTTCTCAAAAGAAAAGAAAGAATCTTTGGACAAAGGTCTCGAGAAATCTAAAGACAGCTTCTTTTCAAAGTTGGGTAAAGCTATCGTTGGTAAATCAACCGTAGATGATGAGGTGCTGGATAATCTTGAAGAAGTACTGGTTACATCGGATGTGGGTGTTGAAACTACACTTAAAATCATTGAGAGAATACAAGCCCGAGTTGCAAAAGATAAATATATGGGCACCTCAGACCTTGATCGTATTCTTAGAGAAGAAATAGCGGGATTGCTAACGGAGTCCAACGCAAAAGACACTGAAGATTTTGAAATTCCGTCAGGCAAAAAACCATATGTAATTATGGTGGTAGGCGTAAACGGGGTAGGCAAAACTACAACCATTGGCAAGCTCTCTGCTCAATTCAAAAAAAGAGGAAAGAACGTAGTACTTGGTGCTGCGGATACGTTCCGTGCCGCAGCCGTTGACCAGCTTAAGTTGTGGGGTGAACGTGTTGGAGTTCCTGTAGTTGCAAAAGGTATGAATACAGATCCTTCTGCCGTTGCTTTCGAGGCTGTTAAAGAAGGTGTCGAACGAAATGCTGATATTGTTATTGTTGATACTGCAGGCAGATTACACACGAAAGTGAACTTAATGAACGAACTCTCGAAGATTAAGCGAGTGATGGAAAAAGTAGTCCCCGACGCTCCTCACGAAGT
Source organism: Chryseosolibacter indicum (assembly GCF_018598585.1). Classification (GTDB taxonomy): domain Bacteria; phylum Bacteroidota; class Bacteroidia; order Cytophagales; family Cyclobacteriaceae; genus Chryseosolibacter; species Chryseosolibacter indicus. The sequence continues at coordinate 32,413 of NZ_JAHESD010000007.1, forward strand.
ACTACTTGTATTAGATGGTAGCACAGGACAAAATGCTGTTATCCAGGCAAGAGAGTTCACAAAAGCAACAGAGGTTACAGCACTTGCCATTACAAAACTTGATGGTACTGCCAAAGGTGGTGTTGTTATTGGAATTTCAGATGAATTTAAAATCCCGGTTAAATATATCGGCGTTGGAGAAAAAGCTGAAGATCTTCAGCCTTTCAACAAAATGGAGTTTGTTGATTCCTTCTTTAAGAAAAATTAATTACTTCTTCTTTTTAGGCGGCAGAATGGGATAAGCTTTCCTGAACGGGATTCTAAAGAAGACGTAATAGTTAAAACCCCAGTAAGTATCTCTATCTGTTCTTCCGTAACCCGGCACTTCATGTGTTAACATCGGGTTAGACGTATTCTCGCTTAATCCGAATTTAAGCCGGCCGGTAAAGCCCAGCCAAACATACTCCCAGATTTTAACTTTTAGGCCACCATTCAATTCCATCCAATGAGCGGTTAAATCATTATTAGAAAAAGTGTGTCTTTGTCCGTCTCCCCAATTCTCATCTCTAGGAATGATAGACATTTGTTCAGAATACCTGGCCCTGCCATATCGCAAGCCGATAAAAAATACATTTCTATCTTCATCACGTGTTAAAAAATTCGCATCTAACCCTATGCGCCAAAAATTGCCATCATTGCTGTAAGCAGAAGAATCTCCTGGATAAGATCTGCTTGATTTTCCGTAATCAACCTCAAAAAGGTATCTGTAAAGATCTACGTCGGCATTTATCTCCCAACCCGAAAAATCGTCTTGTGTTTGTGATTTCACAATACTGATAAGGTCGGTTCCGATGCGTAGACCCGTAGGAAGAAATTTGCTTTTCTTAATAGCCGCGGTATCTAACTTAAGGGAATCAGGGAGCGTCTGAGCAAACACTGGCCAAGAAAGAAGCATTAACGATATCGCCAGTGTAGTTCTCATTTGTAATAATAGATTTCAATATTTCTGGCATTATTATCCCTACCCGGCTCTCGATTAAGAAGCCGTACTTCATCAAAGGTATGCCTAAGGATCCTCAAATTAGAAAGAACAAAACGCTCACCACAATCATCTGAAACATACTGCGCTTGTGTCCTATAGGCAACCACAAGTGTGTCTATTAGAGTATCCTGCACGTTCAAGCTATTTTTGCCATTAAATTTATAGAAAATCAATTCCGTGCTATCATGTAAGAAATCAACTGGCAATCCAACTCTGTCCCCTTCTTTAACGACGCTAGTAGTGTCGGTAAATCGAAATGTTTTTGAACGATTTGCAAAAAAATAAGCAAAAGTATCTATCCCTGTGGAATCTCTGATTGTATCTCTTATAGAGAATCCAACAATATTATTATTCAATGTAAAGCAATCCGGCTCCTCAAGGCATGATATTACCACCATCACCAATAGAATACACCAGATAATATTTCGTATAAAATTCATTTTCGGCCGTAAAGATAAACCAACCGCTTTAAGGCCACATCTCTCATAAGCTATTTTTTAAAATTCAAGGTATTATTTCCGTTCGGTATTCCTGATGCATTATTTGTACCTTTGTGATTTAAACAGTACTGCTCTTCCGAATTATAAGAGCAAGTTTGTTGTTTAGAAGGCTACCTGAAGGCAAAATGAAAACAAAAGGGATAAAAAACACCAAAGTAAACATAGTTACACTAGGCTGCTCTAAAAACCTGGTTGACTCAGAAGTGCTGCTCACGCAATTAAAAGGCAACGGCATTAATGCAGTTCATGAATCAGCACAAGACGACGCCAATGTTGTTGTTATAAATACCTGCGGTTTCATCGATAATGCCAAGCAAGAATCTATTGACACCATTCTTCGTTACGTAGATGCAAAAGAGGAAGGTGTTGTTGATAAGGTTTATGTGACAGGGTGCCTTTCCCAGCGATATAAAGATGATCTCGAAAAAGAAATTCCTGAAGTAGATGCCTGGTTTGGTACACGAGATCTTTCCCGACTCTTAAAAGTTTTTAAAGCCGATTACAAACACGAACTTGTTGGTGAACGCATCTTAACTAATCCAAGCCATTTTGCATATTTGAAAATATCAGAAGGGTGCGACCGTCCATGTTCTTTTTGTGCTATCCCGTTAATGCGGGGTAAACATATTTCAAGGCCTATTGAAGAACTGGTGAAAGAAGCAAAAAACCTGGTAAAAACAGGAACCAAAGAACTGCTTATTATCGCGCAGGATTCTACGTATTACGGTTTAGACCTTTACAAAAAAAGAAATTTAGCAGAATTGCTTAAAAACCTTTCGGATGTTGAAGGCATCGATTGGATAAGACTACACTATGCATTTCCTGCCGGGTTCCCGATGGATGTTTTAGATGTTATGGCAGAAAGACCAAACATTTGTAAATACCTCGATATTCCACTTCAGCATGGGTCAACTAAAATGCTCCAGATGATGAGAAGAGGGATTACCCGTGAGAAAACCGAAGAGCTTCTTGCTACAATACGCTCAAAGGTGCCTGGCATTGCCATCAGAACAACAATGATTACCGGACACCCTGGTGAGACAGAAGATGAGTTTAACGAACTCTATGATTTTGTAGAAAAGTCTAGATTCGACAGACTAGGAGTATTTGGTTATTCGCACGAAGAGAATACACATTCGTACTCTTTTAATGATGATGTACCTGCCGAATTAAAGCAAGAAAGAACCGATGCTATTATGGAGCTGCAGCAAGGCATTTCACTTGAGTTAAATCAAAATAAAATAGGTAAAACCTTTAAAGTTATTATCGACAGAAAAGAAGGTGGCAATTATATTGGCCGCACCGAGTTCGATTCACCTGAAGTAGATAACGAAGTAATTATTGATGCTACATCTGAGTACTTAAGAGTTGGTGATTTTGTTAATGTTAGAGTTAAGGATACATCAGAATTTGACCTTACAGCAGAGCTTGTTAAGTAACAATATAATTTCTTAGAACCTTATCATTAAATTGCCGTTATTCGATTATGGTTTAAAATTTCCACCACCCATATCTTGTTGTTAACATGCGGCTAACGAAAATTCCGTTTACAGATACAAAAGCGTTCTCTTCATTTTTTACAGATTATATTCATCAGAAAGAATCGTTAAAACCTTTCTTTGATCAATTCCCTTCAATAGAGAATTTTAACAAAACATTAACAAATAAAGGTCAGTCTTTTAGTACTGAAAACCGAAAGGTGCTTGAAGCGGTAATTCAAAAACAATACTCTTCTCTAATACAGTCAGAGCCTGTTAGAAACAATATTGCCTCTCTCACAGATTCTAAAACTTTCACAGTAACTACCGGGCACCAGCTTAATATTTTCACCGGCCCCTTATACTTTATTTATAAAATAGTTACGGTCATTAATGCTTGCAGAGCGCTGAAGAAAAAGTATCCTGCATACAGCTTTGTTCCTGTTTATTGGATGGCCTCAGAAGATCATGACTACGATGAAATAAAATACTTTCGTCTGTACGGAAAAAAATATGTGTGGGAAACCAAACAAACCGGAGCTGTCGGCAGATTTAAAACAGAAGGCTTTGAAAAAATTCTGAATGAATTACCAGGCGACGTAACGCCGTTTAAAGAAGCCTATTTAAAACACAAAACGCTTAGTGATGCTGTAAGGTATTATTTTAATGAATTGTTTGGGAACGAAGGTGTAGTTGTAGTTGATGCCGACGACCATGATTTAAAATCGCTTTTAAAAGAAGTGATGAAAGAAGACATTCTCAAACAAGCCACAATCAATCATGTTGATAATACGAACAAAGGACTTGAAGACTTGGGTTATAAAACGCAGATCTTTTGTCGCGATATTAACTTCTTTTACCTCGATAACAATATTAGAAGCCGAATAGAAAAACAAGGAGACAGATTTCAAGTTTTAGACACTCAACTTAATTTTTCTGAAGAGGAGATACTGACGCTAATCAATACACAACCTGAAAAGTTTAGTCCAAATGTTATTCTAAGACCGCTGTATCAGGAAATCATCCTTCCTAATCTCGGTTATGTTGGTGGCCCGGCTGAAATAGTATACTGGCTACAGTTAAAAGCAGTGTTCGATCATTTTAATACACCATTTCCTGTTCTCATACCAAGAAATTTTGCATTAGTCATCGATCATACTGTTAACAGAAAGCTTGAGAAGACAGGATTAAATTTAACAGACTTCTTCGAGGAAAAGAATTATATATTTAACCACTGGGTACTAAAAAACACCAGGCACAATCTAACTGTTGGAGAAGAACACAATACCATTAGCAATATCTACAACTTATTAAGAAAAAAAGCCGAGTCTATCGACCCAACGTTAGGCCCATTTGTTGGTGCAGAAGGAAAACGTGCTATAAATAGCCTTGAAAAGATCGAGCGCAAACTTCTTCGGGCAGAAAAAAGACTACATACAGATAGACTTAAACAAATAGAAAGTGTTAAAGATGCGTTGTTCCCGAATGGTAATCTTCAGGAAAGAACCGATAATTTTCTTAACTTTTATCAGCAAGACAATCGATTTATTGCTAAGTTGATAGAACACTTTGATCCTTTTGATTTTTCCTTTAATGTTTTAACGTATACTGAATAATGACAAAAGAAGCACTTAGAAAATTGTTCCTTGAGAAGAGGTCATCGCTTTCGCAAGAGACTTATGATAAGTTAAATGAAAGCCTTATTGACAACTTTTTTAAGTCAATCGACTTCTCAACACTAAGTGTTCTTCATTCCTTTCTTCCTATTGAAAAAACGAAAGAACCAGATACACGAAAACTTATTAAGCGAATTAAGAAACAATTGCCTTCTGTAAAGATAGCGATACCGAAGATCAACACGCAGACATCTAACCTGGATCACTTTTATTTTGAAGGAGAAAATCAGTTAGAAAAAAATACATGGGGCATCCCTGAGCCCAAGCAAGGTGTGCCCGTGCCATTGGAAAAAATCGATGCTGTTATTGTTCCTCTTTTAGCTTTCGATAAGAGCGGTCACCGAGTAGGATACGGAAGAGGCTTTTACGATAAGTTCTTAAATCAATGTACAGGAAGGATACAAAGAATTGGTATCTCCCTGTTCCCTCCCGTTGATGAAATTGAAAACGTAAATCTTAACGATCAGCGATTAACTTGTGCAGTTACTCCTGACGAGGTTTTTGTCTTCGACTAGACTGCCGGCTCTTGTTGACTTAAGCAATGGAAAGATCCTAGGCCCCAGATAATATCAAGAGAGTCAAGTCCTACCACCTTTCGGTCAGTAAAACATTGCTCTAATAGCAACAACGCTTTATCGTCGTTTTTATCTCGGAAAGTTGGAACAATAACATACTTATTGCCTATATAGAAGTTTGCATACGATGCAGGGAGTCGCATGTCTTCGTGTATAACAGGAGATGGCATTGGCAATTCAATTATGTTCATTTGCTTGCCGTTCTCAAGCCTCAGTTTCTTAAGAAGTTTAAGATTTTCCTGAAGAGGTTCGTAATTCTCATCCTTCTTATTGCTCTCAACAACTGTAACTACGGTATCCTGGTTTACAAACCTTGTAAGGTCATCTATATGTCCATCAGTGTCATCCCCCACAATTCCATCACCTAACCAAAGAATATTATCAACTCCATAATACTTATGAAGGTATTCTTCAATCTGCTGCTTATTTAAATGAGGATTTCTGTTTTCATTTAATAAGCAAGAAGTCGTTGTTAAAACGGTACCCGTACCGTTGAAATCAACAGAGCCACCCTCCATTACAATACCCGGATAGTAAACCGGAATATTATAATGTTTTGCAATCAGCGTCGGGATGTTGTCGTCAAGATCAAAAGGAGGATACTTCCCACCCCATGCGTTATAGCCCCAGTCTACAACAATCTTCTTTTGTTCTGCCTTTGGATTAACCAGAAAAGCAGGTCCATGATCACGACACCATGCATCATTCGTTGGATGAAAAAAGAACTGGATATTGTTTAAGTCAGCACCAACCTCATACAAGTACCCGATGGCTTTTTGCTTCATCGCTTCATCAATCACATTAATATTAACCTTCTCACCTTCGGCAAGAAGTTTAATAAACTGTGCATACACAGGGTAAATACTTTCAATCTTGCCGGGCCATGACGCCTCCTTGTGAGGCCAGCTCAGCCATGTTGCAGTATGTTTTGCGAATTCAGCTGGAAAATAATATCCGTGTTCTTTAGGAATAAAGCTATTCAAGAATTTAAGTGTTTAAGGTCCGAAAGTTATAAAGTTCATTTAAGAACTTAACTGTTAGATCTCTTCGTCGATATAACGCTTGGTAATCGGTTGATAAGAGTCTATCCTCCTGTCGCGAAGGAAAGGCCAATGCGTTCTGTAACGATCCGTTTTATCGAGATCCAGTTCCTGAACATGTACTTCTTCCTTATCATGGGAGGCTAGATAAAGTAATTTACCAAAAGGATTGGCAATAAAAGAACCACCCCAAAACTTCATTGCTCCATTTTGCTCCAATCCTACACGATTAACACTTACTACGTGAATGCCATTTGCTACCGCATGACTTCGTTGAATTGTCTGCCATGCATTGTATTGTTCATTATTTGTGTCTTCGTCCTGAGACGTTGCCCAACCAATAGCAGTAGGATAGAAAAGTATTTCGGCTCCCATTAAGCTTGTAATCCGAGCTGCCTCGGGGTACCACTGGTCCCAGCAAATTAAAACTCCTATTGAAGCGAATTTGGTCTTAAAAACCTTATATCCAAGGTCACCAGGGGTAAAGTAAAATTTCTCATAATACGCGGGATCATCGGGTATGTGCATCTTGCGATACTTACCGAGGTAAGTGCCGTCAGCGTCAAGCACAGCTGTTGTGTTGTGGTAAATACCATTTGTACGCTTCTCAAATAATGACGCGATAACTACCACTCCAAGTTCTTTGGCAACTTTAGATAGCGCATCAGTAGATGGACCTGGAATTGGCTCAGCCAGTTTAAAATTCTCGTAATCTTCTACATCACAAAAGTAAAGTGATGTAAATAGCTCCTGAAGACAAACAACCTGTGCTCCTTTGGCTGCAGCTTCCTGAATTTTAGTAATAGCTTTTGAAAGGTTTTCTTCTTTATTGGCGGTACAAGACATTTGCACCATTCCAACTTTTACTTTTTTATTAGACACGTCACTATAATTAAAGTCGCACAAAAATAGTTCTATCCTACCAAATAATCATAAATAAGAAGGCCTTCCCTTTTTACAGAGAAGGCCTCCAAGGAAAATCTAAATTTTCAATTAAGCTATCTTTGCCATATTAAGAAAAGATTCATCTTTCGATTCAAGGTTAGATGAGCCCATCAACCAGGTATCAACTGCACGGGCTGCTTCTCTTCCTTCAGAAATTGCCCATACCACCAATGATTGACCTCTTCGGATATCTCCTGCAGCAAAGATTCCTTCCTGGCTCGTCATGTAGTTTTCAGTCTTAATATTGGTTCTCTCATCTAATTCGAGGTTCAGCTCTTCAACCATGCCCGACTTTTCAGCACCTGTAAACCCAATAGCAAGCAACGCAAGTTCACATGGCAAAACACGCTCAGTTCCTGCTATCTCTTCAAAACCCATTTTACCCTGCGCATTGACACCACACTTAATATCGACAACCTTCAAACCAGTCAGCCTGCCATTGTTATCGCCTAGAAACTCTTTAGTCAAAATAGCCCATTGGCGGTTCACACCTTCTTCATGTGATGAGGAAGTCATGAGTACCATCGGCCAGAGAGGCCATGGATTACTATCTGTTCTTTGCAAGGGGGGTTTAGCCAGTAGCTCTATTTGAGTAACACTTGCGGCACCCTGACGGTTAGAAGTGCCAACGCAGTCAGAACCTGTATCACCACCGCCTATTACCAATACATTTTTACCAGTTGCGAGAATATCGCCTGAAAAAATTTTATCACCCGCTACGCGCTTATTTTGCTGAGGAAGAAACTCCATTGCAAAATGAACACCTTTTAAACTTCTTCCTGGAATAGGAAGATCACGCGGTGCCGACGCCCCGCCACATATTACAACTGCGTCAAATTTTTTTTGTAGGTGTTGTGCGCTCACATTTACACCTACATGTGCATTTGTCCGGAATATAATTCCTTCCTGCTCCATTAGCCGTACTCTACGCTCAATCACTGACTTCTCTAATTTAAAGTCAGGTATCCCATAGCGTAAAAGTCCCCCTACCCTGTCACTGCGTTCAAAAACAGTTACCCAGTGTCCTGCCTTGTTAAGCTGTGCTGCTGCAGCAAGGCCAGCCGGGCCTGAACCTATAACTGCTACTCGCTTTCCTGTTCTGGTATAAGGGGGATTTGCCTTGATGTATCCTTTTTCAAAAGCAGTCTCCGCTATACTCTTTTCAATGTATTCAATAGTTACAGGTTTGTTGTTAATGCTTAACACACAACTTGCCTCACAAGGCGCAGGGCAAATTCTACCAGTGAATTCTGGAAAGTTATTGGTGCTGCTAAGAATCTGAATAGCTTCTTCCCAGCTACCGCGATAAACAGCATCGTTAAAGTCAGGAATGTTATTACCAAGCGGGCAACCATTGTGACAAAAAGGAACGCCACAATCCATACACCTTGCGGCATTTGTTTTCAGCTTTTCCTTCTCAAGAGGTACATATACTTCTTTGTAATCTTTTACTCTTTCTTTTGGATCGCGCAACGGAGGGTTCTCGCGATTATATTTCATGAAACCATCTACTTGTCCCATTGTAATTAATGTCTGTTGTTTAGTACGTGTTTAATTTAACTGAACTCCGCTTGCTTTATTTCAATACTGTAGCTGTTTCTAGCTTCAATGCGCTGGCAGCTTCTTTTTGTTTTTGAAGCACAGCCTTGTAATCCTGCGGCATTACTTTTACAAACAACTCAGACGCTACTTCCCAGTTCTCAAGGATCCATTCAGCAGGGTCACTTCCAGTATAATGGAAGTGGCGTTCCACCAAAGCCTTTACTTCTGCCTTGTCTTCGTCAGTTAATGTTTCTAGCTCAACCATGTCTTTATTGCAAAGACGCTCAAGTGCATGTTCTGTATCAAAAACATAAGCAATACCACCACTCATACCTGCGGCGAAATTTCTTCCTGTTTTACCAAGCACTACTACGCGTCCACCAGTCATATATTCACAAGCGTGATCCCCAACGCCTTCAACTACAGCCTTTACTCCGGAGTTACGCACGCAGAAACGCTCTCCTGCTTGCCCGCGGATAAAAGCTTCGCCGGAAGTAGCACCATAGAACGCCACATTACCGATAATGATATTATCTTCTGGTTTAAACGTTGCTTCTCTGTCAGGATAAACAATAAGTCTTCCTCCTGATAATCCTTTTCCAAAGTAATCGTTAGCCTCACCTTCAAGTTCAAACGTAACACCAGGCGCTACAAAAGCTCCAAAGCTTTGTCCTGCCGAGCCTTTAAAATTGAAGTGAATTGTATCTGGTGGTAATCCGGCAGCTCTGTATTTCTTAGAGATCTCGTTAGAAAGGAGTGCACCTACAGAACGATCTGTATTACGAATGATGAATCTGTTTTGTACCAGTTCTCCTTCTTCCAGTGCAGGCTTAGCAGCCTCAATAAGTTTCCAATCAAGAACTTTCTCAAGCTCAAAATCCTGCTCTATCTGCTTGTATACACCAATGTGTTCGCGTGGTGGTTCTCTATGAAGAATTGGAGAAAGGTCAAGTTTTTTAATCTTCCAATGATCGATATTTGTACGGAGACGTAATACATCCGTACGTCCTATCATTTCATTTACAGTTCTGAATCCAAGCTCTGCCATAATCTCGCGCAGGTCTTGTGCTAACAGATGGAAGAAGTTAACAACATCTTCCGGGTTACCTGTGAAAAGTTTTCTTAACTCAGAATCTTGAGTAGCAATACCCACAGGACATGTATTTAAATGACACTTGCGCATCATAATACAACCTTCAACAACAAGTGCTGCTGTTGCAACACCCCATTCTTCAGCACCAAGTAAAGCAGCGATTGCAATATCTCTTCCTGTACGAATCTGGCCGTCAGTCTGAAGCACTACACGGCTTCTTAAATTATTTTTAACCAATGTCTGGTGTGCTTCCGCAAGGCCGAGTTCCCAAGGCAACCCTGCATGGCGCATAGAGCTAATCGGAGACGCTCCTGTGCCTCCATCAGCACCAGAGATGAGAATTGCATCTGCTTTTGCTTTTGCAACACCCGCAGCAACGGTACCTACACCAGCTTGTGATACAAGTTTTACGTTGATGCGCGCCTGACGATTGGCATTCTTTAAATCAAAGATAAGCTGAGCCAAGTCTTCAATAGAATAGATATCATGATGAGGAGGAGGCGAAATCAAACCAACACCCGGTGTTGAGTGACGTACCCTACCAATCCATTCATCTACTTTATGACCTGGAAGCTGGCCGCCTTCACCTGGCTTTGCTCCCTGTGCCATCTTAATTTGAAGTTCATCGGCATTAGAAAGATAATGGCTTGTTACACCAAATCTTCCAGACGCCACCTGTTTTATGGCCGAACGCTCCCAGTCGCCATTCGCTTTCTTCTCAAAACGAATTTCATCCTCACCACCTTCACCGCTATTGCTCTTGCCTCCTATTCTGTTCATGGCAATTGCAAGGGTGCTATGTGCTTCATGAGATATAGAACCGAATGACATGGCGCCCGTAGCAAAGCGTTTAAAGATCTCTTCTACTGGTTCTACTTCATCAATCGAAATAGAATGACGTTTTTTGAATTCAAGCAGACCTCTTAAAGTAAATGCATCTCTTGTCTGATTGTTAATCTTTTCAGTATACTTTTTAAAGGTCTGATAATTTCTTGTCTTCGACGCATGCTGTAACAAGTGTATTACATCCGGGCTAAACAAGTGTTTCTCACCCCTTCGCTTCCATTGATAAATTCCACCAACTTGCAACGGAGAACTTTCATGCTTGTAAGCGAGTTGATGACGAACAAGAACTTCACGTGCAAGGTCATCGAATGACAAACCTTCAATACGGCTTATCGTACCTTTAAAGCATTTCTCTATTACTTCGCTTCCCAAACCTAATGCCTCAAATATCTGCGCAGATTGGTAAGACTGAAGCGTACTGATACCCATCTTTGACATGACCTTTAGCAATCCGTTACCAATTGCCTTTTGGTAATTAGCCCACGCCTGCTCATCAGTCATCGGTGTTTTGCTAAGCAAGCCCTGCTTGTTAAGAGAATGAATAGTCTCTAATGCCATATATGGATTAATAGCACTTGCACCATAACCAATAATGGTCGCAAAATGATGAACTTCCCAAACATCGCCAGCCTCTACCAGTAAACCTGCCTGTGTTCTTATTCTTTTCTCCACCAGGTAATGATGCACAGCACCTATTGATAACAAGGAAGGAATTGGTGCATAATCAGGACTTATCTTTTTATCAGAGAGCACAATAATTTTCTTTCCTGCACGAATTGCTTTCTCTGCCTCACTGCAAATTCTGTTCAGACTTTCTTCAAGTCTTCCCGGCTGACCATCAGCCTGAAACACGCATCGAATAATTGCATATTCATAACCATGAGCAGGAAGATGCTTTAGTTTCTCTAAATCAGCATTAAGAAGCACAGGCTGAGAGATGTGAATCTGCGCTGTATGCTGTGGTGTTTCTTCCAATACGTTTAAGCTCTGTCCTATTCTTGTAAAAAGAGACATTACCAATCGCTCGCGAATAGGATCGATAGGTGGATTACTTACTTGAGCAAAATGTTGTTTAAAATAATTCGAGATATGTCTGCTCTCTTTTGATAACACAGCAAGTGGTGTATCATCACCCATAGACCCAATGGCTTCATATCCTTTCTCTGCCATTGGTGTGATAATGGTACGAATATCCTCAGCAGAATAACCATAGGCATTCTGTCTCTGGTTTAATGTCTTGTCGTCAAAACTCTCCTCATACCATTCTTGCTCAGGCTCAAGTCTTAACTTTAAACGATTTTGAATAATCCAGTTGTAGTAAGGTTTACCTTCATATACACTGCGTTTTACTTTTTCGTCGTCAAGTACTTTACCTTGTTCAAGGTCTACAAGCATCATCTTACCTGGAGTAATACGGCCCTTCTCAAGAATATCTTTCGGATCAACCGGAAGCGCTCCTGCCTCTGATGCCATTACAATCTTTCCAGAACGGGTAATGTAATAACGCAGGGGCCGAAGACCATTTCTATCAAGTGTTGCACCAATACGTACACCATCTGTAAACACCAATGCCGCAGGTCCATCCCATGGCTCCATCATTGAAGCATGGTACTTATAGAATGCCTTCCTGTGCGGATCCATCAGCTTGTTATCCTGCCATGCTTCAGGCACAAGCATCATCATTACGTGTGGTATACTTCTTCCTGCAAGCACCAGCATCTCGATCATTGCATCAAGATTGGCTGAATCAGAACCATCCGCTACTGTAATAGGCAGAAGCATTTTCATTTCCTCATCTGTAAACAAGGAGGATTTGAACATGGCTTCTTTTGACTTCATTTTATTTACGTTACCACGAATGGTATTAATTTCACCATTATGGGCCACATAACGGAAAGGCTGCGCAAGTTTCCAGTTAGGGAAAGTATTGGTTGAAAAGCGTGAGTGAACTAACGCAATGGCAGTGCGTAATCTCGGATCCTGAAGATCGAAGAAATATTTTCGTAACTGCTCCGTGCGTAATTGTCCCTTATAGACTATGGTTTTTGTTGAAAAGCTTGTGATGTAAAATTCTTTATTACTTCCTTTTACCTCTTTGCAAACTTTGTGAGATGTATAATTTCTGAGAACAAAAAGTTTGCGCTCCAACGCATCATCTGTTATCTCATCATTTTTTGATTTAACAAATACCTGTTCAATGTTCGGCTCTACTTCAGCCGCACCCGGCCCTGGTACACTATGATCTACAGGTACACCCCTGTAACCAATCAGCTCCAAACCCAACGCCGTAATGTTCTTCTTGAGAACTTCACGGCAAGCATTAGTTACTTTCTTATCACGTGGGAAGAATACCATACCTACTCCGTATTTCCCGCTGGCAGGAAGTTCGAATCCAAGGCGAGCTGCTTCCTCACATAAAAATTCATGGGGTAATTGAATAAGAACACCTGCTCCATCTCCTGTTTTAGCATTGCATCCTCTGCCTCCGCGATGCTCCATATTCTCTAACATTGAAAGTGCATCGCGCAAAACAGAATTGGTCCTGGTTCCGTTAATGTTGGCTATAAACCCGATTCCACAAGCATCGTGCTCTAGCTCTGGCGTGTACAAACTGCGGCTGGTTGTTGTTTTTTTCATCTTTTAACTTCTGGTGGCGTAAGGTAAATGGCCATTTCTGACCAAATTAATTTCTGAATTTACGAAAGATGCACCTGAAATATTTGATAGGACCTAAGCAAGCCCGAATTTTTCCATATTTTTTACATTTTCGGCAGAATAGTATTAAAAATAAAAAACGTTAACGATTGCAAGGTCGCAGAATTCTAATGCCTTTGTAAGGTTTCATTTCAAATAGTCCAGCTTCTATTTGAGACGCTTTTGTGAGAATATTGCTCATAGCTGCCACTTTGTCCTGATTTAGCAATCGAGGGAGTACTCAAAACTTAGGGCGAAGCTAGGACGGAGCCAGGTTAGAGGAACAAAAGTCGATTAAAGCTGCTATTCTGGCAGCATTATCTAGAGGAAATACGATCTCGTTCTTGTTATAATGTGCGCTTTGTAGCCCGTACCATTTCCTTTTTGCCCGGAGGGCCCGGTAAGGTTTCTACCTCTAAACCAATACTTTTTAAGTCGCGCTTCAGTTGTCCTTTGGCGCAATAAGTTACAAATACGCCATTATAAGCTAAAGATGCAGCTACCTTTTCTAGAATGGCAGGTGCCCACATTTCACGCTGTTTATTGGGTGCAAAGGCATCAAAATAAACCAGGTCATAGCTTTCTGGCTGCAGTACTGTCTGCTCAAGAAAAGCACTTAGCTTTTTCAATTTAAATTGAGGTACGATCTCAATGTCTTCATTCCATGCACAGGCGTGGATCTTATGGAAATATTCATAAAGTCCTGGCACTTCGGCATAATTTAGCTTTTCCCAGATGGACCTTTCAAGCGGAAAAGCTTCAATAGAAGTATATTTAACTTCAATCGCCGATTTAACTACTTGCTGTAGGGTTAACAAGGCATTCAGTCCGGTCCCAAAGCCCACTTCAAAGATCCGTAACTGTTTTTGATCTATCTTATTTAAAAGGTGATGAAATCCATTGTTTATAAAAACATGGTTCGACTCCTGAATGGCCCCATGCTGCGAGTGATAGGTTTCATTAAGCTGTACGTTAAGCAAGGAGTTAGAACCATCTGCGGTAACAATAAATTTTATATCATCCAATGTAGTTGTTCTTTTTATAGATAGAATTCTACTCCATTTACTTCTTACTGATCAACGCCACAGCATAAGCATTTACACCCTCCTGTCTGCCTACGTAGCCCAACGTTTCATTGGTGGTTGCCTTAATGGATACGTCACCTTCCGTCACATTCATTAATGGTGCAAGTATCTTCTTCATCTCTTCAATGTGCGGATTTACCTTTGGCTTTTCCAGGGTAATAGTGCAATCAACATTCTCTATCTGCCAACCTTCTTTCGAAAGCATTTCCGTTACCGTTTTCAAAAAGAACTTACTGTCCATTCCCTTCCAGCGATCATCTTTATTTGAAAAATGAAAGCCGATATCCCTCATGTTTGCAGCACCAAGAAGCGCATCACATATAGCATGGATTAATACATCTGCATCTGAATGCCCCACCGCTCCCTTTCCTGAAGGAAGCTTGATCCCCCCTAAATAGAAATCGCGACCTTCTTCTAACTGGTGTACATCGAAACCCATGCCTACACGAATTTTCATAAGTATAAAGTATAAAGAAAAGCTAGTTATTTTTCGCTTGGTAATACATCACACTTGCATTTGCGTCTTGTAAGACATCTGCAGCTACTCGTTTAATATCCTCAGTAGTCACGGCTTTTATCTGCGGGCCTTCCTGGTTAACAAGATCTGCATTTCCTGAAAGTTTGGCGAAAGCCAGGTTCATTGCCCTGTTCATCACCTCAACTTCACCAAATTCCAATGTTGAATAGGCCTGATTCTTCACTTTCTCCAACTCCTCCTCCTCGACACCATTAGCCACAACGTCTTTAAGTATAGCATCAACTTCGGCTTCTGCGTCTTTAAGATCAATACCGTTTTTAACTCGGCCATTAATTACCAGCAATCCAGGATCAATGGTTCCCATCACAAAAGAAGATATAGAAGTGAAGATCTCTTTTTCCTTTACAAGCTTCTGATATAATCTGCTCGAGTAGCCACGGCTCAACACATCGCTAAGCAGATCTATCGCGTAATAATCCTGGTGAAAACGGCCAGGCATATGGTATGATTTATATAATGCACTTGCCGGTACATCAGCTTCTACTTCGAGCACGCGCTTCTGTTGCTGACGAGGTTCTTCCGGCAGTATTCTGTGTTTTTTCTTCCCGGAAGAAATGTCGCCAAACCACTTTTGCGTAAGTTTCTTTACTTGATCAACGGTCACATTACCCGCGACAACAAGAATAGCGTTTGAAGGATTGTAATGTTCGAAAAAGAAGTTCCGAACATCATCCATAGTAGCATTTTCAATATGACTGATCTCTTTACCAATGGTTGCCCATTGATACGGGTGAACTTTATAAGTTAAAGGCCTCAGCTTTAACCATACGTCGCCGTAAGGCTGATTTAAATAGCGTTGTTTAAATTCTTCAATAACAACCTTTCTTTGAACTTCCAGCACTTCAGGATCAAAAGAAAGACTCAGCATTCTATCAGACTCAAGCCAAAAGCCAGTTTCAAGATTTGCAGCAGGAACCGTCAGATAATAGTTCGTAATGTCTGTATTTGTAAAGGCATTGTTCTCACCGCCCACCATCTGCAGAGGTTCGTCATAATTTGGAATGTTCACCGACCCCCCGAACATCAGGTGCTCAAATAAATGAGCAAAACCCGTTTTATCAGGATTTTCATCCCGCGAGCCTACATCGTACAGAATATTTAATACGGCTATCTGAACCGTGTGGTCTTCGTGCACAATCACCCTTAACCCATTACCCGTCGTAAATTCTTCAAACTTTATCATATGGCTCCAAAGTAAATGAGATTTTCTTGATATCTAAATTCTGCAAGCCGGTACTTTAAATACCGGAGCCACCGAAACAACCTATTACTAACATTTATAACTTGCACATGGTTTATTACACCTATGAATTTTAATCGCAAACAGTATAGTAATCAGGTACTTCAGGAATTATATGAGGGCCTGGTGAGACCCAGGATGATTGAAGAAAAAATGCTCATCCTTCTGCGGCAAAACAAGATTAGCAAGTGGTTTAGCGGCATTGGCCAAGAAGCTATTTCCGTAGGATTAACATTAGCGCTGCATGAGGATGAATACATACTGCCGATGCATCGGAATTTGGGGGTGTTCACGTCACGGAAGATGCCTTTTGAAAGATTGTTTGCTCAGTGGCAAGGAACGATGATGGGATATACAAAAGGCCGCGATCGCTCCTTTCATTTTGGCACAAACGAGTACCACATTGTAGGAATGATCTCTCACCTTGGGCCTCAAAATGGTGTCGCTGATGGCATTGCCTTGGCTTCCAAACTTAAAAAGGAAAATAAAGTTACAGCAGTCTTTAATGGCGATGGCGGCACCAGTGAAGGCGATTTTCATGAAGGTGTAAATGTTGCTGCCGTATGGGATCTTCCGCTCATCTTTATTATCGAAAACAATGGTTATGGATTATCTACGCCAAGCGCTGAGCAGTTCCGGTGTGCAAGTTTTGCTGATAAAGGAATAGGTTACGGAATAGAGGCAGTAAGCATTGACGGAAACAACGTGCTTGAAGTTTATGATACAATAACAAGGCTTGCAGAATCATTAAGAAAAGAACCAAGACCAGTACTTGTAGAATGCAGAACCTTTCGCATGCGCGGACATGAAGAAGCCTCAGGTACCAAATACGTTCCTCAACAATTAATGGATGAATGGGCCAGGAAAGATCCTCTTGAGAACTACGAAAAATATCTTGTTGAACAAGGTGTAATTGACAAGGCATTTATTGAATCACTACGAAATAAGATTAAAGCAGAAATTGAATCAGGATTACAAATTGCTTTTGAAGAGCCCTATCCCAACGCAGATACTGCTCTGGAAATTGCTGATGTTCATGCCCCCCACAACCAGGTTGTCACTAAACCCATAAGCGATAAGAAAACAGAAAAGCGATTTATAGATGCCATCAGCGATGGCCTTCGTCAAAGCATGGACCGCTTTGATAACCTTGTACTGATGGGGCAGGACATAGCTGAGTACGGTGGAGTTTTCAAGATCACAGACGGATTCGTAAGTAGGTTTGGGAAAGAAAGAGTACGCAATACACCGCTATGTGAATCTGCCATCGTAGGTGCTTCACTGGGGCTCTCCATAAAGAACATGAAGGCCATGGTTGAAATGCAGTTTGCAGATTTTGTTACAGAAGGCTTCAATCAGATTGTAAACAATCTTGCCAAAGCACATTGGAGGTGGGGTCAACACGCAGATGTTGTAGTACGAATGCCAACTGGGGCCGGAACTGCAGCAGGTCCTTATCACTCGCAGAGTAATGAAGCGTGGTTTTTCCATACCCCTGGGTTAAAGATTGTTTATCCTTCCAATCCTTATGACGCCAAAGGCCTTTTATGTGCTGCATTGGAAGACCCGAATCCTTACCTGTACTTCGAGCATAAGTTTTTATATCGCTCTGTGAAAGATGTTATTCCCGCTGACTATTATACAGTTGAAATTGGCAAAGCCAACCTTATCGCTGAGGGCTCTGATCTTTCAATAATTACCTACGGAATGGGTGTTCATTGGGCGCAGGAAATTATGGCCTCCCTGCCTGATGTAACCGCGGATATATTAGACCTGAGAACGTTATTGCCCTGGGATAAGGAAGCGGTTGAGGCTACAGTTAAAAAGACTAATCGTGTATTGATTTTACATGAGGATATTTTAACAGGAGGTATAGGAGCAGAAATCAGTGCCTGGATCAGCGAGCACTGTTTTAAATATCTTGATGCCCCAGTTTTAAGGGAAGCCGGCCTGGATACTCCCATACCTTTTGCCCCTACTTTAGAACAGAATTTTCTTCCAAAAGGCAGGGTAAAGTCACGTATTGAAGAGTTACTTAAATTTTAATTATCTTAGCCTGTTTCCCTGTATATTTTTGAGGGGAAATAAACGTTATATCTCCGCTATGTTCAAAACCTTTATGAAGATTGCTGGCCTGGCTATTTTGCTGCTTTTGCTGGTCAATACTTCATGGGCACAAAATTCAAAAGGAGACAGACCTCAGAATGATAGGGGAGCACGTTTTAGCAAATCTGATAAGAAGAATAAGTCTGTCAAAAGAAAACAGGACAAAAAGAGAACTACCTACTTAAAATCTTACAAGCCGCGTAAACAGGGTAAGGGAGGAGAACAAGCCGGGAAACCAATGGGTAACATCCGGAGTAGTGAACCTTCCGATAGACAAAAACCTGTGCGTTCTGGCAGGCGTGTAAGACCCGAATCAGCAAGTGGCAAAACCAGTAATGTTTTCCGCCAAAATGATCATCGCTTCGTCCATAACAATTCCAGGAAGCCCAAAAGCGAACAAAAGCCAGTCTCCAACAGGAGTACTTTAGCGCGTTTAGAAAAGCTTCAAACTCCAGAAAAACCTCCAGGTAGAAAAATCAGAGTTACACCACGTTCTGCCTCCAGGTCTTTTACCGCTAGAAAAAGTACCAATGTGATGGCTCATTATTCCAGGCCACGTCAGCGTGCTGAGAAAGCTTACACAAGAGATATTGCTGGCAGAAAACTGAGAACCAAAAACTTCGAGACAAAAAGACCTACTATTTCTGTCATAAGCCGAGGCAAAAAATTATCAAGATCGGGCAAAGGCCGAACTGCAGTAGGAAGTGAACGAAATGGAAGATTCAGAAATTATTCTTCGAGAGCCCGCAGCTCCTCTAATCCCTATCCGCCATCAGGCACATCGGTAAGAACTTCCTCAGGAAGACCCCACGCAGGAGTGCGATCACGTTCCAATAAATCCATCTTTTCTGGAGCAAGCGCTGTCAGAAGTCAGGGGAACCCCAGAGGCAAAAAAAGAAAGGTTACACCGCGTTCAGCATCAGGTTCATTTATTGCCAGAAGAAGCACCAATACCTGGGCACAATTTCCAAGGCCAAAACGTAGAAGCGAAAGGGCTTATACAGGAGACATTGCTGGGAAACCCCTGAGAACAAGAAATTATGAAACGCCTAGACCTGGTCTTATTAATCAGCCTAGAAGGATAAAAACCGGGATAAGACAAGATCGGCCTTATAGAGGACCTGCGTCGGGAGGATATTCATCGAGAACGAAACCAGGTGAAAGAGCATGGCAGGGAGACATTGCCGGGAGATCAATCAGAGGTATTAAGAAACCGAAGCACGACACCGCAGGCAAACGAGTAGGCCCTGGCATAAGAAGCGCTTCAAATCTGGGTAAAACAAGAGCAGGAAGAGCAATTCCAGGCACGAGACCGGGAATAGGAGCGAATGGAATAGGAGGGTTTAAGGGGAACTTAAGAGGCGGACGACCCTTAAAAGGTGGCGGAAGTGTTAGCGGAAGGCTTTGGAACAACAAGGAAACGCCATTAAATGGTAGAACCCCTGGAATTGGTGCCGACAAAATAGGAGGCTTTCAGGGCAATATTAAATCAAAAAGACCAGGCAAAGGTGGAGGAAGTGTGAGTGGCAAGCTTTGGAATAATAACGGATCTCCTGTCCATGGAAGAGTTCCCGGCAGAGGCGCTGAGCATGTTGGAAACTTTCAGGGGAATATAAAAACACAGAGGCCGGATAAAGGAGGAGGAAGCGTAAGCGGTCAACTTTGGAACAACAAGGAAAAACCGTTGTTGGGGCGAGTGCCTGGCGTAGGAGCCGACAAGGTTGGCGATTTCCAGGGGAATATTAAAAATAGAAGACCTGATAAAGGAGGGGGCAGTGTGAGTGGCAAACTCTGGAACAACAAAGAAAAGCCCATTGAGGTGAGGATGCCTGGTGAGGGAACACAGCGGGGAGGAAAATTTGGTGGTGACATCAGAATCTCAAGGTTCAAAAAGGCCTACATTAAAAATCCCAATGCCGCAGAAGAAGCAATGGCCAAAAGACGTCCTTCAAAACCGGTATATCAGGAGGGTGGCCTACAGGTAAAAGTAGCCAGAAGGCCTTACGTGAAGAACGATAATTCAGCTGAACTGGCACTAAAGAAATTAAAGCCTACTGAGAGTACAATTGCAGCAGGTGGTCTTCAAACTAAGGTAGGCCGGAGAAGCTACGTTACAAATGATAATTCATCCGAATTAGCACTTAAGAAACTCAAACCTTCCCAGGCAGCACTTGCAACCGGTGGCCTGCAGACTAAAGTACGAACAAGACGTTACATTATTAACCCAAATTCATCTGAATTGGCATTGAAAAAATTGAAACCAACAGAAGCTACCATTGCGACAGCAGGCCTGCAAAACAAGGTTGCAAGAAGGCGTTATGTTAAAAACCCTAATTCTGCAGAACTTGCTTTATTAAAATTACAGCCTACAAAGACAACGCAACAGGCAGGTGAATTACAGGTTAAGGTGAAGCAATACAAATACATTCATAATAGAAGCAGTAATGAATTTACTTTGAAAGTTCGTGAACCAGGTAAGGCATTTGCACGTGCTACTGATTACCAGGGCAATATTCGCATGCAGAAATTTAGATTGTTTGATAAAAATCGTGAATTACATCCCGATGCCCGGTTCGTCAAAATCAACAAAAACAATGTAGCTGAGGAAAAAGATGCCGCAACGAACTTAAAGCTATGGTGGGCGCGTTTATTTAAGAAAAACGAAACACAGCCCGATCACCTGAAAGAAAAAGGCAAAAAACCAAGGTATGACAAAGGTGAGGCTGGTTTGTGGTATGATTAAAGAATTATGAACTGGATTGAGCTTACAAACCCCGGACAATTAGAAGAAATCAAGAAAATGTCAGAAAATACACCTATTCTGATATTCAAACACAGCACGCGTTGTTCTACAAGCCGCATGGCTTTAGACAGGCTTGAAAGAAACTGGAATCAGCATGAGATGACAGATATAAAGCCTTTCTTTCTCGACCTGCTCTCTTACCGCCAGATCTCAAATCTTATTGCAGACCAATTTGGCATTCAACATGAATCTCCACAGGTACTAGTCATCTCAAAAGGGCAATCTGTCTTGGATTTGTCACACTTTGAGATTGAATATGACCAGATCAAGAAAAAAGTAAAGGAAAAGGTATCCTGATATCTGCAAGGGACTTAAAATAAATCGCGTAAAATAGCCTCCACGAGCACTAGATTGAGTTTGCTAAAAAAATCTACGCTTCAAAAGCTTTTGGAATAAGTTTTTACGTTATGTTTTGAACTCCCCAGATAAAGTTTAAATTTAGACTTAAGTTTACCGACAGGATGAAGGGACTTTACAAATTTTCCGGCTTATTAATCGCTCTCCAGATCGTAGTCTTCTGCTCGTTTGCTCAAACACAAGACAGTTATGAATACCAATCCGAGTTTACCTGGGGTATCAATAAAAATACGTATGGTGGTTTAATTGGTGGTTTTGTATTCAAGAAGGCACACAAGCTCAGTGATAAAGTTCTTGAAACTTTTGGGCTCGAATTGATGAACGTAAAACATCCTCAGGAGGTAAGACAAAACTCTAATCAAACTGGCAACTTCTACATCTACGGAAAAAGTAACTACTTGTATGCAGTAAGATTGCAATATGGTCGCGATCTCATCCTTTTTAAGAAAGCTCCCCAACAAGGAGTTGAAATAAAAGCTGTAACTGCTATTGGCCCGACTATAGGTGTGGTAGCACCGTATTATGTAGAACATGCTTCAGACGGTGGTTTTGTTACAATCAGAGAACAATATAATTCAAGTATAGACCCTAGCTCGATTTATGGGCCTGGTCGTTTGTTTGAAGGTCTTGGCGAATCTAAACTTCAGCTTGGTGCTAATTTAAAAGCTGCATTAAATTTTGAATTAGGTACCACTAAAAACCAGGTAACAGGTTTTGAGGCAGGCTTTCTACTCGATGCCTACGCTAATAAAGTAATCCTTGTTCCTACAGCTAAAAACTACTCTATATATCCAACTCTTTTCCTTACGCTCTTTTACGGAGGAAGGAAATAACTGAACCTTACCCTCACGTTATTTGCTATCGAACCAGGAAACCCATAATTAAACCACCCAGAATAATAAGCGGTGAAGGTACCTTTGTAAAAACCAGTAGACAAAAGGTGGCAATCGTAACACTAAAGTTCAAGAATGTATTTTCCAGAGGTTGAAATAAAATAATAGCAGAAGCTGCAACTAACCCGGCACTCGCTGCAGTAATGCCTTCGAGCGAAGCCCTCACAGCGCGATACTGTTTAAAGTTCTCCCAGAAACGAATTACGAAAAATATCAAGAATGTTCCAGGAAGGAAAATTCCCATTGCAGACATAAATGCACCAAGTATCTCTCCGCCAAATCCGAAATCTCTGGCAGAAAGTGCACCAATGTAAGCGCTGAAAGAAAACACTGGGCCCGGAAGTGCCTGGGCTACCGCATAGCCCGAAAGGAATTCGTGGTGTGAGATTGGATGGTGAAGGGGTTTAGGGGCGTACTGCCTTTTAATTTTTGACTTCAACTCGAGAACCTTGCTATCGGTGTCTGGTTCGTTTTGAGCCTCAACAAATTCAGTGTACAGCAGCGGCGCCAGTACCTGGCCTCCACCAAAGATAAGACTTCCGTTGCGGTAAAAGTTTTCAAACAATTTAACAGGAAGAGCTTTAGTTACCCCTCCCAGTACCGCAGCAAAAATCAATACACCTGCCCACAGAGAAAAGTTAGACCAGTCTATATTTAATTTCTTCTTTTCCTCCTTAGGTTGAGCCCTGTACTTCAATGCGGTAATAAGTCCGGCACAAAGAATGATTATAGGAAAAATAAATGGGGTTTGAATGAAATAAGAAAGCACGGCTGCAACTACCATCAATACTACACCAGTTCTGGTTGTAACCGTTTTTAGACTTATCATGTAGGCGCCATAACTTACAAAACCAACTGCCATTGGCTGAATAAATTTAGTAAACTCTATAGACCAGTGTTTTTCCTGAATGCTACTCATAACAATGGCTGCAGCAGTCATGATGGTAACGGCGGGCATTATCCAAACAAGAAGCGTGAGGTAAGCCAGGTTAGGGCCTCCAATTCTAAAACCGATAGCCGTGAGCGTCTGCGTAGAAGCAGGGCCAGGCAAAATCTGGCATAGTGAATTAAGCTCCATCAACTCTTCTTCAGAAAGGTATTTCCTTTTCTGAACAAGTATCTTTTGAAAATGAGCAAGGTGAGCCTGAGGGCCTCCAAAAGTTGTAAGCGCTAACAATAATACATCTCTCAAGAAAAGATAATATCTGATGCGCTGTGTCAATTTCTTGCTAGCCTTATTTCTTCTTTAATCCAATTTCAGCAAGACGTTGATCAAGAAATTCGCCAGCCGTTATATCGTCCCATCGCTTAGGGTTATCTTGAGTAATGCATTGAGGAAGTGCTGAAAGACTCATTTCAGAACGTGGATGCATGAAAAATGGAATGGAAAAGCGAGGTGTATTCATCAACTCTCTTGGAGGATTTACAACACGATGAATAGTTGACTTAAGCGTTTTATTGGTCAGACGTTCGAGCATGTCACCAACGTTCACCACCAATTGCTCGGGAAGAGCCGTGATTGGTATCCATTTTCCATCTCTTCTTAACACCTGTAGTCCATCAGCGCTTGCACCCATCAATAGCGTAATAAGATTTATGTCTCCATGTTCTGCAGCTCTCACTGCATCAGCAGGAACTGCATCAGGATTATCAATAGGATAATAATGAATAGATCTAAGTATACTATTTCCATTTCTAATTTTGTCGTCGAAGTAATTCTCGGGCAGGTTGAGATATAACGCAATGGCACGAAGCATATAGGTGCCTGTTTTCTCAAGGGCTTTATAAACCTCAACCGCTACAGACTTAAACTCCTCCACTTCGGCAGGCCATACGTTAGCGGGGTATCCCTCCTTCTTTAACTCTGTTTCTGGCAACTCCTGGCCTACGTGGTAAAACTCTTTAAGATCTCCAGTGTTTCTTCCCTTAGCATGCTCTTTCCCTTTTCCAACATAGCCGCGTTGCCCCGCAAGATCGTTTCTTTCGTATTTCTTCTTAACCTCATCTGGCAGCGAGAAGAATTTCTTTATCGCAGCATAAAGTCTTTGCTGCATATCATCACTGAGAAAGTGATTTTTAATAGCTACAAATCCAATGTTATTATAGGCTGAACCAAGATCCTGAACAAACTTATCTTTTTTCGATTTATCACCTCCGTAGAACAACTCAAGGTCAAGAGACGGTACTTCGTCGTATAATATTTCTTGCATAGGTCAGCTGGTTTAAGAGTCCCTGCAAGCTAAATATTTTTGGCTAAATTAGCCCTAGCTAACACACATGATTCTTAAAGTATCATTATGAAAAATTCCAGAAGAGATTTTATAGAAAAAGCCTTAAAGGTAGCAGCTATTACGACAGTCGGTGTTCCTTTTGTTAACACAATTGGGAAAGCAGCAATTGCTGATAATAACAACACACAATCAGCAACCGCGCTCCAATTTAGCCAGGTAAAACTTCCCTATGAGTACAATGCGCTGGAACCGTACATTGATGCTCAAACCATGGAACTTCACTATAGCAAGCATCACAGCACATATGTTAAAAATGTTAACGAGGCGATCGCCGCTGAAAAGGTAACAGCAGCATCAGAAAAGGACTTTTTTGCGAAAGCCGCCAAACTATCAGCAAAACTAAGGAACAATGGTGGCGGTGCATGGAATCATAACTTCTTCTGGATGGTGATGAAGCCTGGTTCAAACAATACACCTTCCGGAAAAGCATTGGAAGCAATCAATAATTCATTTGGATCATTTGATAAATTCAAGGAACAATTCACCCAGGCAGCACTAAACCGGTTTGGTTCGGGATGGGCATGGCTTGTTGCTGATGGGAGTAAATTAAAAATAGGATCTACCCCTAATCAGGATAATCCACTAATGGATGTTTCTGAAATTAAAGGAACGCCAGTACTTGCTCTGGATGTTTGGGAGCACGCCTACTACCTCAAGTATCAAAACAAGCGCAATGAGTATATCGCTAACTGGTGGAATGTTGTTAACTGGGAAGAAGTTGCAAAACGCCTTGCATAAACTTAATCCCTGACTATTCCGCAGAAGTCATAATTCTGGTCGATGTTAATGAAAACATCGGCCTTTGCTTTTTCAAACCACTTCTGAAGAATTCTATTTTTCTTCTCATTTAAAGTTGCCGCCTGAATTCTGTGCCAGTCTTCTTCCAGAGAAGCTATATGAGGCGGAATTCTGGATTTGTAATACAGGATTCGAACAGCATTTTTACCATCATCGGTGCGATAGGCTACTGGTTTTGAAATATCTCCAACCTTCATTGAGTCTATTTTAAAGAAGACCACCGGGTCAAGTTCATCAACGGTTAATTTTGTGCCGCCGTCAGGATCGGAAAAGAAACCTCCATTACCTTTCGTTGGTACATCATCTGAAAATTCTTTTGCAGCTTTTTGAAAGGTTAAACTATCATTCACTATAAGAGTACGGATACTATCCAAAAAATGGGTGACGTCCTGCAAATCTTTGGCAGACGGCTCAGGAGAAATCAAAATATGTCTTGAATTATATTCATTACCTCTTCTCTCAATCAACTGCATGATATGCATCCCGAATGCAGACTCGAAAGGCATTGAAATTTCGCCAGGTTTAAGTTTAAACGCCATCGCTTCAAACTCTGGAACCATTCTCCCTCTTGCTGACCAACCCATCTCACCGCTATTTGATAAGGCGCTGGGGTCATCAGAAAATTCTTTTGCCAATGCTCCGAAACTCTCTCCTGCAAGTATGCGTGAGCGTATATCCAATAATTGATTCCTTGTTTTCTGTTTTTGTTCGTTGCTAACCTTAGCAATTTTCACGATTTGTGCTACTTCAACAGAAGCAGAGAAGTATGGCAAACTATCCTTAGGAATCTTGTTAAAAAACTTCTTAACTTCTGAAGGAGTTACAGCAATGCCACTGGTAATAGTTTCCTCCATCTTAGAAACAACCATCTGTTCGCGAATCTGATCTCTCAATTCATTGCGGATTTGCTCTAATGTTTTTCCATACAATCCTTCAAGCTCATCTACCGTTCTGCCCGATTGCGCCAGAATAACATCCATCCTCCGCTGTGTATTAGCATCTACTTCTGCGTCCAATACCACAACTGAATCTATTTCTGCCTTAGCAAGCATAAGTTTATTTCTCACAAGCATCGCAAGGTATTGGCATCTTGTCTCCATGGAAGGACTTCCGCCGTTGGCAAGGTAATCCTGATAAACTTTTTCAAGATCTGACTTCAATACAATGTAGTTATCAACCTTGGCAATAATTTCATCAACAACAAAGCCCTGGTTTTCCTGGGCAAAAAGCCGCGATGAAAGTACCACCAATAGTACCATGATATAAATTCTTCTCAGTATTGTCGTCATACAATTATTTGTGGAATATTTCGAAATCATCATTTTCCAAAGCATTACTATAAACCTGATCCTCCAGTTTCTTCGCTAACTCTACCTTTCGTTTGTTTAAAATGATGTTAGTAATTTCATCACGAACGAATTCAAGGGGAGAAACATTATCTGAAATTCTATACTCTATGATGCGAAGGTAGTATTGAAAGTTCTCATCTTCAGTTTCATAATAAGGATATGATTTAAGAAACTGTACTTTATTTGGTATTTCAGCAAGAGGTGAGTTGCGAACAAGGTCATCGAACACCATCCACGTTGAATCTGAAATATGGTAAGCAACTGAAAAGCTCAGACAATAAGTTCTTAGCTCCTTTTCATCCTTTTCTTTCCCCGAAAGAATCAGGTCTTTAATTTTTTTGGAGCTTGGGGCATTCTTAGGAACCTTTACATAGGTTGCCCTTACAATGTTCTGCTTAAGAATAAAATTATCGATATTGTTTTTATAGTATGTCTCTATTTCGGCAGGAGAAACGAGCGTATCAAGGTTTTGCTTTACATATTCACTTTGAAATTCGTAAGCAATTATACTATACCGATAATCCAGGATCTTTCGCTCAACCTCGGCTTCATTTATGTTTATCTTTTTGGATGCTTCCTGTATTAGCAGTTGCTTTCTTATCCAACTATCTATGTATGCTTCAACCCGCGAAGTACTATCTTCCTTGGATACAGCAGGGTTAACAATACCGACAAGTTCATCCTTATAAAGATATGCATTATTTACTCTGGCCACCGGCTTTCGATCTTCATCGCCAGTAGCTGCATCTTTCTTCATGCGGATAAAGTCACATCCCATGACAAGAGAACAGCATACAACCAGTACTACATGAAAAAGACGCATCCTTATATTATTAACGCTTCGTATTAACCAATTGCCCAATTATAGCCTGAAGAGCTTTTTTATTCACTTTAACAGAATATTTTTTCTTCAATTGCTCGATCCATTTACTCTCCAAATAACTCTGATAGTCTGTTATAACCTTAGGCCTTGCTTCTACAAACGTCTTTAATCCTGGAGGTAGTATTTTATCAATAAAGATCAGATAATTTAAGTTATTATTTTCCGCCTGGTAAACGCCTTCCTTCCACTGAATTTTGCTCAAAATTATCCGATCATCTTTTTCAAAAGCTCCTTTATCCTCCCTGATCTTGAATTTTTTAATTTGCTCCTGGGCATTAACGCTATCCTTTTGCACAATAAAACCTTTTAATTGTTCAAGGTGGTCTTTCGTAGTGGCCGAATAAATTCTCGCTTCAACTCTTTCTGTTGCCTTATATTTACTTTTGTTCGCGTTAAAGTAGTTTAATTGTCCAACGGAATCTGAGGATGCTTTATTCCATACCTCTTTCTCCATAATATCAAAAAGAAGAATTCCTTCGTAATACTCTTTTAGGAGCCACTTATATTCCGGTGATTTTTTAACGATCTTTTGTTCAAGTGCTGATAACAGTGCCTCTTCAGTATAGGTGTCATACAAAGACTCCATATATTTTTGCGGGCCTTGTGAACCTGGTTTTTGGTTACTTGCTACATAAGAAAAGAAGTCTTTAACAGTATATGTTCTTCCGTTTAATGAAAAGAGTGTTTCCTTTTCTATTGCCTGAGTAGGAGTAGGTTTCCATTTAGCTTTTAGAAGCGTAGAGTCGGCAAGCAACAGTGCTTTCGCTTTAACGGCAGTATTCTCCTCAAAGCCATAATCATTCTTTATTTTAGAATAAGCTGCCTCTTTCGAAACCTCTACCCGTTCGTCTTTGCTGACGCGATTTTTAAGTGACGGCGCAATCACGTCGAAAGGTTGCAAAGGTATTTTTCGTTCTAACCTTATTATATGCCAGCCAAATTGTGTTTTAAATGGATCGGAAATATCGCCTTCATTTTCTAACTCAAAGGCTACTGCTTCGCACTCCGGCACGGCACCCAAAACTCCGACGCCAAAGGGTCTTAATCTGCCGCCATTTTCTTTTGTTGTTAAATCTTCAGAATATTGCCTGCATAGGTCTTCCCACGGTACTCCCTTGTCAAGTTGGTCATGTATGTCGAATATTTGATTCTTTGCCTGCTCGCTATCTTTGTTTTCACCGCTCCGAATCATGATATGAGAAACTTCAACTTCTCCGGCTGCAGGTTTCCTATCAAAAACTTTGACGATATGATAACCAAACCGTGTGCGGATGGGTTGACTTATCTCGCCCTTTTTCGTTGTATACGCTGCCGTTTCAAAAGGATAAACCATTTGCATTGCAGTGAAATAACCTAGGTCACCTTTGTTGATCTTTGCTGATGGATCTTCAGAATACGTCTCTGCAAGGCCTCCGAAATCCTCTCCGTTTAATGCCCTTGTCCTAAGTTCTGTAATTTTTTTGTAAGCTTCGAGGGTATCAGATGGGCTAGCTTCCGGCTTAACATTAATTAAGATATGGGAAGCTTTTACCTCTTCCTTCATCCTGTTATAGGAAAGCAGCACAAGGCTATCAATCAGCTTTGAGTCAGGAAGGTATGGCTTACGCAGTTCATCCTTATAAGAATTATACTCTCTAATAAATGCTTTTGTGGTATCAGTGCCTCTTCGCTGCGCTTCCGTTACTTTTAATTTGAAATTTATAAACAGAGTAAGGTATTCTCTTATTTTATCTTCTGTGAATTCTTCTGTTTTACCCTGGTGGTTCTTTTTGTAGAGGTATACAAATTCACTTGTAATAACAGGTTTTTTATCAACAGAAAATAAAACCTGCTCCGATTGTTGTTGAGCAAATAATGCTAAACAGCCAGTAAGGTAACTGAGCGAAAACAAGAGAGCTTTTCTTACGTACATGCAGAATGTATAATACTTAATTGAATCTTACTTGTTTTATGAGGCGGCAAACGTTCTTACCACTTGCGGTTTGATATTCTACTTTGTCCATGATTGTTTTTACCAATCTGATACCCAAACCTCCTTTTCTTTTATCGTGAACAAGGTTGCCTAAATCCGGTTCTGAAAATTTGTTAATGTCGAACACTGTACCATCATCAATTATTTCAAATATAACGGGTTTGCCTTCCTGCACGGAAATATGCAATTCAAATAACTCATCAGGGTTACATTGGTGAGAATGGATCATTAGGTTTGAACACATCTCATCTAACGCGAGCACCATCTCACTTATCTGCAGATCTTGCACGCCATGAGTCTTTAAGGTATTCCTGATAAAATCGCGAACACCTTTCAGATTTTCGATACTACAACCAACTTTATATCTATAGTTCATTGAATCATCCTCTTAGCTTGAGCTTTATCCTTGGTAATGTCCAGCAACTCATTTAAACCAAGAATCTCGAAAGTATTAGCTACTTTGTCGTTCATACCATACAGAACCATCTTTATGTTTTTGTCTTTGAATTCTTCTATATAAGACATAAAAACTCCAAGGCCAGCAGATGAGATATACTCCAGCGAGCTACAGTCGATAAGGATTTTAGTGGCACCCTCACCCACACTTTTGGCGATTGCCAGATCAAGCTCAATAGAAGAACTAGCATCTATTTCACCAATCAGGGCAAGAATATCAGCGCTGTCTTCCTGAAGTCTTTTGATATGGATCATGTGTTTAAACGTTTTTTATTCTCTTTAGTTTTGCCAACTTATCGCCAGCTTTTTATTTAAATTTCACAATCATCGTTGTATAATCATCATTAATGTTTTTTGTACCTGAAAACTCATACAGCTTATTAATAAGGTGCTCCTGAATCTCCTTCGGTGATAATGATTTAACTTCCGATAATATTTCGGCTAATCTTTCATAACCAAATTCTTCTCCCTTATCATTTTTGGCCTCAGTTATACCATCAGTATATAAGACCATGATGTCGTTTGGTTTGTATTCAAACTCATAGGCTTGAATAAAGCTGCCGTAACTTTTATTACGAACCATACCCAGGGCAATTCCTTTGTCTTTAAAGTATTCAGTAGAATTGTCAGCAGCATGATAATACAATACAGGGCAGTGACCTGCGCGGGAGTATTGAATCTTCTTGGTTAAGGTATTAACTATAAAAAAAGTTGCTGAAATAAAGGAACCTCTTTCCAAACAGTAAACCAGTGCCTGGTTGGCCCTTCGCATAAATTCATCGGCCTGAATACAATGCTGAGCAAGGCTATGGAATATACCTTTCATCTGCGACATGTGAAAGGCTGCCGTAGTTCCTTTACCAGAAACGTCAGCGATAATTAATGATACTTCATTGTCGTTTGTGCGAAGGGTATCATAATAATCGCCACCTACTTCATCGGCAGACTCAGAAAAGGCTGCTATTTCAAAATCCTTGTCCTGTTCCAGAACATCAGGAAGCAAACTTTTCTGAACGTTTTTGGCAATCTTCAGCTCCTCTTTATAGCGTTCATTCTGGAGCGCCTCTTCCATTAACCTGAAATTCTCAATAGAAATTCCAGCCTGGTTGGCAAATGTAGAGACGATCTTTGTCATCTCTTTATTGAAACTCTCGGCAAGTTCTTTTAGAAGAGCAAGTGTCCCTATGTTCTCCCCCTTAACATAAATAGGAAAAGCAAGTATAGATCTAAACCTGGATCCTCTTAATGCTGCCAGGTGCTTTGACAGATTGCGTGTTTTATCACTCCCCTGATCTAAAATGCCTTTAACGTTTTGTGCATTAAGATGACTTATAATCTCGTAAGCCTCTTTATCAGTAATTTTATAAGTATATAATTTCGATGGCTGATCAGGATGTTTCACTTCAAGCCATGCCGCATCTGCAAAAACTGTACTTACAGAAGTCTCAAGTAAGATATTATATACGCTCTCTTCACTTTGTTCTGTCTGAATAGACTGGCTTATGCGTTGGAAGTTTACCACCTCTTCAAGTTTTTGTTCGAAAACAGAGCTCGTGGGAAGATTGAACAGAATTACCAGGAAAGAGAATATACTATACAGCGTTACAAATGTTATTATCGACAGTATAAAAATGTGAAACTGGTAGTCTGTATAATTTGCTGTTTTGGTTGAAAGAGATTCTACCAATGAGCTCATGGTAAATAAACCATACAGCAGGTAAAAAATCGTTAACAGCAGCAATAAAAGGCTTGTCCATTTTTGTCTGAAGTTAAGGTATGCAACCCACTTCATATTACCTGATAGTATCAGGCCTATAATAACAAAGAAGGTTAGTAATGTAACATACAGCTCTTCGACGAAAGGGAAATCGAAACTGTTATAGATAAGAGAGAAGAGTAGTCCCCATTCAAAGAAATTCCAGAGCCTGAGTAACCACTTCGATTTCTGGTACAATATAAGCCGCTTCCATGCCATAAAAGCCATGATCAGGAAGCCAATCATAAGGCCCAGGTTGATCATGTACAGCAGATCAACGAAAACAACGTGGTTTGTAAGTTTTGTAGAGCCGATTAGAAACTCAACCAACTTTAAGGCGAGTGAAATAACTGTAGCAACCAGGCCTGTTGCAAATACACGCCATAGAAGGTCAACAAAGTTTAAAGAGTCTTCCCGCTCTACTTTAAGCTTATAGTAGTAATAGAGTGTAAGGATAAAAAGGTTAAGTATGACGTTGGGGATCCAAAGCGGGATGTCAGATTTTATATTGTTGGTAGAACTTAAAACAATAGAAATATCAGTGAATAACAAGGCCAGCCAGGTGATTACACCTACCATGAATAAGAGTCTAATAATGGCCTTCGTTCGCATTTACTTGGAAAAACCTCGAATTGGAGGTAAAAAATAGGCCAATCACACGATTGGCCCTGCAATAATAAGGATAAATTAAAAAAGATCAGTTAACAACCAGTTTCTTAGTTGAATAGAAACAAATGTGATCAATGTTAATTATCAAATTCTGCAATACTTAACAACGCCGGATTGAAATCCTATTTCCTGCTATAGTTAGGTGCCTCCCTGGTGATTGTTACATCATGAGGATGGCTTTCGTAAACGCCGGCGGCAGTTATTTTAACAAATTTTGCATCCTTAAGCGCTTCTATATTACCTGAACCACAATAGCCCATACCTGCTCTTAAACCTCCTACGAGTTGGTATAAGACTTCGGCTACTAATCCTTTATAAGGAACGCGACCTGAAATTCCTTCAGGTACCAGCTTTTTAATATCATCTTCTACATCCTGGAAATATCTATCCTTGGAGCCATCTTCCATTGCTTCAAGTGATCCCATTCCACGATAAGACTTAAATTTTCTTCCTTCGTAAATAATCACTTCACCAGGCGCCTCTTCGGTTCCTGCAAGCAGAGACCCTATCATCACGCAATCTGCTCCTGCCGCTATCGCTTTAACTATGTCTCCTGAAAACCTAATACCGCCATCAGCTATTATTTTGGCATCACTACCTTTTACTGCTTTGGCAGCCTCATAAACTGCAGATAATTGAGGTAGCCCAACACCAGCAACAACACGGGTGGTACATATACTCCCTGGCCCAACACCTACTTTAATTGCATCTGCCCCTGCATCAGCCAATGCTTTGGCTCCCGCTCCGGTTGCAACATTGCCGACTACGAGTGGCATATCCGGATATTTTTGCTTAACTCTTTTTGCTGCATCTATAACACCTTTGGAATGACCATGTGCAGTGTCAATACTTATAACATCAACTCCTGCTACTTTAAGTGCCTCTATTCTTTCGAGTATGTCAGGAGTAACGCCTACTGCAGCTCCTACTCTTAATCTTCCGAACTCGTCCTGGCAGGCAGTTGGCTTGTTTTTCTTTTTCTGGATGTCTTTAAAAGTAATTAAGCCCGTAAGCTTTCCATTCTTATTGATTATAGGCAATTTCTCAATTTTATATCGCTTAAGAATGTCTTCAGCTTTTTCGAGGGTAATCCCTTCTGGTGCTGTAACAAGGTTATCTTTGGTCATGATGCCCTCAACCGGTGCATTCATATCTTTCTGAAAACGCAGATCACGATTTGTAATAATGCCTAGTAGCTTACCATCCCCATCTACAACAGGAATGCCGCCAATGCGAAACTCACGCATGATGTTTTCGGCTTGCTGAACTGTTGAGTTTACGCTTAAAGTAATGGGATCTAATATTAACCCGCTTTGAGAACGTTTAACCTTTCTTACCTGCTCCGCCTGCAGGGCAATTTTCATGTTTTTGTGAATGAAGCCCAGCCCTCCCTCAAGTGCTACGCTAATTGCTAGTTCTGCTTCAGTTACCGTATCCATAGCTGCGGAAACTATGGGTATATTTAACGTTATATTCTTTGTAAGCTTTGTTGAAGTGTTGGTTTCGCGGGGAAGTACTTCTGAATACGCTGGAACAAGAAGCACATCGTCATAGGTAAGTGCTTCAAAAAGGAATTTGGAATTATCGAGCATGGCAAATAAATACGATCTATTATTTGCCGGGCAAAGTTAAGTAAATTTATACATCTTCAAATAAGTTTTTAAAAACTGACAGAATTGCCGGAAGCCAAATAAATAGGAAGTGAAAAGTCAAAAAATTCCCACTGAAGGTGAGACTAGGTAAGGCCATCCTAAACCCTTCCTAATCCTTCCTATATCCCTTCATTTTTCATGTTATTTTGGCAGAAACAAATTTTATTTGGATCACGAGCTGTAGGAAATTTTAAATTCACCGTAAACTCTTACACGGCTTGGAAGGAGAAGATGATGTTCTACGGTAAAAGAAAGGGTAAGACGTTCTCTTCTAACACACCTGATAATCTTCTTTATAAAGTATTTTTAATCTACGGTTAACCGAATGTTCTATTAAATATAACGGCACCAGCTTTATCTTTGCATTTAAATAAGTTTGAAGGTTCTTATACTAACCGAAACCCCATGAAGAGATTATCTTTTGCATTTTTTTTCAGCATTTTATTTTTTGCTGCTTTCGCTCAGATTCAAACTGGTAAAGCCTCCTTTTATGCAGACAAGTTTGAAGGAAGCCCTACTGCCAGCGGAGAAAAATACAAACACAACAAGCTAACAGGGGCGCATCGAAGCCTTCCTTTTGGTACTAAGGTTAAGGTTACGAATACGGCCAATAACAAATCAGTAGAAGTTATCATAAACGATAGAGGGCCCTGGGTAGAAAGCAGAATTATTGATCTATCTAAAAGTGCCGCCGAAGAATTAGGTTTTATAAACCAGGGTGTTGCAGAAGTACAACTAGAGGTTTTAGATCCGGGTGATGGTAAGACAAGTGACCCCGCCAGAACAATTGATCAGGTAACAGTTGAGGACAAAGAGTTTTATGAATTTGAAATAACAAGAACGAAGCCTAAGGGATACGGCGTGCAGATAGGAACTTACCAGGAGCTTGTTAATCTTATGCGTTTATCTGATAATCTCAAAAATTCTTATAAGAAACACGTTACTGTTCAGGTTAAAGTGCTTAATGGTTTAAAATATTATGGCTTGATTCTGGGCAAGTTTCCATCAAGAGAAAAAGCAGAACAATTTAAAGGAGAACTTAAAAATAAATTTCCCGACGCCTTTATTGTTGAATACGGCCGACTATGACACACTTAAAAAGTGTATACTAGCGCCGTCAAATGATAATGATGGAAGTAGTTGGCTATATTGGCTCTATATTTATCGGTGTAATTCTAGGATTATTAGGTGGAGGAGGCTCGATTCTTTCCATACCTATTCTTGTGTATTTATTTAAAATTGAACCTGTTACTGCCTCTGCCTATTCACTTTTTATAGTAGGCACTACCAGTTTTGTAGGAGCGATACCAAAGTACCGGGAACATCTGGTAAATATCAGAACAGGGTTTCTATTCGGTATACCTTCCATTGCCAGTATTTTTATTACCAGAAAGTGGGTTGTTCCTGCCATTCCTGAAGTAATTATAAGTGTTAATGATTTTATTTTAACGAAAAGAATTTTACTTCTTGGTGTATTTGCCTTACTTATGATACTTGCCTCCATTTCTATGATACGGGGAAGGAAGGAGGAGACAAATCACCATGATGTTAAAGTTCTTCTTACAATAGTAGAAGGGGTAATTATCGGGTCATTAACTGGATTAGTTGGAGCAGGTGGTGGATTTTTAATTATACCGGCCCTTGTGTTTTTAACAGGCCTTCCCTTTAAAACTGCAGTTGGTACTTCGCTATTTATTATTGCCATTAATTCATTAATTGGTTTTTTGGGTGATGTTTTGAATTACTCGATGGACTGGCTTTTCCTATTATCAATAACAACACTGGCTGTGGGTGGCATTTTTATTGGAAACAGACTACATAAAAGATTTTCAGCAGTGCATTTAAGAAGAGTGTTCGGCTGGTTTATTCTGTGCATGGGCACCTATATACTTGTAAAAGAATTAAGTTGATTTATCTTCTATGTTTGTTTAAGATTGATTCTCTTTACTTTTTATACTTTCGATTGGATAGTTCAATAAAAAAGATAGCGATTATAGGACCTGAGTGTACCGGCAAATCATCTCTTTCTGAGATGCTGGCTAAGCATTTTAACACTACATGGGTTCCTGAATATGCACGAAGCTATATTGAAAATTTACGAGGACCATATCAGCAATCTGATCTTTTAAAAATAGCGCACGGACAATTACGCGTTGAGGATGAATGGGCTAAAGACGCGAATAAAGTACTTATATGTGATACTAATCTTTATGTGATTAAAATCTGGAGTGAAGTGAAGTTCGGTTCGGTTGATCCGGAGATTATTAATCACATTCAGAGTCGTAAGTATGACTTGTACTTATTAACCTATGTTGATATCCCCTGGGAAGACGATCCTCAACGTGAACATCCTGATAAGAGGGAGTATCTGTATTCGCTTTACTATAATGAATTGAAACAGCAGCAGGTTCCTTTTGTTGAAATAAAAGGTTCTTTTGAGCAGAGAAGAAAAAACGCCATACAAGCTATTGAAAAAATGTTAGTCCGTTGATGAATACATTAGCCTTGCTATTTTTGTAAGCATTGTTTAAGAATGAATAACTTTCCCACAGGCCCTTACGCCTCAATTAAAATTCCTGATTTCAGATTATTTATTTCCTCGCGTTTTTGCATAACACTTGCAATACAAATCCAGTCAGTAGTTGTGGCGTGGCAGGTATATGCTATTACTAAAGATCCTTTATCCCTTGGCCTTATAGGGTTAGCAGAAGCCATTCCATCAATAAGCGTGTCGTTATACGCCGGGCATGTAGCGGATATTATGCAGAGAAAAAAGATTATTGTTACATGCATCAGCACTTTGCTACTTTGCTCTTCGCTTCTTTTATTTTTCACGCTTGATATTGGTGCTGGCATTATCACACGTAGTGTTGTTCCGATATATACAGTAATATTTATTAGTGGTATTGCGAGGGGTTTTCTCACGCCGGCTTTATTCTCCTTTATGCCTCAACTTGTTCCGAGAGAATTGTATACAAACGCAATATCGTGGAACAGTACGTTATGGGAGACAGCAACAATAGCAGGACTGGCTTTAGGTGGTTTAATCTATGGTTTCTATGGTATAACCTCTGCGTATACGATTGATGTCAGCCTGACGCTAATCGGACTCGTGCTAGCTATATCAGTAGGAAATAAACCTTTACCGGAGATTACGGCAGAAGAAGGAGTGGTAGAAAAAATTAAGGCAGGGCTGCGTTTCGTGTTCCATAATAAAATAATACTAAGCGCAATATCATTAGACCTATTTGCTGTACTTTTTGGAGGAGCAGTAGCTTTACTTCCGATCTTTGCGGAAGAAATACTTCATACTGGTCCAATTGGTCTTGGAATTTTACGTGCAGCGCCTTCGATTGGTGCCGTATGTACAGCTTTCTACATTACGCATAATCCCATCACTAAACATGCAGGAAAAATTCTCTTATCATGCGTAGGTGGGTTTGGCGTGTGTATGATATTATTTGCCCTATCTACTAACTTTTGGTTGTCTCTCTTTCTGCTTATTGCAAGCGGAGCTTTTGACTGCATCAGTGTTATTATACGCAGTACACTTCTTCAAACACTTACACCTGAAAATATGAAGGGCAGAGTATCTGCCGTAAATCATATATTTATCGGCTCTTCTAATGAAATAGGGATGTTTGAATCAGGTGTAACTGCCAGAAGCTTTGGGACGGTTCGGTCTGTTATATTAGGAGGTTTTGCAACTTTACTCGTTGTCTCTGTTATGGCTACCTTTTCAAAATCATTACGAACACTGCAAAGAGTCCAGTAAGTAAAGCTATGACTATTTCAATAAACACACCTGCGCTGCTATTCCCCGCTATAACACTTCTCATGCTTGCTTACACCAATCGCTTCTTGGCATTGGCAACTCTTATCCGAAATTTACATAGTAAGTGGAAGCTGGCTCCTGAAGAGCATCACACCATTAAAGAACAAATCAAAAATCTAAGACGAAGGTTAATGCTTATCAAACAAATGCAAGCTGCCGGAATTACGAGCTTTTTCTTTTGTGTTTTATGTATGCTATTCTTCTACCTCGAGTATGAAGTTTTAGCATACTCTATTTTTGGATTGAGTCTTGTTTTTCTGTTATTATCACTGGTTCTCTCGCTCAACGAAATTTATATCAGCACAAAAGCCCTTGAGCTTGAATTAAAGGACATGCTCGAGGACTAAGGTGTATGTAACTTTCAAGCCCACTCAAAAAATTAGCCCTTGCATCAACAATGATAAGCTGTCAGTTTTGCAACACCAGTGATTTCATGCATTGAATCCATGAAGGGTGATCATTGAGGCTTTCTACAAGTTGAACTTTTTCACCTCCATGTTCATGAAACAATTCCTGGTATTCTTCTCCTATTTCAATTATTGTTTCAAGACAATCTGCAGTGAACGCGGGTGAAAAGACGAGCAATTTCTTCATTCCCTTCTTACCGCACTCTTTAATAACCTCATCAGAATATGGCTTTACCCATCCTTCGTCTAACCGAGACTGAAAACACACCGTATACTTACTCGATGGTATACCTAAGCGTTCTGCAATAAGTCTTGTTGTAGCGTAACAAGCTGCTTTGTAGCAGAACTTGTTTTCTTCAGTAACTTCATGTTCACAGTTATGCCCATCGCAAGGGCCATCATTGTATACTTTATCCAACTGCCTTTGAGGAAGACCGTGATATGAGAACAACACATGGTCATAATCATCGATACGGTGCTGCTTTCCTCTTTCTACAAAGCCATTGATGTAATCAGCATGATCATAATATTGAGAGATTAATCTTAGCTCCGGTATTACCCACCATTTTTGAACTACACGCATCACCTCTTCCAGCGCTGATCCTGTAGAGGCTGAGGCATACTGCGGGAACATTGGTAGTACAATAATTTTGGAGTAGTTCTTTTTTCGCATGGTTTCCAGAACATCAGGTATAGAAGGATTTTTGTATCGCATTGCCAGGTACACATCATACTGAGACCCTAATTGTTGTTGCAATAGTTCTTTTGCTCTTTCACTGTAATACAACAAGGGAGAGCCATCCGCTGTCCATAATTTTTTATAGACTTTTGCAGATTTAGAAGCGCGAAAAGGTACAATAACAACATTCACGAGTAGCTTTCTTAAAAGCCACGGAATGTCGATTACCCGTGGATCGTTTAGAAATTGTGAGAGGTATGATCGTACGTGGCCAACAGAAGGGCTATCAGGCGTACCTAAATTTATTAATAGAACTCCAATTTTATCTTTCATTACTAACAAGTCCGTTCGAAGTGCGAAGGTATAGTATTAACAATTATTGTTAAAAGTTGTTCAAAAAGTATGTGCTAATGAAGAATGGGCGACCTTTTAAAAGGTTTAGACTCATCAAAAAGTTTACGATATGTGGCATGTCGTTTCACCACATCTCCACCCACCTGCGAAGCGACATTTATCATTTTTGGGTTAAAATCTCCGATCCAGTTCATTTCGTAGTCGTCATAGCGTCTGTATTCTTCCTGCAGCACTTTTCTTCCAGCAGATACAATAGCCCCATCTATTCCCTTCCCCTGATGCTCGGGAACCACACCGAAAAGAATCCCAAAAGCTTTTCTATTGGTCTTTAATAGTTGATGCCATACAAATTTGAGTTTTCCCAACACATTTAATTTTCCATTGACATGTTTAAAAATCTGGTTGATCTCTGGGAGTGAGAGGAAAAACGCGATGGGATCGCGTTTGTAAAAACCAAAGAACAGCAGCTTCCTATCAAGAATAGGTTTCATTTGTTTTACGAGCATTTGTGCCTGCGCCATTGTAAGTTCAGGGTTCTCGTTGCGTTTGGCCCAAGCCCTATTATAAACGGTAAGAAGATATTCCGGCAACTTATCTATCTCCGATTTTCTTAAGTAACGAAATTCATAATCAGGATTCCCTTCGGTCATTGCAGCTTTTTCATCAATACGATCATGTACAGCTCCCATCACAGGACGGCCAAAGGTAAGTTGATAGAAGTATACCTTAAAGCCATAGGCTACGAACATATTGACATAGTAAGGAAAGTTATAATTGCATTGATAGTTAGGCTGCCTATCAAAACCTTCTACAAGCAAACCCCACCAACGGTCTCTGCTGCCGAAATTAATGGGCCCATCCATAGCTTCCATTCCTTTGCTTTGTAGCCATTGTTTGCACTGATCAAAAAGCATGAATGCTGCCTTTTGATTGTTAATACACTCAAAAAAGCCCATTCCGCCGGTAGGCTGGTCGTTGCCTTTATGCACTATCTTGTTGTTGACAAACGCAGCCACCCGACCTATTGTTTGTCCGCTATCATCTACTAATATCCAGCGGATACATTCACCATGCCTGAATGTTTTATTCTTTTCTTTATCAAATACATTTTCTATGTCTTTATCTAAGGGGCGAATCCAGTTTGGCTCATTTTTATAAAGCTTCACCGGTAATGTTAGAAATTCCTTTTTCTGCTGTGGAGTAACTACTTCAAAAATGTTCATCGTGGTTCAACTACAATAGGAGATGTTTTATTTATTATACTGTTAATTCTATTGGGCAAGAGAATGTTAAATCTGGTACCATGCCCTACTTTACTTACCACATTGATTTGACCTCCCAACTTATCAATAGCGTTTTTTACAATATATAATCCAATTCCTGAGCCGTCTGATTGTTCAGTTGCTCTGTAAAACATGTCAAATATTTTCGAAAGACTTACTTCATCTATGCCAATACCATTATCTGAAAAATTGATATCGGCGCGTAAATGATCTACATGAATTTTAATATTTATTTCTGGTGTATCTGTATACAATTGCCGATACTTGATGGCATTGGATATTAGATTTCTAAAAATCTCTGATATTCGCCAATGATCACTGTAAAATTCAATTCCTTCAATTTTTATATTTCGTTTCATTATCCTGGCACCTTCCAGGTAGCTTAAATCAGTAAAAGTTTGATCAATGATTTTTCGTAAGTCGACCTTACTGATACTCACTTCCATTTTCA
This sequence comes from Chryseosolibacter indicum, assembly GCF_018598585.1. Lineage (GTDB taxonomy): Bacteria > Bacteroidota > Bacteroidia > Cytophagales > Cyclobacteriaceae > Chryseosolibacter > Chryseosolibacter indicus. Next base: position 73,680 of record NZ_JAHESD010000007.1, read on the forward strand.
GATTCTTCGAATGGCTTAACACATCATTGATAAAGTGATCTAGCGCCTGCACCTTATTACCAATAATATCAATATACTCCAATGGATCATCTGAATTGCCGGGAAGGCGGGCCAAATTTACAAGACCCAGAATAGATGACAGCGGCGCTCGAAGGTCATGTGAAACCTTATAAACAAAGTTATCTAGTTCAGTATTTCTTATCTTTAATTCTTCCTCTACGCTTTTCCTGTCTGTAATGTCAACATAGACACCATAAATGCCGATAGTTTGGTTATCGAGCATTACAGGAACACCGCAAAGAATTACATTTACCAAATCTCCGCTTCTGTGCCTTCTTATAGTTTCGATACTTACTACCTGGTTAGAAGTAATAAGATTATTCAGATCAATACCTTCATTTCTTAATTCTTCCGGAACAATGAAATCATTCAGGTTCTTACCTCTGAGTTCAGTTAAGGCAAAACCAAACATCTTTTCAAATCCCTTATTAACCTGAAAAACTTTTCCGTTTTCATCGAGCATTACAACTGCCATAGGCACATTTTGAAATAGCTGAGTAAACAGAGTTTCATTCTTCTTAATGCGTGCTTCCGTCTGTTTCTTCTCTGTTATGTCGCGGAAGATAACCTGAACACATTGCGCGCCTTTGTATGTGAAAGAATAAGCCATTACTTCTAAATCCAAAACTCTTCCATCAGCATGTAGATACTTCTGCTCCATTAAAGGAACAGGTATGCCTGTCTGTGCCTCCTTCATCCGTTCCATTACCCTTTCACGAAAGTCCGGATGAACCATATCAATAACATCTTTGCCGATAAGATTACCTTCCTTTATTCCTAAAATTGAATAAGCATAGGCGTTGGCAAATACCAGCTTCCCTTTATTATGAATTACTATCCCAACAGGTAATTTTTCAATGAGCGACTGGTATTGTAGCTCGCTTTCAATTTCCGTTTGTTTTCTTTCTGAAATGTTCTGTATAATTCCGCGTTGAAGAACCCGGCCATCTTTTTGAACTTCGTGATTGGATCTGAACTCCATCCACCTAACTCTTCCGTTTACTATTACGCGTCCCTGCCAGTGCCATTCCGCAAAGCTTTGCCGGCTTTGAATAGCCGTATCTTTGAGTGAGGGGAGGTCATCTTCATGAACAATTGTATCAAGTATTGAAGCATCGTTAAGCAGTACTTGTGCATCAATGCCTAGAATAGTGCTGCTGGCTTCACTTACATATGTAAAGCATTGTCTTCCATCCGGATAAATTGCGTACTCATACACTACTGCGGGTAGATACTTAAAAAGGTCCTGCATGGCCACCGGATTGACTTAACATCTTAATGAAAAACTCACTACTGCTTATAGAGGTTAATACGCAATTTACTGTTAAAGCACTATAATACAATATAAGATCAAAAGAGATGAGGGGATAATGTTAAATCAGCGACTGGAAATCGTTGAAGTCTTCCAAATGACAATAACTTATGGATTTCCCTAGGCGAATGTCATTTTTCTCAGCCATAATCGTGCTTCACGAACTGTTTCAAAATACCTTACTTTAATTAGGCCTGTTTTATTGGTCATTTCCTTAATAATGAGTTGTGTAAATTTATTACCTGGCATTACTATCGCAAGAAACCGAATTCCTGCTTTCCCCATTTGCGGTAATACATTGTTTTTAAAGTAAACGATATCTTCCTCCAACACCGGCCCTGCATCGCTACTATCAGTTAACATGTGAAGTTTAGGATAATTCTTGACATGTTGGTGCATCAGCTCCAGACGCTTTAATTGTACCAATTGATAGTGTTCGCTAAATCGTGGTATGCCCTTTAAGGTGACCTTTATACATGGAATGGTGTCATCTAATTCTACGGTTGCATACTCATCTTGATAATAAGGCTTTTCCATGAATGGGTATTGAGGGCGTTACAAAATGGGAGGACCTGTTAATTTAACAGAATAATAACTGTAAAGCAAAAGGTTACACTTTTGGATTTTCTTGAATAAGGTGTAACTTATTAATTCACAGTATCTTTAACACATCTAAATCCTGAGAACCAATGAAAGTTGAAATAGGGCAAAAAATACAGGAAGTTTTTGAGGCTAAGGGTATGAAGCTTACTGACTTTGCTGATGAATTAGGAACCGTAAGGCAAAATGTTTATCGCATTTTTAAGAAAAGGCACCTGGATACAGGGCTGCTTCTTAAAATATCGCAGGTTCTTGACCATAATTTCTTCCAATATTACGTTGAAATGCAACAAGGTGAGAGCATTGAACAAAAACAAGAGATTTCCCAGTTAAAAATGGAGGCACTAGAGCAGCACCGGCAATTATACCTAGCTAAAAAAGAAATAGAATATTTAAGAAAAATAATTAAACTGATGGAAGAAAAAGCGGAGCTCATTCAACAATTTGATGGCGATGTAATAGCTCAATAAATCTTGTAAACTACAGAATGAATAAAGCCTCTAAAGAAATCTTTGGAATCAAGAACAACGAATTTAGAATTGCTAAATAAATTCTTCCAGTTGGGCAGCCTTTTAAGGTGGATACCACATGCGAAGCGGAAGAAAAGGAACATGCTCCTCAACAGCACTCGTTGCCACCATACACCCTTATCCTGAAAATCAGAAACTAGCCATAAAGAATCTTTACGCGTTGATCTTTTTAGTTTAGACACTACTTCCTGCAGTTGTTCTTCTTTAAATAAGTCAAGAAAGAAATTGGCGATGATCGCGTCATATTCAACTTCCTTAGGCAAGGATTCTTCTGTGCCATGAATAAATATAACATTGTCTGCATATTGTTGGAGCTTTTGCTCAGTCTCCTCTATCATTCTTAGTGAAGCTTCAACATAAGTAATTTTGATTTTAGGGTATAGAAGCAAAATCTCCTTCGCTATCCATCCTGTACCTCCACCAATAATTAGTACATTCTCACTATTGTTCAGATAACGAAGAAAGTACTTTTGCGAGCTCTTTATCTGCCCTCCAAAAACAACGGATGCAATCAAATCATAATACTTCGCTACTTTATCAAAAATATTTAGCGTATTCATACAAGAAGTAAAGCAGGTAAAAAGAAAACAGCATCACCGATGAGCCGGTACAGGTCGTGCTTCCTAAAGAAGGAATTGAAATAAAACACTGTCAATAAAATCAACGTCATTATCAACAGTATGACCTGTACGCTATCAAAGTTGTAAAGCAGTGCCTGCGCTATAAATATCAAACAGGTAATAACCGCGAGTATTGCTATCAATGTTCTCAAAACTTTAGGACCAAAGTATGTAACAAAAGACATCATCTTGTCTTTAACGTCAGTATTGGCGTCAACCCAAGAATACACCAGGAGATTTAGCAGTGCAATCAGGAAAAATTGCACGATAATTAAGGTATGGTAATCATTAATATGAACATTGGTAACAGAGATTGATGGAAGAAGTACACCAATTGTATACATCAAGGCAACAAATAATTCTTTAAGAAAGGGGAGCTTTTGATTTATCACAAGGTATATGCCTACACACATAGCCAATCTTAAACCCCAAATGAATACCTGATGTCGGATAAAGAAAAGGAGTATAGAATCGACTATCAATACTATCATTAAACAAATAAGTATAGGCTTGAAGTGCTTCTGATGAAATAAGTGTCTTGTAGACGATGCGGGCTTGCTTATGTCTTTAGCGTCCTTTAAGTGGTCAGCAGTATATACTATCCATACAGTAAGACCCAGAACGGCAAGCCCGTAAGGTAAAATTGTTACTTTAAATAACTTGCCAAAGAAAAGCCCCGAAATAACGGCACCAATAACAACATCAATACTAAGAATATTAAGAAGTTTGTAAGCATGAAGAAGTTTGTTCATAAAACAAAAAGGTCTCCTTTTCCAAGGAGACCTTAATTTATAAAACGTTTTATTCTTATGAAGATTTTAAAGCTTCTGCGCCACCAACAATTTCTAGAATTTCTTTTGTAATTGCTGCCTGACGTGTTCTGTTGTAAGTTAACCTTAATTGTTTTAGCAATTCACCAGCATTGTCAGTTGCTTTGTCCATCGCTGTCATTCTAGCACCGTGCTCTGCAGCATTTGAATCAAGAACTGCTTTATACAATTGTACCTTCAATGACTTTGGAATAAGGCCACTAAGGATAGTATCTTGCTCAGGTTGAAAGATATAATCGATTTGGCTTGCAGCATCAATCTGATTTGTTGGAGGAACAATAGGAAGGAATTGTTCAACACGCAGAATTTGAGTAGCTACATTTTTAAATTCATTGTACACCAATTCAACCCTGTCAAACTTACCATCTCTAAATGCCTGCATGATAAAATCAGCGGCGTGAGATACATTATCGTAAGAAAGTGAACTGAAAAGCAATGTATAATCGCCAATCAAATTACACTTGCGTTTACCAAAGTAGTCGGCTGTTTTCTTACCAATAGAAAGAACAGTTACGTTCCCATTATTAAACTGCGTCGCGTACTTTTCCTCGATTACCCTATTTACAGTTTTAAAAACGTTGCTATTAAATGATCCGCAAAGGCCGCGGTCAGAGCTGATCGCCACCAATAAAATTTTGTTCGCCGGACGCTGTTCGTTGTACCAATTCTCTCCATCGGTTTGAGCTGCTGAAAGATTTTGAAGTATCGCATTAAGCTTTTGAGCGAAGGGACGCATCTGCGTAATTCTATCTTGTGCCCTACGCAATTTCGCAGCGGAAACCATCTTCATAGCTTTGGTTATCTGCTGTGTAGAGATTGTAGATGTAATCCTATTCTTTACTTCTTTTAAGCTTGGCATTTGTTTGTCCAGTTATCCAAATACCGCTACTATAAAGTAGCAGTTATTCAATTAATATTTGCTTGAAAGATCTGTTGCAACTTTTTTAATAATTGCCACATCTGCATCCTCAAATTTGCCAACCCTCAGGTTGTCTAACACACCACGTTGTGTTGTACGCAGCAGCTCAATAAATTCCTTCTCGAACTCCTTCACTTTATTAACAGGAACTTTGTCCATAAATCCTCTGGTTGAAGCTGTAATTATTGCCACTTGCTCTTCAACAGGAACAGGAGCATATTGATCTTGTTTGAGGATTTCGGTATTTCTTCTTCCTCTATCAATAGTAAGCTTGGTTGCAGCATCAAGGTCAGACCCGAATTTTGCAAAGGCTTCAAGTTCTCTGTATTGTGCCTGATCCAGCTTTAATGTACCTGCTACCTTCTTCATTGATTTAATTTGAGCAGATCCTCCTACACGAGACACAGAGATACCAACGTTAATGGCTGGTCTGATACCTGAGTTAAACAAGTTTGTTTCAAGGAATATCTGACCGTCAGTGATAGAAATCACATTGGTTGGAATATAAGCTGAAACGTCACCTGCTTGTGTTTCAATAATCGGAAGCGCAGTCAAAGATCCTCCTCCTTTAACCAAAGGCTTTATGGAAGCAGGGAGGTCATTCATGTTTTTGGCAATAGCATCATTGTTGATGATTTTCGCAGCCCTCTCTAATAAACGTGAGTGCAAATAGAAAACGTCACCAGGGTAAGCTTCACGTCCAGGAGGTCTTCTTAATAACAGTGATACTTCACGATAAGCAACTGCCTGTTTAGATAAGTCATCATAAACTACAAGTGCCGGACGACCAGTATCACGGAAGAATTCACCAATAGCAGCTCCGGTAAAAGGAGCAAAGAATTGCATAGGTGCAGGATCTGATGCAGATGCTGAAACGATGATGGTATAAGGTAACGCGCCTGCCTTTTCAAGTGCAGATGCCACGTTAGCTACTGTAGAGGCTTTCTGACCAATTGCTACATATATACAGATAACTGGCTGACCTCTTTCGTAGAACTCCTTCTGATTAATAATTGCATCAAGAGCCACGGCAGTCTTACCAGTCTGACGATCACCAATAATCAATTCGCGTTGACCTCGTCCAATAGGAATCATTGCATCAATAGCTTTGATACCAGTTTGCAGAGGTTCGTTTACTGGTTGGCGATAAATAACACCTGGTGCCTTTCTTTCCAATGGCATCTCATAAAGTTGTCCTGCAATAGGACCTCGACCATCGACAGGTTGACCAAGTGTATTAACTACACGACCTAACATACCATCACCAACCTTTACAGAAGCTATTTGACCAGTACGTTTTACTGTAGCACCTTCTTTAATGTCTTTATAGTCACCCAGTAATACAGCACCCACATTATCTTCTTCCAGGTTAAGAACCAGACCTCTTAATCCGGTTTCAAACTCGATCAACTCACCAGCCTGAGCTTGGGTAAGACCATAGATACGAGCTACACCGTCACCAACAGTAAGTACTGTACCTACTTCTTCCAGTTCGGCGTCAGTTCGTGATTGTGAAAGTTGTTCACGTAAAATTGCTGATACTTCTTCAGGTCTGATCTCTGCCATGTTTATAAGAGATTAATATTCTTTGATATATGGGTTCTTACTAAATTCTAATTCTAATGCTTTAAGCTTATTCTTGATGGATGCATCAACCTGGCGGTCGCCAACGTTAAGAATGAAACCACCAATCATATCTTTGTCCACCTTCTCAATTAATTCAACCTGTGTTTTGCCTGTATAGTTCTTCACCATACCTTCAAATTCAGCGCGAAGTTTTGAATCAAGTGGTACTGCGGTAGTAACAAATGCTTTTCGTATTCCTTTATAATCGTTATATGCTTCATGAAACTCCTTGGCAATTGCTGGCAATAACGGCTCCCTATTCTTACGCGTAAGAATATCAAATATAGCCATTGTTAAAGCATTCACTTTGCCTTTGAAAAGTCTCTCGAGAATAGCGCGCTTTCTGTCATGTTTAACAATAGGATTCGCAAGTAGGAGCTTAAACTCCCTATTGCTTTCAACCAGCTTTGTAAACATGAGCATGTCTGAATGCACCGCCTCCAGCACATTCTGCTCCACGGCAAGTCCAAGGAGAGATTTTACATATCGCGATGCTGCCCTTGAATCTGCCATGACTAATTTGTCTTAAGATCTTTTATATAATTTTCAACAAGCTCTTTCTGCGCTTTGTCGTCAGCAAGTTTTGTCTTCATCAGTTTTTCAGCAACCTGCAATGAGAACATTGCAACCTGCACCCTTACTTCTTTTAAAGCAGCTTGCTTCTCAATGTTAATTGCGGCGCGCGCATCCTCGATAATCTTGTCTGCAGATTTTTTAGCTTCAGTTTGTGCTTCGTCTTTTAAACGGTTTGCAGCTTCCCTAGCCTCTCTTAACATCTTATCTCTTTCTTCACGAGCCTCTTTAAGAAGCTTTTCGTTATCAGACTTAAGTTTAGTCATCTCAAGTCTTGCTCTTTCGGCTGTCTCAAGAGCATCAGTAATAGATTGTTCACGTGCTTTTAGAGAACTGATAATTGGCCTCCAGGCTAGCTTTGCCAGGAGTAAAAAAAGTAATACGAATACAATTAATTGCCAGAGAATTAATCCAGGATCTGGAGTAAGAAGCTGCATAAGTTTTTAAAGGTTTTTACTGAGTTAATACTCAAATTTCTTGTTCAACTTTTAATAAGAAGAAACCTGCCGGCCCATTGCCTAAGCAAGTTTCTTGAATAATTAAGCTGTTCTGAAAGAGATCAGCAGACAAATAACCAGCCCAAAAAGAGCGGCTACTTCAATAAGAGCGGCAATGATAAGCATTGCACCCTGAATTTTACCTGAAGCTTCAGGTTGGCGTGCCATACCTTCCATAGCAGAAGCACCGATTTTACCAATGCCAAGACCTGCGCCAATTGCAACAAGGCCAGCACCGATACCAGCGCCCATTACTGCATAACTGATGTCCAATAAAAGAGCAAACAACATAGATTTATTTATTTAAGTTAAACAAGTTCAAATTTTAATGATGGTCGTGTTCGTGTTCAGCGATTGCCATTCCTATGTATAACGATGAGAACAAAGTGAATACATAAGCCTGAATTCCAGCTACCATTAACTCAATTAAGTTTATAAATAAAACAATGATTGAGGAAGCGAAGCCAACCCAGATGCTACTAAAAATGAAGGTGAGACAGAAAAGACTTAACAATACTATATGGCCCGCGGTGATTGCAACGAATAAACGAACCATAAGAGAAATAGGACGAGTAAAGATACCAATTACTTCCACTAAAAGAATAATGGGTCTTAATGGAAGAGGAACACCTGGTGTCCAAAGAATATGCGCCCAGTAATCTTTATTGCCCTTAAAATTTGTAATTAAAAATGTTAAAACAGCAAGTACTCCTGTTACTGCGATGTTTCCGGTCAGGTTACCAGCCCCAGGGAGTAGCCCTAGAAGGTTACCTATTAAAATGAAAAAGAACAAGGTAAGCATGTAAGGAAGAAACTTTTCATAATGAGGACCGATGTTAGGTCTCACTACTTCGTCTCTAACAAAAACAATTACAGGCTCAAAAAATGACTGCAGTCCCTTTGGTGCTTTTCCCGGATTCCTCTTGTAAGCATTTCCTACAGAGATAAATATCAAAGCCATAATTACTGCTGTAATTAGCAGCATTGCGACATTCTTCGTAATTGATAAATCTAAAACAGCCTTTCCCGAGTCAGCAAGGTAAATGTGACTGTGATCAAGCTTGTATCCGTCATAATTTATAACATTGTGATACTCATCATAAAAATTCCGAGAAGAGAATATATCTAACCCACGTTCTGAAGAATAAACGATAACCGGAAGATAGATTGTTAAATGATTAGTAAAATGCCAAACGTGATCATCGAGTACGTGATGAATGATAAACTCGCTTAAGTTTAGCTCTTCCTTGGATTCTTCCTGCTCGGATGCTAAAGAACGTATTGAAGTACCGCCTATGAATACACATAGGAGGGCTAAAACCATAAAAAAGCGGCTAATTCTACTTAAAAAGGCCTTCATTTGAGGGAAGTTTCTCCGGGTTCTTAAAATCGACCGCAAAGGTATAAATTAAGACCCCAGAATAAAATGTTTTAAAAAAAAATTGAGACCTCTTTAAGATTGATTTTTTCCTGTAACTCTTCGGTGAAGGAAGATGACCTCTACAGCTGTAAACAAAAAATAGCAGATCATGAAAAAGATCACGTTTACATTGGCTCCTTTCTTGTCCTCAAGAACAACAATAAGTGTGTAAACTCCGAAGGCCAAAATCTTAATCACGGTGGTTAATAAATAGAGCAGAAGGAAATGGCGCAATCTTTTATTTAAAAGAAAATAAATACCCCCGGTAGTTACCACCAGTAGAATAACAGTCTCATATAAGAACGAAGGCCTTTCAACAACCTGCCAGCTTATGGCAAGGTTAGTAAGACCAAGAAGCAAACCTGACAATAAGAAAAGAACCAGGAGAAATCGAATCAAGCTTACTGATCGTTTATGGATTTATAAATTTGGTATAACATACCACCAAATCCTACAAAACCTAAGATTAGCATAAATACGGGGTATTTATAATTAAGCCACTTATCAATAAAGTGCCCAACCCATCCACATAAGGCAATGGCCGCCAACAATTGAATGGCTAAGCCACTGTATTTAAGATAACTATTATACTGATTTAGCTTCTTGCGCCGGGATGGATCTTGAGACTGCTCCATTTTCAACTATTTTAATTTCCTTAACAGTTGCTCCCATTTTACATACACCGTTGAAAATAGCTCCGGGCTCTACAACAAGCTTCCCTGTATAAATATCCCCATTAATAATGGCCGTAGCCTTCAGGACGAGGAGTTCCGCTATTTCAAGCTTACCCTTTACCTCTCCCTCAATATCGGCATTTTGAGACATAATATTTCCGGTAACAAGAGAGCCAGGACCTAAGGCGACTTTTGACTTAGATTTTACATTACCTGTTACCTTTCCTTCGATGCGAATGTTACCATAAGTTTCAACGTTTCCTTCCATGAAGGTTCCTTTGCCGATGGTATTGCTAGAATTGCTGATTTCTTCAGCCACACGTTTTTCTTCTTTAGATGTGAACATATGGGGTTAGTTTAAAAAGTGACAAATTCTTCAGGATTCAATGAATTTCCGTTGTACCACAACTCAAAATGAAGATGAGGCCCATTGGTCATTTCTCCGCTATTGCCAACTATTGAGATTATTTCGCCCGCGTTGACAAATGTACCGACTTTTTTGTAAAGTTCAGCATTATGTTTATAAACGGATATCAAATTGGCGCTGTGTTGAATCATTAGTACATAGCCGGCATCCTGAGTCCATGATGAGAATATTACCGTCCCATCAGAGATACATTTTACCGGCTCATTGGTCTTTGCGACTACGTCCACACCGAAATGGCCCTTTTTTACATCGTATTTGTCAGAGATAAATCCTGAAATAGGGGAAAAGAAGAAAGTTGCTTCAAGAGCGCGGCTCTTCATTCCGGTAAGTGTTATTAAGGACAAATTAGATTTCTCAAAATCTTTTCTAAAAGCAGAATCTGCAGGATCGATTTTCAAACTCGCAGGTTTTGCTGAGGCCTGACCCTCTGCACTAACCATTTTCATCGAATGGGTGCTAAACGCAGAAGAAGTATCTCCACTCAAAACTTTCTGAAAATTTGCTATAAACTTGTCTTTTTGCTCTACTTCTGAAGCTAATGAATCCACTTTTAAAGCCAAACCATACAATTGCTGATTTAACACCATTTGCTCGTACTTGGGGTCAAACCACTTCTCCAACACCGTCTGAACAAGGAATAGGCTGATCACAAACACAAATGAAAAAATGATCACCGAAAACAGGATAATCTTAGAGTATGTGAAAGCCACGCTCGTTCTTTCGGCAAAATTTTCTTCACTGCGAATAATTAACTGATACCTAGTTGTAAGCCAGCTGGATAAAGTTTTCTTTGGTCTCATCAATTTTACTTAGTGATAAATAAAGCGCTTAACATAAAGCTAAAGCTGGTTAGAAATAGTAAAATAAGGTTCTCAAAAAGAAGTGAGCATTAAATAATATTCCCTTTTTTTGTATACAAAATTAGAGATTCTGCCCGATTAAAATATTGGAAATAAGTTTTTTGCGTTTTGTAAACAATTAACCAGTGATCCTTGAAAAATCAGGTTTTTCTTTTCTCAATTACTATCATTCTTTTTACTGCCGCTTGTTCGTCTCAAAGAAATACATGGACCAGTAAAGCGTTTCACAATACCACTGCACATTACAATGGCTATTTCTATGCTAAAGGGGAAATAGAAAAAGTAGAAAAGACCATCCGCAATGCACAAATAGATGACTACAACCGGGTTCTTTGGCTCTTCCCAACATTTGATTCAAGTATGGCGAAAGGGTATGACAAGGAAATCCAGGAAGCGATAAAGATGGCCTCCATTGCTATACAACGCCATCCCAACAGTAAATGGGTAGATGACGCCTATATTCTTGTAGGAAAAGGAAGACATTACAGCCTCGACTGGGGCAATGCTATTCAGGCTTTTAAATACACAAACACCATTAGCAAGGACGTGGACACAAAACACCTTGCAATAATCAACCTTATCAGGACATACATTGAGCACAAAGAATTTAACAACGCAAAGGCAGCAATTGACTTCTTATTGAAGGAAGATCTTAATAAGTCAAATAAGAAAAAGCTCTATCTAGAGCGAGCCTACTACTATCAGATTCACGATGATTATGATAACATGGTAAGAAATCTTACACAGGCTAGTCCCATGTTGAAAAAGAGTGACAGGAGGGGAAGAATATATTTCATCATAGGTCAAGTGTACCAACGTCTGGGCTTCGAGGCAGAAGCATACAACTTCTACAAGAAATGTATTTCCACCAATCCCGAGTACGAAGTTGACTTCTATGCTCGTTTATACATGGCTCAGGTTACAGAGATCTCCAAGACAAAAGATGTAAATGCCGCGAGAAAAACATTTAAAAAACTATTAAAAGATTCTAAAAACAGGGAGTTCAAAGACAAGATCTATTACGAGATGGGAGTTTTTGAGCTAAAACAGCAAAATGTTAAAGAAGCAATCTCCGACTTTAATAAGTCCATAAAAGAGGGAAAGAACAAAAGAATTGATGGAGAAGCCTATTTAAGATTAGGAGAAGTCTACTACGATACCCTGAAGAATTACGAGCTATCACAGGCTTATTATGATAGCGCCATAAATTCACTTCCTCAGGATTTCGAAAATTACGATGCAATAAAGGCAAGGGCTGATATTTTGAATGAGTTTGTAGATCACATTAAAACTATAAAATGGCAGGACAGTCTTCTTACACTCTCTACAGTGGACTCTGCTTCTATTAAAGCAAGAATAGACGAAATTGTTGCTGAAAAAAAGAAAGTAGAAGAAATCGCTGCAAAAAAACGCAAGAAAAATCGTATTGAAATCAGCACGAACGACAACAATAATATATTTGCATCAAATGAAGAAGGGGAAACGGGCATAACTTCCAGCAATGATTGGTATTTTTCAAGTCCCTCGACCATGTCAATGGGGCAATCGGAATTTACGAGGGTTTGGGGAAATATCCCTTTGGAGGATAATTGGAGGAGATCTCTAAAAGAAACGGGACCAGCACAAGCAAATGCTAATGTCAGTAGTGGCGACTCCTTAAGAGTAACAGCCCAGCAGGGAGGGAACACTCCTGAGAAAAAAGCGATAGACCCTGCCGTTCAGGAGTTCGAAAGACTTAATAAAGAAATACCACGAACAGAAGAGGCTAAAAAGGAGGCGTTGGCAAAAATAGAAGAGGCTTATTTTAAATTAGGAGAAATCTACCACTTCAAGCTGCTAGAAAATGATAACGCAGTAATAACTTATAAAACGCTGCTTCAGCGTTTTCCAAATACAGAACATGAGCCTGAAGTCCTCTATACATTGTATTTAATCTTGAAAGGAGCGAATCCTCAACAAGCTGATGCCTATGCTTCTACTCTTAAAGAGAAGCATCCTAATTCCACATTTGCAAAAATTCTTGTAAATCCAGCCTATCTTCAGGAATCCAGCCAAACTGCGGAGAAACAAAAGGAATTATATCAATTGGCTTACCACCACTTTGAAGCAGACAGCTTTCACCTGTCAAGTAATGTTCTTCAGGAAGCAATGAATTTAGGAGAGACTAACTTTACTCCAACACTTGAGCTGTTAAGAGTTTTAATTATCGGCAAAACAGAAACAATTTATAAGTACCAATTTGAGTTGGACCAATTTATTACTAAGTATTCCGAGGCCGAAATAGTAAATTATGCTAAAAAGCTTCTGGAAACTTCTAAAAGGTTCCAGGAAAGTGAAGAAAAAAGAAAGGGAATACAATATATAAGATCACTTGAAGAGCATCATTACTTCGTGGTTGTTCATAAACGCAAGGATAAAGCAGAGGACATTTTCACAAACAGACTCAAATTATTTAATGAGCAGCATTTTTCTGAAATTAATCTCAAAATCAGCAACCTTATTCTAAACGATGATTATGCAGTAACTTTTGTGTCGGAATTTTCTAATGTAAGTACCGCTATTCGCTACTTTATTACATTTAATGAAAACCTTCCAACACTTAACGATCTTGGAAACCAGAAATTCGATAATTTTGTAATTACGAAAGACAACTTTGACATATTTTACAGAACTAAAGGCTTAGATGAGTACCTCCGCTTCTTCGAAAAAAACTACCCCAAAGAAAACCAATAGCATTTTATCAGTTAAGAAACCATGGTTTGATAAAATCATTAAAGCTGTTTGGATTCTATTCTTCTGCTTTGTTCTCGGTATTCCGTTATACTTTTTATCGGTTAGCATAAACTTGTTCGGGCTGTTTGGTGAAATGCCGAGCACTAAAGAAGTAGAAAACCCGGAAAATGACTTATCCTCGGAACTTATTTCTGCAGATGGTGTGTCTTTAGGCCGGTACTTTAGATTTAACAGAAGTCAGGTTACGTATGACGGCTTATCGACTGATCTTGTAAATACGTTCATGTTATCAGAAGACCATCGTTTCTATGAACATTCGGGAATGGACTTCTGGGCATATCCGCGTGTACTGTGGGGGTTATTAACGCTTAATTCTGCTGGCGGTGGAAGTACCATCACGCAGCAGCTTGCAAAAAACCTTTATACAAGAAATCCTGATAAAGCACTTGATGGAGTTGTAGCTAAGCTTGGTAAATATCCTCGTCGAATTGTTCAGAAAACAAAAGAATGGATTATTTCAGTTGACCTGGAAAAGAATTTTACCAAAGAAGAAATTATTGCAATGTATTTGAATACTGCAGAGTTTAGCAGCAATTCATATGGTATAAAGGTAGCAGCAGAAACATATTTTAATAAGGGTCCCGATAGCTTAAACCTTCAGGAATCAGCCCTTCTTATCGGAATGCTTCAAAACCCGACCTTTTACAACCCTGTAAGTAATCCTGAAGGCGCGTTGAACAAAAGAAATGAAGTCCTTTATAAAGTATATAGACATGGATATAAAATTATTAGCCGTGAGCAATATGATTCTATAAAAGCATTACCCCTCGGGTTGAATTTTAAAGTTCAAAATCAAAATCAGGGTTTAGCAACTTATTTCAGAACAGTATTAAGAAATGATCTTATGTCGTGGTGTAAAGAGCACGGATATGATCTTTGGGAATCGGGTTTGAAAATATATACGACAATTGATAGCCGCATGCAGCGCTTTGCAGAAGAGGCAATGGCGGAGCACATGCGCGTATTACAAAAAGAATTTGACCGTCAATGGAGGTTACGTAATCGAAATCCATGGACAGATGAAAATGGAAACGAGATCAAGAATTTCCTTGAGCAACGGATTAAGCGCACAGAAGCATACGCAAATCTTGTTGAAAGATATGGAGCTGAAGCTTCTTTCGATTCAATCAAAATACTCCTGAATCAAAAGAAGCCGATGCGTGTCTTTACCTGGAGAGGTGAAAGAGACACTTTGTTTAGCTCTATCGATTCGTTAAATTACTATAAACGCTTTTTACAATCTGGCCTGATGTCAATGAATCCTGAAACAGGAGCAATAAAGGCCTGGGTTGGTGGTATCAACCACAAGTATTTTAAATATGATCACGTTAAACAAGGTTCGCGACAACCGGGCTCTACCTTTAAACCTTTTGTTTATGGAAAGGCAATAGAAGATGGCTATTCCCCATGTCATGAACTGTTGGACATCTCACCGACAATAAAAATTCCTGGTGGGACATGGAGCCCTAGTAATGCCGAAGGCGACAAAGGATTGGGAGATAAGCTTACGCTACGACAGGCACTCGCGCGATCAAAAAATACTATATCAGCTCAATTGATTGATCGTGTTAGACCGCAAAATGTTGTAGAGTTTGCACATCGCTTAGGCATTAAAAGTGAATTGCATCCGAATCCTTCTTTGTGTTTAGGTGTTGATAATGTAACACTTTACGAATTGGTATCTGCATATTGTGGCTTTGTTAACCTTGGTATCCACGTCGAACCTTATTATATAACCCGTATAGAAGATAAAAACGGAAACGTTATTGAATCTTTTGTTCCGAAAACCAGGCAGGCAATGGATGAGAAAACAGCATATAAAATGGTTTATATGTTAGAGGGCGGTGTACAAGAAAGCGGTGGCACTTCAGTCGGCTTGAAATACGAACTCAAGAAAGATAATGAGATAGGTGGTAAGACCGGAACTACAGATAATGCATCTGACGGTTGGTATATGGGTATTACGCATAACCTCGTTACAGGTGTATGGGTAGGTGGTGATGAACCAAGTATACGTTTCCCATCGTGGAGCTTCGGTGCTGGTTCGAAGACAGCTCGTCCTATCTGGGAGAAATATATGCTGAAGGTCTATGCAAATCCTGAAGTAGGATTTGCAAAAGGATATTTTAAGAGGCCTGTGTCTGGGCTTGACGTCACTTTAGATTGTAACAAATATCAATCGATAGACTCAACAGAAGTTTCTCCTGATGAAAAAGAAATAACATTGGATGACCTTAATAACTGATATATGGTATGACAACGCTTAAGGAGACAATCCTTCGCCTGCCTGATTCACCAGGGATTTACAGGTTTTATAACGAGGAGAATGAACTGATTTATGTTGGTAAGGCGAAGAATATCAAAAAGCGTGTAAGCAGTTATTTCAACAAAAGCACTGGGGTAAATCGTAAAACATTAAGGCTCGTTTCCGAGATAAGGAATATCGAATTCACTGTTGCAGATTCTGAATTCGACGCATTACTGCTTGAGAATAATTTTATAAAGCAGAATCAGCCACGGTATAACATCCTGCTGAAAGACGACAAAACCTTTCCATATATCTGCATATTAAACGAACGCTTTCCAAGAATAATTTATACAAGAAAATACAACCCTGAGGTCGGCGAGTACTTTGGGCCGTACTCAAGTGTGGTGGCTATGAAAAACGTTCTTGATCTTATCCGAAAACTTTATTCGATAAGAACATGCAGCTTAATGCTGAGCGAACAGAATGTAGAACAGCAGAAGTTTAAAGTATGTCTAGAATACCATATTGGTAATTGCAAAGGCCCTTGTATAGGTGCTCACAATGAGGCTACGTATAAGGAAGAGATAGAACAGGCAAGAAACATCCTGAAAGGAGATATCAGTATTGTGTACCAATATTTTAGGAAACACATGCAAGAGGCCGCCTTGAACATGGAGTTTGAAAAGGCCCAACGTTATAAGGAGAAACTAGACACACTTGAAAGATTCCAGACCAAATCACTCGTTGTTAATCGGGCACTTACAGACATTGATGTACTTACTATTAACAGTACAAATGAGTACGCCTATGTAAACTACCTGCAGATCAAGGAAGGCTCAATTATAAATTCAAAGACAGTAGAAGTAAAGAAAAAACAGGATGAATCGGATGAAGATATCTTGAGTTTTACAGCACAGCAAATACGCGTCGGTGACAATAAAACAATTTTCAGCAACGTACCAGTTACTGTGCTGGAGGATGACGTTGAAAATGTGATTCCAAAAATTGGCGATAAAAGGAAACTCGTTATTCTTTCTGAAAAGAACGCCCTTGAGCTGAAAAAGAACAAAGAGATACAGCGGGAAGGCAAGAAGTCGAAACAGTTTGAGGTACTATCAATTCTTCAAAAAGACCTTCGTCTTCCAAACCTGCCTCTGGTAATAGAGTGTTTCGATAACTCAAACTTCCAAGGAACAAATCCTGTAGCGTCTATGGTCCGCTTTGCTAATGGGAAACCGGACAAAAAGAATTATAGACAGTTTAACATAAAAACAGTAGAAGGCCCTAACGACTTTGCATCAATGAAGGAAATTGTGGGCAGAAGATATAAGCGGATTCTTGAGGAGGCAGGGCAACTTCCTGACTTAATATTAATAGATGGGGGCAAGGGACAGCTTAGCAGTGCCTGTGAAGCATTAAAAGAACTTGACCTCTATGGCAAAGTTCCAATTGCAGGCATTGCAAAAAAACTAGAGGAAATTTATTACCCCGAGGATCCATTTCCTCTCCATGTAAGCAAAAAATCTCCTGGCTTAATGCTACTTCAATTTGTAAGAGATGAAGCCCATAGATTTGCTATTACTTTCCATAGGCAAAAGCGAAGCAAGGCAACGATAAAAACAGAAATTGAAGAACTAAAGGGCATAGGAAAACAAACAACCGACAAATTGTTGAAGCACTTCAAATCTGTGAAGAAAATAAAAGAAGCTTCTTTTGAAGAACTTGAGACATTAATAGGAAAGCAAAAGGCAGAAATCATTAAAGGATTAGATCCCGTAAAAACAGACACCATTTCTGAAATTCAAACCGACATTCACTGATTTTTATCTTTTTTAGTCCTATATGGCTGCGTCAACCTATTTCAGGATCAGGAGATAGGAAATAGAAAAAGGCTGCGTAATGCAGCCTTTTCCATTATTATACTAAGAAATATTTCTTCTTAAAACTCCCAAAGATGGTGTTCTCTCTCCATCATCTGAATTTCGGCCCATTCTCTCGCCCAAACAGATTCTCTGTAAGGACGACCATTTGCCATATACTGTTCAGCGATAGTTTCATCTTCAGGGTTCTGAATCTTGTTGATCGTTCCATGGAACAACCTTAACAAAAATGCGTCAGCAAAATTTTTGTTCTGCGCGGTATTCTGTCTGTTGAACCAAACTGCTTTCTGAGGATGTGCTCTGAAAAGCTTTTCAAGGTCTTTATACTTAAACCAGCCTAGTGTTTGATTGAATCCTGTTCTTGTCTTAGAACCAGGTACCGCCAATTCAAAAGCTTGTACATCGTAATAAAGTCTGGAGCGTCTTCTATCGAAGATAACATCCTCAACTATTTGTATTGAACTCACATCGCTGGCCATATAATTCATTGCCTTTCCTTCAGATGTTGCAGCCCAATCGTCGCCAGAGGTTTCAGGATTTGCACCTTGAGAATCTCTTAGTGCTCTGTAGTTCTTTCCGTTGTAAGAAACTATGTCATCTGTGTAAAAGGAATTTGATGGATCCCAAGCTGGATAAGATGTTGCTTCTTCTTGTTGTAAACGCTTGAGGAATTCATCCTTACCAATTTTAGTAGTCAAAGAGTCACTTGCATAAATATCAACCAACTCACCTGACATTACTGCGTCCATAATTAATTTAGGAAGCTCACCATTCTTAGCAAAGAATCCTTTGTTCTGCTTTTCAAGCAAATCCATGTTTCTCCAAACCCTTACCTTATAATGTTGCTCATATACAGGGATGGGATTTATTGAGTTTGGATTATACTGTTCTTCCATTTCAACACGGTAGGCTTCAGCTACTTCAGCTGACTCTACCTCTGCCTGCGCAAAAACCGCAACGGAAGCACCGGATAAAAAGAGAACACTTAAATACCTTTTTAACATATTTCTTAGTTTATAGGAACGAAGATTACACCATTAGATCCTTTTATACCCACTTTTTCTTCGCTGTCAGTGAAAGTCTTTCTAACAGCATCGCGGATTACAAATACTATTCTATCACCAGCTTTTGCTTGTCCTGTCCACGCTCCTAAATCAGGGCTACCGTTGTTAGCGCGAGTCTGTGCTTTTGCAACAGGGCCACTTCCCATAGTTACTTCCATATTCTTAATTGAATAACGAGCATCTTTAGGAACTTCTTCTTTAAAGTTTTCGTCTGGCTCAATTACTATACGAAGACTTCTGATCTGATTTGGCTTAATACCTTGTCTCAAGTCAACTGGTGAGTTGCCTACATAAGCAACGAAACGAGGCTCAGGAATATTTTTCGCATCGAATACTTGATTTCCGATAAATGATCCACTGTTGCTAACGCCTACTGTTACTTTACGTGAGCTAGGAATAATTGTAACCTTACCTGGCTTGTCTCCTTTTCTAACCTCCGCACCTTGCGAAGTAAATGTAGGATTGTAGTTTGTACCAAGTGTAGGAACTTCAATGTTAACATTGTTGCCACAGTTCATATATAGTGTAGGTGCATTACCGGTAGTTACGCGAATTACAGGTTGTGCTACGAAATACTCGATCTCCTGTGTTAACGTTGTATCAGGTAATTTGATCTGAGTAGTGTACTTCTTTTTCGCCATACCAGTAGCATCATATGCGCCACCTTGAGCTGTAAACTTTATTCTACCCATTTTCACACCTGTAGCATCATCAAAAAGGTCAAGCTTCTGGCCGTCCTTATACATTTCAGGCACGAACGATGATGAAGATGCCGAGATAAATAAGTCAGCTTCATATGTAGAGCCTGCTGCTACTATAGATTGTTTTGCACGTACCATTGGTACGATATTGTCGAAACTAACCTTACCTACACCAGCATCAGACAATAACTTATCCAGTGCTTTGGTTTCATGCTCAAGTATTTCAGTTTGAATCTGAGTAACAGATGCCAAAGCTGCAATTGCAGGAGTATTTTCAAACGTGAAGGTTAAGAAGTCTTTGTTTGCGTGATCAGGATCACCTGCGAATATCGACATGTCCTTAGGTGACTTTGCCAGCTTACCTATTTCTTTTTCAGAAAGTCCTGATAACTCTCTTAACTTGGTAACATAGTCTGTTAATAACTTCTCAAAGTTTTTTCCTTCAGGTTGAGAAATCATCATAACAGCAATCTTTGAACTGTGATCGTTAATTAATTTCTCATCAACTTTATCAGTTCCTGCCATCTCGATCATAGTCTTCTTAAGCTTGTCGATGCTTGCCAAAGTAGTCTGCGTTAGCTCTCTTACCTTCTGAGCATTTTCTTTCGCATGAACTACTTTAGAATTTTGACTCTTCCCTGCCTCTTTTATAATAGCATTTAGAGTCTGCGTATTCTTATTATTGCCTTCATGAATCATTTCAACTAGAGTAGACTCGATAATAGCAAACTTTTCCAGTACAGCATTACTTATCTGTAGTGCTAGCATGGCCAGCAATACCAGATACATTAGGCCGACCATCTTCTGACGCGGAGTTTCCTTTCCACCTGCCATGTTTAAATCCTTTACTTTTAATTTAAATTATTAAAATTTTCTCGCTCGCCACTATAGTCTACTTGCCACTACCTTTCATGGCAGTAAGCATGTTACCATAAACATTGTTAAGTGAAGTAAGGTTATCTGTAAGCTTACCAAGTTCAGAGGTGAATTTAGTTGTGTTTTCACCAACTTTTGAAAGACCATGCATAGCACCTGTAAGGCTTTCGTAGAACTTGTTCATATTTTTTACATGGGTATCCGCATCCTTTAATTCCATTTCATATACAGAATTTAAAGCTGCAAGGTTCTTTGTTACTTTTTGAACCTGGCTATGATACTCACCTGCGTCTTTCGAAGCATCAGCCATAGATGATACTGCCTTGATAGCTACATCATAAGACTTATTCATTTCTGAAAGAGACTTAGACGCGCTCTGAACGTTTTTCGCATACTCATTAGTCGCCACAGCTGCATCCGAAAGCGTATTCATTTTCTTAGCAGACTCTGCAAGGTTATTTAAGCCTTTACCTAAGCTCTCAAGCAACTCAGGGCCAATCTTCGCTTTTTCTAATGAAACGTCAAGTTGCTGTGTTAATGATGCGCCAGCTTTGTTAGTAATACGAGGAGCCACTGCTGGAGCTTCATATTCTTCAGCTAACTCAGGATATACTTTTGACCAATCTACTTCGTGGTGTGGGGGTTCAAATGCACTCAGGAAGAATATAAGTGATTCTGTCCCAAGACCTAAAATCAACATTTGATCCGCACCAGGTAAGTGAAGAATTTTAAATAATGCACCAATAATAACGATTGCACCTCCAATACCATATACCTTGGGCATTATGGTTTTAAAGATAAGTTCCGCTAATCCGCCTTTTTTCTTGCTCATTGTAGTAAGGTTTTAAGTTCTATATAGTGTGTGTTTTTGTTTTTTATGATAAGTATTTAGAGGTTTTAATTTTAGAATTCTTGTCCTGACGAACGACCCAAGTGAGTTAAAGCACATCTGAAGCCTATGTATGCCCTTGTTGAATCCTTGAATTCGTAGGTACGTGTACCAGTCTCCAGGTAGTAAGCAACGTCTTTCCATGATCCACCTCTGATAACCTTTTTAGGAGGAATTTTTGGATTATACTTGCTGCTTTCAGGGTTGGTTCTTTCGTCTATATACTGAGGGTTCAAATCCCATACAGTTGGCACGGATGCAGGGTTAAAATCATCAAGTACCCATTCCGAAACGTTACCCGCCATATCATATAAACCGAAGTCGTTAGGGAAGTACGATTGAACTGGTGAAGTATAAGCAAATCCATCATCGTAAAAGTTTCCGCGGCCAGGTTTAAAGTTAGCCAGCATACAACCTTTTGAGTTACGGATGTAAGGGTTACCCCAAGGATACTTAGCCATGTCTCTCCCCCCGCGTGCTGCGTATTCCCATTCAGCTTCTGATGGCAGGCGGAATTCAGGCATAGGGAAATCTCCCACACTCTTTCTATAATCGTTTAGATATGCAGTTCTCCATTTTCCGAAGAATACTGCAGCATCCCAATTAATACCTACCACAGGATAATCGTCATAGCCAGGGTGCCAGTAGTAATAATCCTGAATTGGATCGCCCATGTGATGAGCAAAATCCCTTACCCAAACAGTAGTATCAGGATAGTACATCTGACGGAATGTTTCAGGATCTACGGTTTCAAAACCCTCTATACTTCCATTATCAACAAGGAAGAAGTTTGTAAACTGGCGATACTCGTTGTTGGTAATTTCAGTATCGTCCATAAAGAATGAACCAATAGTAACCTGTTTGTTAAAGTTTATTTGAGTAGATGCAGGATCTTCATCTGCCTGACCCATGTGGAAAGTTCCAGCAGGAATGGGCACCATACCATAAGGAATTGTCATTACCCAGCCTTCCCTTCCTGGAACGCCTACCAGTTCGCCTTGGTCACCGCCTTTTTTGCCGCCAAGGCCAAGAAGACCACAGGCACTCGCAACAGCACCCGCGAATAACAACATTAGTTTAGAAGAAACCGATCTATTCATACCTATTTGAATAATTACAGACTCGAAAGATAATTTTTTATACGCCTAAATTTTTTGAAAAAACTGTTTTCTAAGTTCCGCAAAACTGTCTAAAACTTAAATGAATTGCCGCTTAGTGTCTATACCTCGGGGTCCGGACGACTTTTTTACCGCTGCCTGGATTTACAGGTAATTGGTAAGTGAGCAACAATTCATGTGAAAAATTCTCCTTTGCGTCAGTGTCTTTTACCACTACATCAATAGCATAGCCCAACTTCAAAGATCTGTCCTTCAAAAAACTATATCCCAACAACACATTGGCAGCTTCCGATTGTCTAAACGAAATCCCACCCCACATCTTGTCTTTAAGCGTTGCTATTAATGCAATGTCAAATGAATATTCTTTAAAATCAGTTTTAACGAGGATAGAAGGATTCAATTTCAGGTCGAAATTGACTTCGTAGAAATAACCGCCAGTAAAGTTTATATGATTCTCTAGCGCATTTCTCGAAGGATCTATTCCAAAGTTGAATTCAGACTTTAGTAAGTGATTAACTCCAAAACCTGCATAATATTTTTCAGACCTGTAAAAAACTCCAAAACCAAAATCAGGTCTTATTTGCGATTCTTTTCCGGTAATTATTAAAGGGTCGTTATCCTGGATCCATCTATAATAGGTACCATTCACGGACATGGAATATATACCTGCCTTTACTCCAAAGCTTAATTTACTGTCCTTAATACCTAAGTGGTACGCAAACATTGCCTGCGCCTCAAGGTTGTTTTGAGGACCTAATTTGTCATTTACGATCATTGCTCCAAAACCACCTCGCAGCTTATAAACAGGTGCATTAAAGTTCACCATCTGCGTTGTAGGAGCTCCTCCATCACCAAAGCTAGACTCATATCCTGCCCATTGACTTCTATGTATGGCTGTTAATTGAGTAACACCATCAACCCCTGCATAGGCAGGAGTTACATATAAATTGTTGAACATGTAGTGGGTGAACTGTGGGTCTTGCTGTGCAAAAACTGACACCCATGACATGGCAATCAATAGAGTATAAAAAGTGCGTCTCAGCATTAAGGTGAAAAAATAGGATTTAAAGTAAGCTCTTTTTTACGACACTTTCAATAACATGTAATTAAAGTGTAATAAAATAGACCACATTGTAAAATACAATAAATGAAGCTGTTACTTAATGCCGTTCGCCTTCTTTATATACAATTCCAACGCACCTGTCATAGATGGCGCATTCGGTAGAGGAGCCTCAATATCCAATATTAGTCCCGCATCTCTGACTGCTTTTGCCGTAGTAGGCCCAAATGCAGCAATGCGCGTATTATTTTGTTTGAATGTAGGGAAATTCACTAAAAGCGAGTGAATGCCTGAAGGACTGAAAAAAGCTAGAATATCATAAAAAACTTCTTTCAGATCAGAAAGATTGGCTGCAACCGTGTGGTATATGATAGCCTCCGTATAGGTATAGCCATTCTGCTTTAAAAAGTCAGGAATGTCATTCTTGCGGATATCAGAACAAGGAAAAAGATATTTCTCATTCTTATGCTTTTTAAGGATCTCAAGTAAATCCTGGGCAGTTTTTAAACCTGTAAAGATTTTGCGCTTGCGAATAACGATGTACTTCTGCAAATAATTTGATGTTTGCTCAGACACACAGAAGTACTTCATCTCCGGAGGCATCTCTAATTTCAGCTCCTGGCAAATGTGAAAGAAGTGGTCTACAGCATTACGACTCGTAAAAATTATCGCAGTGTGATTAAGAATATCAATCTTTTGCTTTCGAAACTCCTTTACAGGAACAGGTTCAACCTGTATAAAGGGTCGGAAATCAATCTTCAGATTGAATTTTTCAGCAAGTTTTAAATAAGGAGAATTTGGATCAGTGGGAGC
The DNA here is from genome assembly GCF_018598585.1 of Chryseosolibacter indicum. Classification (GTDB taxonomy): domain Bacteria; phylum Bacteroidota; class Bacteroidia; order Cytophagales; family Cyclobacteriaceae; genus Chryseosolibacter; species Chryseosolibacter indicus. The sequence goes on from NZ_JAHESD010000007.1 coordinate 98,070, forward strand.
TTCTTGGGTTACCAGGATGCTCTTCACTTTACGCATCCTGTCAGTGGCAATTTCACTCATATCAGCACGTAAAACGTATACAAAAAAACTATTGGAAAAGTACTTTAATAGTGACCAGTAAAGGAATTACTTCAGTTGCACAAATGTAAGAAAATAAATGAAACATCGTGTGCTCTACTCTATTGTTAAGCTTCAAAAAAACAATTACAATCCAAATCAAAAAGAAAATAATTACCATTGATAGCAGCGTTATGTATATGGCCGGGTCCAATCCTCGCAATATATAGTACACAAAAAGTATAACGATTAAACTACTGGAGGAGAGAAGCAATAATCTCATCCAATTGAAGAAATGCACTCCTGCTATACCATATATGCCGAATAACCATGAAAGAAAATAAATTAACACGAGTTTAGCGAAAAGAATACAGAATACAAGCACACTTAATTTCAGCCATAGCCATACTGCTCCCCAAAAACCTGTAGCTGCAAAACTCTGCGAAAGCTTATAATCATCAGGCAGGTTATAAAACACAATCAGCAGATACAGCGACATCAATAAACTCGCAAATACATAAAAAGCCATGTTGGAACTGATTGCAAATCTTGAGTGTGACTGATTATCTTCCCCCTCACGCAAAGACAATATTCTGTTAACAGAAAAATAATCTGATGAGAGCTTAGACTTAAGACGGATAATCACCACAAAAAAGACTATTAGCAATAACCCTATCAGCACCACAAAATCTCTAAAGAAGCTCTCTGGTTTGCGAATGTCGTTCGCGGCGGTAAGAACAGGGTCTTCTGATATAACATAGGTTTTTAAATCATGCTCATCAAACTTAGTCTGGTATAATGAGAAAGTCCAAGACTTGCTCTCCAATGCTGCTGCAAGGCTATCAATTTTCAGCTTCGCAGTTCCCTTTACCTCTGTTAATAACTTTCCATTTACAAAGATGTAGAACGGCTTTCTAGAATGGATGTACACCAACTCGTCCGCAGCATAATCGCCTGCCTCAATTTTAAAATGGAGGCTATTAAGCGCTGAAACATCTTCATCTCCCAAAGGCTGATATTTTCCTTCAGTGTATTGCAGCCACTCGCTTCTAAGATCCTTTTTTATAGTGAACTTGTTTTGAGCCACTAGTGTAATAACTGATAGCAGACCGACGAATGTGAATAGAAAGCGTTTAGACATATCTGCAAAAGTAAATAAGAATTGTTCTCATTCCGAAATCAAGTAAGTTTGCTGATCATTATGGCAGGAATCTACATTCACATACCTTTTTGCAAACAGGCTTGCCACTATTGCGACTTCCATTTTTCAACCAACACTTCCATGCGAAATGAAATGGTTAGGTCGATTGTCCAGGAATTGAAGCTACAGCAACAGTACCTTGATAACGAACCAATTGAGACCATTTATTTTGGGGGAGGCACGCCCTCTTTACTATCGAATGAAGAGCTTTTTGCCATTCTCGATGTTATTTACGCCAGCTATCACATATCGACACAACCCGAGATCACCCTCGAAGCGAACCCCGATGATCTTTCTAAAGATAAATTAACTCACCTTTATCAGGTTGGTGTGAACCGATTAAGTGTTGGCGTACAGTCGTTTAATGATGAGATACTGAAATTTCTTAACCGCGCACATGATGGCACCACAGCAACAGAATCAATAAAAACGGCGAGGGACATTGGTTTTAATAACATAAGTATAGACCTCATATACGCCATTCCGGGGCTTGATAACAATGAATGGATAAACAACATTATGCTAGCAGTTGCTTTAAAACCTCAGCATATATCATCTTATTCACTCACCATCGAGCCGAAAACAGCATTTGGCAACTGGCTTGCCAAGGGGAGATTAACGGCTGTTGAAGATGACCTCGCTGCTCTACATCTCGAGATTCTTGTAGAACAGCTAGCGAACCATGGCTACGAACAATACGAAGTATCGAACTTTGCGCTGTCAGGTTATTACTCTAGGCACAACAGCAGCTACTGGAAACAGAAGAAATACCTGGGTGTAGGCCCGAGCGCACATTCATACAATGGCATCACGAGGCAGTACAACGTAAGTAATAATGCTTTTTATATTAAAAGCATTAAGAAAGACATTGTGCCTTTTCAGCTTGAACAACTTTCAAGAGCAGATCATATCAACGAATACCTTCTCACAACCCTTAGAACAAGCTGGGGCTGTAGCCTTGATTATTTGAAAAGCAAATTTGAATATGATTTAATGAACCATCATGCACCCTATCTATCAAATTTGCTGGAGAATAAACTTGCTGTTCTTCAAAACAATCACCTTACATTAACAAAGTCTGGCAAACTGCTTGCAGATAAAATATCAAGTGACCTGTTTTTTATCATGCAATAAGATTATCTTAACAACAGTTTGTATTCGTATCCCAATGCAAAAAATAACCTCCTCAGAAGAGAAAAAAGTACACATGCTTCTAAAGTCAGTGATATATCATTATCACGGACTTGATCATTCAGAGAAGGAAGACCTCGATCAGACAGCGGAAAAACTTGAAGCTCACACTGAGTATCAATGGGCTCTTGCATTTATCGCCGAAGATTATGTAACAGCTTTTGAAAGAGCGCGTAAATATCTTAACAACATTATCGGCAACTATTCCAAAGAAAAAAGAATAGAACTTATCAATATGGTGTGGCAGGCAAATAACCTGAAAGGTTATGTAACGGAGATGGAGGCAACAGCAATGTTAAAGCTGGCCAAGGATTGGAATGTACAAAACGAACTCATCCAGCTTGTTCTACAGTAACTATTACTTAAAAATTCCAGAAACACCTGCAGTATCATTTATTTGTATCACGCATATTGTACCTTTAAACGATGTGTCATTATTTTTATCAACTTCATGAAATAATGATGGATTGTATTGGTACTGTATTTAAGAATCACAGTTGACATGAAAACAAGGAAGAAAAAGATTGAGGAAGATCTATTAAAAGAAGCACTCGAGGAAGAAAACAAAATCCGTACTGCATTTAAAGACAAAGACTGGGCAGAGATAAAAGGCGCCAATAGCTGGATGATCTTTAAGGTGATGTCAGAATTTGTTGAAGGCATGGAGAAGCTGGCAAAGATCGGTCCGTGTGTAACCATCTTCGGATCGGCGAGAACCAAACCAAGCAACACCTATTACAAAATGGCGGAAGAAATAGCATACAAGCTGGTACAGCATGGATATGGTGTTATTACCGGAGGCGGGCCAGGTATAATGGAAGCTGGTAACAAAGGAGCTCATCGAGCGGGTGGTAAGTCCGTTGGTTTAAATATCTTTTTACCGTTTGAACAGCAAGGCAATATTTACATTGATAAAGACAAACTCATTACATTCGATTACTTTTTTGTTCGAAAAGTAATGTTTATAAAATACTCTCAGGGTTTTATTGTAATGCCTGGTGGATTTGGAACATTAGACGAACTCACAGAAGCACTTACGCTCATTCAAACAAAAAAGATAGGGCGCTTTCCCATTGTCCTTGTCGGAAAAAAATACTGGCAAGGCTTAATTGACTGGATTAAGAAAGTGTTGGTAACTGAAAAAATGATAAACGAAAATGATCTTGAGCTTTTCAGCGTAGTTGATAAACCAGAAGATGCTGTTAAAGTAATTGAGGAATTTTATTCTAAATACCTGCTGTCTCCGAACTTCTAATGAAAACCATATCGCACTATTTGTCTATTGCTACCCTTGTTATTTTATTAGGGTATATTGCTTATAACGAAATCTCTAAAAAACCTGCAGCAAGACCTGAGTTGATCAGAAGAAACGATTCCATGTCTGATGAAAATGACATGGATCCTGCGTATATTCTTGAAGATGTTCCCTCTGCAGCCATTTCTTTTGATCTCCCTGCAAAAATAGATTTCGCTAATGAAGTTGTGCCTTTAAATATTCCCGATGTACGAGAAAGGCTTGATAAAGAAATTCAGATCAATACCTACCTTCATAGCAACACCATCTTCCTCATCAAAAGAGCAAAACGATGGCTGCCTCAGATGGAAGAGATTCTGAAGAAGAATGGTATTCCGCTCGACTTCAAATACCTTCCGTTAATTGAAAGTAATTTAATAAACGTAGTTTCTCCCAAAGAAGCCGCCGGCTACTGGCAAATTCTTAAAACATCAGGAAAAGAATTTGGTCTTGAGATAAACGATGAAGTAGACGAACGATATGATCCGTTGAAATCTACTGAGGCTGCCTGCAAATATTTAAATCAGGCTTATAAAAAATTCGGAAACTGGACACTCGTTGCTGCCTCTTACAACCGAGGTATGAGCGGCGTACAACGCGCCCTAGACGACCAGGAGGTAGACAATTACTACGATCTCTATCTTAACGAAGAAACATCGCGTTATGTTTTCAGAATACTGGCAATTAAGGAGATTGTTCAGAATCCAACCCGGTATGGCTTCAAAATAAACCCTAAGCATCTTTATGATGAAGAGCCATTAAAATATGTTGAGGTAGACGAAACCATTAAAGACCTTGTTCGCTTCGCAAAACAACAGGGCAGTAACTACAAGCTTCTTAAACGCCATAACCCATGGCTTCGTGAAGATAAGCTCACTGTTAAAAAAGGGAAAACTTATAAGATCGCGTTTCCTGAAAAGACAGATTAACTATACTAACTGAACAAATACGCTCAAGCTATGCGCCCATATATTCTTGCTGAAAACACATGGAAAACAGTTAAAGAAACTAACTACGAAGTTGCAGTTCTTCCCTGGGGAGCAACCGAAGCTCATAATTATCATCTTCCTTATGGTACAGACATCTTTGAAGCTGATGAAATTGCCGCAGAAGCTGCACGTATAGCCTGGGAAAGCGGACAAAAAGTAATTGTATTTCCTGCCATCCCCTTTGGTGTTAACACAGGTCAGTTTGACGTAAAGTTGGATATCAACATAAACCCGAGTACGCAGCTTGCTATTCTCCGTGATATTATCACAGTACTTAACAGGCAACAGATCTTTAAACTTATTATTCTCAACAGCCACGGAGGCAACGACTTCAGAACAATGATACGGGAACTTGGACTTGCCTTTCCTGATATGTTTTTATGTGCATGTAATTGGTTTCAATCTCTTGATCAAAAATTATTTTTTGAGAACAAGGATGACCACGCAGGCGAAATGGAAACAAGCCTTATTATGCATTTAAAGCCAGAGCTTGTTAACCTTAGTGAGGCAGGCGATGGGTACGCAAAGAAATTTAGATTTACTGCAATTCGTGAAGGTTGGGCGTGGGCCGAAAGAAAATGGACGCAGGTTACAAAAGACACAGGCGTTGGCGACCCGCGAAAAGCATCAGCAGAAAAAGGAGAAAAATATTTTCATGCTGTAACAGAAAAGGTAGCTCGCTTCTTCATTGAAGTAGCACAGGCTAACAGAAATGACCTTTATGTAGATTTATAATTTTATAATGCTTCAGGTTCTACGGCAGCCTCTGTAGGTGTTGCTGTAGGCTTCATTACCCAAAAGTTATTATATCCTTCACCTATCTGTATGCTGATTTGCTGTAACGCCAGCATTTCAAGAATTGCCAGGAAGTTAAATATCAATCCTAACCGGGTAGGATATGACTGAATTAATTCAGTGAAAGCAATACGATCGCGCTTCTGAACTTCTTCAATCAGGTACTTCTTCTGCCCCTCTACCGTATAAGGATATTGAATAACCTGGTGCACAGGTTTATTCTTTTCGGCAGCAAAACGCTTCATTACTTTTTCAAAAACTGTCATCAGTTTAAAAACAGTAACATCCTGAAGCTCGGCCTCTACGTTTGTACTCTCTGCTAAAGACTTCAATTCTTTAACAAGATTACCACGCTTCTCTTTCATCAGCTCGTCTTCTTCCATTTTCTGGAAGGTATCTACAACTGATTTGTATTTCTTATACTCAAGAAGATGCTTTACCAGTTCTTCTCGAGGGTCAATTTCGTTTCCTAAGTCATCAAGCTGCGGCCTTGGCAGCAGCATCTTCGACTTAATGCGCATTAACGTAGCAGCTACCAGAATAAACTCACTTGCAACCTCAATATTGAGGTGTTCCATATGGTGGATATAATCCAAAAAGTCATTTGTAATCTTTGATATGGGAATATCATAGATATCAAGTTCGTCTCTTTCAATGAAGAATAGCAGAAGATCGAAAGGACCTTCAAAAAGGGGGAGTTTTACTTCAAAGTTTTCCTGAGTGCTCATACGGGATAACAAATTTACCCTTAAAAATTCTGACGGCCTAGAAATTTAACCAAAGAAGAACCGGGCGTATAACTAATGCCTTGCTTTTCAGCAAAATGCATGAATTACTTCCGAGTTGCGGTTCCTTATATGAGTGAGCGGAATCAAAGTGGTCTAAAGCCCGTACGGAGTACGTTTTGAGCAGGTTCTATGGATAAACAGCCTAATTTCGCGGAAAGTAGGGTGTTGAACCGCTAAAAAGGCCGTTTTCCCTAGTTTATCCGAACCAACACCGAACCTGTTCCCTATCACCATGAAGGCCACTATCACCATGAAGGCCATAAGGAAGCTGCATAGGTGGCAGTAGCAACCTTCCCCATGTCTACTTGTAATAGGCTTATTGATTAGCTGTATCTAACATACGGATTGATTTTTTAAAGATAAGTGCCGAAGTTACCAGTGTAATTGAATCTGCAATGGGCTGGTTATCAGTAGTAAAATAGTAATAAACTAAATAGCAGGATTAGAGAATCCTCGTAAATTTGCACGCGCCTTTTTAACTTAGGAAACACTTACCTCTGTTTATTGTTTAACTTTAAACAACGAAAATTCAAAAGCTTATGCTTATAACACCTGGGAAGCTCCTGTCCCAAATTAATAGTCCGGATGACCTCAAGAAGCTGGATAAAGTACAGCTTGTACAGCTTTGCGAGGAATTGAGACAGTTTATCATTGATAATGTTTCCGTATACGGCGGGCATTTTGGCGCGAGCCTTGGTGTTGTAGAATTAACTGTAGCACTTCATTATATTTTTAATACTCCATACGATCAACTTGTGTGGGATGTAGGCCATCAGGCCTACGGTCATAAAATCCTTACGGGAAGAAGAGACGAGTTTCATACAAACCGTGTTTATGGTGGACTTTCAGGTTTTCCTAAAATGAAGGAAAGCAAGTATGATGCATTTGGAGTTGGCCATTCATCAACTTCGGTTTCGGCAGCTCTCGGCATGGCAGTAGCATCGAAGTATCTTAATCAGAACGATCGCCAACATATAGCAGTAATTGGCGACGGTGCTTTAACAGGAGGAATTGCCTTTGAAGGGCTTAACCATGCAGGGGTTTCAGATACAAACATACTCATCATTCTCAATGACAACTGTATGTCTATCGACCCTAATGTAGGGGCGTTGAAGGATTATCTTACCGATATTACCACCTCAAGGACGTACAACAAACTGAAAGATGATGTATGGAAACTTCTAGGAAAGCTTTCAAACTTCGGCAAGAGCGCACAAGAAATTGTATCTAAAGTAGAAACAGGAATTAAGTCGACACTGCTAAGCCAAAGTAATCTCTTTGAATCTTTAAACTTAAGATATTTTGGTCCGGTAGACGGACATGATATTGACCATCTGGTAACTATTTTAGGTGACCTGAAAAATATTAAAGGGCCCAAAATACTTCACTGCGTTACGGTTAAAGGCAAAGGCTATGGGCCAGCCGAAAAAGGCAACGCTACTACCTGGCACGCACCTGGCACCTTTGATAAGATAACCGGCGAGATCTTTAAAAAAGTATACGAAAAACCTCAGCCACCGAAATATCAGGATGTGTTCGGGCATACCCTCGTAGAGTTGGCAAAGGCCAATGAGAAGATTGTGGGTATAACACCTGCCATGCCCTCAGGTTCATCAATGAATATTATGATGAAAGAAATGCCAGACAGGGCATTTGATGTGGGCATTGCTGAGCAGCATGCTGTTACCTTTTCAGCAGGTTTGGCAACACAAGGGCTGATACCTTTCTGTAACATCTACAGTTCTTTTATGCAACGTGCCTATGACCAGGTAGTGCATGATGTATGTATTCAAAACCTTCCTGTTAATTTCTGTCTTGACCGCGCAGGTTTTGCCGGAGCAGATGGGCCAACTCACCACGGTGCTTATGACGTTGCCTTTTTCAGATGTGTTCCTAATATGATCATTGCTTCGCCGATGAATGAATCAGAGCTTCGCAACCTCATGTATACTGCCCAATTGCCAAGAAATGGCAAGGCGTTTACAATTCGTTATCCAAGAGGCCAGGGCGTAATGCCAGAATGGAGAACGCCAATGGAAGAAATTAAGGTTGGAAGCGGAAGAAAAATTAAAGAGGGTGAAGATGTAGCTATACTTACTATAGGCCATATTGGCAATTACGCAGTAGAGGTATGTGAACGTCTTGAAAAGAGAGGTATAGAGATTGCACATTATGACATGCGCTTTGTAAAACCAATTGACGAAGAACTTTTACATGAAGTATTCTCTAAGTTCAGCAAGGTAATTACTGTAGAAGATGGTTGCATACAGGGAGGCTTTGGAAGCGCTGTGCTTGAATTTATGGCGGATAATAACTACCACGCAGAGATTAAGCGACTAGGCATTCCTGATCGCATTGTAGAACATGGAGAGCAGATTGAACTCCACCGCGAGTGTGGTTTTGATCCTGATGGTATTGAGAAGGCTGTAATTCAAATGCTGGAAACTGTTAATACGATATAATGTCATTACATTTTATTGAACGGGGAAGCGGGCATCCAGTTATCCTTATCCATGGTTTTCCATTAAATCAACAAATCTGGGACAATTTTGCTACCAGTTTATCTTCATCGTTTAGGGTATTTACAATTGATCTTCCTGGTTTTGGAAATAGTCCCGCGTTGAACAACGACTTTTCTATTGAAGATGTAGCCAGCACCTTATTGACATGGATAAAAGAGGTAAATATTAAAAATGCAGTACTTGTAGGCCATTCGTTAGGGGGGTACGTTGCACTCGCAATGGTAGAACAAGAACCCACATTATTTTCGGGATTAGTACTTTTTCATTCTACCGCATTTGCAGATAGTGAAGAGAAGAAGCAGAACAGGAATAAGTCACTCGAGTTTATTGAAAAAAACGGTGTCCAGGCCTTTACGTCTAATTTTATCGCTCCGTTGTTTGCAGACAATACAAATTCAGCCATTGCATTAGTAAAAGATATCAGCATACAAGCTTCTGCTGACACAGTAACGGGCTATACAAAGGCTATGCGCGATCGTAAAGACAGGACCGTTGTATTGAAGCAATTCCCAAAACACATATTAATTATATCCGGACAAAAAGATGCTGGAATCACAGTAGAATCGGTAGAAAAGCAAGCTCAGCTTTCACCAAGAATTGAGTTTCACGTGCTTGAGAATGTAGCCCACATGGGCATGTTGGAAAACGAAGGTAAAACACTGGAGTTGCTCTCCCAATTTGTACTGAAAAGTAACCAGCCGTAAGAAGAAATATATTTTATTACAGGCTCTACGGGCTTATACTGATTTTTACGATTTTTGCGTAATAAATACTAAATTGTGTCAGTTTAGCGTAGAATCCCTCAATTTACCGCTAGGGAAAATTAAAAGGGAACTTTATATTTGTAAACTGGAGACAAACAATAAACTAACCCCCCCATGGAACAAGATTACTCGGCTTGGAATGAAATGGCTAAAAATATCGCTTATGGAGCTTGGGCGATATCAGTGTTGATCGTAATTGGTTACGTAATCAGACTCGCATTAATGAATGATGCGAAAGCGAAGTATGACTTCATTAACAAAACGGAAATTAAAACTCTTTGGTTTGCTTCAATTATCCTGATCACAGGATGTTGCTTTTTTGCAAACTCTAATGTTCCGGAATTTACTGTGGTATGGATCTTTGTTCGCATCTTCCTTACAGGGTCAATGGGTATGATCGTAGCCTTGATCATCCAGAACCTGTTGAAGTTCTACTATCCATTCTTTATCGAAAAAAGACTTAAAGTATTACGCTATAAGCCAAGAGTTTCTCCTAAATCTGGGAAGCCAATGAAACTTCTTAGTGAAGAAGAAGAAGATGCGTATCTTGATGAAGGTATGCAGGCAGAAGAAAATGTTTTCTCTATTGACTATGACGTATGGAAAGATGAGGAAACAGGCTTCGTTAAGATTGAAAAATACTCTGGCCACCTTCATGCATTACAATGCCCTGAGTGTAACTATCAAACATTTAAGGTTGTTAGAGAAGAAATTGTAAAAACTCCTTCGAATGTTGAAGAAGGAGAGCTAACCAAGCATTATCAGTGTGGTTATTGCGGCTATAAGGCTAAGAAGAATGTAACATTGAAGATGTCTCAAAAATTTGAAGAATCAGCTGCAGCTACTGCTTAAGTAGATCTCCAGTGATTATAATATATGAAGCCCCGTTAACAGCGGGGTTTTTCATTTTATGGCTGTGTATTAAAAATGGCAGGAAGTTTAATCTGATCAGAATAAAACTTCATTCGTGAGTGGTTTGTATCCAATAGCAAAATCTTTTCGATACAAGCATGCTTATGGTTTACAAAAACTTCAAGGTAGAAATTGCCGAATAGATATAGATTTACTTTATATTCATAATATCGAATAGACATGATGAAGGTACCATCCTGGTAAAGCTTGTTTATCTTCTTATCAAGCGAAAGTTTATTAAATTCTCCCCACGTCATCATGCCGAAACATATTCAAAAAATTAAGCCAGATCAACGTTAATTATGTCAAATGTTTATTAAAAAATTCGATGGTTCTACCCCATGCTAATTTAGCTGCCTGCTCGTTATAACGTGTAGGTGCAGTATCGTTGTTAAACGCATGTTGTGCTCCCTCGTACATAAACAATTGGTAGTTTATTTTATTCTTTTTTAAAGCCTCTTCATACGCAGCAATTCCTGCATTTACTCGCTCATCGTGTTCAGCGTAATGAAGCTGAAGATTCGCTTTGATTTTAGAAACTTCTGCAGAGTCGGGCTGGCGTCCATAAAATGAAACAGCCGCATTGAGTTGAGGAACATTTACAGCAAGATTATTGGCCATAGCACCGCCCCAACAAAAACCAACACAACCAAATTTTCCATTGCCATCAGCTAATGTTTTTAAATAATTAAAAGCATGGGCATAAGCCGTAATTGTTTTCCTGCCGTCTAACTGTTGGATTTTATCCCTGGCTTCGTCTTCATTCTGTGGAGTTCCTCCCAAAGGAGACAACGCATCAGGTGCTAACGCATTAAAACCAGCCAATGCCACTCTCCTGGTTACATCTTTAATGTGCGGGTTTAGACCCCTATTCTCATGGATTACTACAACAGACCCTCTTTTTTTACCAGTTTTAGGCTTTACTAAATAAGCTTTCATAGATATTCCATCAGCATCGTATTGAATATCTTCAGCCGTTATTCTATCGTCCTGCAAAGAAACTGTAGCCGCTTGAGCGTAGTTCACTTCCAGCAAAGGTAATATTGAAAATGCCGCTGTAGTACTTCCTGTAAGCTTTATGAGTTTTTGGATGAAATCTTCCCTTGTTAAAGGTTTATGGGTATATTCATCATATAAGTTAATGATCCGTTGATCCATAGGCTTGAGATTTTAGGGTTAGTTAATGCTTTTAACTTTAAAAAGCGATATGAAAGGAAATTTGCAAATTCAATTCATGTGTCTAAATTTGCACTCCTTAAACGGTGAATGTAGTTCAGTTGGTTAGAATGCCAGATTGTGATTCTGGAGGTCGCGGGTTCGAGTCCCGTCTTTCACCCAAAAAGCCTTCGATTGAAGGCTTTTGTTTTTAATGCCTGTATTTTTAGCGTTTATTCAAACTTCAGGACCTGTTAAAAAGAAGCCTTAAGCCTTTCTGTCTTTCGTCAAACGTTCCGTTATTATATGCCAGGTGGCCAGACACAAAGGTGTGCGTGACCTTTGATTTAAAATCCTGTCCTTCAAAAGGAGACCATCCGCATTTTGCGTAAATATTTGAAGGTGAAACCGTCCAGGCACTTTGTAAATCAACAAGAACCAGATCGGCAAAGTATCCTTCACGAATAAAACCTCGTTTTGAAATCTGAAAGAGGATGGCAGGGTTGTGAGACATCTTCTCGGCAATCTTCTCCAAACTAATTTTACCTTGATGATAGAATTCACACATTGCAACAAGGCTATGCTGAATGAGCGGTCCTCCTGATGGAGCTTTAAAATAGGAGCCTGCTTTCTCTTCTAAGGTATGAGGAGCATGATCAGTAGCTATTACATCGATGTTGTCATTTAATACTCCATTAAAAATACTTTGCTGATCATGTGCCGTTTTTACCGCAGGATTCCACTTTATGCGCGTACCCAGCCTTGTATAGTCCTTATCATTAAACCAAAGGTGATGCACACATGCCTCTGCTGTGATTTTCTTTTTCGATAATGGGATGCTATTGTCGAATAGCGCAATTTCTTTGGCAGTAGAGATGTGAAGGATATGAAGTTTAGTTCCGTGCTTCTTTGCAAGATCAACGGCAAAGGAAGATGACTTATAACACGCTTCTTCACTTCTGATTAACGGATGAGCGCTCACGGGCACATCTTCTCCGTATTTCGCTTTAAATTCCTCCGTGTTTTTTCTGATCGTAAATTCATCTTCACAATGTGTAGCAATAAGCGAAGGAAATCTTGAAAAGAAACCTTCGAGCATCTTCTCGTTATCCACCAGCAGATTTCCCGTAGAGGAACCCATGAAAATCTTAAGTCCGCATACCTTGGTTACATCTGTTTTCATTACCTCATCAAGGTTATCGTTGGATGCGCCGATGTAGAATGAATAGTTGGCTAAAGATGATTGTGAGGCTATGGAATATTTGCTTTCAAGAAGTTCTTGTGTGAAAGTTGGAGGGTTGGTATTAGGCATCTCCATAAATGAGGTAACACCTCCCGCTACGGCAGCACGTGCTTCAGTTTGAATGGTGGCTTTATGTGTTAACCCTGGCTCTCTAAAGTGAACCTGATCATCAATTACACCTGGCATTAGGTATTTACCTTTTGCATCTATTACCTCATCGGCAGCTACAGTTATGTTTTCTCCAATTCTTTCAATGAACTGGCCTTTTATGAGCACGTCTGCGGTAAACACCTTACCTTCATTAACTATATTTGCGTTAAGTATTAATGTAGTTTTCATAGTCGTAAAAATAATTTTAAAGTGTCAGCTATTCAGTCCTTTGAAGAATTTAATCTGAATCGTCAACTGCTAAATGCAGTGGCTGACGCAGGATTTACAAAACCAACCGAAATTCAACAGAAAGCCATTCCACTTATTCTTGGCGGGCAGGAAGTTATTGGTATAGCACAAACGGGTACGGGTAAGACTGCAGCTTACATGCTACCTGTATTAATGAAAGTAAAATATGCACAAGGCAATGAACCCAGGGTATTAATACTTGCACCAACAAAAGAGCTTACGATCCAGATAGCAAACCATGCTGCGCAATTAGCGCAGTATACTGACCTTAGAATACTTCCGATATATGGCGGTGTTGGAGCTAAAGCGCAGATAGAGTCGATTCAAAAAGGTATAGATATTCTAGTGGCAACACCAGGTCAGTTCATGGATATCTACCGGAGGGGCGAGCTGCCGACGAAACAGATTAAATTTCTGATACTTGATGAAGCTGACCGGATGATGGACATGGGATTTATGCCGCAGTTGAGAAAGATCTTCGAGGTAATACCAAGGAAGAGACAGAATTTACTTTTTTCAGCGACATTTAACCCAAGGGTTGAGAGATTATCGGGAGAGTTTCTTGAATTCCCTATTAAGATAGAAATAACGCCTCCGGCAACCACTGCTAAACAAGTTACACAGGAGTTGTACCTAATACCCAACCTGAAAACAAAAATTAACTTTCTTGAATATCTTCTTCAGGACAAGGAGAATTTTAACAGGGTTCTGGTATTCACACGTACAAAGGAAGTAGCTGACAACGTCTTTAAATATATTGAAAGAAAGGAGCTTGGCCCTGTTCGCGTTATTCATTCAAACAAAGGTCAAAACTCAAGAATAAATGCAGTTAATGAATTTAAGGAAGGAGAGCTAAGAGTTTTAGTCTCTACTGATGTTACTGCTCGCGGAATTGATGTTACTAAAGTTTCACACGTTATAAACTTCGACGTTCCGATTCTATATGAAGATTATGTACACCGGATAGGGAGAACAGGGAGAGCATTTCAGGAAGGCACTGCAATAACTTTTGCTACAGATGCAGAAGTTTATCATATCCGAAAGATTGAAGATCTGATCCGGGAGAAAATCCCTGTTAAACAACTTCCATCCAAAATTGAAATTGCAGAAACTCCATTTGAGGAGGCACAGGAAATGGCCAGGGAAATAGATTGGCAAAAACGAAAAGAAGACCCAACTTTTAAAGGTGCTTTTCATGAGCGCAAGAGGAAGTAGCGGCAGTTATAAGAAAAAGACTTATCTTTCGCCAACTAATGTTACTATTATGAAAACCCTACTCATGTCCCTACTGTGCATTGTGTGCTTATTGACAAGCTGTACCGACGATGCCCCTATCTCAAATAAGCCAGAAGGAACTTTAAATTTTATTGTAGAGAAGACTAACTCAGCTGAATCAGGCAGATTACTATCTTCAGACTCTTTAAAAAGCGTTCTAATCTCAATTCGAGACGAAAAAGGAGTTTTGGTCTATGACCGTCTGCAAATTGACCTTATTTCTTTTGGAGGAGGTTACAAGATTGAACCTCTCGCCTTAAAAGCAGGAAATTACCAGCTTATTGAATTTGTAGCCCTAAATAAAGATGGCGTGGCTACTTATGCAGTACCAAAGGAAGGCTCTACGCTTGCTCACCTTGTAGCTGATCCACTTCCCATTAATTTTAAAATCGCTGCAAACGCAATTACAGAAGTTAATGTAGAAGTTGTTAAGGTTGAAGAAGACAATAAAGATTTGTTTGGTTACACCGTGTTATCATTCAATATAGTGAAAACCTTTTCTTTTAATATTGCGGTATTTACCTATAATAAACTATCGCAAACATTTGAATTATCCAATGCAAATCTTATCGTAAAAAATGGGGGTAGCACAATTATTAATCAGTACCTCCAAAATGTAACAAATAAGATTTACCTTAAAGATCAGTCAGGCAATTACACATTAAACGTAGCTAAACAAGGATACGCTGCCCATCAACGTCAGTTTCCACTAGATGAACTGAAACAGTATGCCAATAGTCCCATGGTAATTACACTGTATCCGACTTCATTAACAGAAGGGTTAGAGGTATACTATCCTTTTTCTGGGAATGCCAATGATGAAAGTGGGAACCAACATCATGGAACGGTATACGGAGCAACGTTAGTGCAAGACCGAAATAATAACATTAACTCATCTTACTACTTTAATGGCAACTCGCGTATAGATCTTGGAAACATTTTAGATAATCTGCAGTATCCTTTTACTTTTTCTTCATGGGTAAAGCTCGAGGATAGCAACAACATTTACAATCCCGTGTTTACAAGTCAGGATAATGCTCCTCTTTACAACGGTTTTGATGTAAATACAAATGTATCTGGAGTAGGCATTGGATATGGTGATGGTTATGGTGAAAACAACCCTGCTTATAGAAGAGGCAAAACTGTAAACTCCTCGATTTATGGAGTTTGGACCCATATCTGTGGAGTAGTTTCGGGACCTAATAACATTAAACTTTACATCAATGGAAAAGAAGTACCGGGCTACTATCAAGGAGAAACACAACTGCCGATGGCTTCAAACTTCCCTAATGATATTGCCAGGATTGGTCAAATGACAAGTAACGGAGTCACGTACAACTTTAAAGGATTTATTGATGAGGTCAAAGTTTGGAGCCGCGCACTTTCCGCTGATGAGGTTCCTGCTTCTATGTAAAATATAACTTTCAAAGTTTGGCAAATAAAAAAGAGGCTGTCTCAAAAGGGCAGCCTCTTTTATTAAGCACAAAAAAAAGAAGAAGGCCGAAGTCCTCTTCTTAATGCAAGTCGTTATCTTGCTTTTGTGCAACTAAGAACAAAAGTAGTTTTCAAGAACTACACTCCAACCAAGTGATGATGCTTCCTCCTAGTTTGGAGGAACTCATAGATAAGAACCATCCAGTTCGCATTGTAAATCAAGTAATTGACAGGATTGACATTGATCCATTACTAAAAAAATTTAAAGGAGGTGGTACTTCAAGTTACCATCCCCGGATGCTTTTGAAGGTGCTGGTCTATGCTTATTTGAATAACACCTATTCGTCTAGGCGGATGGAGGCAGCTCTTAAGGAGAACATTCACTTCATGTGGCTGGCGGGGATGAACAGGCCTGACCATAACACGATTAACCGTTTTCGCAGTGAACGATTGAAAGATGTTTTGAAGACAGTCTTTTCCCAAGTTGTACTTCTGTTATCAGAAGCTGGTCACCTGAGTCTGAAGGACATTTATACCGATGGTACCAAGATCGAAGCACAGGCTAATCGCTACACTTTTGTATGGGGGAATGCCATCAAGACCAGCAAGTCGAGAATGGAAGAGCAACTCAAAGAGCTGTGGTCATACGCAGAGAAAGTAGCGACTGAAGAGCTAAGAGATGAAGCTCCGGAGAGTTTTGCTCCTGTGAGCGCTGAACATGTCAAAGAAACGATCGAGAAGATAGATCGAGCCCTGGAAGGAAAAGCAATATCGAAGAAAAAGCGTCAACAACTTAATTATGCTAAAAAGAATTGGCCTGCCAACGTTGAGAAGTATGAAAAACAGGAGGAGATTTTAGGGAAGCGTAACAGTTATTCCAAAACCGATCCGGATGCAACCTTCATGCGCATGAAAGAAGATCACATGAAGAATGGACAACTCAAGCCTGCGTACAATGTTCAAATGTCAAGCAATAATCAATTCATTGTCAATTACACTTTACATCAGAACCCTACCGATACCACCACATTAAAAAGCCATCTGAATACCTTTCATTTGTTGTATAAACACTATCCAGAAGCTCTTACTGCTGATGCAGGATATGGATCGGAAGAGAATTACGTATTACTGGCTAACAGAAAGATATCAGGCTATGTTAAGCATAACCAATTTGATCGAGATCAACGTGGCAAGGACAAAGACTGGTTTAAGGGCGACAATCTGGAGTACGATAAAGCCAGGGATATTATCTACTGCCCGATAGGCGAACCGATGAAAAATATCGGTATGGCCACCCGCAGAACAGCAAATGGATTTAAACAAACATTAACAAATTACCAGGCCAGCAATTGCAAAGGATGTCCTGTTCGAGATGCTTGCCACAGCCAAAAAGGTAATCGCATCGTGGGTATTAGTCATCGACTTCGAAGATTAAAGGAGCAGGCCTGCGTCAGATTAACCAGTGAAAAAGGTGTTAACATCGTAAAAAACGTCCGGCAGACATCGAACCTGTCTTTGCCAGCATCAAGCACAACAAAAACTTCAAGCGATTTATGCTTAGAGGTATCAATAAAGTTGAAATAGAGACCGGACTGTTGGCAATAGCACATAATCTGGCGAAACTGGCAGCCTAAAGTCCCCCACTTTTATTTTTCTCTCCAAAAAATCAGTTCATCAACCCTCAAAAACGAAAAAAGCCGCCTCATGACTTTTGAGACGGCCTCTTTTTTATTATTAAACCAATGAAACTTTAGTTCAAGAATTACCCGTTCATTGATAACAAGAACTCTTCGTTGTTTCTTGTTCCTTTCATCTTCTGTAGCAGGAATTCCATCGCTTCATTAGAGTTCATATCACTCATAAACTTACGAAGTATCCATACACGTTGTAGCTCCTCCTCTTTCATTAACAAGTCTTCACGTCTTGTACCTGAAGCTGGGACATCAATTGCAGGATAAACGCGCTTGTTAGCCAGCTTACGATCGAGCTGTAACTCCATGTTACCTGTACCTTTGAATTCTTCAAAGATAACCTCGTCCATTTTGGAACCCGTATCTATAAGGGCAGTTGCAATAATTGTAAGTGAGCCACCATTCTCTACATTACGTGCAGCACCAAAGAAGCGCTTAGGTTTATGAAGAGCGTTGGCATCAACACCACCAGAAAGAATTTTACCTGATGATGGTACTACGGTATTATAAGCACGTGCTAAACGTGTAATAGAATCTAAAAGGATTACTACATCATGGCCGCATTCCACCATTCGTTTTGCTTTTTCTAAAACAATAGAAGAAACTTTTACATGGCGCTCAGCTTGTTCATCAAAAGTTGAAGCAACAACTTCAGCTTTAACACTACGTGCCATATCAGTAACCTCTTCCGGACGTTCGTCTATCAAGAGCACGATGAGGTAAACTTCTGGGTGGTTTTCAGCTATTGCATTGGCAATTTGCTTTAACAATACTGTTTTACCTGTTTTTGGTTGCGCTACAATCATACCGCGCTGACCTTTACCAATAGGAGCAAAAAGGTCAAGGATACGTGTAGACATGTTATCTGGTGTTGTACTTAACCTCAGCTTTTCTTCCGGGAAAAGTGGTGTTAGGTATTCAAAAGCAACACGGTCACGGATTTCTTCTGTTGTCTTTCCGTTTACAGACTCTACTTTAAGCAGAGCAAAATATTTCTCGCCTTCTTTTGGCGGGCGTATAAGACCTTTAACAGTATCACCAGTTTTAAGACCAAATAACTTTATTTGTGAAGGTGATACGTAAATATCATCAGGACTGGCTAGATAATTATAGTCGGAAGAGCGAAGGAAACCATAACCATCCTGCATAATTTCAAGTGCACCTTCATTGCTGATTGCGCCATCAAAATCGCGGATGTTAGGACGTTGCTGCTGCTGTTGTTGCCTTTCCTCACGCGGATGCTCCTGGCGCTCATTGCGAACAGGTTGTTCGTAAGATTCAGTTTCTACTGGTCTTTCGTCAAAGCTATCCTTATCTTCAAATTTTGGAGTATCAAAGTCAAGATTTATAGAACCGAGCAGGTCATCAGTAGTTTCTTCCACTTCTGCTTTTGGTGCAGATGCGGGAGCAACATTCTCGCGCCTTCTAGGACGCATCTTGCGTTCTGGTTCTGCTTCTTGTGCAGCAGCTTTCTTAGGAGCAGAGGCGGGAGCTGCGTCAGTATCACCGGATACTGCCTGTTGATCAAGGATTTTGTAGATAAGATCTTGTTTGGTAAGTTTTTTGGCATTTTTAATGCCCATCCCCTCAGCGAGTTCTTTCAGCTCAGAAAGAAGTCTGACGTTCAGATCATCAATCGTATACATGTTTATTTGTTGGAATGATTGTTTGTGAGTATGTGTTTGTGAGTTGGTTTAAATCAGAAAAAAGTCTGGAACTGTCTATCATCAACACAGGAAGTCTTGAAGTTAAAGAGTTCGAAAGCAAAATTACCGGATTTATTTTCAGAGGGCTTGAGATAAAGCCGTATGATGATGCAAGTATAGGTTAAAATTTAACATTATCAAACCGTTAAAAATATTTTATTCAAGCATCAACCGTCACGGGATTACAAAAAAATTAATTTTGAACCCGTTAATTAAACAATAAAAACATGCTACAGGTTTCTGTTATCCGGGATGAAAAAGAAAAAATTATTAAAGCTCTTCAAAAGAGAAGACTTAAAAATTTAGAGCAATCTTTGGATACCATACTGTCGCTGGATCAAAAACGCAGACAAACCCAGCAACAGCAGGATAGTCTCTTAGCTGAATCTAATTCATTAGCAAAAGAAATTGGTGCTTTGATGAAGTCAGGTCAGAAAGACCAGGCCGAACAGCTGAAAGCAAGAACTGCTGACATTAAAAGAACAATTGCTGAGTTGGGGCCGGAGCTATCAAAAACTGAAGAAGAACTTCAAAAGCTATTATATACAATTCCCAATACACCAACAGATATTGTACCTGAAGGTGGCGGTCCTGAGGAAAATATTAACGTACATGAATGGGGTGTTAAACCAGCGCTGGAAGAAGGAGCATTACCACATTGGGAGCTTATAAAGAAGTATGACATTATCGATTTTGATCTTGGTAACAAAATCTCAGGTGCTGGTTTTCCTGTTTACAAAGGTAAAGGCGCTAAGCTGCAGCGAGCACTGATTAACTTCTTTTTAAATGAAGCTGAGGGATTAGGATATAGAGAAATTCAGCCGCCGATTGTAGTTAATGAAGCTTCTGGCTATGGAACAGGGCAACTTCCCGATAAAGAAGGTCAGATGTACCATATTGGTCTGGATAATCTCTACTTAATTCCAACTGCTGAAGTCCCGATTACAAATTTGTACCGTGATGTAATGCTTACTGAGGATCAGCTGCCTGTTAAGAATGCCGGGTATACGCCGTGCTTCAGGCGAGAAGCAGGAAGCTGGGGAGCACACGTTCGCGGACTAAATAGATTGCACCAATTTGATAAAGTAGAGATTGTTCAAATCACTAAACCAGAAAACTCTTATCAAGCACTGGATGAGATGTGCGCTCATGTTCAAGGCTTGCTAAAAAAACTCGAATTACCTTATAGAAAACTATTGTTATGCGGGGGCGATATGGGCTTTAATTCAGCTATAACTTATGACATGGAAGTGTTTTCTGCCGCTCAGCAACGCTGGCTTGAAGTAAGCTCAGTAAGTAACTTCGAAACCTTTCAAGCTAACAGACTTAAATTAAGATATAAAAACAAAGAGGGTAAGACGCAACTACTACACACTTTAAATGGCAGCGCCCTGGCTCTTCCCCGAATCGTTGCTTCTATTCTTGAAAACAATCAAACTAAAGAGGGCATTAGAATACCAAAAGTATTAGTTCCTTATACAGGTTTTGACATGATTAATTAAAAGTTGAAAGCCAGAAGTTATTATGAATAACTCTGGCTTTTGATTTTTAATTTAATACGGTTTATCGCCATCAGATGGCATTCATGTCCTTTCATCACAGTACTATTGTTCGCTTGCTTTACAGCACTTATATTTTGAAATAATTGTTAACCAAAATGAAAGTTCTGATAAGCTTTGCCCTTATATCGTTTTTAATCATGTCGTGTAACAAACCTTCTGAAACATCGAGCGGTGTTTCAAAATACCCTGAAACAACAAAGGTAGATACTGTAGATAATTACTTTGGTACAGAAGTACCCGATCCCTACAGATGGCTTGAAGATGACACATCGCAGTTAACTGCGAAATGGGTTAAAGGTCAGAACGAAGTGACTTTTGGCTATCTCGATAATATAAAATACAGAGATAAAGTAAAAAAACGACTGGAAGATCTTTACAATTATGAGCGCCTTGGCGCGCCCTCCCAGGAAGGCAACTATTATTACTTTTCCAAAAACGATGGTTTGCAAAACCATAATGTGATCTATCGCAAAAAAGGAATAGATGGAACACCAGAGGTATTCCTTGATCCTAATACATTTTCGAAAGATGGAACAACTGGCCTTGCAGGACTTTTCTTTACTAAAGATGGTTCTAAGGCAGCTTATCTGATTTCAGAAGGAGGATCAGATTGGAGGAAAGCCATTATCATTCAGGCATCAGATAAAAAAGTACTTGAAGATACATTAGTTGATATCAAGTTTAGCGGTATTGCATGGAAAGGCAACGATGGATTTTACTATAGCAGTTATGATAAACCTGTAGGAAGCGAACTATCTGCAAAAACACAGCATCACAAACTCTATTATCACAAACTTGGTACCCCCCAAAAACAAGACAAACTTATATTTGGAGGTGAGAAAACTCCAAGGAGATATATTTTTGCCAGTACCACAGAAGATGAGCGTTTTCTTATCGTAAGTGCTTCAGTAAGTACCACAGGTAATGAATTATACATTCAGGATCTTAATGATCCTCAGGGACAGCTGAAACCTGTTGTTACCAATTTTGACAATGAACATCAGGTTATAACAAATGATGGATCCAAGCTTATTATTCAAACGAATTTAAAGGCACCCAACAACAGAGTTGTATATGCCGAGTTCGCCAACCCATCGCCAGATCAATGGAAGGACCTTATCCCGGAAACTGAAAATGTTCTTGACGCAAGTACTGCAGGTAAAAAACTATTTGCAAGCTACATGGTTGATGTAAAAACCCAGGTAAAACAATATGATCTTCAAGGTAAATTTGAACGAGAAATACAGTTACCTGGTATTGGTACCGCTGGAGGTTTTGGTGGTAAAGAAACTCAAAAGGAAATCTATTATTCATTTACTTCCTTCACATATCCTACTACTATTTTTAAATACGATATTGCGTCAGGTCAATCAACCTTATATCAAAAGCCCAAGGTGGACTTCAACCCTGAAGACTACGAAACAAAACAGGTATTTTACCAGAGCAAGGATGGCACGAAAATCCCAATGTTTATAGTGCATAAAAAGGGCGTTGAACTGAATGGAAAAAATCCTACCTGGCTGTATGCGTATGGTGGATTTAACGTGAGCTTGACACCTTCCTTTACTCCATCACGTATAGCATGGCTTGAGAATGGCGGCATCTACGCGCAACCGAACTTGCGAGGAGGAGGCGAGTATGGTGAAAAGTGGCACATAGCGGGAACCAAGATGAACAAGCAGAACGTCTTCGACGATTTTATTGCCGCAGCTGAATATCTATTTAAAGAAAAGTATACATCTAAGGAATATCTTGCTATCGCAGGAGGTTCTAACGGAGGGCTACTGGTAGGGGCTACGATGACTCAAAGACCTGATCTTGCAAAGGTTGCTTTCCCTGCAGTAGGTGTTATGGATATGCTTCGTTACCACAAATTTACAGCAGGCGCAGGATGGGCTTATGATTACGGTACTTCCGAAGATTCAAAAGAAATGTTCGAGTATTTGAAGAGGTATTCTCCTGTTCACGCTTTAAAACCTGGTGTTACCTACCCAGCTACATTAGTAACTACAGCAGATCATGACGACAGGGTCGTACCTGCTCACTCATTTAAATTTGCTGCAACGCTCCAAGAATACCATAAAGGAGAGAACCCGGTATTAATTCGAATAGAAACAAAATCTGGTCATGGTTCTTCAAACCTTAAAAAGGCACTTGAGGTAACAGCTGACCAATATTCATTCGCATGGTACAACATGGGGGTAATTCCGCCTCTCGCAAAAGACGAAATGTAATACCGCGTGCTAGATGAAGATCAGAGAAGGACGTAAAGAAGATCTTTCACGGGTTTTAGAGCTCGTGAAAGAACTCGCTGAATACGAGCGAGCACCACATGAGGTAACCAATACACTTCAACTAATGGAAGAAGATGGCTTTGGCGCAAATCCCGTTTTTGGATTCTTTGTGGCAGAAGAAAATAATTACATCATAGGTCTTTCATTGTACTACTGGCGGTATTCTACATGGAAGGGTAAGCGCCTCTATTTGGAAGATATTATCGTAACAGAAAAAGAAAGGGGACGTGGCATTGGTAAATTACTTTTTGACAGAACAATGCAGAAAACCTTAGATGAAGGATGTACAGGAATGATGTGGCAAGTACTGGATTGGAACGAGCCTGCTATAAATTTTTACAAAAAGTATGGGGCAAAACTAGATGGTGAATGGATCAATTGTAGCCTTGAAGCATCGCAGATAGAAAGCCTGTTGAAGAAGCCTGCTTAAACCTGCTCGAGCAAAGTTTGAAAAACAACATGTTTGTTCAAAAACCTCTGCCTATGCTCCTCAATTAAAACAGGGGCATATACTTCTATGTATTGCTGTATCTGATCAATACTATTAGCATAATATTGAATACTGTATGATACAGTTTCTTCATTTTCATCGTGAAGTATCTTAAACATTTTAGATTCTACAAATAAACCTGTATTGAGTACGTCTGGTATATGTTTCCCTTTGATCCATTGGAGCCACTCCTGTTCAACATCGCGATCAATACCTACAGTTACATTATATAATAACATTCACTTCTTATTTATTATTGAACATCAAGTATCTTAAAACTCCTGGTGTTAAATTGAACCGCCTGTCCCTTTGCTGCTTGTGAAAGACTTAAACCAATAGGAGAAGAGGGTGAGATACAAAGATAATTTTTATTATCAATTACAACCTGACCTGCACTAATGGACAAATAATAATTGCCTTGATCAGTAATAACTAAACTACCCGGCTGAATAACGTTACTATTGTGCAACGCAGGTTTAATTCTATCCAACTGGTTCTTCAGTTTAATTGACTCTGCCAATTGGTTGTTATGTTTCTCCATCTCTAGCTGGATCATAGATCGGCCAGTTTCATACTTATCACCTGCAGAGCTTTTTGTTTCTTCCTCAATATCCTGATGTAATAATGCAAGCGCCTGCTCACAAGTTTGAATCCTTTTTGCCAGGTATTCCTGACAAAAGACATGCAGTTTATGTTTAATCTCTAAAACGTTCACAATTTTAACTCAGTGCTTAAATCGTTTCACCACTGTCCGCAATTATAGTAACCGAATGTGCAAAGAAAAAAATTATTAAACTTATCATGAAAGAAAGACCAATAGAAAACGCTCAAATTGGCCGTTCACAACATGTAATACTTTTCTTACGCTACATAGTCTTTTAAATACATAAAAGGTGGAGTAAGTTCTCCTTGTTCTGCTATAGTAGCACGTTCGATGATCTTCTCTTTATCCTCCGCTATTAACAGAGGCAAAATTCTATCAATAAGGTCTCTTCCAAACTCCTCTGATGCGCTTCTTGGAAGCTCACAAGGCAAGTTGTCAATTGCCATAATAGTTATAAAACTGTCATCACTTAACGGGAGTTCAATTGAATCACTTATGGGGTTATAATCATAGATAGGTTCAATGATTGACGAAGCTCGTTTAGTGCTGGGCACAGAGCCATTCATATCACATGTAATATCTGCGATTACCTTAATTCTAAATTCAGAAGACTGCATCTCACCTTTTGTAAAAAGAACAGGTGCTTTTGGATTCCAGTATGCACCCGCCATAAGAACATCAGCTACTTTTGTATAAGCATTAAAGTACGATGAGTAACGTTCAGGATACTGGTGAAACTCGTCCCGATTAAAATGACCTCCACCAATTCTAATATGATAATCCGAACTACTTAATTGTGTGTACACGGGTTCACGAAATTCACGATTCAGGAAATCTCCAGCGCTTACTTTTCTAATACCTGCTGTGTCCAGCGTTTCCATAGCACCCTTTCCTACACGACCTGCTCCTGTTAATATAATTTTAATTGCAGGTAATTTGATCTTTCGCAGTTCTAATTTCAAATCATTGACATCAAAGCACTCATACGCCCGTCGTAATGAAAAGATACCATATCGTTTGCCATAGGTCCACAAACCATTATACGCCCCAACGATTCCAGCATACCGCCCAAAAGCTACGAGCCGGTTTCCTAAACTGTCCTTTAGCGTTTCATAGTCAATAAGTCTTATTTTTTTCTTCAGTATCTCACGAAGCAAATTTCTGTTGTACGGTTGTTTTTTTATTGTATGAGAGAAAAACAGATAGGTTTTACCCGGTATTAGTTGATCAATAGGAACTTCTTTAATTCCCATAAGAATTTCACATTCATCAACATGTTCCTGAACTGTTATTCCCAATGCTTTATACTCCTCATCTTTAAAGCATCGGATCTCACTTTTCTGACAGATTATCTTAACCTCTGGATATCTCTGTTGAATTTCTTCAACTTGTAATGGTGTAAAAGCAACTCGCTTGTCAGGTGGAACTTTACCTTCCCGAATAATTCCTATTCTTAAAACCTCTTTGGCCATTATCAAAAATAGCAATCATTTGTTATCGCTGAAATATCCTGTAAGTCAAAGAAGCGAGTTAGGACCAGCAAAAAAAATGCATGCGTTAATTCGCATGCATTATATCTATATTGATTATCTTATTGTTCAAAGAAACTTCCGAGTAAAGAACTACCTTCTTTACCGCTATTTCTTCCATAAGGAGCCAAAGCCTGAACAAGCTTTCGTATTGGCATTGATTGAAGCCAAACACGGCCAGTGCCTCTTAAGGTAGCAAGAAATATACCTTCGCCTCCGAAAATCATAGAACGCAATCCCCCAGCCGCCTGTACATCAAAATCGATATGAGATTCAAATGCTACTACACAACCGGTATCTACACGTAACGTTTCATTGTTTAAGGTCCTTTCAATTACTGTTCCTCCCGCATGGACAAATGCTTTACCATCTCCCTGCAGTTTTTGCAGTATAAAGCCTTCGCCTCCTACTAATCCCGATCCAATCCTTTTGTTAAAAGTAATTGACACTTTGGTGCCCAACGCCGCGCATAGAAAGCCGTCTTTTTGAACTATTAATTCTCGATTAGGAAAGGTTGATAAATCAATGGGAATTACAGTTCCAGGATAGGGAGCAGAGAAGCCAACTTTAGCCTTTCTGTTACCTCTATTGGTAAAGTGAGTCATGAAAAGTGACTCACCTGTAAGCATCCTCGTACCCGCAGATAATAACTTATCAAAAAGTCCCTGATTAGGATTTGATCCATCTCCCATCTTAGATTCGAACCCTATTCCATCTTCCATGTAAAGCATTGCACCTGCTTCAGCAATTACGGTTTCCATGGGGTCAAGTTCTACTTCAACAATTTGAATGCTTTCGCCTTTGATTTGATAGTCTATTTCATGTGATAATGCCATAATTAAGGATTGGTTTAAAAGCAATATTAAAATAAAGCCTGAAACCATTTCTGATTCCAGGCTTTACAAGTTCTTAAGAGAAAATTATTTTTTCTTTTTGCCTTTTTTCATCTCATCGTAATCCTCACGCTCAGCAAGCTTCTTATCATCAACGTTTTTATTTAAAAACTCATTGATTTTTTCTATATCCATATTTGTCTTGATCTCACCAAATGTGTCAATAGATACATCAAAACCGCTCAGTTCTTTATGAACCTTGGGTTTACCCTTTTTTGACTCTTCTTCGCTCTTCATATCCCTATTTTACGCAACTTTTACTTTCAAGGTTTTCAGTGCATAATCAATTCTTTGAATAACCTCGTCTCTTCCTATAATTTCCATGACCATCATTAGGTCCGGACCGCCACCGGCACCTGTAATTGCTACTCTTACCGCCTGTAACACTTTACCTGTACCAATACCTAAAGCTGATGTCACTTTATCCAACAATGATTTAGCTGTTGTAGCATCAAGGTTCTGAAGACTCGAAATCTCACTTCTAAACCCAGACAATACCTTTACAACGTCTTCATTCCATTTTTTACTAACCACCGCCTGATCAAAATCTGTCGGTGCGTGAAATAGAAACTTTCCTTGCTCCCATAAATCCTGAGGAAAAGTTACTCTTTCCTTCATTAGAGCAGCAATCTTTTCGGCTTTCCCTCTATCACATGCTACGCCTTCATTTTTTAATGACTCCAATAAATATCCAGCAAGCTCATCATCAGTTTTTGATCTTAGATAATGCTGATTAAACCATTGTGCCTTTAAGATATCAAAACGCGTTCCTGCCTTACCAATGCGTTCAACTGAAAAAGCAGCTATTAACTCCTCCATCGAGAAGATTTCTTGCGTAGTACCGGGATTCCACCCTAAGAAAGCAAGAAAATTGATAAGCGCCTCCGGTAGATAACCAGATTCTTTATACCCTTTTGCTACTTCACCTGTTTGGGGGTCTTTCCAGGTTAATGGGAAAATTGGAAAGCCCAGTTGATCAGCATCACGTTTGCTCAATTTTCCATTTCCATCCGGCTTAAGAAGTAATGGCAAATGCGCAAATTGTGGCATCTCATTTTCCCACCCAAAACTTTTATACAATAGCACATGAAGCGGTGCAGACGGTAACCATTCTTCACCTCTAATTACATGTGATATTTTCATTAAATAGTCGTCGACTACATTTGCCAAATGGTAAGTCGGCATGCCGTCAGACTTCATAAGCACCTTGTCATCGATTTGGGATGAATGAACCATTACCCATCCTCTGATCATATCATTCAACCGTATTTCTTCCTTACGCGGCACCTTCAAACGAATAACATATGGCACCCCTGTTTCTATAAGATTCCTTGTTTCTTCTTCTGATAACGTAAGCGAGTTACGCATTTGCATACGCGTAATGCTATTGTATTGTGGTGTAGCCACCCCGGCAGCCTTAAGCCTCTCTCGCATTTCTTCAAGCTCTTGCTCAGTATCAAATGCATAGTATGCCATGCCCTTGTCAATCAATTGTTGAGCATGTTCTTTGTAAATTGCCTTTCTTTCTGATTGACGATAAGGGGCGTGCGGGCCACCAACTCCTACGCCTTCATCAATTGTAATTCCAACCCATTTTAAAGAATTAATGATGTATTCTTCAGCTCCTGGTACAAACCTATTTTGGTCAGTGTCCTCAATACGCAATATCATCGTACCTTTTGTCTGTCTTGCCAGCAAATAATTATACAATGCAGTACGAACTCCTCCAATGTGCAATGCACCGGTTGGGCTTGGAGCAAAACGAACACGAACTTCTCTCATAGGGTAAAAAACTTAAAACAGGGACGCAAATGTAAGCCAGATTTACGATTTGTTTGGGGTTAATGGCAAGTTTGTCCCAATCATTTTACAGCGATACAAGAAATTTCAACGTTAACATCTTTAGGTAAGCGGCTAACTTCTACCGTCTCCCTCGCCGGAGGGGCCGTTTTGAAATACGAACCATAAACCTCGTTTACCTTAGGGAAGGCGTTCATATCTTTCAGGAAAATTGTACTCTTAACAACATTACTAAAATCTAATCCAGCGGCCTTAAGAATCTGTTCAAGATTATACATCACCAATTTTGTCTCTGAAACAATATCACTGGTTACTAATTGTCCTGAAGGTTTATCAAGGGCTATTTGGCCACTGATGAAAAGTAAGTTTCCTGCCTGAACCGCTTGACTATAAGGGCCAATCGGCTCGGGAGCCTGTGGGGAATAAATGATTTCTCTAGTCATAACTTTATGTTTTGTATTGGTAGCCAAAATTAAAATAATCAGCCAATTAAGTGAGCCGACAAGTGTCTTCGATTAAGCATACCTCATCAATTGCATCCCAAATTGGGTATTATCCTAATTTAAATGGTTCATGTAAGATTAAGCATCTGCTAGGATATGACAATTTGCGTTTATATTTTAAGTTGCGTTAACCTTTACCCCATATGTTTAATTTTAAGTACAACAGAAGCGCTTTCTTCTCGGTCAGTGTTCTTTCTCTGATTATTCTTGTCCTTGTACTCGCATCACTCTTTTACTACCTGGTAATCAATCAGGTTGAGGCAGGAAATAACTCAATGGCCGTAACAGCAGAGCTTACAGCCCAATCTGTAATGGAAAAAGTAGATAGAAACTTCTACGAAAGGTTTGGTGATGTACAAGCATTTGCCTTTAACCATCTAGCCATATCTACAGCTGAAAATGACAGTGTTGTGGCAGGCACACAGGAATTCTTGAATACGATGACCGCCTATTATGTGCTGTATGACTTAATGATGATTTGCAATAGCTCCGGAAAAGTGCTAGCAGTAAACACAAAAGATAAAAATGGTCATGCAATAGGCTCAGAGCATTTTTTAAACTTAAACATGGCTAACGAAGAATGGTTTAAAGTATGTACATCAACAGAAGGACCTAAAGGCGGAGCATGGTACTCCGATTTTACTTCAAATCCTCAAATAGGTAGTATCTACGGAACAAAAGGATATGGAATGGCTTTCGCTGCTCCAATAAAGAACAATAATGGCAATGTTGTTGGTGTTTGGTTTAACTACGCTTCGTGGAAAGAAGTTACGGAAGGAATAAGAGAAGAAGCAGAACAAAATCTTTCTAAAGATCATAAAAACGCGTTTGTTGTTATGACAAAAAGTACCGGTGAGATTATCAGTACGGGGAATCACGAGCTTTTAGGCAAAATGCTTTCTTTAAATTCTGAGAAGGCTTTACAAAATGAAACAGTTATTCCTGTATCGAATTACATCTATGGTCTTTCAAAATCAAAAGGTGCTTATACCTTTTCAGGAAAGAACTGGATAACCGCTACCTTTATTCCTAAAGAAAAAATCTCATGGGCAGTATTCTTTTCTAAGAAGAACATGTTTGCCGTAGGCATTTGTTTATTAGTGTTAATATCCGTTGTAATATATATCTATAAATTTTTTAAAAAGAATATCATCTCTCGTATCAATGAACTTAAAACATTACAATTTCAACTGAGCGAAGGAGAGATAATAAATGTAAATGAAGATAGCAGAAGAAGTGATGAGTTTAGTGATATGAAGAGATCTCTTTCAAAACTTGCAAAAAGCCTTCAATTCAAATCTTCATTTGCAGATGAAATTTCAAAAGGCAATCTAACAGCAAGCCTGGAACACACTAATGAAAAAGATGCATTGGGCAACTCACTCTTGAATATGCAATCTCAATTATTGGTTGCAAAACAAAAAGACAATGAGAGAAACTGGTCAGCGGAAGGACTTGCCGAAATAGCTTCCATCCTTCGCAGTTTTAATTTAACAGAAGAGCTGTATAATAAAATTGTTAAGTTCGTCGTAACCTATTTAAATGCTAATCAAGGAGCTCTCTTTCTTATCACAGAGAAAGAGGAAGGCAGCGTTCTTATGTTAACCTCTTGTTACGCTTATGATAAAAAGAAGTTTATTGAGAAAGAACTGAATCCGGACCAGGGCTTAATTGGTCAGGTCATTGTAGAAAAACAAACTTTATATCTCAAGGAGATTCCTGTAGATTATGTACACATTACTTCAGGACTAGGAGGAGCTTCTCCAAAGGCGCTTCTTATAGTACCACTAAAAGTTAGTGAACAAGTTTTTGGTGCGTTAGAGCTGGCATCGTTTGATGAATTCAAGCCATACCAAATAGAATTTGCAGAAAAGCTTGCGGAAAGCATTGCTGCATCACTGAGTTCAATTCAGCAAACGGTTAAAACAAAAATTCTTCTTGAACAATTACAACAGCAGACAGAAGAAATGAAATCGCAGGAAGAAGAGATGCGCCAGAACATGGAAGAACTTTCAGCGACACAAGAAGAAATGATTCGGAAAGAGAAAGAGTATATAGCGAAGATTAACTTCCTCGAAAAGCAAACGGTGAAAGTATGATAAACAAAAAGGAGGTTTATCGCCTCCCTTTCTGTTTTAGTATTGTATAGATATCCTACCCTTATTCAACTGTCACTGACTTCGCCAGGTTTCTTGGCTGATCTACGTTACATCCACGCATTACGGCAATGTGATAAGATAAGAGCTGTAGGGGAACTACTGAAACCATCGGCATCAAGGCCTCATGTACAGATGGGACTTCAATAACGAACTCTGCCATTTTTGGAATTAATTTGTCACCTTCTGTAACAATAGCAATTACCCGTCCCTTTCTTGCGCGAACCTCCTGAATATTCGAAACAACTTTCTCGTAAGAGCTATCATTAGTTGCAATGAATACCACCGGCATCTCCTCATCAATAAGAGCAATAGGCCCATGCTTCATCTCTGCAGCGGGGTAACCCTCCGCATGGATGTATGATATTTCCTTCAATTTCAATGCCCCTTCCAATGCTACGGGGAAGTTGTAACCCCTTCCTAAGTAGATAAAATTACGCGCATCTTTAAATTCCGCTGCAATGCTCTCAATTTGATCGTTTAGTTTCAAAGCTCTCTCAACTTTGGCAGGAATGGTTTCCATTTCCACCAAAAGTTCATGAAGCTTTTGCTCTGTAATTGTTCCTTTTTTCTGGGCAACAATTAATGCGATCATGTTAAGAACAGTAAGCTGAGCAGTAAAGGCTTTTGTACTGGCTACTCCAATCTCCGGTCCGGCGTGCGTGTAGGCGCCAGCATGTGTAGCACGTGCAATTGATGACCCCACTACATTACATACACCAAAAATTATTGCTCCTTTAGATTTTGCCAGTTCAATAGCAGCAAGCGTATCAGCCGTTTCACCTGATTGCGAAATTGCAATAACAACATCGCCTTCTCTGATAACAGGGTTTCTATACCGGAATT
Source organism: Chryseosolibacter indicum (assembly GCF_018598585.1). GTDB lineage: Bacteria > Bacteroidota > Bacteroidia > Cytophagales > Cyclobacteriaceae > Chryseosolibacter > Chryseosolibacter indicus. The sequence goes on from NZ_JAHESD010000007.1 coordinate 130,163, forward strand.
CAGACGCATATTCAACTTCAACTGGTATACGACAGAACTCTTCAAAAAAGTATTCCGCCACTAAACCCGCATGCCATGATGTACCACAGGCAACAATTAGAATGCGATCTGCATTTGTCAGTTTAGCAAGATACTCCCTTAAGCCGCCTAAAACCAATCTCCCCTTTTGGGCATCCAGGCGTCCTCGCATACAATCGCTGATTGAACGTGGCTGCTCAAATATTTCCTTCAGCATGAAATGTTCGAAACCACCTTTCTCTATTGCCTCAAGTTCTAGGTCTACTGTTTGTATATAAGGCGTAAGTGGTAAGTTAGCTGTATTTTTAATACTTAATTTACCATCATTAATAACTGCTATCTCCTGGTCGTTTAAGTATACAACTTCGTTTGTATATTCGACAATAGGAGTAGCATCGGAGGCAAGAAAGAATTCATCTTTTCCTACACCTATTACCAACGGGCTACCCTTTCTTGCGGCAACTAATAAATCAGGATCTTCTAAAGACATGATGACTATTGCATAAGCACCAACTACACGGGTTAATGCAAGTCTTACAGCCTCATCTAGTGGGCATTGCTCATGCTCTTTTATGTCTTCTATAAAATGTATGAATACTTCTGTATCCGTATCACTAAGAAATTTATGGCCTTTGTTAAGAAGCTCCTGTTTTAGCGAGCTGTAGTTTTCAATAATACCATTATGAATTATTGCAAATTTACCGCTAGCCGAGTAGTGAGGATGTGCATTCACATCGTTGGGTTCGCCATGCGTGGCCCATCTTGTATGGCCCATCCCGATGTGGCTATTTAAGGCTTTTCCCTTAAGATGTTGTTCAAGGTCAGTAACTTTTCCTTTCTTCTTATAAACACTTAAGCCTTCATTTAATAAGGCAATACCAGCACTATCATATCCCCGATATTCAAGGCGCTTAAGGCCTTTAATAACTACTTCCTGGGCTTGACGTTTACCCACATAAGCTACTATACCACACATAAAAAATTAAGGAGTTATTTGAGTCGGACGAGTGTATTTAATTCTAAGTTTTATATTGTCTTTATTAAAGATGGTTCTCGTTATACCACGAGACATTGACGGCGAATAAGGGTAAAGGGCGACGTACTTTAATCGTGTATCGTTAACCTGATTATTAAAATTCTTATTCGTAAAGAGACTTTGCGTAAACAGTGTTAAAAAGCCATTGAATTGATTACTCTCACTGGAGTAGTTAATCGTTGCTACGCTTTGAGAAGATGTCCTATAGTCGGCAAATACATCAAAGTATCCATCTTGAGTCAGATAGTATCTTAGTAATGCATCGCGATCGGCCTGTACCTTTATATTCGAGAATACATTGTTTTCATTGATCGAACGAAGTAGCAGAGCAGAGTGAGGGCTCATTCCCAGAGGCGATTCGACCCCTGATATAATTAGTTGAGATTCATTAACAATAATGTTACTTACTGTATCAGCAAATTTGTAGAAGTTGCTTAGGTCAACCTTTGTAATTACAGGAGACCCACTTTGAATATACCTGGCTCCGCTTTGGGTTTCCAATGTCTGGTATAAAGGCGAGCCTGACAATTCCCCTGCTCTTTCCGTAACAACGTGCGTAAATGCAGGATTATAAGAAGTTGTACCGCCCGCTGTAGGAAAGAAATAAAAGAAAGCAGTTAATGTATCTGTGCTTGTATGATAGTGCAACGCCACCCTGCTGAAAGCGCTGTTTACACTATAACCTAAGACACCATTGTTTGAACCGGGTAGCAGTGCTAGCCCTTTAAATTCATATCGGAATTTCCTTAAATCAGAGTATTTAGAATCGGTGTTATTCTTTGCTATGTCAAAAAGTCGTTGACCGAAATTGTCATCCATCCGCCCTTTAGCAAGAACTGTATCTCTCCCGGTGGTTTTAGTGGCCTCTTTTCTCAGGCTATCATAATGAACATTAAAAGAAATTTCACTTAATGGTGAGGCATTATAAGCAACACTTGAGTTGTAGTAATAACGCTTATAAAAAGATAACGAATCACCCGTTATTTCATGCAGGGTTATTTTCTCCTGCTGGGGGCCGCTATTGCCATAAGCATAGAGGTTAAGTTGCAACTGAACGGTAACCGAATCGTAAACAGCAGATGCTGCGAGTTGGGTAGAACTCCCTGGACTCAAGGGTAAAAAAGATTCGGCTTTAATTAAACCCAGTGTCGGATCGTTATAACTTCCTACAAGAACGTCATGAGTTAAACTGGTATTAGTTGATATATTATCAGTAATAACAGAATCGATAAGCACAACGCTTGAGGTAAGCGGAATGTCTATCTGAAAAACGTTAAACTTTTTGTTAGGATTTCTGAAACCGAGAATGCTGTCTTCTTCATTACAAGAGAAAAAAAATAAGGCAACTGCGAACAGCATCAGTTGCCTTAATCTCTTAGCCCACAAGTTCATTATAGAGGTTGTAGTACGATTCAGTGTAATTTTCGTCTTGATCGATAGTTTCGATTTTCTTCTCCTTAATTTTTTTGAAGAGCGCTTCAAGTTTTTTGTGATCGCCAGCTACAATAACAGCATCAGAAAACTCAACACCTAACTTGATAAAACCTTCAAAGTCGGCAGTCTTTAAATTGCCAAGCATGTTATCTTCAATATCCATCATTTTCACCTTCTCAAGTATATCAGATTTAAACTTGTGATTGAAGGCGTTGTCATAAATGGTAAAGACTGTCTTTGTGTTCTTGAATAATGGATCGTTCTTATACGTTGTTTTTAAATACAACGGAATGAAGCTTGTAATCCAGTCGTTACAATGAACGATATCAGGAGCCCATCCTAATTTTCTTACTGTCTCAATAACACCTTTACAGAAGAAAATTGCACGCTCATCATTGTCTTCATAAAAATTGTTCTCCTTATCGTGGAAAACTGATTTACGGTGGAAATAATCTTCGTTATCGATAAAGTATACCTGGAGCTTTGCATTTGGTATAGACGCTACTTTAATAATCAAAGGCTTCTCCTCATCACCCACTGAAATATTTATTCCAGAAAGCCTCACCACTTCATGTAGCCTGTTTTTACGCTCGTTAATAATCCCAAAGCGCGGAACCAGTATGCGGATCTCCATCCCTTTTTCCTGCATCGCCTGAGGTAACTTGCGTACGAAGTTAGCCACCTCTGAAGTTTGCAGAAAAGGGTCGATCTCACTGGCTACATAAAGAATACGGATTTTTGACATATCATTAGATTTAAATGTAGAACGGAATTAAGAGCCACAAAAGTACAAAAAAATACCCCCTTATTCAACTTAATTTCAGTTTTCCCTATATCTTTGCGCCCCTTTGCCAAACCGGCTAAAATGAAGATTTTCAAGGAAATAGCGCCTTTAAAAGCTTTTTTAAAGGATTTGAGACTAAAGAATAAATCGATAGGTCTTGTACCGACGATGGGAGCCTTGCATAAGGGCCACATAAGTTTAATTGAAGCTTCAAAAGCTGAAAATGACATAACTGTCAGCACCATCTTTGTAAATCCTACGCAATTCAATAACTCAAGCGACCTTTTAAAATATCCCCGGACTCTTGATAAAGACACCAAAATGCTTCAAGAAGTTCAGTGCGATGTTCTTTTCGCCCCTGATACCCAGGAGGTTTACCCCCAAGAAGTTGTTTTGTCCTTCAATTTCGGACAGCTAGAAAAAGTGATGGAAGGTAAATTTCGTCCGGGGCATTTCAGCGGTGTCGGGCTTATTGTCTCTAAGCTGTTTAATATTGTCGAACCCGATAACGCCTACTTCGGCCAAAAAGACTGGCAGCAATTTGCAATTATCAACCAGCTGGTAATGGATCTAAACGTAAATGTTAAACTCCACGCAGTGCCAACATTGAGAGAGCCGGATGGCCTTGCTATGTCTTCCAGAAACCAACGCTTAAATGAGAAAGAGAGAATTAAGGCAACAGTGTTCTTTAAAGCGCTTTTAGCGGCAAAAGAACTGCTTGTACAAGGTGGAGACTTTGTAGCGGCAAAAGAAAAAGTACAAGCTATTGTAGAAGGCGAACCGGGTGTAAAACTTGAATATTTTGAATTAGCAGACAGCAAAAACTTAAATCTCTTACAAAGTGTTTCTAATGTTGATAAACCAATATTATGCATTGCAGGCTACGTAGGTGAGGTAAGGCTAATTGATAACATGTTCATTTAATACAGAACATAACATCAGGACGCAGCAGCCACATTTTATCTCCTGAACATTTTTTTTGTAGACTTGCATTGAAATACGATAAATGAGAATCGAAGTATTAAAATCAAAGATTCACCGCGCAAAAATCACTCAGGCTGAACTCCATTATGTCGGTAGTATTGCAATTGACCAGGACCTAATGGACGCTGCAAACCTAATAGAAGGCGAGAAGGTTCAGGTGGTTAATGTTAACAATGGCGAAAGGCTTGAAACCTACGTAATTAAAGGGGAGCGCGGTTCCGGTTCTGTTATCCTCAATGGGCCGGCAGCACGTAAAGCGCAAATAGGGGATATTGTTATCATTATCT